>DAITAZ010000067.1:0-9437 GCA_036824045.1 Rhodocyclaceae bacterium
CCGCGCACGCCGGTCAGCATCTCCGACACCCGCATGTCGATGGGCTGGGTGAAGGTTAGCGCGATGCCCGGGAAGTCCTCCATCACTTCCCGCAGCCGGTCGGTGAGCGCGGCCTTGTCCGGGCTGCGCCAGTCCTCCCGCGGCTTGAGCACCAGGAAGGTGTCGGTCTGGTTCAGGCCCATCGGGTCCAAGCCCAACTCGTCGGCGCCGGAGCGGGCCACAATGCCCTGCACCTCGGGCACCCGGGCCAGGATGGCCTGCTGGACGCGCAGATCCACCGCCACCGTCTGCTCCAGGCTGATGGAGGGGAGCTTTTCCAGTTGCATGATGATGTCGCCTTCGTCCATGGTGGGCATGAAGGTCTTGCCCGTCCACGCGTAGGCCCCGGCAGCCAGCAGCAGCAGGCACGCGGCCCCGGCGGCCATGGTGCGGCCGTGGCCCAGCGCCCAGCCGAGCAGGCGTTCATAGCCCCCGTGCAGCTTGCGCATCAGCCAGGGCTCGTGGGCCTCGCCGCGCTTGAGCAGCAGGCTGGCCAGCACCGGCACCACGGTGAGCGAAAGCAGCAGCGAGGCGGAAAGCGCGAACACGATGGCCAGGGCCACCGGCTGGAAGAGCTTGCCCTCCAGCCCCTCCAGGGTGAGCAGGGGCAGAAAGACGATGATGATGATGGCCACGCCCGAGGCCACGGGCACCGCCACTTCCTCCGCCGCCTGGCGGACGATGGCGAGCAGGCCGTGATGGGTGCCGCCGGGCCGGGCCAGGTGGCTTTCCACGTTTTCCACCACCACCACGGCGCCATCCACCAGCATGCCGATGGCGATGGCCAGCCCCCCCAGGCTCATGAGGTTGGCGCTCATCCCGAAGTAGCGCATGAGCAGGAAGGTGGCCAGTGCCGCCAGCGGCAGCATTGCCGCCACCACGATGGCTGCCCGCAGATTGCCGAGAAAGGCCAGCAGCAACAGCAGCACCAGCACGATGGCTTCCAGCAGCGCCCGGGAGACGGTGCCCACGGCCCGTTCCACCAGTTGCCCCCGGTCGTAGAACGCCTCCAGCCGCGTGCCCTCGGGCAGCGTTGGCGCGATCTGCGCCAGCCGCGCCCGCACGCCGGCCACCACGGCCTGGGCGTTGGCGCCGCGCAGGCCCAGCACCAGCCCCTCGACCGCCTCGCCCTCGCCGTTGCGGGTGACGGCGCCGTACCGGGTCAGCGCGCCCACGCGCACCCGGGCCACGTCGCCCACCCGCACCACTTGTCCTTCGCGGGTACGGACCACGGTGGCGGCCACATCCTCCAGCGTGCGCATGGCGCCTTCGGTGCGTACCACCAGCACTTCTTCGCCCTCCCGCAGACGGCCGGCGCCGTCGTTGCGGTTGCCCGCCTCCAGGGCGGCAGCCAGCTCCGCCAGGCTGAGCCCGCGGGCGGCGAGGGCGGCCGGGTCTGGCGCCACTTCGAAGGTGCGCACCAGTCCGCCCAATGCATTGACGTCGGCAACGCCGGGGATGGTGCGCAACTGGGGACGGATCACCCAGTCCAGCAGGCCGCGCTTTTCCTCCAGGCTCAGGGGGCCCTCGACGGTGAACATGAACATCTCGCCCAGGGGCGTGGTGATGGGGGCCAGCCCGCCGCTGGCCTGGGGGGGCAGATCCTTCTCCACGCCGCCCAGGCGCTCGCTCACCTGGTTGCGGGCCCAGTAGATGTCGGTGCCGTCCTCGAAATCGAGGGTGATGTCGGCCAGCCCGTACTTGGACACCGAACGCAGCACCTTCTGGTGGGGCAGGCCCAGCAGCTCCTGCTCGATGGGGGTGGTGATGCGGGTTTCCACCTCTTCCGGGGTCATCCCCGGGGCCTTCATGATGATCTTGACCTGGGTGGTGGATACATCGGGAAAGGCGTCGATGGGCAGGTGCCGGAAGGCCCACACCCCGGCGCCGCCCAGCAGCACCGTGAGCACCAGCAGCAACAGGGGCTGCCGGAGTGAAAATTCGATCAGGCGGCTGAGCATCGCGGCTTATTCCTTGCCAATGCCCATCCAGGCGGCCTTGAGCGCCGCCACGCCGGCCACGGCGATGCGCTCGCCCGCCTGCAGCGGGCCGGCCACCAGTGCCTGGTCGCCGGTGCGGCCCAGTACCTTCACCGGCCGGGCGGTGAAGCCGCCCCGGGCACTGTCCTGCACCATCAGGTAGTCCTTGTCCCCCTGCCGCGCCACAGCGGCGGCGGGCACGCTCCACTGGCCGGCGCGGGCCGGGTGCTCCAGGGTGGCCTCCACCGTCTGGCCGGGCCGCAGTTGCTCGGCGCCGCTGGCGATCTCCGCCCGGATCAGCACCGCCTGGGTGGCCGGGTTGGCGGCCTGGGCGACGGCGATCACCTTGCCGCGGGCGGAGGTTCCCGCCACGCTCACCGCCAGCCCGGGCCGCACGCCCGTGGCCAGGGCCGCGGGGGCCTGCACTTCCAGCCACAGCGGCGAGAGCCGGCCGATGCGGTAAAGCGGGCTGGCCGGTTCCACCCGCTGGCCCACGGTGGCGCTCTGCTCCAGCACCACGCCGGCGATGGGGGCCCGCAGCAGCACCTGCCCGCCTTCGCGCCCTTCCGTTCCCATGCCGGCCAGGCCCAGCGCCTGCATGCGCTCGGCCAGCGTGGTCCGGGCCTGGGCGGCGCGGGCCCGTGTCGCCTGGATGCGGGATTCGGGGATGATGCCTTCCTTGAACAACTGCTCGTCCCGGGTCAGGGATTGCTCCGCCAGCCGGTTGTCCGTCTGGGCGAGCTGGAATTCCTTGCGGGTTTCGAGCGCGGCCGGGCTGCTGAGGCGGCCCAGGATCTGGCCGGCCTTGACCGGTTCTCCGGTGGCCACCTCCAGCGCCGTGATCACCCCCGCCAGGGGGGCCGTCACCACCCGCAGTTGCGGATTGGGAATCACCACCTGGGCCGGCAGCCCGCCCGAGCGGCTGCCCTCGCCCCCGCCCAGGGGCTGCACCACCAGGCCCAGGGCCTGGGCTTGTTCGGGCTTGATGGGGATGAAGTCGGGGCCGGGCTCGGCGGCCGGGGCTGAGCCGGACAAGGCGAGCAGGAAAAGGGTGGCGCGTAGGCTGGGGCGCGAGGTGAACATGACAGGGTGTGGCTGCATCGGGGGGCACCATTGTCCTTGCCTTGCCTTAAGCCGGGCTTAAGTTTGATGCAAGCTTGAGCCGCTGCCGGCGGGCGCGCATGGCGAGAATATGAGTGGAAACCGATGTTATAGTAAGTATTCGAATACTTACCAAATGTTTCTGGTCATGAAGCCCACCCGTTCCCGTCTGCCCACGGAAGACCGTCAGGCCGAGATCGTCGCAACGGTGCTGCGGCTGGCGGCGGCGCGGGCGCCGGGCGAGATCACCACCGGTGACATCGCTCAGGCCCTGGCGCTGACTCAAGGCGCGGTGTTCCGCCATTTCCCCACCAAGGAGGCCATCTGGCTCGCAGCCATGGACTGGGTGGCGCAGACGCTGCTGGCGGCGCTGGAGCAGGCCGCGGCAGCCGCGGGCAACCCGCTCGATGCGCTGCGCGGAGTGTTCCGCGCCCATGTGGCGTTCGTCCAGGCCTGGCCGGGGGTGCCGCGGCTCATCTTCCACCAGCTGCAGCAACCGGACGACACGCCGGTCAAGGCCCGCGTGCGCCAGTTGCTGCTGGGCTACCGGGCGCTGGTGGGGCGGTTGCTTGCCCAGGCCGACGCGGCCGGCGTGCTGGCCCCCGGGCTGGATCGGGCAGCGGCGGCGGTGCTCTTCATCGGCAGCATTCAGGGGCTGGTGATGCAGTCCATGCTGGCGGGCAGCCAGCAGGCCATGGGCGAACAGGGGGAGCGGGTATTGGCCATGTGGTTGCGGGCGATCAGGGGGGTGCATGAAACGGCTTGACGGAGTGGGCAGGCGCTGGCTGTTGCTGGCCCTGGCGGTGTTGCTGCTGGCGGGGGGGGCGATGGTGGTGCTGCGCGCCGGCCCGATGGCGCCGGTGAAGGTGACGGTGGCACAGGTGGAGCGCGGCCGGCTGGCGCCGGCGCTCTTTGGCATCGGTACGGTGGAAGCGCGCCGCGCCTACCTGATCGGCCCCACGGTGGCGGGCCGGGTACTGAAAGTGGCCGTGGATGTGGGAGAGGCCGTGCTCCCCGGCCAGGTGCTGGCGGAAATGGACCCGGTGGATCTGGACGAGCGTCTGACGGCCACGGATGCCGCCCTGGCCCGCGCCGCGAGCCTGGTGGCCGCCAGCCAGGCCCAGCGGGCTGATGCCCAGGCACGGCGCCAGTTGGCGGCCGCCAATGCCCGCCGCTATCAGGATCTCGCCCAGCAGCAGTTTGTCAGCCCCAGCGTGGCCGAAGCGCGGGTGCAGGAACAGGCGTCAGCGGACGCGGCCCTGGCCGCCGCCGAGGCGGCCCTGAGCGCCGCCCGCCAGGAGGCAAGCCGGCTGCAGGCGGAGCGGGCCGCGCTGGCCCAGCAGCGGCGCAGCCTGCGCCTGCTGGCGCCGGCCGCGGGCCTGGTGACCACCCGGGAGGCGGAGCCGGGCTCCACCGTGGTGGCGGGCCAGGCCGTGCTCCGTCTGGCGGACCCGGCCAGCCTGTGGGTGCGGCTGCGCCTGGACCAGGGGCGCTCCACCGGGCTGGCGGCAGGACTGCCGGCGGAGGTGGTGCTGCGCTCCCGCCCCGGGCAGGCACTTTCCGGCCGGGTGCTGCGGCTGGAGCCGGTGGGCGACAGCGTGACTGAAGAGCGCATCGCCCAGGTGGGCTTCGAGGCCCTGCCCCCCGGGCTGACCCTGGGCGAACTGTGCGAGGTGACCGTCAGGCTGCCCGCCGGGGACGAGCTGGCGCTTATCCCCAACGCCGCCCTGCGCCAGCACGGCGGCCGGGCCGGGGTGTGGCGGCGCGGGACCGACGGCTTGCAGTTCGTGCCCCTGCGCCTGGGGCAAAGCAGCCTGGATGGCCGGGTGGAGGTGCTGGAGGGCCTGGCCGCCGGGGACGAGGTGGTGGTGCATAGCGAACGGGAGATCACCGCCGACAGCCGCATCCGGGTGGTGGATGCCATTGCCGGGCGGCAGCCGTGATCAGCCTGGCCGGCCGGGACATCCTCCATGCCTGGGGCAAGTTCGTGTTCACCGGCGTCGGGCTGGGGCTCCTGATCGGCGTCACCCTCTCCATGGCCGGCATCTACCGGGGCATGGTGGACGATGCCAAGGCCCTGCTCACCAACAGCGGCGCCGATCTCTGGGTGGTGCAGAAGGACACCCAGGGCCCCTACGCGGAATCTTCCAGCCTGCGGGACGACGCCTATCGGGCGATCGCCGGATTGCCGGGGGTGGCTCGGGCCGCCAATGTCACCTACCTCACCATGCAGGTGCGCCGGGCCGACACGGACGTGCGGGCGATGGTGGTGGGCTTCGAACCCGGCCAGCCGGGGGAACCGGGCTATCTGGTGGCGGGCCGGCGCATCACCCGCAACCACTACGAAGCGGTGGCCGATGTGAAGACCGGATTCCAGGTGGGCGACCGCATCCGCATCCGTCGCCACGACTACACGGTGGTGGGGCTCACCCGGCGCATGGTGTCCTCGGGGGGCGACCCGATGGTGTTCGTGCCCCTGAAGGACGCGCAGGAGGCCCAGTTCCTCAAGGACAACGACGCCATCGTCAACGAGCGGGCCCGCACCGCCGCCAACCCGGCGTTCAACCGCCCCGGGGTGCCCGGCCTGCTGGAAGCGGTGCAGGCCAGCCAGGCGCTGAACCGCAGCGTGAACGCGGTGCTGGTGCAGGTGAGCCCGGGCGCGGACCCGGAGGTCGTGGCCGGGCCCATCCGTCGCTGGAAGCACCTGGAGGCCTACACCCGGGTGCAGATGGAGGAGATCCTGGTGGCCAAGCTGATCGCTACCTCCGCCCGGCAGATCGGCATGTTTCTGGTGATCCTGGCGGTGGTGAGCGCGGCCATCGTCGCCTTCATCATCTACACCATGACCCTGGGCAAGGTGCGGGAGATTGCCGTGCTCAAGCTGATCGGCACCCGCAACCGCACCATTGCCGCCATGATCCTGCAGCAGTCCCTGGGCCTGGGGCTGATCGGCTTCATCGTCGGCAAGATCGCCGCGACCCTGTGGGCGCCGGTCTTTCCCAAGTACGTGCTGCTGGAGCCGGGCGATGCCCTGCGTGGCTTCGCGGTGGTGATGCTCATCTGCGCCGTGGCCAGCACCCTGGCCATCCGGGCCGCCCTGCGGATCGACCCGGCCGAGGCGATCGGAGGCTGACATGGAACGACCCCCGTGCCCCCTGCGTGGGCGAAAGGCTGGCGGTGCGCCGGCGCGGAGCACACCGCAATGAACGGAACGAACGCCGATCCTCGCCCGGGCCTGGGCATTCGCATCGAAAACCTCAGCAAGCGCTACGGCGAGGGCGAAACCGCGGTGGATGCCCTGCGCGGTGTGAACATGGAGGTTGCCCCCGGCGAGGTGGTGGGCCTGATCGGGCCTTCCGGCTCCGGCAAAAGCACGTTGCTCAAATGCCTGGGCGCGGTCATCACCCCGACGGCGGGCCGCATGCGGCTGGGCGAGCGCACCATTTTCGACGGCGACTGGCGGGTGAAGGATCTGCGTGCCCTGCGCCGGGACAGCATCGGCTTCATCTTCCAGGCCCCCTACCTCATCCCCTTTCTGGATGTGACCGACAACGTGGCCCTCCTGCCCATGCTGGCCGGCTGCCCCAACCGGGAGGCCCGCATCCGCGCCCGGGAACTGCTCGAGGCGCTGGACGTGGGCCACCGGGCGGCGGCCCGCCCCGCCGCGCTTTCCGGCGGCGAGCAGCAGCGGGTGGCCATTGCCCGGGCGCTGGTCAACCGCCCACCGGTGGTGCTGGCTGACGAGCCGACCGCGCCCCTGGACAGCGAGCGGGCCCTGGCGGTGATGGGCATCCTGGAACGCATGGCGGCCCAGTTCCACACGGCCATCGTGGTCGTGACCCACGACGAGAAGATCATCCCCACCTTTCGCCGCATCTATCAGATACGGGACGGACGTACGGAAGAACTGGGGCGGGGGGCCGGGTAAGCCGCCGCTGCGTGGTTACGGTGCCGGAGCGCTGGCGCCCATGCCCCGGCCCTGCCCCCTGCCGGGGCCGCCGCCCCGCGGCGGCGTCTCGGGGAGCGTCATCCCCCGTTCTTTGGCGCGGGCCTGCATCTGCGCATGATGCGCGTCGCGAAAGGCCTGGCGCTCTTCCGCCGTTCTGAGGGTGCGCATCTGCTGGCGGTGGGCGAGGCGTTCTTGCGGCGTCATCAACTGACTGCCGTAGATTTGCCCCCGGCCACCGGGGGATGGGTTCTGCGCCGGGCTCACGGCGGGCGTCAGCAACGCGGCGGCGAGCAGCAAGGCGGGGAGTAGCGCTGAAGGGCGGGCAGGGGTGTTCATGCTTTTCTCCTTGCAAGGGTGGATGGGGGCTCAGCGGCCGGTTTCCGTGCCGGTGCCAACAATGGCGGCGTAGGCCTCGGCGCCGAGATAGCGGGGTGTGTAGCTCACGCTGTACTGGGCCAGCACCTTGACGAAGGCGCGCAGATGGTTGCGCGACCCCAGCAGCAGGTTGTCGTACACGGTGAGGATGTCGGCGTTGTCGATCTGCTGCTTCTGGGTCTCGATGTCGCGGATGTCCAGCTCCTCGATCTCGGCGCCGACCAGGAGCGCGTCGATCACGGAGGCTTGTCCTTTTGCCACCAGCGTGTCGTACAAACCCTGCAGCGTGGTGTTGGCGAACACGCCCGCGGCCTTGCCCGCAGCCGGGTCGGGGAGCTGGTAGCGCTCGATCAGCGTCAGCACGGCGGCGGTATGGGTAGCTTCGCTGGCGGCGATGTTCGAGAAGACCTGCACGCCCCATTGGTCGTGGAGTTTCACGTACACATCGTGGGCGAGTTTTTCTTCTTCGCGCATCCAGCTCAGGCTGGCGGCCTCGGCGTCGCTGAGGGGCGCTGCGGGCAGGCTGGCCAGTGCCGTGGCCAGGGTGCTGGCCTGGACGCTGGTGCTGCCATCGGCGGCCACGGCCATCAGGTTCCCGCTGGCGCCGGGTGTGCCCGCGCCGGGGCTGCTGGTGCCGCTGTCGCCTCCGCAGGCGGACAGGATCAGGCTGACGGTGAGTGCGGTGATCCAGGGGTGTTTCATGGTGTGTTCCTCAATTACCGGTGGGGGTGGTGGCAGGGGCGAGGCGGGCAGGCCTGGCCTCGGCGCGCCGGGGCGGCTGCTCGCAGGGCGGCACGGGGCGGTTCTCGAAGCCTTGTCCGTAAGGTCTGGCGCGGTGTTGCAGTGCCGGCCCGGTGGCCCCACGCTCCGCCAGGGCGCCACTTTCCAGCCCGGCGTCAGCATGGGGACGGGGCAGGCGCGCCATGGCCGGGGCGGTGTTCAGCACGGCGGCTGTCAGCAGGAGGCAGGCAATGCTCGAGCGGAAAGCGGGTTCGGGTTTCATGGCAGGACGTTCTGGCTGCACGGATGCGCAACATCCTGAGCCGCGGATGCAAGCGCCGTCTTTCGCCCGGGTTACGTCTGGCGAGCGTGTGTTTCGCGATGTTTCAGGGGGCGGGCGGGCGTTTCGAGGGTGGGGGTATCATGGCGCCATGGATGCACATGACCTGCCCCGGGTCCTGGTGGTGGATGACGACCCGGCCCTGCGCGAGATGCTGGGCGACTACCTCGGCAGCAATGGCTTTGCGCCCCGGCTGGCGGCGGACGGCCGGCAAATGTGGGCCGCCCTGGATGCCGAGTGGCCCGAGGTGATCGTGCTGGATCTCATGCTGCCCGGAGAAGATGGCCTGAGTTTGGCCCGGCGGTTGCGGGCGCAATCCTCCGTGCCCATCCTCATTCTTTCTGCCCGGGGGGACGAGGTGGACCGGATCGTCGGCCTCGAAGTGGGGGCGGACGATTATCTGGGCAAGCCGTTCAGTGCCCGGGAACTGCTGGCGCGGCTGCGGGCGCTGGTGCGCCGGGCCGGTGGCGCCAGTGCGACGAACACGACGAAAGAGGGGCCGCTGTACTTCGGGCCTTATGTCCTGGATCGGGCCGCCCGGCGGCTATTGCGGGACGGGCAGGACCAGCACCTCACCGGGGGCGAGTACGGCTTGTTGCAGATCCTGGCGGAACGGCCGGGCAAGGTGCTCAGCCGCGATACCCTGATCGACCTGCTGCGGGGCCTGGAGCGCGATCCCTTCGACCGCAGCGTCGATGTGCGGGTGACCCGCCTGCGCCGCAAGATCGAACCGGATCCGGCCGCGCCGGTGTACGTGATCACCGTCCGCGGCGAGGGCTACCTGTTCAACCCGCGGGGGGATGGACCTTGAGGTCCGGGCGCTCGCTGGCCGGGCACTATTCCCTGCTGCTGGGGGGCGGATTCCTGCTCTTCGGGGGGCTCATGCTGCTGCTGGTGGTGCAACTGATCATGTTGCCCATGGCCCGCCGTGCGG
>DAITAZ010000085.1:0-2128 GCA_036824045.1 Rhodocyclaceae bacterium
CCCGCAGCCGACCAACCGTCGTGTTCGTGTCGTCCTTCAACTGCCCAAATGTGCCTTGGTAATCGGCGGCAACACTGTCGGTCAGGTCGCCCCGGGCCAACCCGCCCAGCACCCGTGCCACGTCCTCCACGGCCGTGGACGTGGTGGACAGCACCTTGTTGAGCCCCTCCGCCAGTTGCAGGAAGAAGCCTTGCTTGCCCTCGGTGGGCAGGCGTCGGGACAGATCCCCGCTGGCGGCGGCCTGGACGATGCCCGTGATCTCGTTCTCCACCGCCACCTCGGCGGTGCGGTCCTGCCATTCCACCGCCGTGCCCAGCCGCTCGCCCTGCGCATTGACCACCGGTGCCACGGTCAGCACGAAGATGCGACCGCCCAGGGTGACGCTTGCCCGATGGGGAGCTTTGAGGCCCGCCAGCATGTTGCGCTGGTGGCTCGGGTTCTTGTGGAAGACATCGATGTTGGCGCCCATCAACCGGCTGGCGTCGAAATTGGGCAGATCCCGGCGAATGTCCGCCTCGGCCCCGCTCATCATGTCCCGGATCGATTGGTTCATATAGATGATGTGGCCGCCGGCGTCGGCGATCATCACGTTGGTGGCCACGTTGTCCAGGCCCACCTTGATGCGCAGCGTCTCTTCCGCCACACGCTTGTTTTCCGCCACCTCGAAGCCGATGCGAGTCTGCACGGACTTGAGGGACTCCATCACCTGGCCCAGCTCATCATGCCGGTCCACCTGGATGTAGCTGCGGAAATCTCCCTCCGCCATGCGGTGGAAGCTGTCGATGATCCGGCGCAGGGGTCCGGCAATGGCAGCGAAGAGAATCACCCCCAGCGCCACTGCCAGCAGGATGCCCGCCAGCGTTGCGGCCACACCCAGGGTTTTCACCCAGCCCAGACGCTCCTGGGTCTGCTCGAAGCTCTTCTTCCCGGCCTCCAGGTGGAATTTGGCCAGCGCGTCGGATGCTTCCTTCGCCTGATTGAACCTGGGCAGGGCGCTGCGGAAGAAGTGCTGGGTCGCCTCCTCATAGCGGTTGTCTTTCAGCAAGGCCACCATCGGGCGGTAGCCTTCGTCCAGGAAGCGCTGAACCTCCTGGCGGGCTTTTTCAGCCAGGGGTCTTTCCACGTCGTCCGCCTGGGCCGATACCAGCCCCGGCAGCAACCGGGCAGCCTCGGCCGTGGATTTCTCCATCCGCTCCAGATGGCGGGAGATGGGGTGGTCGTGCAGCTTGGCCTCGGGCAGGGCCGGGTTGTGGGCCGTGGCCAGGCGCAACTGCAAAACGGTGTCCGAGAGACGGTCGCCCAGGGTGGCCAGATCGCCGGATTGCACCAGCCGCTGGCTATAGACCGATTCCAGGCTGTTGGTGGCGGACTGCATGCCACCGATGCCGATGAAGCCGCCCACCAGGATCATCCCGGAGAACAGGGCCACCAGTCCGCCCAGGCGCAGCTTGACCGACATGTTGGAGTAACCCCGTTTCAGCGACGGCCACATGCCCAGCTTGATCACCCCGCCGTCGCGGATTGCCAGCCCCTGGGCCTTGCCTTCCCGGAACAGGCGATAAGCACCTTCCGCCGCCTGGATTTGTTCCCGGCTGGCCATGCGGCGCACGGACATGTAGCCCGTCACCTGCCCGGATTCCCAGATCGGGGTGGCGTTGGCCAGCACCCAATAGTGGTCGCCGTTCTTGCAGCGGTTCTTGACCAGGCCGGTCCACGGGCGTCCCTGCTTGAGCGTAGTCCAGAGGTCGGCAAACGCTTCCTGGGGCATGTCCGGATGGCGGACCAGATTGTGGGGCTCCCCGATCAGCTCCGCTTCGGAAAAGCCGCTGATCTCCAGGAAGTCCCGGTTCACATAGGTGATCCTGCCCTTGGTGTCCGTTTTGGAGACGATCAGGGTGTGCTCGTTGAGCGGCACTTCCCTGTCAGTCACCGGCAAATTCTTGCGCATGCCTACCTCGCTGTTCCCTGTTTATCCGTATGTGCTGGCCATCGCCTGTCGGCCCCGACGCTCGGGCGTTCGGGGTCGAACAGGATTTACGGCATCCGGCTGCATAACTTCAGAACCGGCCGCTACTCAAAACTCTTCCCACTCGTCACCGGCTGGGGCGCTGGCCTGGGGGGCGCCGTT
>DAITAZ010000086.1:0-2122 GCA_036824045.1 Rhodocyclaceae bacterium
CGCCCGGCCCGGGCCTGCGCTGGGCCGATCTTTCCGGCCGGCTGATGGCCTTTCTGGAAGGGGAGGATGCCCTGTGGCGAGGCCTGAGCGTGCTGCTGCTGGTGGGCGCCGTGGCCCTGTTCGCCCGCGGGCTGATGCTGGAGCCCGCCAAGGCGCCGCCGGTGGCCGCACCGGCCGCCACCGCCGAGATGGCGCTGGTGCGGGTGGGCAGCATCCCGGTCAGCGCCGAGGTGGTGCAGGAGGGCCGGGTGATCGGCCGCACGCCCCTGAGTTTCCCCGTCCCGGTGGGGATGGAGCTGGTCCTGGTGTTGCGGGCGGAAGGCTATGCCGACAAACCCCTGCGCTTCACCGTCAGAAAACTGGAGTCCGAGAATGTCTTTGATGAACTTCTTGTCGAAAAAACGCGCTGACGCCCGCGCCGGCAGCGGCCCCAACAGCTACCCGGTTGAGGGCTGCGTGCTCACCGACGTGGGCTGCGTGCGGGACGAGAACCAGGATAGCGTGCTGCTGGTGCGCGGCGGCTGCGGTTCCGCCGGCGAGCCCCTGGGCAGCCTGCTCATCGTGGCCGACGGCATGGGCGGCCACAGGGGGGGCTCCACCGCCAGTCGCACGGCGGTGGAATGCATCCGTGACTACTACACCGCCCACTGCCACGGCACCCCCCAGTCGGTGCTGGCCGGAGCGGTGCGGGCGGCCAACCAGGCCATCCAGGCGCTGGCGGCCCGCCACCCGGAGTACCAGGGCATGGGCACCACCGTCAGCGTGCTGCTGCTGCAGGGGGACCGGGCCTTCGTCGCCCACGTGGGCGACAGCCGCATCTACCGCCTGCGCGATGGCCAACTGCAGCAGCTCACCCAGGACCACACGGTGGTGGCCGAAATGCTGCAGGCGGGCCTGATCAGCGCCGAGCAGGCGCGCGCCCACCCGGACCGCAACCTGATCTCCCGCGCCGTGGGCACCCGCCCCCAGGTGGAAGCCCAGGTGGGGGCGATGGAAGGGGAAATCCGCCCCGGCGACCGTTTTCTGGCCTGTTCCGATGGCCTGCACGATCTGGTGCGGGAGGACGAACTGGCCGCCACCCTGGCCAGCCGCGAAGCCTACGCCGCCTGCGTGAGCCTGATCGAGATGGCCAAGGCCCGTTCCGGCCACGACAACATCTCCGTGGGCATCCTGGAAGTGGCGTCGCCCCGCGTGGGGCGGGCCGATCCCCGGGCCACCCGTGCCGTG
Source organism: Rhodocyclaceae bacterium (assembly GCA_036824045.1). Classification (GTDB taxonomy): domain Bacteria; phylum Pseudomonadota; class Gammaproteobacteria; order Burkholderiales; family Rhodocyclaceae; genus DAITAZ01. The sequence goes on from DAITAZ010000086.1 coordinate 1,228, forward strand.
CCGGCCACCCGGCCGGCGCGCTTCCTGATCCGCTGAGGGGGGCGCCATGCACTCCGGGCCCGGACACTTCCGCATTGTCGAAAAAATCGGCGAGGGGGGCATGGGGCAGGTCTATCGCGGCCTGGATACGCTCCTGGAGCGGGAGGTGGCTATCAAGCGCCTGCGCGAGGACCTGGCCCGCAAGCCGGATCTGGTGGAGCGCTTCAAGCGCGAGGCGGTGGCGCTGGCCCGCCTCAACCACCCCAACATCGTCACCCTCTACAGCCTGCTGCCGGAGGGCGAATCCCTCTACATGGTGCTGGAGTACATGCGGGGCGAAACGCTGGACGCGCTGCTGGCGCGCCGGGGCCGCCTGCCCTGGCAGGAGGCGGTGGCGCTGGCCACCCAGGCCCTGCGCGGGCTGGAACACGCCCACCAGATGCATGTGATCCACTGCGACGTGAAGCCCGCCAACGCCTTGGTGAGCGCCGGCGGGCAGCTCAAGCTGATGGACTTCGGCATCGCCCGCATTCTTTCCATGGCCCGGCTGACCCGGGTGGGCATGGTGGTGGGCACGCTGGAATACATGGCGCCGGAGCGGCTGGAAGGGGCGGAGGCCAGTGCCCGTTCCGACCTCTACTCGGTGGGGATGATGCTGTTCGAGCTGATTGCCGGGCGTTTGCCCTTCGAGGCCAATACGGACGTGGAACTGATCAGCGCCCGGCTGCGGCAGCGGGTGCCCGCCCTGGCGGAGCTGGGCGCCCAGGTGCCGCCGGCGCTGGAGGCGGTGCTGCGCCGCGCCCTGGCCCCGGCGCCGAACCAGCGCTACGCCACGGCGGCGGAGTTTGCCGATGCCCTGAGCGCCATTGCCCATGCGGCCCCGCCGGCGGCCCCGCCGCGTCCAGGGCGAGCGGCG
>DAITAZ010000026.1:0-14608 GCA_036824045.1 Rhodocyclaceae bacterium
TGGTGCCATTGGAGAACACCACCCGTTCGATGCCATTGGTGCCGGTGCGGCTCCAGTTACTGAGGGTGATGCGGTCGGTACCGTTGCGGTGGGCAAGCACGAGATCGGTGGCGCTGCCATTGGTCACGAGACTGACGGAGATGTCGGTGGCGACGATCCCCGCGTCAAAACGGATCTCGTCGGCAGTGCCTTCGCCAGCCACTTCGCGGACCGTGTCCACCCCGTCGCCGGTGCGGAACCAGTAGATGTCATCACCCGTGCCACCGATCAAGGTGTCGTTGCCGCCGTTGCCGCGCAACTGGTCATTTCCGGCGCCACCGGTCAGTACATTGGCCGCGCTGTTGCCGCCCAAGGTGTTGGCCAATTCGTTGCCGGTGCCATTGATGGCAGCGGTGCCGATCAGACCAAGCATCTCCAGGTTTGCGCCCAGGCTGAAGGTGACTGACGAGAGCACCTGGTCCGTTCCCGCATTGGCGGCCTCGGTGACCACATCCCCCGTGTTATCCACGAAGTACATGTCGTTGCCGGTGCCGCCGAGCATGGCGTCGGCGCCTTCGCCGCCATCGATCTCGTCGTTGCCGTCACCGCCGTTCAGCGTATCGCTGCCGGCCATGCCGATCAACACGTCATTGCCTGCGTCGCCGTTCAGGGTGTCATTGCCGGCGCCGCCGTCGAGGGTGTCTCCGCCCGCGCCGCCGGAAAGGATGTTGTTGGCCGCGTTGCCGGTGATTGAGTTGTCCAGCTCGTTGCCGGTGCCGTTGATGGCTGCCGTACCCGTGAGGATCAGGCCATCGGCGCCCGTCCCGACCAGCGAGAAGGTGACGGAGGATTCAACCCAGTCGAAACCTTCGTTGGCCAGTTCCACCACCGTGTCGCCGGTGCTGTCCACAATGTAGCGGTCGTCGCCTTGGCCACCGACCATGCGGTCATTGCCGGCCCCGCCGTTGAGGATGTTCGCGGCGCTATTGCCCGTCAGCGTGTTGTTGAGGCTGTTGCCAGTGCCGTTGATGGCCGCCGTGCCCGTGAGCAGCAGGTTTTCCACGTTGGTGGCCAGCGCTGTGAGGGTCACGCTGGACTGCACCAGGTCGGTGCCCTCGCCAGCAAGCTCGGTCACCACGTCCAGGGTACTGTCCACCACATAGGTGTCGTCGCCGATGCCGCCGATCATCGTGTCGTTGCCAGTGCCGCCGTCGAGCAGATCATTGCCGGCGTAGCCGGAAAGAACGTCATTGCCGCCCAGGCCAAACAGGGAATCGTTACCGGCTCCGCCTCCCAGGGAGTTGTTGCCAGCGTCGCCGGTGAGTGTGACGTTGGTGGTGAGCTTGGCGCTGATGTCGGCGGCGGTCCAGGTTGTGCCATCCGCAAACACGACCCGTTCGATGCCGTTGTTGCCGCCGATGGTCCAGTTGCTCAGGGTGATCCGGTCCACGCCGTTGCTGTGGGCCAGCACCACGTCGGTGCCGCCGCCATTGGCCACCTTGGTGACGGTGATGTTGCTGGCGAGGATGCCGGTGCCGAACTTCACTTGATCGAGGGTGCCTTCGCCGACGAACTCGCGCACGGTGTCCAGGCCATCGCCCAGGTTGAACACGTAGGTGTCGTTACCGGTGCCGCCCACCAGCGTGTCGACGCCTGCGCCACCGGTGATCGTGTCGTCGCCAGCGCCACCGGTGAGCAGGTTGGTCTGGCTGTTGCCCTTGATGTTGTCGCTGCCGCTGCCGCCAACGGCGTTCTCGACCCATGTGTTGCGGGCGATGGAGACGTTATAGGTCATCGCGTCGCAATCAGAGAACGTGCCCGGGGTGAGGTCGATGCGGCTGGCGGTGGAAAATCCGGAGAGATCCAGCGTATCGGTGCCGCCCGCGTCGTAGATGCACAGCACGGGGTGGCGGTTGCTCGAGAAGTCGAAAACCGTTCCGGTGAGGGTGGAGTTGAAGCCGTAGGTGGTGCCGGTGGCGCGGGTGGTGGTGTCGGCGCCGTAGATCGCCTGGATGGTCATGACGTCGTCGATCATCGGCGTCTGACAGTAATAGCTGTTGCCGTCGCTGGCGACCCAGTCGGCCCCGGTTTTGCTCGCGGAGAAGTAGGACATGATGGTGTACATCTGGGTGTCCTGCATGTACTCCGCATTGGTTTCGTAGGTGGGGCTGCCACCGTTGTAGGCACCCGGGTGATCCAGGCCCAGTGCGTGGCCGGTTTCATGTATGTAAGTCATGAACCCCCATTTGCCCACTACCGGATGAAGCAGATTGTTGGTGCCGGACGAGTCTCCGTAGGCGCCCGCGTCGGTCCAGACCGTGCCCGCCATCGAGTAGCTGCCGGGGTAATAGGCGTAAGCGTAGGAAGGGGCTGAGCTGTTGCCGTAAGCGATGTTGGGCTTGGTGCCGCTGCCGGCGTAGTCACTGGTCTGGGTGAACTTGGGGATGATCAAATCGTCCCACAGGGAGATCGCCCGGGTGGCTGCCGCGCGCTGATCGGCGTTGTAGGCGAAGAAACCATCCTTCTCGCTGCCGGAGATCCAGGATGCGCTGGAAATGAACCCAAAGGTCCAGGCAGTGCCACTCCAGTGGGCGCCGCTGTCGATCTGGTTGATGATCTGGGTGTCGGTGAATACGGTCTTTGCCATGATGCGTGCCTTGGTTGTGTGTTCTTGTGCGAGGCAGAGAGCGTGTCGAAGGCCTTCTGCAGGCTCCGGGCGAAAGTGATGTTATGTGGCAAAACCAGAAAAGAAGGGAGATTTGCTCTTTTCGGCAAATCTAGAGTATGCGCTAACTGTGATATGTGAAATTTGTCACACTCGGGGGTATTCTTCTTTGTGGTGTGGGTGTAACTGGCAATCAGGGGTAATCAGGATGCGAACGGCGTAGGGGCGCTGGGGGTGTCGTGCCATCATCGGCCCGAGCCGGTGGATGCCCGGTCAAGATTCTGGCGACCCGGGCGTTCGCGGGATCGGCCGGACGTGCCTCCTGCCGTGGTCCCGGGCGCCGTTGCCCAGGGCCAGCGGCACGAGGGCATCACAACCCGAGTGACCTTGACAGGAGAGATGAGATGAATCTTTCAATCCGTTTGACCGGCGCGCGCGGTGCGTACCGCTCGACGCGTCGGCCAGCCCTCATCGGCTTGGCTGGCGTGGCGTTTGCCTGGCCGCTTGCGGCCCGCGCCGGCCTCGCCGAGGATGTCGTCGGGCAGTGGAAGCTGGTTTCCCACATGGCCAGTTTTCAAGGCCAGTCCTTTGACAGCCACGCGGCGCTGCTGCAACAGCGTCCGTGTGCCGCCGACATTGTCTACGAGGTGAATGCGGACAAGACCTTCCGCCTGAACGCGGCCAAGAGCGCCTGTGACGAGCGATACAGGAAAACCCAGGAAAAGCTCTACGCCCAGACCAAATGGCGGCTGGAGGGGAATCGCATCACCACGTCGGCCACCAATTTCGCGGCGGGACAAACCTACACGGTGACGGTGAGCGGCAACCGGATGACCTGGGAAGGCACGGAGGGCCAGGGTACCAAAGTGTTTCAGCGGCGCTAGTCCGTGCGCTCCCCTGTTGCTGTCTGGCGATGTGGCGCGGGCCAGCCGACCGGGCCGGTGGTGGCGTCCGGCAGTTGCGGTTTGTCCCGGTCCACGTTGACCAGGCAGAGGAAACCCAGGGTGTGGCCGGGTGCGGGGCGGAACTGGTGCCAGGTCATGGGGGGAATGGTGACCAGGTCGAAGGGGGCGATGTCGGCCATGTTGTCGCCCAGCAGGCATTGTCCATGGCCGCGCAGCACCAGTACGGCATGGACGTGCTGGTGGCGTTCCAGCGTGCTGAATCCGCCGGGCTGGACTTCAAAGTAGCGTAGTTCGCCCGCCAGTTCCTGCAGGCGGAAGAGGGTCTGGCGACTGATATCCCGAAAGGGGGCGCTGCCTTCCTGTTTGTACGCGAGCTTTTCCACGGCGTCCCAGCGATGGCTGTCCGGGAGAAAGCGGCGCACCAGCGGTGTGGAGGCTGCCGAGGGGGCCGCATTGGCGGTCGCTGCGGTCGCCTGGGGTGGGGGCGCTGCAACCCTCGGGGAAGTGGTGGAGGTGGCACGCTGGCGGACTGCCCGGGCGAATTCCTGGCCTCGCTCCACCAGGGCGCTGCCGGCGGCGAGCAGATTGCCGCCGATGAGGAGCAGCACGTCGGGCCCGTAGAAATCCAGCATCTCGTCCACCCGGGCGAGGCTCATCCCACCGGCCGGCACGGGCAATGCCGGCCGGTGGTGGCCGGGAATCCGCGCCTCCTCGGCAATCCGCTGGCAGGTGTGGGTGCTGTAGCTGAACCGCCCGCCGTGGTTGGGAAAGATTACCGCGTCGGCGCCGAACCAGCGGAAGAGCTTGCCGATCAGCAAGGGTGGGGCGATGCGGGCGGCCCCGCCCAGCGCCGGGTGGGCCAGGATGGGCAGGCCGAGGGTGTCCTGGTCTGCGGCCAGTTCCGCCAGCAGGGGGAGCCCGCTCACCATGGGGGCGAGCATCACCATGCGGCAGCCCGCGGCCTTGGCAAAGCGGGCCTGGGCCAGCAGCCGGCTTGGCCCGCCATTGAGGCTGGGCACATAGAGGGTCTGGCCGCCGGTTTCCCGGTTGGCCTGGTCCACTGCCGCCTGACAGGCGGTGACACGGGCTTCAAAGGGGGCATAGGCCTGATCGGCCAGGCCATGGTCGTCCTTGATGATGTCGATGCCCGCCCGGGCGAGCTGACCCGCCAGCGCTGCCAGTTCGGCGGGCGGCAGCCCCTGGGGCTTGAGGGCGCTGGCGGTGAGCGCGCGGCCCCAGGCGCCGGTCAGGGCGCGGATGCCCTCGATGCCGAAGCGGGGCCCCGGCAGGGCGGGGGCCAGGGCGTCGTCCGTGGCCAGGTCTGCCAGTTCCACGTCCGGCAGCAGCGAACTGTTGCCGAACAGCATGTTCATCAGTTGTCCCGCTTCCATGCCGGTGGTGGCTGTGGCCAGGTGCAGGTCCACCCGGAAACGGTCTGGGCCGAGGGGTTGGATCTCCCCTACCCGGGCGACGATCTCGTCCAGAACGTGGGGGTGGCGGATCGCCTCCAGCGGCATCTCCACGCTCTGTTCCACCGCCATGGCGCGGGCCCGGGCTTCCACTTCGGTGGCGGGGCAGTGCAGGTGGTAGGTGGCGACGATGCGGCTCACGGACGTTTGCTCCCTCGGAGAGCCCCGGCTTCCGGGGCAGGCTTTAGCCGGCCAGGGCCGGCTCACCCGGTTGTTCTTCCTGCTGCTGCAGGGCCCACATCTGCGCGTAGGCGCCGCCCTGGGTCAGGAGCGCCTGGTGCGTGCCGCGTTCGATCACCCGGCCGTGGTCCAGCACCAGGATCTGATCCGCGTTCATGACCGTGGACAGGCGGTGGGCGATGATCAGTGTGGTGCGTCCCACCGCAGCCGCGTCGAGCTGAGCCTGGATGGCCTGTTCGGTACGGGAATCCAGCGCCGAGGTGGCTTCGTCGAAGATCAGGATGGCGGGGTTCTTGAGCAGGGCCCGGGCGATGGCCACCCGCTGCTTTTCGCCGCCGGAGAGTTTCAGTCCCCGTTCTCCCACGCGGGTTTCAAACCCCTCCGGCAGGCGCTCGATGAAAGCGAGCAACTGGGCGGCCCTGGCAGCGGCCTCCACCTCCGCGCGGCTGGCATCCGGGCGGCCGTAGAGGATGTTGTAGTAGATGGTGTCGTTGAACAGCACCGTGTCCTGCGGAACGATGCCGATGGCCGCGCGCAGGCTCCCCTGGGTGAGGCCGCGAATGTCCGCCCCGTTGATGCGCACGGCGCCACCTTGCACGTCGTAGAAGCGGTAGAGCAGGCGTGCCAGGGTGGATTTGCCCGAGCCGGAGTGTCCCACCACCGCCAGGGTGTGGCCGGCGGGGATGGAGAAGGCCACCCCGTGCAGGATTTGCCGCTGGGCTTCGTAGCTGAAGTCCACCTGGTCGAACTGCAGGGCCAGGGGCCCCGGGGGCAGGGGCGTTGCGTCCGGGGTGTCGGCCACCTCCTGGTTTTCGGCCATCAGCCGGAAGAGACGTTCGATGTCGGTGAGGGACTGGCTGATCTCCCGATACAGCACGCCCAGAAAGTTGAGGGGGATGTAGAGCTGGATGAGAAAGCCATTGACCAGCACCAGATCGCCGATGGTCATGGTGCCCGCGGCCACGCCCTGGGCAGCCAGCCACATCATGGCGGTGACGCCGACGGAGATGATCAACGCCTGGCCGGTGTTGAGGTAGGAAAGGGATTTCTGGCTGCGGATGGCGGCGGCAGACCACTTGGCCAGTTGCTCGTCGTAGCGCCGGGCCTCAAAGGCTTCGTTGTTGAAATACTTGACCGTCTCGAAGTTGATCAGGCTGTCGATGGCCCGGGTGTTAGCGGCGGAATCCAGCTCGTTCATCTCCCGCCGCAGGGCCGTGCGCCAGTTGGTGATGTGGATGGTGAAGCCCACGTAGAGCGTCAGCGTGATCACCACGATGCCCGCGTACCACGGATCGTAGCGGGCGAGCAGGATGCCCAGCACCAGGGTGACTTCCACGATGGTGGGCAGGATCGAGTAGATGGCGTAGCCCACCAGGCTGTTGACGGCCCGGGTGCCCCGCTCGATGTCCCGGGTCAGCCCGCCGGTCTGCCGCTCCAGGTGAAAGCGCAGGGACAGGCTGTGCAGATGACGGAACACCCGCAGCGATATGGTGTGCACCGCTTCCTGCGTCACCCGGGCGAAAACGATCTCCCGCAATTCGGTGAACAGGGAGTTGGAGAAGCGCAAAACCCCGTAGGCCACCAGCAGCGCTGCCGGGACCAGGATCACCGCCTGTTGCGGCGTGATGGTCAGCGCGTCGATCATGTTCTTGAACACGATGGGCACCGACACGTTGGCCAGCTTGGCGCTGATCAGGCAGGCCAGGGCGAAGAGCACGCGGCCCTTGTAGGCCCAGACGTAGGGGAACAGGGTGCGGATGGTCTGCCAGTCGCGGCGTTCGCCGCCGGCCGGCGCGGGGAGGGCCCCGGAGGGAGGTTGTCTGCGCATGGCCCGATTCTAAGCATTTCCGCGCCGCGGGGCGTGTCGCGGGCGTGTAAACGGCGGCGGGGCCCGGAACGGCGTCCCGGGCCCCGCTCGCGGCTCGCCGGGTGGCGGCTGCCACCCGGCAGATTGGCGCGATTACTTCTTCACGGCGTCCTTGGCTGCGTCCTTGGCGGCTTCGACGGCCTTGCCAGCGACTTCCTTGGCCTTGTCGGCGGCAGCGCCAGCGGCGTCCTTGGCGGCGCCAGCGGCATCCTTGCCGGCTTCCACGGCAGCGCCAGCAGCGCCCTTGGCCGCATCGGCGGTGGCGCCGGCAGCGTTCTTGGCGGCGTCGGCAGCAGCGCCGGCGGCGTCCTTGGCGGCGCCAGCAGCAGCACCGGCCGCTTCCTTGGCCGCTTCAACCGGGGCGGGCGCCGCCGGCGCAGCGGCGGGTGCCGCGGCGGCAGGGGCCTTGGGCTCTTCCTTCTTGCCGCAGGCGGCAACGGAAAGGGCCAGAACGACGGAAACGAGGGCGAGTTGCAGTTTCATGTGATGCTCCTGATTGAGTCTGAGGAATGTACTTGTTGTGGATTGGATGCCAGCCACCATAACGCGGCAATGCTGCGTCCGGATGACATCGCATGCGGCAACCGCCCGCTTGGGGCCGCGCTGCCTCGTGCATTATAGGTGCCGGGCATCCCCTCAAGGTGCATATCTTTATGCAGGGTTTGCCCGTCAATTCCGGATTGCCAAATCCCCGGGTGGGCGCAAGGGTTTTGCGAGTATTGCTTGACGGCGGTTTTCATCTACTATCCGGGGTGCTGTCCCGTTCTGGAAGAAAGGTTGGATCTCGCCATGCTGCAGATCGGAGTAAGCGGGTGATCAGGTTGGATGTGGAACAGATGCGATCGGCCTTGCGCCTGCGGGTGTCGCCGGAGGCGGCCTTCGCCTTGGGCAGTCTGAGAGCCACGACCGGCAGGCTGATTCTTGTCCACCGTTTCACCTCCGCCTGGCAGGGCGAGCTGTCGTGGCGTGCCTGGGTGGATGGCCCGCCCTACGGGTACGTGAATCTCGTCAGTCAGGACTGGGGCGCCGTGTATGTGTCGGAGACCGATCTGGCGCGCTTCACCGACATGCAGCTCATCATCGAACTGGTGACCGGCAGCGATCCGAAGACCGGTGCCATCCCGGAGTTCTCCTTCCGCAGCGAAGGGCGCCCCTATTCCGATAGCGAGATCGCCCTCCTGGAGGCCATCAGCCACCTGGGCTAAGTGCCGGGCGTGCGCCCGGCGCCTGCTTACTTGGCCGGCTGGGGCGCTTGCTGAGGCTCCGCCACGAAGATTTCCACCCGCCGGTTCTTGGCCCGTCCCTCGACCGTGTCGTTGGTGGCGATGGGCTGGCGTTCTCCCATCCCTTCCGTGTTGAAGCGGTTGGCGGCCACGCCGTGACCCACCAGGTAGTCACGCGTGCTGTTGGCGCGGGCCACCGAAAGCGGGTTGTTGGTGGTGTCGCTGCCGGTGCTGTCGGTATGGCCTACGATGCGGACCGTGGTCACCGGGTTGGCGTTCAGACTCTGGGCAAACTGGTCCAGCACCGGGCGGAAATTGTGCTGGATGTCCGCTTTGCCCACGGCGAAGGAAATGTCGCTGGGGATGTTCAGCTTGAGCTGGTTGTCCGCGGTTTGCATGACCTGCACGCCGGTGCCCTGGGTGGCTTGTTCCATGGCCCGCTTCTGATCCTCCATGCGCTTGGACCAGACGTTGCCGATGACGCCGCCTGCCACGGCCCCCACCACGGCGCCGGTGGCGGCGCTCTTGCCCTTGTGGCCCCCGGCCGTCACCGCGCCGAGCACCGCGCCCGCCGCGGCCCCGATGGCTGCGCCCTGGGCCGTGCCTTTCTGCCGTTCGCTCATGCCATCCATGGTGGTGCAACCGACGGCTGCCATGGTGACGGCGAGCGCTGAAGCAATGATCCTGACTTGCATGACTGGACTCCTTTCTCCTGGATTTTTCGTTCTCCGCGGGCATCGCCTCCACGGCAATGCAAACCGGGGCCGCTGTACGAACCCTGAAATCATTCTAGTCCCGGGGTTGCAGAGGCTTTGTTGCGGGGAAGGAGAAAAGCGTAAAAAAGCATTTCCGCGTGGCATCAGGCCAGCAGGGCTACGGCCTTGATCTGTGCCCATAGCCGCAGGCCCGGGGCAATCGCCAACTGGTCGCGGGAGAGGCGGCTGATGCGCGCCACCAGCGGGGTGCCTTCCATGTCCAGGCGGATCAGCACGTGCGCGGGGGTGTCCGCCGGGGCCTCGCCCACGACGGTGGCGGGCAGGCGGTTGACGATGCTGGAGCGGGGGTGGTGGTCCAGGCTCAGGCTCACATCCCGGGCGCGGATCTGAAAGCGCATGCGCGTGCCCGGTTCCGCCGGCCCGTGGGCCACCTGCACGCTGCCACCGGGAAAGGCGAGCCGGATCAGGTGGTAGCGTGCATCGTGGCCGGTGACTTGGCCTTCGACCACCACCCCGGCGTCTTCCGCCAGGGCCAGGGGCAGGTCCAGCCGGGCAAGGGTGTCCGCCAGGGCGCCACTGGCCAGCACCCGGCCCTCTTCGAGCAGGACCAGGTGATCGGCCAGCCGGGCGACCTCGTCGGTGGCGTGGCTCACATAGAGCACGGGGATGTCCAGTTCGGCGCAGAGCCGCTCCAGGTAGGGCAGGATTTCCCGCTTGCGGGCCTGATCCAGCGCCGCCAGGGGTTCGTCCATGAGCAGGATGCGGGGGCTGGCGAGGAGCGCCCGGGCAATCGCCACCCGCTGCCGCTCGCCACCGGAAAGCCCTTCCGGTTGGCGCTCCAGCAGGTGTTCGATGCCCAGTAGCTGCAGGGTGTGATCCATGTTCACCCGGCGTTCGCTCGGGGGGATGCGCTTGAGGCCGAAGGTCAGATTCCCCCGCACCGAGAGGTGGGGGAAGAGGCTGGCTTCCTGGAACACATAACCCAGAGGGCGGCGATGGGGGGGCAGGAAGTGGCCATGGTCATCGTCCTGCCAGACTTGGCCACCCACCTCCAGATAGCTCCCCGGGTGGCGTTCCAGGCCCGCCACGGCTCGCAGCAGCGTGGTCTTGCCCGAGCCGGAGTGCCCGAACAGGGCCGTGACGCCCCGGCCGGGCAGGCGGAGGTCTGCCTCCAGCCCGAAGCCGCTGCGTTGCACCCGGAAGCGGGCGAGGATGGAGGGTGGAGTCATCGCTGGCGGCTCCCCGGGTTCAATGTGTAGAGCGCCAGCAGGGTCAGGAAGCTGAACAGCAGCATGCCGCCCGCCAGCCAATGGGCCTGGGCATATTCCAGGGCTTCCACGTGGTCGTAGATCTGCACCGACACCACCCGGGTCTGGCCCGGGATGTTGCCGCCGATCATCAGCACGACGCCGAATTCGCCCACCGTGTGGGCAAAGCTGAGAATGGCGCCCGTGATCAGGCCCGGCCGGGCCAAGGGCAGCACCACGCTGAAAAAGGCATCCAGGGGGCTCGCCCGCAGGGTGGCGGCGGCTTCCAGGGGGCGCGCGCCCATGGCTTCGAAGGCGTCATGAACGGGTTGCACCATGAAGGGGAGTGAATAGAACACTGAGGCCACCACCAGACCCGAAAAGGTGAAGGGCAGGGTGCCCAGCCCCAGGCTCTGGGTGATCCGCCCTCCCCATCCCTCCGGCCCGAGAAACAGCAGCAGGTAGAAGCCCAGTACCGTGGGCGGGAGGACCAGAGGCAGGGCGACCACGGCGCGCCAGACCCCCTTGAAACGCGAATGACTGCGCGCCAGCCACCAGGCGAGCGGCGGGCCGATCACGAGCAGGATGAGGGTGGTCAGCCCGGCCAGGGCCAAAGTGAGCCTGATGGCCGAGAAGTCATCAGCGCTTAGCATAAGGAAAAGTCTACTTGAATGTCTCTCGGTGGGGCGGTGTACGGCGCGGAACTGACGAGCAAATCGGCACCGGCGGCCACATAGTCGGCGGCGTTGTCCGGGCGTACGCCGCCCGCCACGGCCAGCACCGGGGCGAGCCCGATTTCCCGCAGCAGGGTACGGCAAGTGGCCACCCGTTCCGGGGGGAATTTTTCCAGTTGCAGCACGTCCGCCCCCGCCAGCGCCCAGCGGCGGGCCAATTCCAGAGAATCCACCTCCACGACGATGCGCTTTTCCGGCTCGGTGGCGCGCAGCCGGGCGACCACCTGATCCGCTGGTTCGGAGAGGAAGAGACGGTGTTCGGGAAAAACCAGCAGGGTTTCGGAAAGGCCAAGGCGGTGCATGGTGGCGCCTCCGGCCTTTACAGCTTTGACCGACATGGCCTTGGTACCCGGCACATTCTTGCGGGTGCAGGCCACGGGCACCACCCGCCCGCAAGCGGCTGTCGCAGCCGCTTGCACCAGTGCGTTGGCGGTGGAAGCGATGCCGCTGGCCCACTCCATGAGGGTCTGGGCGGTTTTCCAGGCCAGGTGCAGGCTCGCCGCCTCACCCATGGCATTGAGCAACTCGGTGCCGGGGGCTGCCTGCGTGCCGGAGGGAACCAGCAGGCGCACCGAGGCGCCCGCCAATTGGAAGAGCCTCACCGCCTCTTCCGTTCCACACACGGTCATGGGCTGGCGGGCGCGGAAGCTCAGCCGGCCGTTGGGGGCGGAGCGGGCGGTCAGGCCGAGGGCCTCGCTGGTCAGATCGCCACAGGGGGCGTCATCTTCCAGCAGGCGGGCCAACTCCGCGTCGGACAGGGCAGCCCTCATAGCTCATATCCGTAGCGTTTGATCACCGTCTTGGCTTTGTCGCTGCCCAGGTACAGCATTAGGGCGGTAACGCCGGCCTTGCCTCTGCCTTTTTCCAGGATCACCGCATCTTGGCGGATCGGCTGGTAAAGGTGGCTGGGGACGAACCAGGCGGAACCACTGGGTATTTTGCCGTCCTTGATAACCTGCGAGAGTGCGACAAAACCCAATGGAGCGTTGCCGGTGGCGACGAACTGATAGGCTTGGCTGATGTTCTCCGCCTGCACGAATTTTGGTGCGATGGATTCGAGGACGCCAAGGGATCTCAATGCCTCGACCGCCGCGGTTCCGTATGAGGCGAGCTTGGGGTTGGCGATGGCTAGGTGTTCGAAACTTCCGGTTTTCAGCACGGCGCCCTTGTCGTCCACGAAGCCGGGCTTTGCACTCCACAACACCAGCTTGCCTACGGCGTAAGTGAAGCGGCTGCCGGGCACGGCCAGCCCTTCCTTCTCCATCTTGGCGGGGGTTTCGTCGTCCGCCGCCAGCAATACCTCGAAGGGGGCGCCATTCTTGATCTGGGCGTAGAACTTGCCGGTAGCCCCGTAGGAGGCGATCACCTTGTGGCCTGTTTCCTTTTCGAAATCCGCAGCGATGGTTTGCATGGGGGCGGTGAAGTTGGCGGCTACAGCCACCGGAATCTCGTCCGCTCTGGCCAGCGAGCAAGCGAGCAACAGGGCGGGGAGCAGGGAGATGGTCATCTTTTTCATGGTGCAGGCTCCGCAGGAGTCAGGGAAAACCGCTTAGGCGTAGCTGGCGAGGATCACGCTGGAGGACTTGAAGATGGCGCAGGCCGCCACGCCCGGCGCCAGTTCCAGGGATTCGACGCTGCCGTGGGTCACTACCGCCGTGACCAGGCGACCGCCGGGCAGGGTGATGCTTACCTCGTCATTCACCGAGCCTCGGTGGATGGCGCTGACCTCGCCCCACAACTGGTTACGGGCGGTCAGATGCAGGCCACGGTCGGTGCCGACCAGCACGGAGGACGACTTGACCAGGGCAAATACTTCCTTGCCGATGGTCAGTTGCAGGTTCTCGGCGCTGGCTTTGGTGATCACCGCCACCACCTCGGTGTGCGCGTCCAGGGCGATGCGCACCTCATAGTCCACCCGCCCGTCGCGCAAGCCGGTGATGGCGCCGGAGAACTGGTTGCGGGCGCTGGTTTTCATGGATAGGCGGCGTAGCACGGTCTGAAACTCCTTGATGTCCGCGTGGCTGACTTCGCCCATGTGGGCGGCCAGGCGGTCCAGCGAGGCCTGGTATTCGGCCTCCAGCGCGCGGTACATGGCCACCACCCGGCGGCCGTAGTCGGTGAGCTGGGTGCCGCCGCCCTGCCGGCCGCCAATCACCCGCTCCACCAGGGGCTGGGGCGAGAGGTTGTTCAGCGTGTCGATGGCATCCCAGGCAGCCTTGTAGGAAAGCGGCACGGCCTTGGCCGCCTGGTTGATGGAGCCCAGTCGGTCGATCTGTTCCAGCAAACGGATGCGCGTATCCCCAATGGAGGCACCAAAATCGGCCTCGATCACCAGGCGCCCGGAAAAGCTGTTAGGAGTCGATTCGCTCATGTCCTGACATTCTATTTATTTGTGTATACAAAAATAACTTGGTAGATCTGTTGAAGTTTTGTTTCGGGCCAAGTGGGCCGCTGTGGTTGAGTTCATATCAAACAGCGCATTAGCCTCATGCCCCGGAGGCTTTGTCGTCAAGCCTACATTTTATGTTTCTTTGTATACAAAATATGTTCTACTTTGTCCGAACAGGAGATAGTCATGAAAGTTAGTGCCCGTAACGTGTTCAGAGGCAAGGTTTGTGCCTACCAGCCCGGCGGGGTGAATGCGGAAGTGGTGGTGGATATCGGTGGCGGCGACAAGCTGGTTGCGATCATCACCCTGGAAAGTGCCAGATCGCTGGGTATCGCCGAGGGTGCTGAGGTGGTTGCGCTGGTCAAGGCTCCGTGGGTGATGGTGATGACTGACGCCAGCGGGATCCGTTTGTCCGCCCGCAATGCCCTGAGTGGCAAGGTGAAAGCCGTGACGCAAGGCGTGGTCAACGGGGAGGTGGTGGTCGCGTTGCCCGGAGGCGCGGAAGTGGCTGCCGTGATCACGAAAGAGGCGGTGGCGGAACTCGGTCTGAAGCCGGGCGTGGACGCTGCGGTGGTGATCAAGGCGTCCCATGTGGTGCTGGGCGTGCCGGCCTGAAGTCCGGCCTTGGCCGCAGTTGCCGCCCAAGGGGAGAAGCGGCTCCCGCTGTGCGGACGATCAACTGTCCGAGTCTGTGACCCTGCAACGCGTGGCGGTAGGCATGCCCCCCTGCTTCGCTGGCGAGTGAAGCAGCACGTTTTGTAGATTGCTTAGCAATAACTTGACTTTAGGCTCGGCCCGCTTTGCTGCTAGGGTGAGTGCCCAACAACAGAATGACGGCGTGTGGGCTCACCGCGTGCCGTTGCCAAAGTGAAGGGAGGGGCGGGTCCGTGGGGTGCGTGTCCGTTTCGGCGCCTCGGGGTCTGGTGGCAAAGGGCGATCACCCGGCGCGCCCGGGCCGCCGGGTTTCACGGAGTTGTCACGTCCGCCTGCCATCCTCCTCCGGCTTGGCATTTCCCTTAACCATGCACCCAAGGAGTTGTTTGATGAAAAGAGCAGGTGTTGCCGCCGCGGTCTGCGCGGTGCTTTCCAGCCCGGTCTGGGCCCAGTCCAATGTGACGCTGTACGGTATTGTGGACTTGGGGTTGTCCCGCGACAGCGGCGTGCCGGTGGCGGGGACGACGAACAAGAAGAACCGCCTGGGCGTGGATTCCGGCATCCAGTCCAACTCCCGCTT
>DAITAZ010000026.1:14708-53298 GCA_036824045.1 Rhodocyclaceae bacterium
CGAACAAGAAGAACCGCCTGGGCGTGGATTCCGGCATCCAGTCCAACTCCCGCTTTGGCCTGCGGGGCACCGAGGATCTGGGCAACGGTCTGAAGGCCACCTTCGTGTTCGAGACGGGCTTGAATCCGGACGTGGGCGGCCTCAACAACAACGGCGCCACCGGGGGCGCCGGCTTTGGCCGGGAAACCACGGTGGGGCTATCGGGCGGTTTCGGCGGGTTCAAGGTCGGCCGCCAGCTCTCCAACCAGTACATTCTGCTTGCCGGGACCGACCCGTTTGCCGGCGGGCTGGCCGGGCGCTTCAATAACTTCGCCCAGGTGGACACCCGCTTCAGCAATTTCCTGCTCTACGCCACGCCCAGCTTTGGCGGTTTCACCGGAACCTTCGGCTACGCCGCCAACGGCTTGATCGACGAAGTGGCCAATGGCCTGCCTGCCGGCGCCAACAGCCGTAATGCCCGCGTGGCGGAAGTGGGAGGCACCTATGCCAACGGGCCTTTGCTTGCCGGCTTCGACTGGCACTCCGTGCGCAACGGCACCAACCCGCCCGCCGCGGGGGGCGCCACCAGCCGTTCCCACCTCTCGGTTGCCGCGAGGTACGATTTCGGGCCGGTCGCGCTGCACGGCTTTGTGACCCGCACCCGCAACGACGCCTGGGTGTCCGGCGCCAAGGCCACGGACTGGTTGCTGGGCGTGTCGGTGCCGGTGGCCAAGGGCAAGTTGCTGGCCTCCTACATCCGCCGTGACGAGAACCAGTTGGGCGGCAACCAGGATGCCAACCAGTGGGCTCTGGGCTATACCTATCCCCTGTCCAAGCGGACCAACCTCTACACCGCCGTTGCCCGCATCAACAACCGCAATGCGGCCAAGACCGCCTACGACAACGGCGCCAGCGGTTACTACAGCGTCGGCAACAACACCGCCTCAGGTCTGGGCAACCAGCAGATCAACCTGGGTCTGCGCCACACCTTCTGATTTCGTCAGGGCGCGTCCGCCGCGGCCTTGCCGTGGCGGACCCCATGCGTTGCATGCTTTCCGAACGCGGCCAGTTGGCCGCTTTTTTTTCGGCTCTGCGCCCGCCCGGGCTGGGGGCGCGGCTTCATTGGTCCGGCCTGGGCGGAGGGCAGCCCTTTTCCGGATGTGATACGGATTCAAGTGCTCCGGCCCGGCAGCCGTAAATCAGATCGCCTACGCACGCACGCGTGACGCCCAATGCAGTGGCGTTCCGCGGTCCGCATGCAGGCCTGATTTCACAGCCGGGATGCCCTGATGAATGCCGTTGTGCCGGAACTGGAGCCGCTGACTACCATCCTTGATCGCCGGGTGATCTCCGCCCCCGTGGGCGGGACTTTGCGGCAGACGGCAGAGCGGCTCACTCGCGCCCGTGCCGTCTATGTGGTGCTGGACGACGGACATGGCCCCTACGGCGTGTTGACCGAAGGGGATCTGTTGCGCCAGTTGCTCAAGACCGGGCCGGATTCCACCCTGGCCGCCTTCGGCACGGGTTTCGCCGGCGTGGCGGTCGGCGAGGCGGGCACGGACGATGCGGCCCTGGCGGCGGACACCCTGGAAGGCGGCGCGGCTTACCTTCTGCTCACCCAGCCCGAGGGGGGCGTACTGGGCGTGGCGACCCGGCCCGCGCTGACCCGCTGGCGTGCCCGCCAGCAGCGAGGCGTGCTGGCGGAACACCTGCACAAGCTGGCAGGCATCCTGCCGGGGGCGCTGTTCATCTTCAGGCTCGATTCCACCGGGCATCCCAGCGTTCCCTACGCCAATCCTGCTTTTCTCGACATCTATGGCATCGACCCGGCCAGCATCGTCGAGGATTCCACTGCATGCTTCGAGGTCATCCTCGACGACGACCGCCCGGCGGTGAGCGATGCGGTCGCCGTGTCCGCCCGGGATCTGAGCGTGTTCCGCGTCGAATACCGCATTCAGCACCCGCGCAAGGGGGTGCGCTGGGTGGAGTCCTTCTCGGTCCCGGAACGGGATGAAGACGGCAATATCACCTGGTTCGGGATGATCTCGGACGTCACCGAGCGCAAGCAGACGGCCCAGTTGATCGCGGAGGAAGCACTGCGGCGGCGCGTTTACGTGGAGGAGTCCCAGGACGGCATCTGCGTGCTGCGTGAGGACGGCAGCATCTATGAGTGCAACCGTGCCTTTGGCCAGATGCTGGGCTTCTCCCTGGAGGAGGCGTTGCGGCTCCACATCTGGGACTGGGATGCGCAGTTCAGCCGGGACGAACTGGTCGCGATGCTGGGCGACGATCAGATCACGAACGCCACCTTCCGCACCCGTCACCGGCGCAAGGACGGGTGCGTGATCGATGTGGAGATCACCGCCCATCGCGCCCGCTGGCAGGGCGAGTTGCTGCGTTTCTGCGTGTGCAGGGATGTGACGGAACGGCTGGCCACGGAACGGGCACTGGCGGATCGGCAGGAGATTTACGGGGCCATCGTCAGCCAGGCGCCGGACGGGATCGTCCTGATCGACGCGGAAACGCTGGCGATCACCGAATTCAACGACATGGCTTGCACGGCGCTGGGCTACACCGAAGCGGAGTTCGCCGCGTTGCGGCTCGATGACATCCAGGTCCACATGTCCGGGCAGGAACTGCGGGAGAAGATGCAGGCCATGTGCCTGGGGCAGAGCCGGATTCTGGAGACGGAGCATCGCCGCCGGGATGGCAGCCTCGTGCCCACCCGGGTCAGCGTGCGGCCGCTGTTGATCCGCGGGCGCAAGTTCTCGGCAGCGATCTGGACCGACGTCACCGAGAGCCGCCGGCTGCAGGAGGCGCTGCGGGAACGGGACCGCTACCACCGGGCGGTGCTGGACAACTTCCCCTTCATGGTCTGGCTGAAGGACCGGGACAGCAACTATCTGGCGGTGAACAAGCCGTTTGCCGAGGCGGCAGGGGTGGCCGACCCGGAAGTGCTGGTGGGCAAGACGGATCTGGACTGCTGGCCCGCAGACATCGCGGAAAGCTTCCGCGCGGATGATCGGGCGATTCTAGTGGCGGGGGAGTCCCGCAGCTTCGAAGAGCCCATTGTCGTCGCCGGGGGTGCCCACCGCTGGCTGGAAACTTACAAGTCTCCAGTGACCCTGGACGGGCAGGTGATCGGTACCGTTGGCTTTGCCCGGGATGTGACGGAACGGCGGGCCACCGAGCTCGAACTGCGGGAATCCCGGCGCCAACTCGACGAGTTGTTTGCCTTCCTGCCCGACGCCACCTTTGCGCTCAACCGGGCGGGCGAGGTGATCGCCTGGAACCGGGCGGTGGAGGAACTGACGGGGGTTGCCGCCGCGGGCATCATCGGTCAGGGCGACTATGCCCACGGCCTGGCGTTCTACGGTGCGCGCCACCCCTTGCTGGCGGATCACCTGCTCACCGGCCAGCCGCTGCCCGACGAGCGCTACACCCGTATCCACCGCGAAGCCACGCTGATCCAGGCGGAAACCAATCTGCCGGTGCTGCTCAAGGGGCGGGAATATTACGTGGCGGCCGTGGCGTCGCTGTTGCTCGACGCCCAGGGGGCGGTGGTGGGTGTCATCGAGCAGGTGCGGGACGTGACCGAGCGCCGGGTCGCCGAGCAACGCCTGCGCCAGAGCGAAGATATGCACCGTTCGGTGTTCAGCGCCCTGGGCGAAGGGGTGCTGGTGGTGGGGGACGATCTGCGGGTGCAGGCCGCCAACGGTGCGGCGGCGCGCATCCTCAACGCGCCGGCGGAGCAGATGGTCGGCGCTTCCCTGCTTGACGCCGGATGGGAGTCCGTCAACTCCGAGGGCCAGCCCGCACCCCTGGAAAGCTGGCCCGTGGTCCGGGTGATCCGGGGCGGGACGCCGGTCCGGGGCGAAGTGCTGGGGGTGCCCCAGGCGGACGGTACGGTACGCTGGCTCTCGGTGACCGCCGAGCCGATCCACGAGCCGGGCCGCATCCTGCCCCGGGCGGCGGTGGTGTCATTCGACGACATCACCGAACGGCGGCAGACCGAGCAGGCGCTGCGCAAGCTGTCGCTGGCGGTGGAGCAGAGCCCGCACAGCATCATCATCACCGATGTGGCGGGCCGTATCGAGTATGTGAATGATGCCTTTGTCCGCAATAGTGGCTACGCCGCTGCCGAGGCGCTGGGCCGCAAGGCCGGCTTCCGCGGGGCGGGCGAGACCCCCCCGACCCGATATGCCGAGCTTTGGCAGGCGTTGCTGGCTGGAGACGGCTGGGAGGGCGAGTTCATCAACCGCCACCGGGATGGCCGCCTGATGGTGGAGCGGGCGCGGATATCCCCGATCCGCCAGGCCGATGGCAGCATCAGCCATTTCCTCTCGATCCAGGAGGACATCACCGAGCACAAGCGCCTGGCGGCGGAACTGGAGCGGCATCGCCTGCACCTGGAGGAACTGGTCACGCAGCGCACCGGGGAACTGCAGCGGGCCAATCAGCTGATGGCGGAACGGGCGGGTGTCATCGCCTCGCTCAACGCCAACCTGGAACAACGGGCGGCGGAACTGGAGGCGGCCCGCGACGTGGCCGAATCCGCCAACCGGGCCAAGAGTGCCTTCCTGGCCAACATGAGCCACGAAATCCGCACCCCGATGAACGCCATCGTCGGCCTGACCCATCTGCTCCGCCGCACGACCCGCGACGGGGCACAGCTCGACAAGCTGGGCAAGATTTCCGACGCGGCCCAGCACCTGCTGTCCATCCTCAACGACGTGCTCGACATCTCCAAGATCGAGGCGGGCAAGCTCACCCTGGAAGAGACGCTGTTCGAGCCCGAAGCGGTGGTGGCCCACGTCTGTTCCCTGATTGCCGAGCGGGCTCAGGCCCGGGGCCTGGAACTGGTGGTGGACATCGCGCCCGATCTGCCCCGGCAACTGCGGGGCGACCCCACCCGCCTGCGCCAGGCGCTGCTCAACTACGCCGGGAACGCGGTCAAGTTCACCGAGCAGGGCAGCATCACGCTGCGTCTGTCGGTGGAAGAGGCGTGGGAGGAGTCGGTTCTGGTGCGTTTCGCCGTGCAGGATACGGGGATCGGCATCGAGCGAGACAAGCAGCAGCGTCTGTTCGAAGCCTTTGAGCAGGCGGACAGTTCCACCACTCGACAGTACGGCGGCACGGGGTTGGGGTTGGCCATCAATCGGCGGCTGGCCCGGCTGATGGGCGGCGCAGTGGGCATCGACAGTGCCCCCGGCAGTGGCAGCACGTTCTGGCTGACAGCCAAGCTGGCCAAGGTGGAGACGCTGACCCGGCCGCTGACGCCGTTTGCCGGACGGTGCGTGCTGGTGGCAGACCCCTTGTCTTCGGTGCGGGAAGGGCTCGCCCACGCCTTGCAACGCCTGGGCGCCCAGTGCGCCGCGGCGGCGTCGGGGCAGGATTTGCTCAAGACGCTGGACGAGGCCCCGGGTTCCCGGCCCTTCGATGTCCTGATCGTGAACTGGCGCATGCAGGATGGAGACGGCGTGCCCGTGCTCGCCCGCCTGGCGCGGTGTACGGTGCCCTTGCTGGTGCTGACGGACGATCCGGACGAAGTGCCGGAGGCCGCAACCGGCCGCTTCGGCATCCTCACCAAGCCGGTATTGCCCGGCGCGTTGGAGGACGCGCTATCCCAGGCGTTGCTGGGACGGATCGCGGCCAACGACGCCAGACTTGCCGATTCCGCCGCGGAGCAGGATCTGGTGCGCCTGCACCGGGGTGCCCGCGTGCTGCTGGCCGAGGACAACCCGGTCAACCGGGAAGTGGCGGTGTCCATGCTCCAGGAGGTGGGGCTCTCGGTGGATCTGGCCGTGAATGGCGCCCAGGCGGTGGATCTGGCCAGCCGCAACGCCTACGACCTGATCCTGATGGATGTGCAGATGCCGGTGATGGATGGCCTCACCGCCACCCGCATCATCCGCGCCCTGCCCCATCGGCAAGGCACCCCCATTCTGGCCATGACTGCCAACGCCTTCGGCGAGGACCGGCTGGCCTGCCTCAAGGCTGGCATGAATGACCACGTGGGCAAGCCCGTGGAACCGGAAATGCTGTTCTCGGCATTGCTGCAATGGTTGCCGGTGCGCGACCGCAGTGTGGCTGTTGGCGCCACCGCCAATCCGGTGTCGGCGCCGGTGGCCGCGCCGACGCCGATGGATGACCTGCAGGCGCATCTGTCGAGGATCCCCGGGCTGGATGTGGACGAGGGCTTGCGCTATGCGCGGCACAAGCTCGCCTCTTATCTGCGCTTGCTCCGCCGTTTCGTGGATAGTTATGGAGAAGGCGATGGCCTGCGCCAGGCCCTGGGGGAAGGCCGCCTGGACGAAGCGCAACGCCAGGCCCATTCCTTGAAGGGCGCGGCCGGTTTCATCGGCGCGGCCCGGCTGATGGACATGGCGGCGGAGATGGAACGCGCCATCCGCGACCGCCGCCCGGACGCCGAACTCGACGCTCGCGCCACCGCCCTGGAAAACACCCGGGCGGAGTTGGTGGCGGCACTCCGCGAAACGGTGAACGACGAGCCTTGAGCGGCGGCTCCGACGCCTCGTCAGGACTATCGCCGGGCCTATCGGCAGTTTGTCACAGCGATGTTTCGCCGCCCGTCGGCTCCCGGGCACGCAGCCATTACTATAAGCGGCTGCAAATTGCTGGCGTGCGCGTGCGTAGCCAATATTCATCATTGCTTTTCCTGATGGTGGCGGGAAGTGTCCGCGCAGGACGTGATTCCCACGCCACCAAGTACCGAGGTTCTCTGTGACTCGTCTTGAAAAATCCGTACCGGTGACTGCTCGGAAGAAAGTGGCGGTGGTCGTGCCGACCTACCTGCGGGATTCCTTTTCCGCGGACGAGGAGTTCGCCATTCGTCACATTGACGCCTATCTCTCGAAGTACGACAGGTTCCTGGTGGCGCCCGAGAGCCTGCGCATCGAGCGACCAGGGTTCGTGACACGCTATGTGCCGGACCGGTACTTCGGCAGCACCGAGGCGCATAGCCTGATGTTGCTGAATCCGGCTTTCTACGCGCTGTTCTCGGAGTACGAGTACATCCTGCTGCACCATCTTGATGCGTTCGTCCTCTGCGACCGGCTCGACGAGTTCTGCGCGCTGGGTTACGACTACATGGGCCCGCCGTGGCTGGAGACGCCGTGGCTGCCGGGGCCGCCCTTGCCCAAGGACAAGCGGGTGGGGAACGGGGGCTTCTCTCTGCGTCGCGTGGCGAGTTTCCAGCGCCTGACGTCGCGGGTGCGCGAGGCCATGCAGTACCCGCGCTCCATGGACTTCAAGGATGTGCGGGGCAGGCTGCTGACGGTGCTACGCCTGCCGTATGTCAATGAAACGCTGTGGGAAAAATTCGCCCGTCGCTTGATCGATGACTGGTTCGTGGCCCGGTGCGCGACCGAGCTTGTCCCCGAGTTCCGTATCGCGCCGTTTGACGTGGCCCTGTCGTTTGGCTTCGAGGGCGATCCGGATCGTTGCTTCGAACTGAACCAGCGCCGTTTGCCCTTTGGCGTGCACCAGTGGAACCGCCACAAACGGACGTTCTGGGAACCGCATCTGCTGGGCGCCTGAGCCTTCTTTCCAATTCCTCCGGTATTGCTGATCCATGCGTTCTCCCGTTCTGTTTGTTGTCTTCAGCCGGCTGGATACCGCGTCGCAAGTGTTCGAGGCGATTCGCCAGGCCCGGCCGCCCCGGCTCTACATGGCGGCCGATGGCCCCCGTCCGGATCGTCCGGGCGAGGCCGAGCGCTGCGCCGCGGTGCGGGCCCTGGCCGATCAGGTGGATTGGCCCTGTGAAGTCCATACCTTGTTCCGGGAGGAAAATCTCGGGTGCAAGCTTGGACCCAAAACCGCCATCGACTGGTTTTTCCAGCACGAACCGGAGGGCATCGTGCTGGAAGACGATTGCCTGCCCGCGCAGAGCTTCTTCACCTTCTGCGATGAAATGCTGGAGCGCTACCGCGACGACCCCCGGGTGATGAGCGTCAGTGGCGACAATTACCTGGAAGGGATCTGGCAAGCCCCCGAGAGCTACTACTTCTCCCGCTACAACTACACTTGGGGCTGGGCGTCCTGGCGCCGTGCCTGGGCCCACTACGACGAGAGAATGTCGGACTGGAACGAGGTGGGCGAGGCGCTGCTGAAAAAGGTGTTTGCGGGCGAGTGGTACAACCGGAGGTGCTGGCGGGATTTGCTGGAGCGAACCTTCGACGGGCGTTTGTCCACCGTCTGGGATTATCAGTTCCTTTACGCCTCCTGGAAGCTGGGCGCCTACGGCTGCATCCCGGCCGCCAATCTGGTCAAGAACATCGGATTCGGCAGCGACGCCACCCACACTGCCTGTGACCAGAACTGGCTGGCGCGGATGACCTTGAGCGAGCTGGACTTTCCCCTGCGCCATCCAAAGGAGGTCGCCCCCGCCCGCGAGGCGGACCGGCTTTATGAGTTGCGGCTGCGCGAAGGGGGTTTCCTCGCCGCGATCTGGCGCAAGGTTCGGCGACTGCTCCCGATCTGATCCGCGTGCTGCAGGAGAGGGGGCTGGTCCTCCTCTGCCTGTGTTTGAGCCCCCTTCCTGTTGTTTCCGCCTGCCCGGTCTCCGCTGTCTTGCTCGGGGCCGGGCGCCCGCCTGAGCCCGGCTTTCGGGTTTCCCCCAATGCTTTGCAGTGCCTTGAGCCGTTGACGTCGCTCGTCCGTCCAGCGATAGTCTCGATTCAAACGAACGTTTGAATTCCCGCCAACGTAGCGGGAGACCGGCCATTCCCCAGGAGAGAGACATGGATGCCCGGACGGATCAGCCTGAGACACGAGACAAGGACACGCGGGAGCGGATCCTCGACGCGGCCGAGCGGCTCTTCATGGCGCACGGATTCGAGGCCGCTTCGATGCGGATGCTGACCACGGAGGCGGGGGTGAATCTCGCCGCCGTGAATTACCACTTCGGCGGCAAGGAGGGGCTCAAGCAGGAGGTGTTCCGCCGCCGCCTGACGGCGCTCAACCAGGGCCGCCTGGCGGCGCTCGATGCCCTTGAGGCTGCGATGGGGGGCGCCCCCCTCAAGCCCAGCCAGATCCTGGACGCGTTCTTCGGGGTGGCGATGCGCATGGCGGCGGATACGGAACAGGGCGGCGCGGTTTTCATGCGCCTGCTGGGGCGGACGGTGAGCGAGCCGGGGGAGTTCATCCGCAAGTTCATGGCCGACGAGTACGAGGAAGTCCGTGAACGCTTCACCAGCGCCATGTTCCGGGCGCTGCCGGATGTGCCGCGGGAGGAGATCCTGTGGCGCTTCCACTTCATGCTTGGCGCTTCGTCCTACGCCCTGGCGGGCACCCGGGCGCTGCAGGTGATGACCGGTCCGCTGGACGACGATCCGGCGGCCATGGCCCCGCGGCTGATGGCCTTCCTGCTGGGGGGGTTGCGTGCGCCGCTGCCCGACCCCGCGGGCGAGGCGGCGCGGGAACGGCCATAACGACAATACAGGCGGGGCAATAGCAGCCCGCCGGAGGAGACGACGATGTGGTGGATGCTGAGCCTGCCGCTGTTGGTCGCGGCGCTCGTGCTGGGGCTGTCGCCCCTGCGCCGGGCCCTGGTGTCGGGGCCGATTTTCAATGTGTACCGGCGCATCCTGCCGCCCATGTCCGATACCGAGCGGGTGGCGCTGGAGGCGGGCACGGTATGGTGGGAGGGCGAGCTGTTTCGGGGGCGGCCGGACTGGGCGCGGCTGCTGAACTACCCGCAGCCTGTGCTCACGGCGGAGGAGCAAGCGTTTCTGGATGTGGAAACGGAAGAGCTGTGCCGCATCAGCAGCGAGTGGGAAACGAGCCACGAACTGCACGACCTGCCGCCCCACGTCTGGCAGTACATCAAGGAAAAGGGCTTCCTGGGCATGATCATTCCCAGGGAGTACGGGGGCAAGGGTTTTTCCGCCTTCATGCACTCCCAGGTGATCATGAAGTTGGCCACCCGCTGTTCGGCGACCACCGTCACGGTGATGGTGCCCAACTCCCTCGGTCCCGCCGAATTGCTCCTGCACTACGGCACCGAGGCGCAGAAGCGGCATTACCTGCCCCGGCTGGCGCGGGGGGAGGAAATCCCCTGCTTTGCCCTGACCTCGCCCCATGCCGGTTCCGACGCCGCCGCCATTCCCGACCGGGGTGTGGTCTGCCGAGGCCTGTGGCAGGGGCAGGAGGTGCTGGGCATGCGCGTTACCTGGGACAAGCGCTACATCACCCTCGGCCCGGTGGCGACCCTGCTGGGCCTGGCCTTCCGCCTCCATGACCCCGAGCATCTGCTGGGGGAAGAGGAAGACCTGGGCATCACCTGCGCCTTGGTGCCCACCGATCACCCGGGGGTGAACATCGGCCGCCGCCATTTCCCCCTCAATGCGGTGTTCCAGAACGGCCCCAACTGGGGCACGGACGTGTTCATGCCCCTGGAGTGGATCATCGGCGGTCCGGCCATGGCGGGGCAGGGCTGGCGGATGCTGATGGAGTGTCTGGCCGCCGGGCGTTCCATCTCGCTGCCCGGTTCCAATACCGGCATGGCCAAGCTGGCGGTGCGGGCCGTGGGGGGCTACGCCCGGGTCCGCAGCCAGTTCAAGACCGCCATCGGCCGCTTCGAGGGCATACAGGAGCCGCTGGCGCGCATGGGGGGGCAGCTCTACATGATGGACGCTGCCCGGGTGATGACCGCCGGCGCCATCGACTTGGGCGAGAAGCCCTCGGTGGTCTCCGCCATCGTCAAATACCACGTGACCGAACGGGCGCGGCAGGTAGTCAATGACGGCATGGACATCCTGGGCGGCAAGGGCATCTGTCTGGGCCCCAGCAATTTCCTGGGGCGGGCCTACCAGCAGGTGCCGGTGAGCATCACCGTGGAGGGTGCGAACATCCTCACCCGCAGCCTCATCATCTTCGGCCAGGGGGCCATCCGTTGCCATCCCCACGTGCTGGCGGAGATGGCGGCGGCGGAGAGCAATGACCTCCGGGCGTTCGACAAGGCTTTGTTCGCCCACGTCGCCTACGTGGCCGGAAGCGGCTTGCGGGCTTTCCTGATGGGCATCACCGGCTCCCACTACGTGGGCGTGGGGGCCGACGTGGCGCCCGAGATGCGGCGCTACTACCAGCAGCTCACCCGCTTTTCCGCCGCCTTCGCCTTCCTGGCGGACATGGCCATGGCCACCATGGGCGGAGACCTCAAGCGCAAGGAAAAGCTCTCCGCCCGCCTGGGGGACATTCTTTCGCTCATGTACCTGGTCAGCGCCACCTTGCGCCGTTTCGAGCAGGAGGGCCGGCAGGCGGCCGATGCGCCCCTGGCCCACTGGGCGATCTGGGACGCCATGTTCAAGGCCCAGAACGCCTTCGAGGGCGTCATCTCCAACTTTCCCAACGCCCTGGTGGCGCGGCTGCTCAAGTGGGCCGTCTTCCCCCTGGGGCGCCCCTATGTGGTGCCTTCCGACAAGCTGGGCGGCGTGGTGGCGGATCTGCTCATCGCCCCGTCGGACACGCGGGACCGGCTCACCGCCGGCATGTACGTGCCTCGGGATGTGGCGGACCCGGTGGGCGTGATCGAACTGGCGCTGGAGGCAACCCTGCAGGCCGAAGCCATCGAGGCCCGCATGCGCGCGGCCCAGAAGGAAGGGCGTTTCGCCGCCGGCGCCACGCCCGAGGAAACCGCCGGGCGGGCGCTGAAGACCGGCATCATCACCCCCGAAGACCATGCCCTGCTTGCCCGCAGGGTGGCACTGCGCAACCAGGTCATCCGGGTGGATGATTTCCCCCAGGACTTCGGTCTGGCCCGGAGCGCGTCGGCATGAACGTCCCCACCCGGAGATTTTCTTCATGAGCGGCGAGCAATGGCTGCGGCTCGGTGCGGCCTACCACCTGGGCTTCGCGCTGTTCCACCTGGGGTTCTGGCGGCTCTTCCGCTGGAACGAGGCGTTGCGGCCGCTGGGGCGCGTGAACCGCGGGATCATGCAGGTGCTCAACCTGAAACTGATCTACGTCTTCCTGATCTTCGCCGGGCTCTCCTGGCGGCATGGGCCGGAGCTCCTGGCCTCGGCCCCGGGGCAGGTCCTGGTGGCGGCCATGGCGGGCTTCTGGCTGCTGCGGGCGGGGGAGCAACTGCTGTTCTTTCCGCCTCGACATCCGGCCTCGATCGCGCTCTTTGTGGTGTTTCTCGCGGGTGGCGCCATCCATCTGCGGGCGCTCATGGGTGGGGGGGACTAGGTGGACGCGCGAAGGCAGACGATGAATCGATTCCCCCCGGTGTATCTGGTGGACGGCGCCCGTACGCCTTTCCTCAAGGCCCGGGGGCGGCCGGGGCCCTTTTCGGCGGCGGATCTGGCCACGGCCTGCGGCCGGGTCCTGCTGGCCCGCCAGCCCTTTGCCCCCGAGCAACTGGACGAGGTCATTCTCGGCTGTGCCGCAGCTTCGCCCGACGAGGTGAACATCGGTCGGGTGGCGGCCCTGCGCATGGGCTGCGGCCACAAGGTGCCGGGCTGGACGGTGATGCGCAACTGCGCATCGGGCATGCAGGCCATCGATTCGGCCATCGCCAACATTGCCTGCGGGCGGGCGGATCTGGTGCTGGCGGGCGGTGTGGATGCGCTGTCCCGGGCGCCGCTGCTGTTTTCGGACCCGATGGTGCATTGGCTGGCGGACTGGTATGCCGCCCCCAGCGTCGGCGCCCGGCTGGGGTTGTTGCGGCGCTTCCGCCCCGGTTATCTCGCCCCGGTGATCGGCCTGCTCAAGGGGCTGACCGATCCGGTGGTGGGGCTTTCCATGGGCCAGACGGCGGAGAATCTGGCCCATCGCTTCGGCATCGACCGGGCGCAGATGGACGCCTACGCGGTGCTCAGCCACCAGCGTGCAGCCGCCGCGTGGGATGCCGGCCACATGGGGGAGGTGGTGCCCCTGGTGGGCGCGGAGGGAGAGGTGTTTGCCGCGGACGATGGTCTGCGCCGGGATTCCTCGACGGACAAGCTGGGCCGGCTCAAGCCGGTGTTTGACAAGCCCTACGGCCAGGTCACCGCCGGCAACAGCTCTCAGGTGACTGACGGCGCTGCCTGGGTGCTGCTGGCTTCGGAGTCGGCGGTGGAAAAGCATGGCCTGCGGCCGTGGGCGCGGGTGGTCGACACGCATTGGGCGGGGCTGGACCCGGCCCAGATGGGGTTGGGGCCGGTGCATGCGGCCACGCCGCTGCTTGCGCGCAACGCTCTTGCCCTGGCGGACGTGGATGCCTGGGAGATCAACGAGGCCTTCGCCGCGCAGGTGCTGGGGTGTCTGGCTGCCTGGGCGGACGGCGACTGGTGCCGCGCCGAGCTGGGCCTGGCCGGCCCCCTGGGGGCGCCGGCAACGGAGCGCCTGAACGTGGATGGCGGAGCGATTGCCATCGGCCACCCGGTGGGTGCCAGCGGAACGCGCATCGTGCTCCATCTGGCCCATGTGTTGCGCCGCACCGGCGGTCGCCGGGGCGTGGCCGCGATCTGCATCGGCGGCGGGCTGGGCGGCGCCATGCTGCTGGAGGCCCTGCCATGAGCACGCCCAACTGGACCTTGAGCCGGGACGCAGCGGGCGTGGCCTGGCTGACCCTGGATGTGCCCGGTGCCAGCACCAATGTGCTGACCCGGGCCGTGCTGGCGGAACTGGGCGAGCGGCTGGATCAGTTGCTGGCGGCGCCGCCCAGGGGGCTCATCATCCGTTCCGGCAAGGCGGCGGGGTTCATCGCCGGGGCTGACATCGATGAATTCGAGGCCTTGCCCGACGCGGCGGCAGCCCGCGCCCTGGTGCAGCGGGGGTGGGATCTCTACAACCGGGTGGCGGCGTTGCCGTTCCCCACCCTGGCCCTGATCCGCGGCCACTGCATGGGCGGTGGCGTGGAACTGGCGCTGGCGTGCCGTTACCGGGTGGTGGTGGACGAGCCCGCCACCCGGCTGGCCCTGCCCGAGGTATTGCTGGGCATCGTGCCGGGCTGGGGGGGCATGGCGCGCTTGCCCCGGCTGGTGGGGCCGGCCGCGGCGCTGGACATGATGCTCACCGGCAAGGGCGTGGATGCGGCCCGGGCCCGGCGCATGGGCCTGGCGGATCTTGCCGTGCCGCCCCGGGTGATGGAACGGGCGGCGGCGGGCGTGGTGCTTTCCGGCCGTCCCGCGCATCGCCTGCCGCCCCTGCAGCGGTTGCTGGCGGGGCCCCTGCGGGCGCTGGTGGCGCGCCAGGCCCGCGCCCAGGTCGTCAAGCGTGCCCGGCCGGGGCATTACCTGGCGCCCTACGCCATCCTCGACATCTGGTCCCGTTTTGACGGCAATGCGCTGGCTGCCCCACCGGAGGCGGCCTGTTCGCCCGAGGCCCTGTTCCGCTGGCCGGGCACCGCCAACCAGATCCGGGTGTTCCGGCTGCAGGAGCGGCTCAAGGGTTTGGGTCGGGAAGGGGCGTTCGCTGCCCGGCGGGTGCATGTGATCGGCGCCGGCACCATGGGGGGCGACATCGCCGCCTGGTGTGCCCAGCGGGGGATGATCGTGACCCTGCAGGATCAGGACATCGGCCGGATCGCCCCCGCCATCGCCCGGGCTGCCAAGGGTTGGGGGCGCAAGTTCCGCCACGACCGCCGCGCCTTGCGGGCTGCGTTGGATCGGCTGATCCCCGACCCCGCGGGGATGGGCGTCGCCCAGGCCGACGTGGTGATCGAAGCCATCTTCGAGAACCTGGAAGCCAAGCGCAAGCTGTTTGCGACCCTGGAGCCCCGCCTCAAACCCGGGGCGATTCTCGCCAGCAATACCTCCAGCCTGCGCCTGGAGGAGATCGCCACCGCCCTGGGGGAGCCTGCCCGGCTGGTGGGCATTCATTTTTTCAACCCGGTGGCCCGTTTGCCCCTGGTGGAAGTGGTGCGGGGCGAGCAGACCGACCCGGAATGGGCGGCGCGGGCGGCGGCCTTTGTGCGGCAATTGGACAAGCTGCCCCTGCCGGTGCGGAGCGCGCCGGGATTCCTGGTCAATGCCGTGCTCGGGCCCTACTTGCTGGAGGCCATGCGGGCGGTGGACGAGGGGGGCGCGCCGGAGGCGGTGGACGCGGCCGCGCTGGCCTTTGGCATGCCCATGGGGCCCATCGAACTGGCCGACACGGTGGGGCTGGATATCGCCATGGCTGCCGGCCGCAGCCTGGCCGGGGCCGGCACCACCGTGCCCCGCTGCCTGCAGGCGCGGGTGGAGGCGGCCCAGCTTGGGCGCAAGAGCGGGCAGGGCTTTTATGCCTGGGTGGACGGACGGGTGCAGAAAGCGCCGCCAGCGGCCGTGCCGGAAGGGCTTGCCCCACGTATCATCGAGCCCCTGTTGCAGGCTGCGCGGCGTTGCGTGGAAGCGGGTGTGGTGGCGGACGCGGATCTGGCGGACGCCGGGGTGATCTTCGGCACCGGCTTTGCGCCCTTCACCGGCGGTCCCCTTCACTATCTGGCCCAGCGAGCATCGACATGACCCATCCCATTCCCGCCTTGCCCGACAAACAACCCACCCTGCGCGTGATGCCCATGCCGGCGGATGTGAATCCTTCCGGCGACATTTTTGGCGGCTGGGTGATGGCTCAGGTGGACATTGCCGGCGGCATCGCCGCCATCCGCCGGGCCCGGGGCCGGGTGGCCACCGTGGCGGTCAATTCCTTCCAGTTCCGCGAGCCGGTTGCCGTTGGTGACGTGCTCAGTTTTTACACCGAGGTGGTCAAGGTAGGGCGTACCTCCATCACCGTGGATGTGGAGGTGTTTGCCGAGCGGGGCTGTGGCAAGACCATCGTGGTGAAAGTGACCGAAGCCCAGCTCACCTTCGTGGCGCTCACGCCCGAAGGCGAAAAGCGATCGGTGCCACCTGCGGGCTGAGCCCCGGCGCGGAAACATGCACCAAATCAGGGTTATCCCCGAAATCGGGGGTGCTGAGGCAGGGCTAGAATCCCCTGGCAGGGCGTGCCCACCGGTTTGAGGGCCAGGGCAGGCATTACGCGAGGGCCCGGCGTCCGGGGCTCGGGAAGTACAACAAATCAATGTGAGAAGGAGGAATGGGAATGGGAACCGGGACAACACGGTGTGTAACGATGCGGGTGATTCCCGCACTGCTGGCGCTTGCCTGGGCGGGGGGCGCCCAGGCGGCGGCCTTCCAGTTGCTGGAGCAGAACGCCAGCGGCATCGGCAATGCCTATGCGGGTACAGCGGCTTCGGCGGAGAACGCCAGCACGGTGTTCTTCAACCCGGCGGGCATGGCTTTCCTTTCGTCCAAGCGCCAGGTGTCGCTGGGCCTGGATGCGGTCAAACCCACCGCCAAGTTCAGCAATGGTTCGACCACGCCGTCCTTCGCCCTGCCGCCGTCGGCCACGCTGCCCACCGGCCGGCCCAATTCGGTGGGCGGCAACGGCGGCGATGCGGGGGACTGGGCGTTCATCCCCAACTTTTACCTGACCGTGCCCATCAACGAGCGGCTCAACTTCGGCCTGGGCGTCGGAGCGCCCTTCGGGCTGAAGACCGAGTACGACAACGGCTGGGCCGGCCGCTACCATGCCCTGAAATCCGAAGTCAAAACCATCAACCTGAATCCCTCCATCTCCTTCAAGGTCAATGAAAAACTGGCCGTGGGCGGCGGTTTGAACTACCAGCGCTTCGAGGCGGAACTGACCAATGCGGTGAACTACGGTCTGGTGCTGGCTTCCGCCGCTGGCAACGCCAGCACGCCGGCCGCCGTGCGGGCCGCCATCGCGCCCTTGGCCGGCACGGCCAATCTGGACGGCGTGGGCAAGGTCTCGGGCAATGACACGGGCTGGGGCTGGAACCTGGGGGCCATGTACCAGGTGTCGCCGGATATGCGCCTGGGTGTGGCCTACCGCTCGGCCATCAAGTACCACGTGACGGGCACGGCCAGCTTCTCCACCCCCGCCACCGGCAATGCTGCCGCCCAGGCGGTGATGGCCACCGCGACGGCGGATGGTCCGGTCAAGCTGGACATCAAAGTGCCGGATTCGCTGACCTTCAGTGTGGCCCAGCGGCTGGACGAGCGCTGGGAGATGCTGGGTGACCTGCAGTGGACCGGTTGGGCCAAGATCAGGGAAATCGCCATTTATCGTTCCGATGGCACGTTGCTGTCCAAACTCGACGAGCAATGGCGCAACACCTGGCGGGTGGCCCTGGGCGCCAACTACAAGCTCAACGAGAAGGTCAAACTCCGCATGGGTGTGGCCTATGACCAAACCCCGGTCAAGAACGAACTGCGCCATCCCAGCCTGCCGGACAACGACCGGACCTGGCTTTCGTTCGGTGTGCGTTACCAGTTGAGCCCCAGTAGCGTGATCGACGCGGGCTACGCCCATCTGTTCGTCAAGAAGGCATCCATTCACGACGACGGTGGCTCCACCACCAACGCCGTGCTCAAGGGCACCCTGGATGGCAGCTACAAGAACAGCGTAGACATCCTGGGCGTGCAGTACACCATGAGCTTCTGACCCGCTTGTGGCGGTGAGGGCGGGCCGGTTTGGGGGGTGCCCCGCCGGCCCGTTTTGATTTGTGCAGTGGGTTCAGCGGATGAAGTTGTTCATCAGGCCGAAGAAGCGCTGATAAAACTCCGCGTCCGTCACCGTTTCTTCCCCCACCCGTACCAGCGAGTCGCTGCCACCGCCCCAGGGCAGCGAAATGGAGCCGATGCCAGAAACGCTGATGCCCGCGCTGTTGCCGGCAGCCTTCAGGGCGTAGCGGATCTGCCGGGCGTTGGCATAGGTGACCGAGCCTTCCGCTTCCGGCAGGCAGATGAGGGTCATCGACAACTCCACATGGGTGTCGGACAAGGGTTGAAAGGTCTTGCGCGCCTGCACCACGTCCGGCCGCTTGCCTTCCTCGATCAGGTAGCCCTGGCTGAGCAGGGCGCGCCGACCTGCTTCGCACGCTTCTTTGGCCGGAACCTCGAAAAATTGCTCGTAGGGCGATTTCTGGTTGAAGGCCTCGGTTTTATACACCACGGGGGGCGGAGCGCTCTTGCAGCCGGCGATGACCAGGGCGAGTGCGACGAGGCGGAGGGAGCGCATGGGGGGCACAGTGGGCGAGCAGGGGGCAAAAGGTTAGCAAAAACGCGGCGGCGGCGAACAGCCCTTCGAACCCCGGCAGGCCGGGAAAGTTCTCGCAATCTGGCCGCCTGTGCCGCACAGCCGCGGGCAGAGGACTAAAATCTTTCCCGCAAGACTACGCACTGGGGAGGAGCGATCATGGGGGATACCGTCAAGCTGGACATCTGCGCGGGCGTGGCCACGGTCAGCCTGAACCGGCCCACTCAGCTTAATGCCTTGTCCGTGGAGATGATGCAGGATCTCAATCGGGCCCTGGCGGCGGTGGCCGCGGCCCAGGGGGTGGAGGTGGTGGTCATCCGGGGCAACGGCGGGCATTTCATGGCCGGCGGTGATATCCGGGAATTCCATGCCCATGAGACGCTGGAGCCCCATGCCCGGCTGCATGCTTTCCGCGCCATGATCGAGCAGTGGATCAATCCCCTCGTGACCCAGATCCGGGCGCTGCATCAGCCGGTGATTGCCAGCGTGGAAGGGGCCTGTGCCGGATTTGGCCTTTCGCTCGTGCTCGCCTGCGATCTGGCCCTGTGCGCGGACAACGCCAAGTTCACCACGGCCTATGCCCATATCGGTCTGTCAGGCGACGGCGGTATTTCCTGGTTTCTGCCCCGGGTAGTGGGCGTGCGTCGCGCCACGGAGTTGCTGCTTTTCGGTGATCGCCTCGACGCCCGGCAGGCGCACGAGCTGGGCCTGGTCAATCGGGTCGTTCCCCTGGCGGATCTGGCGGCGGCAACCGCCGGACTGGTTGCCCGCGTGCAGGCCGGCCCACGCCAGGCCTATGCGGAGATCAAACAACTCCTCAACCACAGCGCCACCGCCACGCTTCCCGCCCAGCTTGCCGATGAGGCGCTGGCCTTTGCCCGCTGCGGTGCGACGGCGGATTTCATCGAAGGCACCGGCGCGTTTCTGGACAAGCGCAAGCCCGGTTTTCAGGGGCGCTAAGAGGTCACGCCTCGGGTGTATCCAGTCGGGCCGCGTTTGCTTCCCATTCCTGGCCGTTGAAGGGCACGATGGCGGTGCCGGATGCCGCCAGCAGATCGAAATCGTCCAGCACCCGAACGTTCACCGTGTAGAGCTGGGGCGCGGCCCGAGGCCGGGTGAAGACGTGGACGCCGCAATGGGTGCAGAAATGGTGCTTCGCGGTGCGGGTGCCAAACTGGTAAGTGCCGAGGGATTCAGCCCCGGAAACCAGTGTGAATCGCTCCGGTGGCACCCGGTGGTGGAGAAAGCCTTTCTTGCGGCAGATGGAGCAGTTGCAGTCGGTCACCCGGTCGATCACCGTGTCGATCTCGAAGCGGATGGCGCCGCAGTGGCAGGTGCCGGAATATCGGGGCATGGTTGCGGTGGCCCCGGTCAGAACAGCGGCAACGTCTTGCCCATTTCCATCTCCGCGAGTTGCTCCCGCCAGGCGTCCTCGCCCACCAGACCGGCCGCGCGGACGCCCAGCAGCCGCAGGGGGCGTTGCAGGTGGACCCGGCGCAGGCATTCCCGGGCGGCACGGCGGATCTGCACGGTGTCGGCGGTGGGCTCGGGCAGGGTGAGATCCCGTGTGAGGGTGCTGAAATCGGCGAAGCGGAGCTTGATGCCGATGGTGCGCGCCAAGTAGTGCCCCCGCTGCAAATCACCGGCAACCCGTTCGCAGAGGGTGACGAAGATGGCGTTGAGCGTATCCCGGTGAAGCACCGGGTGGAGATCCTGGTCGAAGGTGGTTTCCCGGCTGCGGGAGCGGGGCTCCGAATGGGAGACGATCGGGCGGTTGTCTTCCCCGTGGGCGGCGGCGTGCAGCCAGCGCCCGTAGCTCGGGCCGAAGCGGAGGGTCAGCGATTCCAGCGGTGTGGCGGCGAGCTGGCCGATGGTCTCGATTCCCATGCTGGCCAGCCGGGCGCTGGCTTTGGGCCCGATGCCGTTGATGCGCCGGGCGGGCAGCGGCCAGATGCGGGAGGGGATGTCTTCCCGGGTCAGCAGGGTCAGTCCGTCCGGTTTGTCCAGATCCGAGCAAATCTTGGCCAGCAGCTTGTTGGGGGCAATGCCCAGGGAGCAGCTCAGGCCGGTGGCGTCCCGGATGGCGGACTTGATGGCGTGGCCGATGGCCGCGCTGTCACCGGGCTGGCTGGAGAGATCGGCATAGACCTCGTCGATGCCACGATCCTCGATGTCGGGTGCGATGGCGACGATGGCTGCCTTGAACAGACGGGAATACTTGCGGTACTCGTCGAAATCGACCGGCAGGAACACGCACTGGGGACAGAGCTGGTAAGCCTGACGCAGCGGCATGGCCGAGCGGATGCCGTATCGGCGGGCGACATAGTTGGCCGTGGTGACCACGCCGCGGCGGGTGGGGTCGCCGCGGCCGCCGATCGCCACCGGGAGGTCGCGTAGTTCCGGCCGGCGCAAAAGCTCCACCGAAGCGTAGAAGGCGTCCATGTCGATGTGGGCGATGCGTCGCATGGGGCAAGTGTAGCGGCGCGCGGCGCGCAGGCAAAAAAAAGCCCGCCAAGCTGGCGGGCTGAATCCATTTCCAAAGGAGGAGAGGAGATGGAGGAGACGGTTCAAAGTTTGCCACAGGGTTTTGTGCAACGCAACAAAGGAATCTTGGAAATTTGTGTCAACAGTCACGGTGCGATGTTGGTGCGGGGGCGCACCGACATGGGGCGGAAAGCCCTTGATATGCATGGCCCCTCTGGCAAAAGGGGTAAAAAAAAGCCCGCCGGGTGGCGGGCTGAATCCATATCCAAAGGAGGAGGATTGGAGGAGACGGTTTCAGTATTGCACTGAGCGTTGTGCGTTGCAACAAAAAAATTGTTGGCAAGCGTTTCGCCCAGACGACCGGTGCTGGGGTTAGTGCCGATGGCGGCGGCGAGAGGCCCGCCCTATGCTGACAGGCACCCAACCGGAGGAGAACAAGGATGAACACGAAAATAGCGATGCGCCTGGTGGGACTGGCCTGTGGCCTGATGGCAGCCGGGCCGGTCTGGGCCAATCCGTTTGCCAGCGGAAATGCGGAGACCGGGCGCAGGATTGCGGCGGAGCACCAGTGTGCGGGCTGCCACATCAGCCGCTTTGGCGGGGATGGCAGCGGGATCTACACCCGCAAGGATCGGCGGGTGAACTCGCCCGATCAGCTCCGGGCGCAGATTTCCATGTGCAGCACCCAGTTGAAGAGCAATCTCTTTCCTGAAGAGGAGGAGCATCTGGCGGCGCACCTCAACGCGCTTTACTACAAGTTCAAGTAGAGGCGGTGCGTTGCGCGGGAGTGCGCTGATGTATATCATAATTTACTGATATAACCAGCAAAACGAGGAGACCTCACCCATGCGCCACACTGCCACCCTCGCCTTCGGCCTGATCGCCCTGGCGCTTTCGTCCACCGCCAGCGCTGCCGACCTCAAGCGAGCCCAGGAGATTGTGGCGGGGCGCTGCTTCATGTGCCACGGCATGGAGGGGGAAAGTTCGTCCGCCCTGTACCCGCGTCTGGCGGGCCAGCACGCCAACTACATTGCCCGCCAGTTGGCGGATTTCAAGTCCGGGCGACGCAAGAGCGAGACCATGGCAAGCATGGCGGCGGACCTGACGCCGGAGGAGATGGCAGGCCTGGGTGCCTTCTTCGAAAAGCAGCCTTCCAAGCCCCACGCTCCGCGGGAAGCGGATCTGGCAGCCTTTGGCCGCTACATCTTCACCAAGGGCAATACCTACTCCGGCGTGCCGGCGTGTGCCACCTGCCATGGCCCCAAGGGCTACGGAACCGACCAGTTGCCGCGGCTGGCGGGCCAGCAGGCCCGATACACCGAAATCCAGCTCAAGCAGTTTGGCCAGCGGGAGCGCACCAACGACAATGCGGTGATGCACAGCGTGGCCTCGAAACTCACCGAACTGGAGATCAAGGCGGTGGCGGATTTCGTCAGCAGCCTGGACTGAGCATCAATTTGATCAACGCAAACGGCCACCCGAGGGTGGCCGTTTGCGTTGCCGGGTCCGGCGACGGTTACACCAGCATGTCGGCCCAGATGTTCTTGGCCCAGGCCAGGGCGAACTTGCCTTCCAGTTCGTTCGGCGCCATCGACACACCGCCCGCGCCCTTGACCGGTTGCATGGTCTTGGCAGCGGCGTCGTAGGTGTGCACCGAAGAGACGTGGATCACGTTCTTGAAGTCCGTGAAGCTGTAGCAGGTGTTCATCAGCAGCGGGTCCGGGTTGGGGGCTTGCCCGGAGAGCATGTTGATGATGGCCGCCGCCGCCAGCTTGGCATGCTGGTTGGCCATGTGGCCGGACTTGGGCATGGTCGGAGCGGGGAAGGTGGCATCGCCCAGCACGTGGATGCCCTTGGCGGCCGTGCTTTCCATGGACAGCCAATCCACGCCGCACCAGCGCTGATTGACGTTGACCAGCCCGGCCTGACCGGCAATGGTCCCGGCTTTCTGGGGGGGAATCACGTTCAGCACATCGGCTTTGACCTTGTCGAACTCCAGGATCGCGGTGCGGCTGGCTACGTCCACGTCCCGCAACTCGCTCTGCGGCCGGTACTCCACCATGCCTTTGTAGGTGTCCGCCCACACTTTGGTGAACAGCCCTTTCTTGGAGGTGACCTCCTCGTTGGCGTCCAGAATCAGCACCTTGGACTTGGGCTTCTTCTGCTTGAAGTAGGCAGCGACCACGCAGGCGCGCTCGTAGGGGCCGGGCGGGCAGCGGTAGGGCGCGCGGGGGATGCAGATGGCGAACACGCCGCCATCGGGCATGGCTTCCAGTTGCTTGCGCAGGGCCACGGTCTGCGGGCCGGCCTTCCAAGCGTGGAGGATCTGATCCTGGGCCGCCGCCGTGGCAAGGCCGGGCAGCGTGTCATAAACCAGTTCCACCCCGGGTGAAAGCACCAGGCGGTCGTACTTCAGCGAACCGTTACTGGCCAGTTTGACCGTGCGACTGGCTGCGTCCACGGCCACGACCTCGTCCTGCACGACCTTTACGCCGTACTT
The DNA here is from genome assembly GCA_036824045.1 of Rhodocyclaceae bacterium. GTDB lineage: Bacteria > Pseudomonadota > Gammaproteobacteria > Burkholderiales > Rhodocyclaceae > DAITAZ01. Next base: position 37,717 of record DAITAZ010000026.1, read on the forward strand.
CTTGAGTCCTTCGTAACCGATCGTGATGTCGGCCAGTTGTTTCTCGCCGGCAATCACCAGGTTGGAGATGGGGCAGGAAATGAATTGGGCATTGCGTTCGACCAGCGTCACTTCCAGGCCGCCGTTGCTCCACATGCGCAGGTACTTGGCCACCGTGGCGCCACCGTATCCGCCGCCCACCACCACCACCTGACCGCTGGCACGGCTGCCCGCGCCAGCGCAGCCGTACAGGGCGGCCAGGGCGCTGGCGCCGCCGGCCAGCTTGAGAAAATCGCGTCGTTGCAGCATGGCTCGTTCCCCTTATTTCTGCGCCGCGAACCAGGCGGCAATCATGTCCAACTGGGCGTCGGTATAGCCCTTGGAGATCTGATGCATGATGGTGGCCGGCTTGTCGCCGCTGCGGAAGTCATTGAGCTTCGAGAGCAACTTCTGCTTGTCCACCCCGGCCAGGGATTCCATGCCCCCTTGGCTCTTGCCGTTGGTCCCGTGGCAGTTGGCGCAGGTGGCGGCCAGATTGCGCGCCAGGTTCGGGTCCGCGGCGTGCCCGGCCAGCGGCAGGGCCGCCGCCAGTGCGAGTACAAACACCGCAGTGCTGAGTTTCTTCATTCTTGCCTCCTTGTGTTTTCAGTCCCGGCGCGCCCGCTGGCAACGCCGGGATCTCCTCTCCCGGCCGGGCCGGAGTGAACGTCAGTACCACCAAGCGGGAATCTTACCCCTGGGTATGCGCTCCTGTGTCGTCAGCATTTTCCCTGTGTCTTTGATGCACCGCAGAAAAATTAGAAGTTGACGATATACAAACATACTCATACAGTTTGTCAAAAGCAAGAGGATTCGTTATGGACGAATCGGTTGAGCTGAACAGGGTTTTCGAAAGTGTGGCCAGTTACTTCGGCCTGCTGGCAGAGCCTGCACGTTTGCGGATTCTCAATTGTCTGTGCGGGCAGGAGCGTTCGGTCAATCAGGTGGTGGAGTTGGTGGGCCTTTCCCAGGCCAACACGTCGCGCCACCTCAATCTGCTCTACCGCGCCGGGGTGGTGGACCGGCGGCGGGAAGGTAACTCGGTGATCTACCGCCTGGTGGACCCGAACTTTGCGCATCTGTGCCGCACCGTGTGCGTGCAGATCGCCAGCGGAGGGGCGACCCTGCCGGGCCGCATGCCCAGCCGGGCAACGCTGATGAAGGTCAGCCAGAGCCTTCACACAACATCGAAGTGAACGGAGGAGGAATGTCGGAACCATCCCGCGTCCGGGGGCGCATCCAGCGCGCGCCGGAGAATTTCCTGAGTGACGCAGACATCCGCGAAGTGGCCGCTGGCCGCCGGGACTTTCTGCGCAAGAGCTTTCTTGCCGCCGGGGCCGCCGTAGCCGGTGGTGCCGGAGTGGCCCGCGCCAGCGAGGGCGATCCCAACATCCTCAACCTGCCCGAGCACAGCAAGATCCTGGGCCGGCCGGTGGCGGAGCGTGCCTATGGCGTGCCCTCCCAGTACGAGCAGGGCCTGCGCCGCCGCGAAAGCCCGGGGCTGACCCGGGTGCAGGCGGCGTCGGTTTCCTTCGCGCCGCTGCAGGGGTTGTTCGGCATCATTACGCCGTCCGGACTGCATTTCGAACGCCACCACCAAGGCTGGCATGACATCGACCCGTCCAAGCACCGGCTGATGATCAACGGTCTGGTGAAGAACCCCAAGGTCTTCACCATGGATGAGCTGATGCGCCTGCCCTCCGTGTCGCGCATCCATTTCATCGAGTGCGGCGCCAACACGGGCATGGAGTGGGGCAACGTGGCGGTGCCCACCGTGCAGTACACCCACGGCATGCTTTCGTGTTCCGAATTCACCGGGGTGCCCCTCTCCGTGCTGCTGGAGGAGTGCGGTTTCGACAAGAAGGCTGGCAAGTTCGTGCTGGCCGAGGGCGCGGATGGTTCGAGCATGACCCGCACCATCCCCATGGACCGCGCGCTGGACGACGTGCTCGTCGCCTGGGGGCAGAATGGCGAGATGCTACGCCCCGAGAACGGCTATCCGCTCCGCTTGGTGGTGCCGGGGGTGCAGGGGGTTTCCTGGGTCAAGTGGCTACGCCGCATCGAGGTAGGCGATCAGCCCTGGGCGACCAAGGACGAGGCCATCCATTACATCGACCTGATGCCCGATGGTCTCCACCGCCAGTACACCTCCATTCAGGAGTGCAAGTCGGTGATCACCACGCCTTCGGGCGGGCAGCTCTTGCTCGACAAGGGCTTCCACAACATCTCCGGGCTGGCCTGGTCCGGCCGGGGCAAGATCACCCGGGTGGATGTGTCCACTGACGGTGGCCGCAACTGGCGCACGGCGCGGCTGGAAACGCCGGTGCTGTCCAAGGCGCTGACCCGCTTCAATATCGACTGGGTGTGGGACGGTAGTCCCGCCATCCTCCAGTCCCGGGCCATCGATGAAACGGGTTACGTGCAGCCCGGCTATGGCCAGCTTCGGCAGGTGCGGGGCACCCGTTCCATCTACCACAACAACGCCATCCAGTCCTGGAAGCTGGCCGAAAGCGGGGAGGTGAGCAATGTCCAGATTCTCTAAACCCCTGCTGGCCGGTCTGATGGTCCTGGCGGCAGTGCCCGCTTTCGCCGGAGAGCGCTTCCCCGGCATTGGCCGTACGGCCACGCCCGCCGAGATCAAGGCTTGGGATATCGACGTCCGCCCGGATTTCAAGGGACTGCCCAAGGGGGCCGGGAGCGTCAACCAGGGCCAGGACGTGTGGGAAGCCAAGTGCGCCACATGCCATGGGGTGTTCGGCGAGAGCAACGAGGTGTTCACGCCTATCGCCGGCGGTACCAACAAGGAGGACATCCAGAAGGGCCGGGTCGGCGCCTTCGTCCGAGGCGATGCGCCCCAGCGTACCACCTTGATGAAGGTGGCCACCGTTTCCACCCTGTGGGACTACATCAACCGGGCCATGCCCTGGAATGCGCCCAAATCGCTGACCACCGACGAGGTCTATGCGGTGGTGGCCTATGTGCTCAATCTGGGCGAGATCGTGCCGGCAGACTTCGTGCTCTCCGACAAGAACATCGCCGAGGTGCAGAAGCTCATGCCCAACCGAAACGGCATGACCACCCAGCACGGCATGTGGGACATCAAGGGCAAGCCGGACGTGAAGAACGTGGCCTGCATGAAGAACTGCAAGTCCGAGGTGCAGATGGCTTCCAGCCTGCCGGACTACGCGCGGACCGCCCACGGCGATCTGGCGGAGCAGAACCGGGTGGTGGGGCCGGTGCGTGGTCAGGGCTCGGGCAAGGGCGCAGCGATGGCTGCCGTGCCTACGGTTGCCGGATTCGAGCTGATGAAGAAGAATGGCTGTGCCACCTGCCATGGCGTCTCCAACAAGATTGTCGGGCCGGGGTACACCGAGATTGCCGCCAAGTACAAGGGCGACGCGGGTGCCGAAGGGCGCCTGGCGGGCAAGATCAAGGCCGGTGGCAGCGGTGCATGGGGCAATGTGCCCATGCCGCCGCATCCGCAGGTGAGCGACGAGGACATCAAGGTCATCGTCAAATGGGTGCTGTCCGGCGCGCCGGATAAATGATTGCCCCCGCGGGCAAGCGACAGAGAGTAACGGAGGAAGGAAACACGATGGATATGCAACGCAGACAAGCCCTCAAGACCGGGGGCGGGATCGGGCTCTTCGGCCTGCTGCTGGCCGCCGGCTGGATCAAGCCCCAGGAGGCGCACGCCGCGGGGTGGAACAAGGCCGCTTTTGACGCCAAGACCATGGACACGACCCTGGCAGCCCTGGGCGCCGGCAAGCCGGCGGAGAGCAAGGATGTGGTGCTCAACGCCCCGGATATCGCGGAAAACGGCGCTGTCGTGCCCGTTGGAGTGAGCACCACCCTGGCCAAAGTCCAGTCCATTGCCATCCTGATCGAGAAGAACCCCAACATGCTGGCCGCCAGCTTCGATCTGCCGGAAGGCACCGCTGCCAATGTCACCACCCGGGTGAAGATGGGCCAGACCTCGAACGTCTACGCCCTGGTCAAGGCGGATGGCAAGTTCTTCTGGTCGGTCAAGGAAGTCAAGGTCACCTTGGGCGGCTGCGGCGGCTGAGCATCCCCTACAAAGAATACGGAGCAAGAATCAAATGGCAGATCCGATGCGTATCCGTGCCGCCCTGCAGGGCGACTCGACGGAAGTGAAAGTGCTGATGAACCACGAGATGGAGACGGGGCAGCGGAAGGATTCTTCCGGCAACGTCATTCCCGCGCACCATATCACCGAGATCACCGCGACCCACAACGGCAAGGTGGTGCTTGGCGTGCAGTTCGGGCCGGCTGTCTCCAAGAATCCTTACCTGCAATTCAAGTTCAAGGGCGGGGCCAAGGGTGACAAGGTGACCGTGAGCTGGGTGGACAACAAGGGTGACAAGCGCACCGACGAGGCCACCATCAGCTAAGCCCTCCGGGGCGCGGGGGCATGACTGCCCCCGCGGAACACTATAGAAGCCGGGCGGCGTGGTGTGCCCCCGCCAGCCCGGTCGCAGCCACTCAACGGAGGAAGGACGTGAGCCGAACGACACGACTGTTCGTGGGGCTGGCCAGCTTGCTGCTGACCGCCCCTTTGCTGGCCCAGGACGCTGCCACCGACGCCATTGCCCGGTATCGGGAGCAGTTGGCCGAGGGCAACCCGGCGGATCTGTGGGAGGTGAAGGGCGAGGCTTTGTGGAAGGAGCCCCGCGGGCCCAAGAAGGCGAGCCTGGAGCAATGCGACCTGGGTGTGGGCCCGGGCGTGGTGAAAGGGGCCTTCGTGCAACTGCCCCGCTACTTTGCCGACACCGGCAAGGTCCAGGATCTGGAGAGCCGGCTGCTGACCTGCATGGAGCGGCTGCAGGGGATTTCCGCCGCCGAGGTGGCCAAGACCCCCTTCGGTCGCGGCGAGCAAAAGAACATCGAGGCCTTGGTCACGTACATCGCGGCCGAGAGCAAGGGCATGAACTTCAACGTGCCTACCGGGCACCCGGAAGAGAAGCGCATGTTCGAAATCGGCAAGCGGGCATTCTTCTTCCGTGGGGGACCGCACGATTTCGCCTGCGCCACCTGTCACGGCTCCGAAGGCAAGCGTATCCGGCTTCAGGATCTGCCGCTGCTCACCAAGCCGGCGGATTCGGCCCGGGGCTACGGGGCCTGGCCGGCGTATCGGGTGTCCACCGGCGAGTTGTGGAGCATGCAGCGGCGGATCAATGACTGCTTCCGCCAGCAGCGGATGCCTTACCCGCTCTACGGCTCCGACATCACCATTGCCTTGGGCGTGTTCATGGGGGCCACCGCCAACGGCGCCGGCCCCAGCACCGCACCCACCATCAAGCGTTGAGGAGGCCCGGATGAAGATCTTTACCATTGCGGCCTCCGGATCGTTGCTCGGGGCACTGGTTGCCGGCTGTGCGAGTCTTTCCGGCGGTACTGCTGACTACGACAAGGCCGCCGCCGAGGCCTTGCGCAGTTCTTTCCGGGCGGAGGGCATCGCCGGCCTGGACCGGCTGGACCAGGACCCGATCCAGAAAGCCTGCTCAACCGGGGAGAACATCTCCGACGCCCAGCGCAAGGCCATTGAGTCCGCAGCCCTGGCAACGGTGAAGTACCCCGCGGACGGCAAGTTCCTCGGTGACTGGAAGGAAGGCGAAAAGCAGGCCCAGAGCGGTCGCGGCATGACCTGGACGGACAAGCCCGGGCAGGTCAATGGCGGCAACTGCTACAACTGCCACCAGATCACCAGGCAGGAAATCTCCTTCGGCACCATCGGGCCGAGTTTGCTGGGCTACGGCAAGCTGCGGGGCAATTCGGCGGAAATTCAGCGCTACACCTGGGCGAAGATGTGGAATCCCCATGCCTTCAACGCCTGCACCAACATGCCGCGCTTTGGCGACAAGGGCGTCCTCACCGAGCAGCAGATCAAGGACATCATGGCGCTGCTCTTGGACCCGGAATCGCCGGTCAATAAATAAATCGAGTCATCAGGAGACTGCGCCGGGGGACGGTGGTCCGCACCCCGGCGCAGGTAAAGGGAGACACAGCAATGAGCATGAACCGCCGCGAGTTTCTGCAGGTGCTCGCGACCGCCGCCGCCGGGGGCTTCGCCCTGTCCGCCGACTTTGCACGGGCCGAGGCCGCCAGTGCCCGCATGTACGATCTGCCGCGCTTTGGCAACGTCAGCCTGCTGCACATGACGGACTGCCACGCCCAGCTCATGCCCATCTGGTTCCGGGAGCCGAACGTGAATCTGGGTGTGGCGGACATGCAGGGCCGGGCGCCCCATCTGGTGGGCGAGGCGCTGCTCAGGCACTTCCGCGTCAAGCCCGGAACGGCGGAGGCGCACGCCTTCAGCTATCTGAATTTTGAACAGGCCGCCAAGACCTACGGCCGGGTGGGCGGCTTTGCGCAGATGGCTACCCTGGTCAAGCGGCTCAAGGCCAGCCGGCCTGGCGCCTTGCTCCTCGATGGCGGCGACACCTGGCAAGGCTCGGGCCTTTCCCTGTGGACCAATGGCCAGGACATGGTGGATGCGTGCAAGGCGCTCACGGTGGACGTGATGACCGGTCACTGGGAGTTCACGCTCGGGGCCGAGCGGGTCAAACAGATCGTGGACAAGGATTTCGCCGGCAAGGTGGACTTCGTCGCCCAGAACGTCAAAACCACGGATTTTGGCGACCAGGTGTTCCAGCCCTACGTGATCCGCCCGATCAACGGGGTGCCGGTGGCCATCATCGGCCAGGCCTTCCCGTACACACCGATCGCCAACCCCCGCTACTTCACGCCGGACTGGAGCTTCGGCATTGCCGACGACACGATGCAGAAGTTCGTGGACGAAGCCCGGGCCAAGGGGGCGCAGGTGGTGGTGGTGCTCTCCCACAACGGCATGGACGTGGATCTCAAGATGGCCTCCCGGGTGCGGGGGATTGACGCCATCATGGGCGGGCACACCCATGACGGCATGCCGGCGCCCACCATCGTCAAGAACGCCGGAGGGCAGACCCTGGTGACCAACGCCGGGAGCAACAGCAAGTTCCTCGGCGTGCTGGATTTCGAGGTGAAGGGCGGCAAGGTGACGGACTTCCGCTACAAGCTGCTGCCGGTGTTCGCCAACCTGCTGCCGGCGGACAAGGACATGGCGGCCCTCATCGCCCGCATGCGCGAGCCGCACCAGGCCAAACTGGCGGAGAAGCTGGCGGTGACGGAAGGTACCCTCTATCGCCGGGGGAACTTCAACGGCAGCTTCGATCAGCTCATCCTGGATGGGCTGATGAAGATGAAAGATGCGGAAATCGCCTTTTCTCCGGGCTTCCGCTGGGGCACCAGCCTGCTGCCGGGGGAGGCCATCACCATGGAAAACCTGTTGGACCAGACGGCCATCACCTATCCCTACACCACGCTCACCACCATGAGCGGCGAGATGATCAAGACCGTGCTGGAAGACGTCTGTGACAACTTGTTCAACCCGGACCCCTACTACCAGCAGGGCGGCGACATGGTCCGGGTGGGCGGCCTGCAGTACACCTGCGACCCCACCGCCAGGATGGGGCGTCGCATCCAGAACATGATGCTGGCGGGTAAGCCCATCGATCCGGCCAAAACCTACAAGGTTGCCGGCTGGGCGCCGGTTTCCGAGGAAGCCAAGGCCGCCGGCGGCGAGCCGATCTGGGAACTCATGGCCCGCTACCTGCGCGAGATGAAAACCGTCAAGCCGGTGCAGCTCAACCTGCCTCAGCTCAAGGGCGTGGCCGGCAACCCGGGGATCGCCTGACCATGGGCGCGGGTCGTTCTGCCGCCGCCGTCCGCCTGCTTGGCTGGTTGGCCGCCGTGCTCTGCCTGTTGCCGGCCTGGGCCGCTGAGCCATTGCCGGTGCTCAAGCCGGTGCAGGTGAGTCCCCATGTGTGGTACGTGCAGGGCGATCCGGGCGTGGCCTCGGCCGCCAACCAGGGCTTCAACTCCAACGCCGGCTTCATCGTCACCCGGGAGGGCGTGATCGTGATCGACGCCCTGGGCACCCCCGTGTTGGGCGAGGCCCTGTTGGCGGCCATCCGCACGGTGAGCGACAAACCTGTGAAGCGGGTCATCCTGACCCACTACCACGCGGACCACTTCTACGGCCTGGAAGCGTTCAAGCAGGCCGGGGCGGAGGTCTGGGCCCATGAGTCCGGCCGGGAGTACTTCAACAGCGGCGAAGCAGCCTTGCGCCTGGAACAGCGCCAGCGGGACCTCTTCCCCTGGGTCAATGAGCGTACCCGGCTGGTGCAGGCCGATCGCTGGCTGGCGCGGGACGAGTCCTTCACCTTTGGCGGCTTGCATTTTGATGTGGTCCGCCTGGGCCCCGCCCATTCGCCGGAGGATCTGGTGGTGGTGGTGCGGGAGGACGGCGTGATCTTTTCCGGCGACATCATCTTCACCGGACGCATCCCCTTCGTGGGCGAGGCGGACAGCAAGCGCTGGCTGGTCACCATGGATCAGTTACTGGCCCTCAAGCCGCGGATCATGGTCACCGGCCACGGGACGGTTTCCCGCAATCCCTCTGCCGACCTCACTCTGACCCGCGACTACCTCAACTTCCTGCGGGCCGAGATGGGCAAGGCGGTGGCGGATTTCGTCCCCTTTGACGAAGCCTACGCCCGTACCGACTGGAGCCGCTTCGCCAAGGTGCCTGCCTTTGAAGCGGCCAACCGCATCAACGCCTACGGCACCTACATCACCCTGGAGCGGGAGTCCCTGGGCAAATGAGGGCGCATGGCTTGCCCCGGCGCTGGCGGAACGGGATTGCGGCGATCTGCCTGGGGCTGGCGGCGAGCGCGATGTCCGCCCCTCTCGTGGCCGCCCCGGCGGTTCCGCCGGCCGCCAACCTCGCCGCCGAAGCCCGCGCCCATCCAGGAAGCATCTGGGTCATTCTGTTCAGCCTGCCGGGGTGTCGTTTTTGCGAGGACGTGCGCAGGGCCTATCTGCCCGCCCTGACCAAAGACGACCGCCTGCGCGGCCGCGTGCACGTGCGGGAAGTGGAAATCGGCGGCAGCCGCCCGCTCATCGCCTTCAACGGCGAGCGCACCACCCAGGGCGAGTTCGCCAGCAGCCATGGCGCCAAGCTCGCACCCACCGTGCTCTTCCTCGGCGCCGAAGGCCAGCGCCTCGCCCCTCCCTTGGTCGGCGGAGATGTGAGCGGCTTCTACGGCTCCTACCTGGACCAGCGCGTGGCGCAGGCGCTGGGGCGGGAGTAGGGGAAGATCCGTAGCCGAAAACGACCACCTCGTCGGGCGCCTGCCCGGCAAGGCTAGGGATTGACCATCACTGCGCCGCTCCCGCGCGAGATGCGGGAGAGCAGGCCGGCGCGGTCCACGACCCAGTCGGTGGCGGCGGCGCCAGCCCACATGGCGGAGAGGGTGACCCAGGAGGTGAGCGCGAACACCGCGGCGCCGGACACCCCGGCGCCGACGGCGCAGCCGCCGGCCAGCATGCCGCCAAAGCCCATGAAGACGCCGCCGGTGAGGTAGCGGCCCATGCTCAGGCCGTGGCCGAAGCCTTCCAGCTTGAGCTCCCGGGCCAGCAGACCGGCAATGAACGAGCCCAGGAACACCCCGGGCACCAGCCCGGCACTGAAGCCCACCTTGGCGCCGGGATAGAGCAGCACCAGCATCAGCAGGTCAGCGGAAGGGCCGGTGAAGGACAGGCTCTGCACCGGCACGGGCTCGAACGCGGTGACCGAAAGTCGGTAGTTGAACCACCAGGCGGCAACCACCATGGCGCCGACCCCCAAGCCGCCCGCCCAGCCCCAGGGGGAGACCCGATTGCGCCGGGCGAGGTAAGCCGCTCCCAGCAGCCAGGCCAGGCCGAAGATCAGCCCGCCCAGGTTGCCCACGTGCAGTGCCGCCAGCAGATCGCCGCCGCCCGCGGGCAGCGTCCACAGCCCGGCAAGGCTGTTACGCAGGGGCGCCAGGACGCCGGACAGCGCCGATTGGGCGGTGACAGCGAAGACCAGGCCGGAGAGCAGCGCCCGCATGTTGCCGTTGGCGGAGAGCACCAGCATGCGGCTGGAGCAGCCGCGCGCCAGAATCATGCCGGCGCCGAACAACAGTCCTCCGATGAGGGCGCCGGAAAGACTGCCGGCACTGGCGAGCTGGCGGGCGCTGCCCACATTGAGCTGACCAAGCAGGATCAGCGCCTGGGCGCCCGCCACGGCCACGGCGAAAGCCAGCAGCCAGACGGCGAGTTTGCCCCCCATCTCCCTGCGGGAAACCTCGATGACCGCCGAGCGCATGCAAAAGCGGGAGCGCTGGGCGAAGAAGCCGAACAGAGCGCCGATGAGCAGGCCGCCAAGGACCATCAGGCGGACTTCGCCGATGTCTTCCATGAGTTGGATGAGGTTCATGGCCGGGGAGCTGGTGAGAAATCAGTAACTCATTATTTTCCCATGAACCCGAGACCATTTGTTTGCATTCCTGCAATCCATTCGCCCTGGCTGAATCGGGCCCGCGGGCGGGTGCGTGGGAGGGGGAAACTGGCCGGATCAGGCCGTGCTGGCGCCGCAGCGGCGATTGGCGGCGAGCAGGGTATCTTGCTCGGGGGAGGTTTCCGCCATCGGGCGCTGGCGGGCCAGATGGGCAATGAACTCGTCCCGGGAAAGGCCGCGCACGAAGGGGTTGCGGGCCCGCTCCTCGGCCACGCAACTGACCCGCTGGCCGCTGTCTCCCCCCTGCAGGTGGCCCGGGTAAATGAGGGTGTCGTCGGGATGGCGGAGGATGCGCCGGGTGATGCTGTCGTAGAGCAGGCCGGCGTCGCCGATGCGGGTGTTGCCACAGCCGCCGATGAGCAGGGCGTCGCCGGTGAAGAGACGGTCGCGCCAGCGGTAGGTCACGCAGCCCGGAGTGTGGCCGGGGGTGGCCAGCACCTGCAGGTGCTGGCCGCCAAAAGCCAGTTCGGTGCCGTCGGCCAGCAGCAGATCGGCGCCTTCGATGCCGATCTGCCGGCCGATGCCGATCCGCGCCCCGGTGATCTCCCGCAGGGTGGCCGCGGCGGTGACGTGGTCCGCATGCAGGTGGGTGTCGAGGGCATAGACCAGCCGCAGGCGCAGTTCCCGCAATACGCTCAGGTAGAGCGGCAATTGCTCCCGCACCGGGTCGATCAGCACGGCCTCGCCGGGGCTGGCATCCGCCAGCAGATAACTGGCTGCCCGGGTGGTCGGGTCCAGGAACTGACGGAAGATCGGAGGGGCGCTCACCACAGGTGCCGGCCGGGCTCAGGTTGAGGACTGATCCTCGCCGATCACCAGGCGGGTGTCCGACAGGTAGGCGTGGGGGGGCACCGGGAGGTTGTCCGGCGCCGGCTTGTTCTTGAATACCCGCCCCGCCAGATCGAAGGTGGAACCGTGGCAGGGGCAGAGAAATCCGCCGGGCCAGTCTGCGTCCATGCCGCCTTGGGCGCCGGGCAGGAATTTCTCGCTGGGGGAGCAGCCCAGGTGAGTGCAGATCCCGACCACCACCAGCATTTCCGGCCGGCGGGAGCGCAGGCTATTGGCGGCGTACTCGGGCTGCATGGGCCGTTGGGAGTCCGGATCGGCCAGGAAGGGCTCTGCCTGCCGCAGGGAGGCCAGCATCTCGGGTGTGCGATGCAGGATCCACACGGGCTTGCCGCGCCACTCCACGGTCATCATCTGCCCCGGGGCGAGCTTGGAGATGTCCACTTCCACGGGGGCGCCGGCGGATTTTGCCCGCTCGGACGGGGTGAGGCTGGCAAGAAAGGGGACGGCGGTGGCGACTGCTCCAGCGGCACACGCGGCGCCGGTGGCCAGCAGCAACTGGCGGCGGGAGTCTTCCAGAGTGTGATCCATATGTTTAAGCGTCTCGGGCTGTTGGGCGAAGCGCCGGAGCGAGTTGCCGCCGACTGAGGTGAGCGTCCTGGGGGTCGGCGGCAACTCGTCCGTTCAAGGGAGCGCAACCTTGCTTACTCAAGAGCCATGCCAGTCCCGGGCGTTGCGCATAATGGTCTGAATTGGCAAAGAAATTCCCCCCTCGCCGGTGTCGGTGCCGTCGGCCTTCGTGACGAATCTGGCACGATCGGCTGTCATGGGTGACAATCCGGGCATTGATTTTTCCCTAAGGGCTGCCATGCGCAGTGTTTCCGAACTGGCGTCGTTTCTGGACGATCTGCCCGAGCCGCGGATCGTCATGGATGCGGACTACCGCATCGTTGCTGCCAACAAGGCCTACGCTGCGGAATTCGGCGACGGGCAGCCGGTGGTGGGTCGGCACTGTTACGAGGTTTCGCACCATTTCTCCGTGCCCTGCGATCAGGCGGGGGAGTCCTGCCCGCTGAAGCTCAGTCTCGAGGCCGGCGAACCGTGCCGGGTCCTGCATCTGCACTACACCCCGCAAGGGGAAGAGCATGTGGATGTGGAAACGACCCCCATCCGCGACGTGACCGGCAAGCTGGCCTACTTCGTCGAGACCATGCGGGTGGTGCGCCACGCCAGCAGCCGCCCCGCCGCGCAAGGGCTGGTGGGGCGGGCTCCGGCCTTCCAGCGCATGCTGCAGCAGGTGCTGCGGGTGGCGCCGGCGGAAGCCAGTGTGCTGCTCCTGGGGGAGACCGGCACTGGCAAGGAACTGGTGGCGCGCATGGTGCACGAAGCCAGCCCCCGGGCGGAGGGGCCCTTTGTGGCGGTGGATTGCTCAGGGCTCACCGAGAGCCTGTTCGAGAGCGAATTGTTTGGCTATGAAAAAGGGGCGTTCACCGGCGCCAACCACCGCAAGATTGGTCTGGTGGAGTCCGCCAGTGGCGGCACCCTGTTTCTGGACGAGATCGGCGAATTGCCGCTGTCCCTGCAGGTGAAGCTGCTCCGCCTGCTGGAGACCGGCACCTATCGCCGGGTGGGGAGCGTCGAATACCAGCGGGCGGACTTCCGCGTGGTGTCGGCCACCCATCGGGATTTGACCGCCATGGTGCAGGCGGGCGATTTCCGCCGCGATCTCTATTACCGGCTCAACACCTTCCCCATCCGCACGCCTTCGCTTGCCCAGCGCCGGGAGGACATTCCCCTGCTGGCAGAATCCCTGCTGGAGCGGGTCGCCACCCGGCGCAAGCTCCGCTTCGCCCCGGCGGCGCTCAGTGCGCTTGCCGCGCGGGACTTCGAAGGCAATATCCGGGAACTGCGCAATCTGGTGGAGCGGGCCAGCCTGCTGGCGGATGGGCCCGAAATCCAGCCCGAACACCTGCTGGACGACGCCGCGCTGCTCAATGGCGGCACCCCTGCTCCGGTGGCCTCGGGCGAGGCGTTCTGCGTGGCCCGCCCGCTGCCCCTGGCCGAAGTGGAATCCGCCTACCTTGCCTGGGTGCTGGCTCACCACGGCGGTGGCAGCCGGGAAGAGCTGGCCCAGCGTCTGGGCGTGAGCCTGCGTACCCTGTACCGGCTGATCCAGCGGCAAGGGCTGCCCGAGGGCAGCGCGCTGCCCCCGGACGACAGGCCCCCTCAGACGGACTGAGCCCGATCGCGGCCGGCCAGCCAGCCGAGCAGGGCGTAGGCCAGGATGGTGGTGCCTGCCAGACCGATGCCGAAGACCAGCGCGATGAGGAACCAGTCCGCCGGGCCACCCGCATCGGTGAAGCCCGACGACGAAACCTTGGCCATCAGCACCAGCGACAAGGCGCCGCCCACCAGCCCCACCAGTTCCGCGCGTACCAGCCGTCCGCTCACGATCCGCCGCTCCCGCAGCAGAACCAGCACGAATGCCGCGATGCCGCCTACCGCCAGCAATAGCAGGATCCAGAGCAAGGGGCCGAGCATTTCCTGAAACACCGCCAGAAAGATGGCCGGGTCGAGTTCTTTCATGTTGCTCTCCTTTCAGGCGCGACCGCGCAGCATGGCCAGATAGGTCGGTTTCAGCGCCATGGTTTTCATCACCCAGCTCACCCACAGTTCCTCCAGTGGCGCCACCACGCCGGGGAAGGAGGGCGTCAGGTTGTCCTGGTAGTCGAACTCCACCAGCATGGCTCGGCCCAGCCGGGTGATCAGCGGGCAGGAGGTGTAGCCGTTGTAGCTGGCGCTGGAGGTCTTGCCGGCGAGGCTGGCCACCAGATGGTCCACCGCCACCGGCACCTGCCATTTGACGCTGGCGGCGGTCTTGCCCTTGGGGACGCCCGCTACGTCTCCCACCGCGAACACGTTGGCAAAGCGTTTGTGGCGCAGATTGTGCCGGTCCACCTCAATCCAGCCGTCGGCCGCCCACGGGCCTTCCTTCCAGGGCAGCGGGCTGTTGCGCACCGCGTCCGGCGCCCGCATGGGCGGGATCACATTGATGAAATCGTAGGGTTGTTCGACGCTGCCGTCGGGGGTCTTGAACGTGGCGATGCGCCGGCCTGGATCGACGGCCTGGAGCACCCGCTCCATCTGCGTCTTCACGCCCCTGTCCTGAAACAGCATCCGCACCTTTTCGGAGACGATGGGCACGCTGAAAAAGGCCTTGTTGTGGGCGTTGTAGATGATCTCCGCTTTGCCCCGGTTGCCGCGGCGGCGCAGGTGGTCATCCACGATGAAGGTGTATTTGAGCGGCGCCCCGGCGCACTTCATTTCGGTGGACGGCCGGCAGAACACGCCTACGCCCCCTTTGTCGGCGTAATCCGAAAGCGCTCTCCAGGTGGCTTCGGCTGCTGCCGGGCTGTGGTACACGCTGCCCAGTCCGTTCGTGCCGATGAGGGATTCGTCCATCCCGGCGATGGCGGCGTAATCGAGCTTGAGGCCCGTTGCCACGATCAGGAAATCGTACGGCACGGATTTGCCCTGGTCGGTGACTACCCGGTTGCCCTCCGGGTCGAACTCCGCTACCCGCTCTTCCAGCCACTCCACACCGGCGGGCAGGTACTCCGAGGTGGTGGAGAGCACGTAGCCGGCAGGCTTGATGCCCGCTGCCACCAGGGTGAAGCCCGGCTGATACAGGTGCTCGCGGCGGGCATCGACCAGGGTGATCTTGGCGCCGTCCAGCTTGGCCGCGAGCCGTGACGCGGCCGCCAGACCGGCTGCCCCGGCCCCCGCGATCACGATCCGGGCCTTGGTGGCAATCCGGCTGCTTTCCGCCGCCATCAGTCCGGGGCTGAGCACCAAAGCGGCCGCCCCCGCCAAGCCTTGGGCCAGAAACTGCCGCCGATCCTGGGGGGATGGGGTGCCGACCGGGGTCGGCGAGTCGTTACGATCCATGCTTCCTTCCTCCGTTCTCTAGCCCGCTCCGCGGTGGAGCGGGTTTTTTGAAGCGAGAGCCACCCCGGTCGGCCGGGGTGTCGTGGGATCGTACGGCCGGTTGCGTGGAACAGACTGTCAACCCCTTTTGTTCAAAATATATCAGTATTTCCTAATATTTTCATTCTCCTTGCAGTGTGTTGGTGTCCCCCTTTTGGGGGGCTGTCACGGTTGGCGCCATTTCTGGCGTTACTGCCAGAAATGGCGCGCCACCCGGTTCCGCAACGCTCGTCCAGATTGCTCGCCATTGCAGTAAGGCAATGATTCAAAAGCGCATCTATTCGGGTGGTCGGTCTTGGCACGACTCTTGATCGTGTTTCTACGACATCTGCCGCGGGCGTTTCCCGGGG
>DAITAZ010000068.1:0-9233 GCA_036824045.1 Rhodocyclaceae bacterium
ACCTTCTGTACCCTGTGATGGAACTGCCCCGTCGACCGGCTGCGCCCGCACGGCAGGTGGCCTGCCCCGCGTGCGGCAAGGCTGTGGCCTGGGTGCCGGAGAGCGCCTTCCGCCCTTTCTGTTCTGCCCGCTGCAAGCAGATCGACCTGGGCGCCTGGGCCCAGGAAGAATACCGGGTGCCGGGTGCTCCGGGTTCCGATTTGCCCGAAACCTTGCCGGAGCGCTGAGCGCCGTAGCGGCGGGCGCTGGCGCAGGGGCCAGAGGTTCGCCGGTTTCGGCTTGTTCTCCCGCTAGGCGCCCCAGAATGCGCGGATGCCCGCCACGCCGTGGGCGCCTGCCGTGCGGGCTTCATCCTGATCTTCAGGTGTCATGCCGCCCAGGGCGAACAGGGGCAGGGACGTGTCCGCCGCCAGTGCGGTGAAGGACGCCCAACCCAAGGCTGCCTGACCCGGATGGCTGGCGGTGGGCAATACCGGGCCGAGCAGGGCGTAATCCAGTTCCAGTTGGGCAGCCCGCTCCAGTTCTTCCCGGTTGTGGCAGGAGGCCCCTACCCAGGGCAAGGCAGGGCGGGTGCCCGCCAGATTCAGCTCGCGCGCGGGCAGGTGCACGCCGTCTGCGCCCAGTTCCTCGGCCAGTTGCCGGTCCTGGTGCAGGATGAGCTGGCCGCCATGCTGCCGTACCCGAAGCAGGGCTTCCCGGGCGAACGTGCGCCGCGCATCCGGCTGGAGGGCGGGTTCGCGCACCAGCACCAGCCGCAGTCCGTCGACGAGTCGCCGCTCAAGCTGTTGCAACTGGGCGGTGACGCCGATCTCCCCGGCGCGGGTGATGGCCAATTGGCGCGGGAGCCGCAGGGCCTTGAGGATGGGCGCATTGGCCGGCAGCATGGGTTCCACGACCGCTTGGTCGGGGGCCTGCCAGGCCAGCGCGCTGTGTTGATGGTCGCGCACGGTGCCGCTCCAGGCTTCTACCTGAAAGAAGTGCAGGCGGACCAGCGCGTGGGGGTAATCGAACTGCCGGGTGAGCCAGGGATAGGCCCGGGTGACGGTGATCTCCAGCTCTTCTTGCAACTCCCGGACCAGAGCGTCCCGTACGCTTTCGCCAGGCTCCACCTTGCCGCCGGGGAACTCCCACCAACCCGCGTAGGGTGTGCCTTCCGGGCGCTGGCCCAGCAGATAGCTGCCATCCGGCCGCAGGATGACCGCTGCCGCCACGTCCACCACTTTGCGCATCCTAGAGCCCCTGCCGGCCGGCGTAGTCCCGGGCGAACTGCCAGGCGACCCGCCCGCTGCGGGAGCCGCGCAGCAACGCCCACTGCAGGGCTTCGCCGCGGCTGGCGGCGATTTCCGCTTCGCCCACGCCGAATTCGCCCAGCCAGTGATGGACCACCCGCAGGTATTCGTCCTGGCTGAATGGGTAGAAAGACAGCCACAGACCGAAACGCTCGGACAGCGAAATCTTTTCTTCCACCGTTTCGCCCGGGTGGATTTCGTCCCCCACGTGGCGGGTTTCCAGGTTTTCGGCCATGAACTCGGGCATGAGGTGGCGCCGGTTCGAGGTGGCGTAGATGAGCACGTTGTCCGGCACGCTGGCCACGGAGCCATCCAGCACACTCTTCAGGGCCTTGTAGCCGGGCTCCGATGCCTCGAAGGAAAGGTCGTCACAAAAGATTACGAAGCGCTCCGGGCGGTTGTTCACCAGCTCCACAATGTCGAGCAGGTCCGCCAGATCGCCCTTGTCCACCTCGATCAGGCGCAGTCCCTGGTTGGCGTACTCATGCAGCAGCGCCTTCACCAGCGAGGACTTGCCGGTACCTCTGGCGCCCGTGAGCAGGACATTGTTGGCCCGGCGTCCCTTGATGAACTGGCGGGTGTTTTCGTGGATCCGTCTTTTTTGCTCGTCGATATCCTGGAGGTTGTCCAGACGGATAGTGTGCGGTCGCGTCACCGGTTGCAGGAAGCCCCGGCCGCCCTTCTTGCGCCAGCGGAACGCCACGGCGACGCGCCAGTCAGTCGGGGGCGGCGGGCCGGGAAAGACGGCCTCCAGCCGGTCCACCAGCGCCTCCATCCGGGCCAGGAAATGGGCGAATTCACTCATCACGGGTCTCCTGTCTATCCTTCCGGGGCCAGGTCCACCACACGATGAAAAGCAGCAGGGCAAGCGCCACGCCGGCTTCCAGCAGTATCACCCACATGGTTTGACGTACCTCCCGGGCCAATGGCTGCGGTGCAGGGCGGTATACTCCCGCCCTTCCGCCAAGCCCCGACTCTAGCAAATTGAACGTGATTCGCCATCTTGCCCTGTGGGGCAGCCTCGCCTTCGGGCTGATGCTCGCCGGTTGCGGCGGCGGCCCTCGCCCGCCCGCGCCCAGCGGGCCAGCCGAGCCCCGGCCCTCGACGTCCGTGTGTCAGGGCTGCCCGGGGTGCGTGCCTTGCCCGACCCCGCCCGTCGTAACGCCGCCGCCGGTGACGACCCCCGGCGTGCCCAGCGGGCCGCCGCTCTCCCTCAAGGGGCGCCCCCTGCAGCCTGCCCGGTGGTCTCAGCTCCCGGGGTGGGGGGAGGATGACCCCGTGCCCGCCCTGAGCGCCTTCCTGGCCAGTTGCCCGGCGCTCAAGGAGGCGGCGTGGCGCAAGCCCTGTGCCGAGGGGCGGATGCTCGCCGGGGCCGATGCGGCGACTGCCCGCCGGTTTTTCGAAACCAACTTCCAGCCCTATCAGGTGGTCAATGGCGACGGCAGTCGCGAGGGGCTTGTCACCGGATATTACGAACCCATCATCCGGGCAAGCCGTAGCCGCTCCCGTGCTTTCAACTACCCCCTCTATGCGCCGCCGGACGATCTGCTCACCATCGACCTGGGGGAGCAATACCCCGAGCTGAAAGGCATGCGTCTGCGTGGCCGGCTCGAGGGCAAGCGCGTTGTGCCTTACTACAGCCGGGCCGAATTGATGGGGCCGCGCCAGGGCGTGCTCAATGGCAAGGCGCTGTTCTATGCCGCCGACCCCATCGAGTTGTTCTTCCTGCAAGTCCAGGGCTCGGGCCGACTGCAACTGGAGGATGGCGGTCAGGCGCGGGTGGGGTACGGGGACCACAATGGCTACCCCTACCAGTCCATCGGAAAGTACCTGATCGACCGCGGGGAGTTGAAGGCCGAGCAGGCTTCCATGGACGGTATCAAGGGCTGGGCGCGTGCCAATCCGGGGCGGGTGGATGAACTGCTCAACGCCAACCCGGCGTACGTGTTCTTCCGGGAGCTGCCGGGGAACGGGACGGCCGGGCCGCCTGGCACCCTGGGCGTGCCCCTGACCCCGGGGCGCAGCCTGGCGGTGGATACCAAAGCCATACCGCTCGGCGCGCCGGTGTTTCTGGCCACCACCCATCCCAATGCCCCCAAGCCGCTCAACCGCCTGATGCTGGCCCAGGATACAGGGGGCGCCATCAAAGGCGCAGTCCGCGCCGATTTCTACTGGGGCACGGGGCCTGAGGCGGGGCTGCAGGCGGGCCGCATGAAGCAGAAGGGCCAGATGTGGGTGTTGATCCCCATGGGCGTGACGCAGTAGTGCGCACGAAAACAGTGCGTCAAACCTGGAAAAGGCACGTAATAGGTGCGTAATTCCGTCGACTGGAAGGTGCGGCACTTGTTAAGTGCGTGATTTTCAAGAGATGCACTAAGTTGGTTTGATTCTTGCTCCAAGGGCTCCCATCGTTGAGTTTGTGGAGCCCCAAAATGGAGCAGGCCAAGACAGCCGCAGACGTAGTGTTCATTCTTCTGGGTGCCATCATGGTACTCGCCATGCATGCCGGGTTTGCCTTCCTGGAACTTGGTACCGTGCGCAAGAAGAATCAGGTCAACGCCCTGGTGAAGATCCTGTGTGACTTCTCGGTGTCCACCGTTGCCTACTTCTTCATCGGCTACAGCATCGCCTATGGCACCCACTTCTTCACCGGCGCCTCGACGCTGGCCGAGCAAAGCGGTTATGGCCTGGTCAAGTTCTTCTTTCTGCTGACCTTCGCTGCGGCCATTCCCGCCATCGTCTCCGGCGGTATTGCCGAGCGGGCCAAGTTCAACCCCCAGTTGCTGGCCACCTTTCTGCTGGTGGGCTTCGCCTATCCGTTCTTTGAAGGCATTGCCTGGAACCAGGCCTACGGCATTCAGGCCTGGCTGAAAGCCACCTTCGGCGAAGAGTTCCACGATTTCGCCGGCTCCGTGGTGGTACACGCCTTTGGCGGCTGGATCGGCCTCACCGCGGTGGTGCTGCTCGGTGCCCGCCGGGGCCGTTACAGCAAGGACGGCGGCATCGCCGCCCACCCGCCCTCAAGCATTCCCTTCCTTGCCCTGGGGGCGTGGATTCTGGCCGTGGGCTGGTTCGGCTTCAACGTCATGTCAGCCCAGACCCTGGACAAGATTTCCGGCATTGTGGCGGTCAATTCGCTCATGGCCATGGTGGGCGGCACCCTCGCCGCGCTGTTCATCGGCCGGAACGACCCGGGCTTCGTGCACAACGGGCCCTTGGCCGGTCTGGTAGCCGTGTGCGCCGGCTCGGATGTGATGCACCCGATTGGTGCGCTCGCCACCGGCGTCGTCGCCGGCGCCCTGTTCGTCTACATGTTCACCCTTACCCAGAACCGCTGGAAGATCGATGACGTGCTCGGCGTGTGGCCGCTACACGGCCTTTGCGGGGCGTGGGGCGGTGTCGCCGCCGGCATCTTCGGCAGTCAGGCCCTGGGGGGGCTCGGTGGCGTGGCCCTTGGAGCCCAGGTCGTCGGCACGCTGATGGGCGTGGGCATCGCCCTGGTCGCTGGCGGGGTAGTCTATGGCGCGCTCAAGGCCAGCCTCGGGCTGCGCCTCGACGCGGAGGACGAATTCAACGGCGCCGACCTCACCATCCACAAGATCACTGCCACACCCGAGCGGGAAACGCTGTGGTGATTCTGCCGGCGGCTCTCGGCGCCGGTCGCGCATGAAACGAAGAAGGGGGCCGAGGCCCCCTTCTTCATTTGCGGCTGGCTACACGTGCGCCTCGCCCCGCCCCGATCTTGCCCGCAAAGCCTCATAGAGCATCGCCGGGCCCAACAGGGTGTCCTTCAAGCCCTCCCGTATTCTCTCAGAGCCCAGCGCCTGGCTGCTCATGGCCGTGTGTGCTTCCAGTGCATCCATGATGGCGTTCATCAGTGCCTGCGAGAGGTCCGGCGAATTGGCGAACTGCTCCTTGGTGTTGTTGGCAGCTTGCTGCACCAGGGTTTCGTTCTCGAGCAGCTTCCCCTTCAGGACACCATTCACGTAGACCAGTTGGTCGTTGTCCGAAAGTTCCCCCTCGAACAGGCCATTCACCTTCTGGATGATTTCATCGAGGAAGGCCTTCTCCTTGTCGTGCAGCGTGCCGCTGCCAGTCTCGGTCATCGGCGGCAGCTTCTGTGCCTCGCCCTGCTTCAGGTCCAGGGTCTGCTGACCCTTGTTTCTCAAAGAGTGGTGGGTCAGCGTCACCTTGGACAGGTCGACCGTTTCCCGCTCGCGCCCGAAGTCGAGCAGCGGGATCAGGCGCTTGAAGAAGAGATAGCGCTTCTCGATGTCGGTATTGCCGTAGTCGAAAATCTGCGACAGGAAGGCATACAGCCGGTTGAAAGCGCCCATGTCGCCCTTGAACAGGGTCAGTGCGGCCATGATGTCCTTGGCTGCCTGGGCGGCTTTCTCGTCGTGGTTGGCTTCGGCGGTGGCTTTCTCGTGCTGGGCGGCCTTGTAGCGTTTCAGCAGGCGGTCGGCCACCGGGGCGATGGCGGCGCTGAGTTGGGCCTGGGTGGCCTTGGGGTTGGTTTCGGCCTCGGCCACACGGTCGACCTCGAAACCATCGTAGTAGCCCGTGGCATCCAGCTTGGCGCGTAGGTCCAGCACCCGGTGCGGGTCGGTATTGGCTTCGAGTTCAGCGGTCTCGTAATAGGTCTTGAAGGCGGCCAGGATGTCCTGGGGCTCGTTGACGAAATCGAGGATGTAGGTGGTGTCCTTGCCGGGATGGGCGCGGTTGAGGCGTGACAGCGTCTGCACGGCCTGGATGCCGCCCAGCCGCTTGTCCACGTACATGCCGCACAGCAAGGGCTGGTCGAAGCCGGTCTGGAATTTGTTGGCCACCAGGAGCAGGTGGAAGCCGGGATCGGCAAAGGCGTCGCGGATGTCGCGCCCATTGAGGCCGGGGTTCAGGCCTTTGCTCGTTTCGGTGACCGGCGCGGGATAGCTCTCAGGGTCGTCGATCTCGCCCGAGAACGCCACCAGCACGCCAAGGGCGTAGTTGCGCTTGCCAATGTAAGCGCGGATGGCCTTCTGCCAGCGCACCGCTTCGCGGCGCGAGCTCACCACCACCATGGCCTTGGCCTGGCCGGCCAGCAGCGGCTGCACGTTCTCGCGGAAGTGCTCGACGACGGTCTGCACTTTCTGGCTGATGTTGTACGGGTGCAGGCGTACCCACTGCATGATGCCCTTCAGCGCTTCCGATTTCTCCACCTGCTGCTCGTCGTACTCCTTGCCGTTGTGGGCCAGCTTGAAGGCCATCTTGTAGGGGGTGTAGTTCTTCAGCACGTCGAGGATGAAACCTTCCTCAATCGCCTGGCGCATGGAGTAGACGTGGAAGGGCTCGGGCAGGCCCTCCGCGTTCTTGCGGCCGAACAACTCCAGGGTTTTCTGCTTGGGCGTGGCGGTGAAAGCCAGGTAGGTGATGTTTTTTTCCTGGCTGGCTTTTGCTGCCATCTGGGCGGCCAGCACCGTTTCCGTATCCACTTCACCGCCATCGGCCAGTTCCTGCAATTCTTCGGCTGAGAGCAGTTGTTTCAGCTTGGCCGCCGCTTCGCCGGTCTGCGAGCTGTGCGCCTCGTCGGCAATCACCGCGAAACGTTTGCCCTCGGTGGCTGCGAGCTTCTGCACTGCTTCCAGCGCGAAGGGGAAGGTCTGGATGGTGCAGACGATGATCTTCTTGCCGTCCTTGAGCGCCTGGCCGAGCTGGCTGCTCTTGCTGCCATGCTCGTCGGTAATGGTCGCCACCACGCCGGTGGTGCGCTGGAAGTCGAAGATGGCTTCCTGCAACTGGGCGTCGAGCACGGTGCGGTCGGACACCACCAGCACGCTGTCGAAAACCTTCTGGTGCGCCCCATCGTGCAGGTCGGCCAGGAAGTGAGCGCTCCAGGCAATCGAGTTGGTCTTGCCGGAGCCGGCCGAGTGTTGAATCAGGTAGCGCCCGCCGGCACCGTGCTCCAGCACGTCCGCCACCAGCTTGCGGGTGGCGTCGAGCTGGTGATAACGGGGGAAGATCAGGCCGGCGAGCTGCTTCTTGTCGTTGCGCCTGGCCGTCAGATAGCGGCCAAGGATTTCCAGCCAGCTATCCCGCTGCCAGACCTCCTCCCACAGGTAGTAGGTGGCAAAGCCGAACGGATTGGGCGCGTTGCCGGCGCCACCGGCATTGCCCCGGTTGAAGGGCAGGAAGACGGTGCTGGTGCCCGCCAGCTTGGTGGTCATCATTACTTCCGACTGGCTGACGGCAAAGTGCACCAGCGCCCCGCCGGGGAAAGCCAGCAGCGGTTCCACATGGCCGCCCCTGGGCTGCGGATGACGGTCGAAGCGGTACTGGTCCACAGCGTCGCCGACGCTCTGGGTGAAGTCGGATTTCAGTTCGGCAGTGGCCACGGCCACGCCATTGACGAACAGCACCAGGTCCACCGCCTCGCTGGCGTTGTTGAGCGAGTGATGCACCTGCCGCACCACGCGCAGGCGGTTGGCCGCGTAGGCGGCCTGGATGGCCGGGTTGAGGCCGAGCGCCGGCCTGAACTGCACCAGCGACAACGGCTTTTTCAGCCCCACCAACTCCACCCCCCGGCGCAGTACTTCCAGCGTGCCCTGATCAAAGAGGCATTTGCGCACCCGCTCGGCCAGCACCTTGGGCAGGCTGGCGCCGTGGGTCTTGGTCAGCGCCTGCCAGGCATCCGGCTGGGTGCGCTCCACCCAGGCCAGCAGGTCGGGCAGGAACAAGGCGTTCTGGCGATCGTAGTGGGCCGCATCGCCTTCGGCGTACAACCAGCCATGCTGGCCCAGGTGGGCGCAGATGGCTGACTCGAAGTGGATTTCCTGGTGCAGGGCGGGCATGGGGAAACTTTCAGACGCAACGGCTCAATGTAAGGGAAAGCCGTTTTTCTTACATTAAAAACAATCTTAAGTAAGCTTCGAAGGAGTACACCCGGCCCTTCTGCAAGCCCGTAATTTCTTTCAGCACACCAATCTTCACCAGATCGCGGATCAAGGCGTTCGCCGTCGGGTGGCTGACCTGGATGCCCTTTGCCAGCTCGCCCGCTGAAACGATGGGGCGCCGGTAGAGCAGATGGAGCGCCGCCCGCGCATTGCCAGCCCGCTTGCCCAGCCCCAGCACGGCGGATTCGAATTCAGTGCGCAAGGCCAGAATCTGCCGGAAGACATCCCGGCCCTTGGCCGCCGTCTCGGCCACGCCAGCCAGAAAGAAACGCACCCAGTGGATCAGATCATTGGATACGCGCACCCGCGTCAGCGCATCGTAATAGCTCGCCCGGTTGCGCTCGAAGAAATCCGAGAGGTAGAGCGAAGGCTTGGCCAACAGGCCGTGGCTGATCAGGTAGAGCGGAATCAGCAGGCGGCCGATCCGGCCGTTGCCGTCGCAAAACGGGTGGATGGTCTCGAACTGGTAATGGCTGATGGCGATGCGTACCAGATGCGGCACCGTGACCGCCTCGTTGTGCCAGAACTTCTCCAGATCGCCCATCAGTTCCGGCACGCCATCGGGGTGCGGAGGAATGAAAGCGGCATCGGCCAGGCTCGAACCCCCGATCCAGTTCTGGCTGCTGCGGAACTCCCCCGGCTGCTTGTGCTCGCCGCGCACGCCGCGCATCAGGATCTCGTGGGTCTGCCGGAGCAGCCGGTTCGACAAGGGCAGGGAGTTCAGCTCGCTGACGGCGACGTTAACCGCGTCGATGTAATTGCGCACCTCGCGCCAGTCGTCTCGCTTCTCGGGGCGGATATCCTCCTCCGGCATCAGCGCCTCGTCGATGCCGGTCTGCGTCCCCTCGATGCGGCTGGAAGTCTGCGCTTCCTTCACCACGTGCATCTCGATGAACAGGTCGATGTCCGGCACGATCAGCGAAAACGCATTCAACTCGCCCAGCGCCCGGTTCGCCTGCTCCAGCAACGCATTGATCGACGCATCCTCCCACGACCATTCGTGGTTCACCGGCAC
>DAITAZ010000027.1:0-13019 GCA_036824045.1 Rhodocyclaceae bacterium
CCGCCCAGCCCCCTCCCCAATCCTTCCCCGCCGTTCCGCCTACGCCCCCTCCCCGCCTTCCACCAGTTGTCCGAGCAGGGCCAGCGATTGCTGCCAGCCGAGGGTGCAGTTTTCCGGGGGGATGGCTTCGGGGATGCCTTCCTGGGTGATGTGGACGTCGACGCCGCAGGGCAGGGGGCGGAGGTGGACGGTGGTTTGCATGGTGCCGGGGAGGGCGGGGTCGTCGAACTGGGCGGTGTAGCGCAGGCGTTGGTGGGGGACGAGTTCGAGGTACTGGCCGCCGAAGGTGTGGCTGTGGCCGGTGGCGAAGTGGGTGAAGGCCATGCGGTAGCTGCCGCCTTGGCGGGCGTCCTGGGCGAGCATGTGGGCGGTGAAGCCGTGGGGGGGCAGCCATTTGCACAGGGCGTGGGGGTCGAGGAAGGCGCGGTAGACGCGTTCGGCGGGGGCGGTGAGTACGCGGTGGAGTTGGATGGTGTGGGTGGTCATGGTGGGGCTCCTGGGGTCGGGGTTGTGGTTTCAGGATAGGAGAGATTGCTCCGTCGTGTACGACGGATGAGGGGGGCGGGGATCGACAGGGGTGTGGGGAGGGTGGGGTGCCCTCTCCCCCGGCCCCTCCCGCAGCGGGGGAGGGGCGCAAGACGAGGCGGTGGCGTGCACCCCGCAGCTTGGCGGGCGGGGGTGGGTGTGGGTTATGGGCCGGGGGGTGCGTCGGCGCGGCGGATGCGGCCTTGGACCTGGGGGGCGATGGGGGAGTCCGCGGCGAGGGCGTTGATCATTTCGGCGGGTTCGACGAGGGCGTCTTCGAGGGAGATCAGTGTGCGGGCGTCCTTGAACTGGGTGTAGCCGTCGCCGCCACTGGCGAGGTAGCCGCTGATGGCAACGCTGTAGCGGCCGTTGTCGTCGGCGGGCGCGCCGGCCACGGTGAGCTGGGTGATGCGCTGGCCGGCGGGGCGGCGGGGGTCGTAGCTGAGCTGCAGGCCGGAGACCTGGGGGAAGCGCCCGCTCTCGGTGGCGGTGCCGATTTCGGCCAGGCCGTGTTCGAGCGCGGCGCGGAGCTGCTTGCCGGTGAGTTCCAGCTTCACGATGGGGTTTTCGAAGGGGAGGATGGCGAGCAGGTCCCGCTTGCGCAGCCGCCCGGGGCCGTAGGTGGTGTTGGAGCGGATGGAGCCGCCGTTGACGATGGCCACGTCGGCCCCGGTGATGCGCCGGTACACGTCCGCCACGTAGTTGCCCAGGTTGGTTTCGCGGCTGCGGTTGCTGGCCTGGCGGGCGTCCAGTTCGACGGCGGTTTCGCCCACTTCACCGTCCAGCAGCTCCGAGAGGCGCTGTTCGTATTCGGCCACCACGGCGGCGGTGCGCGGTTCGTCCGGGATGTCGGCGGTGACGGGGATGGCTTCCCAGTCCACGTGCTTGAGCCGCTTGCTGCGGCTGTCCACCACCAGGTCGATGCGGCCCAGGGTGCGGGCGTCGGAGCCCATCTTGAAGATGGGGGTGCGCCCGGCCAGGCTTTGCAGCAGGGTGTGCTCGTGGCCGCCCAGGATTACGTCGGCCACGCCGCTGCGGGCGAGCTTGCGGTCGTCTTCCAGGGTCAGGTGGGTGAGCGCCACCACCACCCGGGCGCCGGCGGCGCGCAGGCGGGCGGCCTCGCGCCGGGCGGCGGCCAGGGGGTCGGCAAAGCGCACGGTGGGGCCGGGCTTGGAGGCGTGCGCGGTGTCCGCCGTCAGCACCCCCAGAAAGCCCACCTTGACGCCCCCCAGGCGCCGCACTTCGCTGCCCTTGAGGCCGGGGAGCAGTTGGCCGCTGCGCCGTTCCAGCACATTGGCGCCCAGCCAGGTGAAGCGGGATTCCGCCAGCCGCTGGCGCAGCACCTGCGGGCCGAAGTCGAATTCGTGGTTGCCCAGCACCGCCAGGTCGAGCGGCAGGGCGTTCCAGGCCGCCACCATCTGCGCGCCCTTGAAGGTGTTGGAGGCGACCGAGGGGGAGAGGGTATCGCCACCCAGCACCATCAGGGTGTGGGGGGATTCCGCCTGCACCCGCTCCTTGAGGGTGGCCAGCCGCGCCAGGCCTCCGCGTTTGCCTTTGTCCACCGGCGTGGTCTGGTATACGTCGTTGACCTGCAGCAGGGTGATGCGCACGTCGGCGGCGGTGGCGGAAGCGGGGAGCAGTTGGGCGAGGCCGCACAACAGGGCGATCAGGCAGGGGCGCAGGGACATGGGTAGGTGAGTGCTATCAAGGCAGGGCTCGCCATTCTAGGCCAGCCGGGTGCCGATGTCGGGTGTGGCGAGGGCGGGCGCCATGCAAGCTGGCTGGCCCGAGTGCGAGTGCTGGCTAGGGGCCACGCCGGGCGGGCTCGCCGTCGGCGCCGTTGGCAGGTAAGATTGCGCTAAATAAACAAAAAGATAAACAACTGATCAAGCCCCAGGGACGGAGGGACAAATGGCCCTAGACGCCATGACGCTCAGACGCCGCGCGGCCGCCGCCGCGTTCGGTGATTTTCTCGATGAAGCTGCCCTGCAGGAGGCGGTTCTCCTGCAACGGGAGCTGCTGCGCGGGGACAGCATTTCCGACATGCTGGCCTATGTGGACGCGGTGGGTCAGCGCAACATGTTCGACCCCGCCACCTGCAAGCGGCTCTACACCGCTTTTTACGCCGCGCTGCGGGCGCCGGAGTCCAGCCTGCCGCCGGACCCGCTGCCCCCAGGCCGCGCCGCTGCGCCGGTGTTCGCCGCGCCCCGGCCTGCCTACGCGGCCCCGCCGCCACCCCCGGTGATGGCCTACGCGCCACCGCCGGCGCCCGAACCCCCACCCGCCGTAGCGCCGGCGGCGCCCGCCCCGGTGGCCTCGGTGCTGCCCGGCGAGCCCCCGTTGGTGTTTGCCGCCGTGGTCCGCTCGATCGTGGCGGAGATTCCCGTCTATCACCCGGACGCCCTGGCCGAGGTGGGGCGCGACGCGGTGGCCGAACTGGCTCGCTCCGACGTCTCCCCCGCCCTGAAGGACGCCTTCCGTGCGGCCTGGCAGCAGCCCCAGCAGGCGGACTGGGCGCTGCCCGGCCTGTCGCTGGAACTGGCGGCCCTGGTGCGGGTGCTGTTCGTCGCCCTCAACCAGGCCTTTGGCCGGGCGGGCGCGGACCAGATCCTGGCGCGGGGCCTGCAGGCGGCGGAACGCCTGCCGGAGGCCCGTGCCTTTTCGCCCAAGCGCTTGCTCTCGGCCATGTAGCCGGGGGCCGCGCGACCGCCCCCCGCGGCGTGCAGCCGCACCCCTGTAGCCCCGACGACACGTGACAAGCCCGGCCGCGCCACCCCGGCGCCAGGCCGGGCGCACTGGAGACTCTACCCATGGCCAGCCACCCAGCAGCCGAGCATGACCCCCACGCCCCCATGAGCCGGGAGGAGAAGAAAGTCATCTTCGCCTCGTCCCTCGGCACGGTTTTCGAGTGGTACGACTTCTACCTCTACGGTTCGCTGGCGCCCATCATCGCCCAGCAGTTCTTTGCCCCGCTGGACCCGACGGCGGCCTTCATCTTCGCCCTCCTGGCCTTCGCCGCCGGCTTCATCGTGCGGCCCTTCGGCGCCCTGGTGTTCGGGCGGCTGGGGGATCTGGCCGGGCGCAAATACACCTTCCTGCTCACCATCATCCTCATGGGTGCCTCCACCTTCCTGGTGGGCATCCTTCCGGGCTACAACAGCATTGGCATCGCCGCGCCGATCATCCTGATCGCCCTGCGCCTGCTGCAGGGCCTGGCGCTGGGCGGGGAATACGGCGGCGCGGCCACCTACGTGGCGGAACACGCGCCCCAGGGCAAGCGGGGAGCCTACACCTCCTGGATCCAGACCACCGCCACCCTGGGCCTGCTGCTGTCGCTGCTGGTGATCATGGGCATCCGTTCAGTGATGGGCGAGGCGGCCTTTGCCGACGTGGGCTGGCGCATCCCCTTCATCCTTTCCGTGGTGCTGCTGGGGATCAGCGTCTGGGTGCGGCTTTCCATGTCGGAGAGCCCGGCGTTCCAGAAGATGAAGGACGAGGGCAAGCTCTCCGACGCGCCGCTTTCCGAATCCTTCGGTCAGTGGCAGAACCTGCGCATCGTGCTCATCGCCCTCTTCGGCCTCGTGGCCGGGCAGGCGGTGGTCTGGTACACCGGCCAGTTCTACACCCTGTTCTTCCTCACCGGCGTGCTCAAGGTGGATAGCCAGACGGCCAACCTGTTGCTGGCCCTGGCGCTGGTGATTGCCACGCCGTTTTTCTTGGTGTTCGGCAGCCTGTCGGACCGGGTGGGACGCAAGCCCATCATCCTCGCGGGCCTGCTGCTGGCGGCGCTGACCTACACCTCGCTGTTCCGGGAACTGACCGAAGCCGCCAACCCGGACCTGGCCCGGGCCCAGGCTTCGGCCCGCATCGTGCTCAAGGCGGACCCGGCCACCTGCTCCTTCCAGGGCAGCCCCATCGCCCGGGAGGTGGATTTCACCTCCGCCTGCGACATCGCCAAGCGCGCCCTGGCCCAGTCCGCCGCCAGCTACAGCAACGAGCCCCTGCCGGCGGGCGAACCGACGCTGGTGATGGTGGGCGACGTGCGCCTGACCCCGCCCACCCTCAAGCTCATGGCCGACAAGGCCCGGTTCGACGAGGAAAGCAGCAAGGCGCTGGCAGAGTTCCGCGCGGCCCTGGGCGACGCCCTGAACGCCGCGGGCTACCCCGCCAAGGCGGACCCGGCGAAGATGGACTCCGTCCGCATCGTGCTGATCCTGGCCATCCTGGTGCTGTACGTGACCATGGTGTACGGCCCCATCGCCGCCATGCTGGTGGAGCTGTTCCCCACCCGCATCCGCTACAGCTCCCTGAGCCTGGCCTACCACGTGGGCAACGGCTGGTTCGGGGGGCTCATGCCCACCATTGCCTTCGCCATGGTGGCCCAGAACGGGGACATCTACCACGGCCTGTGGTACCCCATCGTGATCGCCGGCCTGTGCGCGCTGATCGGCCTGTTCTTCCTGCGGGAGACCAAGGACGTGGATATCTACGCCAAGTTCCTCTACTGGCACCCGAACAAGACCCGCTGATCCCCGGCACATCCGCTGCAAGGGCGCCGCGGCGCCCTTTTTTGTTGCGCGCCGGGCCGGTCAGTAGAGCAGGAAGGGGCGGCGGGCGTCGAGCCAGGCGGCTTCGTCCGGCCCGGCCCAGGCTTCCAGGTCCGCCGGGGTGCTGGCCGGGTCGTCCACCCACTGCCGCAGCAGCGGGCCGCCGTTGATGAGGTCGATGGCCAGGCGGTCGAACTCGTACTCGTACCCGAAATCCCGCCACAGGGGGTAGTCCGGGTAGAGCCGGCGGATGGCCTTGAATGCCGCCGCCTGCAGCCGCCAGGGGCGGAACGCGGCGTGGTCGTAGTGGCCCGGGTCTTCCACATGGATCTGCACCCCGTGGCAGAGCGTGCCCGCGTGCTTGTGGAAGGTGGGCTCGAACCAGCACTCCCGCAGCCGGCAGCCCGCCAGCCAGTCCGGCGCCAGCGCCTGCATCTCGCCCAGCACCCGGCGGGCGTCCACATCCGGCGCACCGAAGAGTTCCAGCGGCCGGGTGGTGCCCCGGCCCTCGGAAAGGGTGGTGCCCTCCAGCATCACCGTGCCGGCGTAGGCCCGGGCCATGGACAGGTTGGGCGCGTTGGGGCTGGGGTTCACCCAGCTCCGCTCGCCCAGGGGCCAGCCGTAACCGGGCGCGGCGTCGGGCTGCCAGCCTTCCATGGGGATCACCTGGCATTCCAAGTCCAGCCCCAGGGTGGCCACGAACCAGCGGGCCAGTTCCCCCATGGTGAGGCCGTGGCGCATGGGCAGCGGCCCGGCGCCGACAAAGCTCTCCCACCCGGGTGCGAGCAGGTTGCCTTCCACCGGTCGCCCGGCGGGGTTGGGGCGGTCCAGCACCCACACTGCCTTGCCATGGGCGGCCGCGGCTTCCAGCACGTAGCGCAGGGTGGTGATGAAGGTGTAGATGCGGCACCCCAGGTCCTGCAGATCCACCAGCAGCACGTCGAAGCTGTCCATCATCGCGTCGGTGGGCCGGCGTACCTCGCCATAGAGGCTGAACACGGGAATGCCGAGCTGCGCATCGGCGAAATCCGGCGATTCCATCATGTTGTCCTGCTTGTCGCCGCGCAGGCCGTGCTGGGGGCCGAAGGCGGCTGTCAGGCGCAGCCCGGGCAAGGCCGCCAGGGCGTCCAGGCTGTGGGTGAGGTCCCGGGTGACGGAGGCCGGGTGGGCGAGCAGGGCCAGCCGGCGGCCGGCCAGGGGGCGGCGCTGGGCGGGATCGGCCAGCAGGCGTTCAATTCCGAATTTCATGGGGTTCCTGATCTGGGGTGAGCCGGAGGCAGGCACAGGCTCCAGCCGCCCCGGTGGTGAAAATCCGGCGCCGGGGCCGGATGGCGCAGGGCCCAGTAGCTGAGCGCGCCGTCGCAGGTCTCGATCACGGCGGTGAGGCCGATCTCCAGCGCCGGGCCCGCCGGGGGCAGGGCGGCGGGGCCGAGCCGCGCGGTGAGCACCAGACCCTCGGCGGTGCCCGCCCAGCAGGCCCGGGGTGCGGGCAGTTCGGCGGGCTGGCGCTGGCGGGTGTCGTGGAAGGCGTAGGCAGCCCACGCGCCGGAAGGGGCGAAGTTGAATTCCCGGTAGGCGCGCGCGCCGGCCGCGCCGACGAAGGCTTCAAAGCAGGTGTGCTGCCACAGGCCATCCCGGGGGGCGGGGGGGGCGGGTTCGGGCAGGCGCAGGGCCGCGAGCGGGCCGCTCAGTTGGTAGCGCAGTTCCAGCCCGCCATCGGCGGTGCGGCGGGCGCTGGCGTGGAGGGCCAGCGCCGGGGCGGGCACGGCGGGATGGGGCTTCAGGGGGACGAGGGCGGCGCCGTTAGGGGGTTCTGGCAGGGTCATGGCAGGAGCCGGGCCGGCCGCGTGGCGGCAGGGTGTGACGGATGCCCGCTGGGCAAGCGGGGCGGGATTGACCCTCCCGCCGGCCCGGCGCACCATGCCGGCCGCACACCGAATTCAATCTGGAGAGACCGACAATGATCTTTCACCCCACCCCCCTGGCCGGCGCATTTGTCATTGAACTGGAGCCCCGGGGGGACGCCCGCGGCTCCTTCGCCCGGACCTACTGCGCCCGGGAATTCGCGGAACACGGTATATCCATGAACGTGGCTCAGTGCAATCTTTCCGTGAATCGGGTGAAAGGTACCCTGCGCGGCATGCACTTCCAGGTGGCCCCCCATGCCGAGGCCAAGCTGGTGCGCTGCGCCCAGGGCGCCATGTGGGACGTGATCGTGGACCTGCGGCCCGGATCGCCCACCTGCCGCCAGTGGTTCGGCGAAACGCTTTCCGCCGACAACAACCGGATGATGATGATCCCCGAGGGCTTTGCCCACGGCTTCATCACCCTCACCGACGACGTCTCGGTGTTCTACCAGATGGGTGCCTTCTACCACCCGGAAGCCCAGAGCGGCATGCGTTGGGACGACCCGGCCATCGGCATCCAGTGGCCCGCCCAGCCGGTGGTGATCGCCGACAAGGACCTGGCCTGGCCGCTGCTGCAGCCCTGAAGCCTGCCGCCGGGGCGGCGATTTCGTAGAATGGCCGGGTGTTGTCACCCCTCCGAGAGCCATGCCGCCCCCGTTCCAGTCCCCCATCCGCTACGTCGAGCCCGTGTTCCGCCCGCCCAGCGAGGCGGAATCCCTTATCCTTCCCGTCACCGACGGCTGCTCCTGGAATCGCTGCACTTTCTGCGAGATGTATACCGCTCCGCAGAAGGCCTTCCGCGCCCGCGCCGAGGATGAAGTGCTGGAGAGCATCCGCCGCTGCGGCGAGGCCTACGGCGCCCGGGTGCGGCGGGTGTTCCTGGCCGACGGAGATGCCCTGGTGCTGCCGACCCGGCGGCTGCTTGGCATCCTGGACGCCATCCGCACCCATCTGCCCGCCGTGCGCCGGGTCTCCAGCTATTGCCTGCCGCGCAATCTGCGCAAGAAAACGGTGGCCGAACTGGCCAGCCTGCGCCAGGCCGGCCTCACCATGGTCTACGTGGGCGCCGAATCCGGCGACGACACCGTGCTGGCCAAGGTGAACAAGGGAGAAACCTTCGACAGCACCCGGGAAGCGCTGGACAAGCTGGGCGAGGCCGCCATCACCCGCTCGGTGATGATCCTCAACGGCCTGGGCGGCCATGCCTACAGCGCCCGGCACGCCGACAACTCGGCTCGGCTCGCCAATGCCACCCAGCCCGAGTATCTGGCGACGCTGGTGGTGAGCTTCCCCAAGGGCGAAGCGCGCTTCCGTGCCGATTACCCGGAATGGGAACCCCTCGATCAACCCGGATTGTTTCGCGAGATGGAGCGCTTCCTGACCGCGCTGGAGCTGCGCCGCACCGTTTTCCGCTCCGATCACGCTTCCAACTGGCTGGTGCTCAAGGGCACCCTCGGCGCCGAAAAGGAACGCCTGCTCGCCCGGGTGCGCGCCGCCATCGATGCGCCCGAGTTTGCCTCTCTGCGCCCGTCCTGGGCACGGGGTTTGTGATGGCGTACCAGGAGATCCTCACCTTCGGCACCCGCGGTCGCGGCACCCACAACATCAGCCAGGACGTTGCCCGCGTGGTGCGCGCCTCCGGCGTAACCGCCGGCGTGGCCCACATCTTTGTCCTGCACACCAGTTGCGCCCTGCTGGTCACCGAAAACGCCGACCCGGACGTGCGCCGCGATCTGGAAACCCTCCTCGCCCGCCTGGCCCCGGACGGCGACCCCGCCTACCGCCACGATCTGGAAGGCCCGGACGACATGGCGGCCCATGCCCGCAGCGTCCTCACCGAAGTCAGCCTTACCGTCCCCGTCGCCGACGGCCGGCTGCTGCTGGGCACCTGGCAAGGCATCTTCCTCTGGGAACACCGCGCCAGCGGGCACCAGCGTTCCGTGGTGGTGACGGTGCTGGGGTAGGCGGCTTGGCGGCGGCGCAGCCGGGCCATTGCGGCGGGCGTGCAGGGCTCAACACCTGGCGGAAATGGCCGATGAATAGCGGAACACATTGTCCAGGTGAGCCGCCATGTCCGAATCTTCCGCCTTGTCCGACCCGATGGTGCATTGCGACCGGCACGGTGCCCGCGTGGGCGCGGTGGTCTGCCGCCACATGCTGACTGCCCAGGACCGGGTGGTCGGTTTCGTCGAAAACAGCGATGACCCCGCCGACCTGCAGGCCTGGTGCGAAGCCTGCGAGGCGCTGTTCGTGGCCGAGGGGGAGATCACCCCGGCCTTCGAGGCCTTCTGCGATGCGGCCCTGGTCTGCTGCGACTGCTATCAGGCGCTGAAAGCCCGGCACGCCGGGATGTAGGGCTCCGGGCTGGGGGCGTGTGGTGTCATCGCCCCGGCGCTGGCCGCCCCACCAGGGGCTTGAGACGGTTGACCAGCGGCAGCTCCACCGTGAAGCCCAGCGCCATCGCCCCGGCCATGGCGCCGGCGAAGCCAAGGGCAAAGACGGCGCCTTCGGGCAGGCGGTGATACCAGCCGAACTTGAGCAGTAGCGAGAAGATGAGGTTGATGAACATGATGTGGGAGAGATAGATGCTGTAGGACACCGAGCCCAGCCGGTGCAGCCAGGCGGGGGTGCGCAGGGCATGGCGCTTTTCCAGCTCCACCAGGGCGAAGAGGACCGCGGCGGAGCCCAGGCCCAGCGCCAGCCGGCCGTCCCAGCGGTGGGGCTGGGGGCTCCAGTTCATCTCATAGACCACCGCCAGCACCAGGAGGGCGATCGCCCCGGCCAGTGCGCCCCGGCCGAGCCGAGGAAAACTGCGGGCCCGCACCAGCAGGCCGATACCGATGCCGGCGACAAACTGCAGGCAATGGGGGCTTTTGAGGATGAGGGCCGGGAGGCTGTGCAGTCCGGCGATGCCGGCGATGACCACGGCGGTCCACAGCCCCAGCAGGGCCAGTCCCAGCCGCTTGCTGAAGATGAGCAGGGTGAAGGCCAGGTAGAACAGCACCTCGTACTGGAGCGACCAGGCCACCTCGACGAACTTGGGCGGCACGATCTGCGCCAGCAGCCAGGTGGAGGCGATGTCCACCGGGGCGAAATCGATGCCCGTGGGCTTGCCCAGCACCAGGCGCCCACCAGCCACCACCAGGATCTGCAGCACCAGGCACACCCAGAAGATGGGATACACCCGGGAGAGCCGCCGCCACAGGTAAGCGGGGGCCGCGGCGGGGCGGCCCAGGTCGGCGTGGTGCACGTAGGCGATGATGAAGCCTGAGAGCACGAAAAAGAAATCCACCCCCACGTAGCCGAAGTCGAACAAGCCCCCCAGCCCCACGTGGCCGCTGAAGTGCTCCACCCGCATCAGGTTGGCGCAGTGCATCAGGGCCACGGCCATGGCGGCCAGGGCGCGGGCGCCCTCGATGGAGCGCATCTTCGGTTCGGCGGCGGGGGCAGGCATGGGCGAGGTTCCGGGCAGCATGGCCTGCCATCATACGGCCCGGTTGCGGGCGGGCTGAAGGCCCGGTATCACGGCCCCTGGGCGGGCTGTCGTGCCCCTGGGGACCGGGTGTGCGCCCACGCCCACGCGCGGGGCGCCGGGCTCTAGCGGCCCCGGCGCAGCTCGCTGAGCAGGTCGAGCTGCACCTGCTGGATTTCCACCAACCGCTCCCACTGGTGGGAGAGCAGGTGGTCCACTTTCTCGTGCAGATGGCGGATTTCCAGCTCGGCCTTGAGGTTCACCTGGTAGTCGTTGCGCGCTCGCAGCCGGTCTTTGGCCTCCTGCCGGTTCTGGCTCATCATGATGATGGGCGCTTGCACGGCGGCAAGGCAGGAGAGCACCAGATTGAGCAGGATGTAGGGGTAGGGGTCCACCGGTCGCCACCACAGCACCAGGGAATTCACGGTGATCCAGGCCGCCAGGAAGAGGCTGAAGCAGATCAGGAAGGTCCAGCTTCCGCCAAAGGTGGCGATGCGGTCGGCCAGGCGTTCGCCGAAG
The DNA here is from genome assembly GCA_036824045.1 of Rhodocyclaceae bacterium. GTDB lineage: Bacteria > Pseudomonadota > Gammaproteobacteria > Burkholderiales > Rhodocyclaceae > DAITAZ01. The sequence continues at coordinate 10,971 of DAITAZ010000027.1, forward strand.
CTCCAGTCCTCGGCGAACTCCCGGTCCACGTCGGAGGAAACTGTCTGGTGATGCTCCAGGCTGTTGAGCACTTCCTGCTCCAGCGCGGTCAGCTCGCCTTTCTCCGATTCCAGCAGGCTTTGCACGAAGCGGCTGCGGTAGCGGGCCAGGTCTTCCCGGCAGATGCGGTCCGTATCCGTCCAGCCCGGGTGCTCGTGGCGGATCAGGCGTGCCACCGCCTCCCGCACCAGCCCGCCCGCCACCAGATCCTGGTCCGGCAGGCGGCGCCCGCAGACGCTGCAGGTTCCGCTGTGGCCATTGGTCTTGCTCATGCTCGTTCCTTGCAGGGGAGGCCGGCGGGCCGGCCCGGGTCAGGTGATCACGTAGTCGAACGCCTTGGGCGCCTCGGGCAGGTCGGTGTCGCCCAGCATTTCCCGCAGGCTGCGCTCCAGGGTCACGGTGATGGCGTCCAGCGCCAGATCGTTGGGCTGGGTGCCGAAGGGCTCCTCGATTTCGTCGGAGAGGGCTTCAAGGGCGAAAAAGGTGTAGGCGACAAAGCCCACCACCACGGGGGTCATCACCCCGATGCCATCCACCAGGCCGAAGGGCAGCAGGAAACTGTAGAAATACACCGTGCGGTGGATGATCACCGTGTAGGTAAACGGGATGGGTGTGCCGGCAATGCGTTCGCAGCCGGTCATGGCGTCCGTGAGCCGCGCCAGGGGCGGCTCCATGGTGGCGGCGAGGATGGGGTCGAGCTGGCCGCCCCGGCGTGCTTCCGCCAGCCAGCGGGCCAGCCAGAGCAGCAGCCGGTTGGGGCGGTGTTCGGCCGCGATGACTTCAGCCTGGGCGGCAGGGGGCAACAGCCGGCGCAGGCTGCCCCGGGGGTCGGAACCCCGCAACTGGTGCTTGAGCGCCTCGCCAAAGGCCACCAGGCCCAGCACGAAGGATCGGGCGCCTTCCGGGGCCGTGCTCAGGGTGAGCGCCTGGCGGGCGAGGGTACGGCACTCGATGAGGACGGTGCCCCACAGCTTGCGAGCCTCCCAGTAGCGCTCGTAACTGGCGTTGATGCGAAAGCCGAGGAAGATGGCCAGGGCGACGCCAATCAGGGTGAAGGGCGTGGCGTTGAGGGGCACTTTCCATTCAAAGAGATGGCCGTGGGAGCCGGCCACCAGGATGGAAAAGCCGACCACCGCCGCCAGTTGCGGCAGGATGCGCGGCAGCACCGAGCCATGCCACACGAAGAGCAGGCGCACCCAGTGCGGGCGGGGGCGGACGATCACGGCGAAGGGCGCTCAGCGGTGGCCGGCCGTGCCCGGCAGCGGCCCCACCGGGCGTTCGTCCGGGGTGGGCCCGGAGGCCGGGCGGGTCTGGCTGTCGGCGGGTTGGTCGTCCCGGCCGAAGATCTCGTCGGCGCTGCGCCCGCAGCCGATGCAGGTTTCGCTCTCCGGGTCGATTTCGCAGATGCCCACGCAGGGCGATTCGTTCTCTTCCATGCTGCCGGCCTGTTGGTGTGCGTTGGGGGTGTCCGGGATTTTACGTCGGCCCCAGCGCCCGCGCCTGCCGGTCAGGCCCGGATCTTTTCCAGGTAGGTCAGGGCGAGCCGCGCATTGACCGCCACGGTGTGGGTGACGCAGTAACCCAGTCGCTGGTAGAGGCGGAGGTTGGCCACGCTGCGGCTGCCGGTAAACAGCACGCAACGGCGGGCATCTCCCGCCAGGGCCTCGATGGCGCCCAGCAGCCGGGTGCCGATGCCCCGGCCTTGCTGCCCGGGGGCGACGACGAGCCGCCCGATGGCCCAGGCGTCGCCTTCCCGCCGGGCCCGGACCGACCCCGCCAGCCGCCCATCCTGTTCCGCCTTGAGCACGGTGAAGGCGTCGAACTCCGCTTCCAGTTCCGCCAGCGTCTGGGTCAGTGGCGGCAGGGTCCAGTCCTGGTACAGGCGGGCCTCGGATTGATAGGCCTGGTGCTGGAGGGCGAGGATGGCCGGGGCGTCGGCCCGGGTGGCGGGGCCCAGGCAGAGCGGTGGCTGGGCCGGGTTCACCGGGCGGCTCACGCTTGCGCCTCCCG
>DAITAZ010000027.1:13119-51125 GCA_036824045.1 Rhodocyclaceae bacterium
AGGCAGAGCGGTGGCTGGGCCGGGTTCACCGGGCGGCTCACGCTTGCGCCTCCCGCACCGGGCCGGCGCCGGGCACGCCGCTGTTGCCATTCGCGGATGCGGGTGCGGGCAGGGCGGCGGGCGGCGGGGCGGCGGGTGCGGCCACCGGCGGGAGCAGGAAGGCCCGGGGCTGGCGCAGGAACATCAGGCCCAGCAAGCGCAGCAGGTTGCGCCCCTGGGCAAAGCTCACCCGGCGGGCGCGCAGGGCCACCAGCATGGCGAGGGAAAAACTCACCGCCAGGTTGATGAGGCCGATGATCATCACCCCCAGGGCCGCCACCGCTACCGGCTGCCAGTGGATCTGGAAGTCCAGGCTGGCCACCGAGTAGCCCAGGTTGGCGGAGGAAAAGGCGATGTGGCGGATATCCACGGGCAGGCCGAAGAGCACGCCGATGGCGTAGCCGCCACCGAGCATGAAACCGAAGAAGAAGTTGCCGGCCAGCGCCCCCAGGTTGTCCCCGATGTAATCCGCCACGCGGTTGAGCCGGGGCTGGCCGAGCAGGCGCCGGGCCCAGCCAAGCTGCTTGAGCCGTTCCGGGATGCGGTTGTAGGCCGAAAGGTTGTCGTAGTAGCCCGCCACCAACCCCGCCAGGAACAGGAACACCCCGGCGATGGCCGCATAGGCCGGGGAACCGCTGGAGAGCGGGTGCACATCGGCGAGCAGTTGCTCTGCCTTGGCCGGGTTGAGGTAATGGCCGCCGGAGATGAGGTGGAAGGCGTAGGTGAGGGCGATGGCCACCGGTACCGCCACCGACACGTTGCCGACGATGGCCGCGAGCTGGCTGCGCACGGTGCGGGCGATGAGCTGGGCCAGGCGGTGCAGGTCCCGGGTGCGGCCGCCCGCCTCGTCGATGGAGGCGGCGATGGCGTTGGCGGTCATGGCCGGCTGTTTGGTGGCCACGGTGAAGTGCAGCATGTGGATGAGCACGAAGCCCAGCGCGTAATTGAGGCAGAAGGCCAGGGCCTCGGACAGGGGCGCGAAGTGCTGCTTGCCCAGCACCATCTTGATGCCTGCCATGCAGGCGATGATGAGGCCCGCGCCCATGGCGGAGCGGAGCATCGCCAGGTATTCGCCGCGGGAGTCGGTGATGTAGTGCTCGCCGGTGCGGCTGGCGTTTTCCGTCACCCGCCGCGCCAGCAGTTCCACGTTGCGTTTCCAGTAGAGCAGCAGGTCGTTCTTCTGGCATTCGCCCTTCACCAGCCGCTTGAACAGCGGCACCAGGGCCGGCCCCAGGGCTGCCAGGCGGCGTTCGCTGCGCAGGCAGTCCGCCACCGCCAGCAGGTCCGCCATGCGTCGCAAGTGTTGCCACAGCCGCTCCAGCACAAAGGTGAGGTGGATGCTGGTGCCGGCCTGGGAGGCCCGGCGGCGGATGCGGTAGAGCACGGTCAGGCACTGATCGAGCAGCACCCGCAGGTGGCGGTCGTCCTCCACGGCGGTGTCCGGGTCCAGGCACCAGGCCTGCAGGCGGGCAATGTAGGCCTGGGTCTCCACGTTCTGGGCGAGGAAGGGCGATTCGTGCTCCGCCAGATCCGACTGGATACGCTGCAACTCCGGGTCCAGACCGATGGCCGCCACGTGGTAGGACAGCACGCGCAGGCCTTCGAGCAGGTGCTCCAGCGGCAGGGGGATGCGCCCGCCTTCCGGGAAGGCGCCGCTGTCCCGGCCCAGCAGGGCGCTGATCAGTTCCTGCCAGACCTCGTCGGGGACGCCGGCGACCCACAGGTGATCGTCGCTGCGGTGAAACAGCATGGAGAGCACGTCCGAGAGCTGCTCCCGGTCGATTACCTCGGGCAGGATGGCGCCGGAAATCCGCCGCCGCGTTTCGGAAAAGAAGCCCGTGGGCGGCAGAATGCCGGTGGATACGTAGAGATGGGTCTGCCGCGTGCGGGCAAACAACTCGGCCAGCGCCAGGCGCAGGGCGGCGCGCATTTCGGGGCGGAAGGCCAGCAGGTAGGTGAGCGCGCGCACGGCATGGGTGGCGGTCTGCACGTCGTCTGCCCGTGCCGGGCGGAGCAGGCCCACCAGTTCGGTGAGCAGGGCCACCCGGTCGCCGGCCGGGTCGGCCAGACCACCGAGGACCTCGGTCATTGCTTCCTTCATGACGGGGAATTCCAGGGAAAAGTTTGGGCCAACTGGCCGGGCCGCCGCGAGGTCGCGGACGGGCGGAGCATGCCCGGAGGCGATTACAAAAAAGACCTTGCACTGCAGCAAGCAGTTCCCGATGGGCTTACTTGGGGGCGGGAGGGGGAAGTGTCAAGCGCTCAAGCCCGGAGTCGTTCCGGTCGTAACGAGGGGTGCGGCGGCGCGAGGTGGCGCCCCGCGCTCCCAAACTTCTGGAAGAAACGGCATGAACCAAGACATTCGGGCCAAGGCCCTGCGCTGTCCCCACTGTGGCCACGGGGTGGCCATGCGTACCCTGCGCAGCTTCCGCATGAAGCTGGTGCCCGGCAGCCGTCACTACATCTGCGAAGCGTGTAACCGGCCTTTTGTCACCGCTCTGGGGATCCGCTTCAAGATGTGACCGGCCGGCCGGCCGGATCGTCCGGAGGGGTGCCCTGGCCCGCCCGCCGGATCTGGATGCTGGCCAGCACGGCCAGCTTTTCCGCGTCCGAGGCGCCCCCCCAGGCGGCGATCTCGCCGATGGTCCGCAGGCAGCCGATGCACAGGCCGCTCTCCGGGTCCATGCGGCAGATATTGATGCAGGGCGAAGTGATGGCCATGGGCGTGAGGTGGATATGCCTGTCCGTCGCGGCGCCCCGATTGCTCCGGCGCCGCGCGGGCACTAGGCGGCGCAACCGCCTTTGCCCGCAGCCAGCATGGCCCGGGCGGTGCGCGAGGCCGGCGGCCGGCCCAACTGCTCGCTGATCCAGCCGGCGGTGTCCACCAGGGCGGCCAGATCGATGCCCGTGTCCACACCCAGCCCGTTGAGCATGTAGACCACGTCTTCCGTGGCCACATTGCCCGAGGCGCCCTTGGCGTAGGGGCAGCCCCCGAGGCCGGCCACGGAGCTGTCGAAGGTGGCGACCCCCAGCTCCATGGACGCGTAGATATTCACCAGCGCCTGGCCCCAGGTGTCGTGGTAGTGACCGGCCAGCTTTTTGATCGGCACCCGCCGGGCGACCACCTCGATCATCCGCTGCACCTTGCCGGGCGTGCCCACGCCGATGGTGTCGCCCAGGCTCACCTCGTAACAGCCCATCTCGAACAAGCGCCAGGCGACCTCGGCCACGGCTTCAGGCTTGACCTCGCCCTGGTACGGGCAGCCCTGCACGCAGGAGACGTAGCCGCGTACCTTGACGTCGGCCTTGTGGGCGGCCTCCACCACCGGGCGGAAGCGCTCCAGGCTTTCGGCGATGCTGCAGTTGATGTTCTTCTGGGAGAAGGCTTCCGAGGCCGCTCCGAATACGGCCACTTCCCGGGCGCCAGCCGCCAGCGCCTGTTCCAGTCCCTTGAGATTGGGCACCAGCACCGGATAGGCAATGCCCGGGGTGTCCGGCAGGCTGGCCATGATCTGTGCGTTGTCCGCCATCTGCGGCACCCACTTGGGCGAGACGAAGGCGGTGGCTTCGATGGCCTTGAGTCCGGCGCCCGCCAGGCGCTGGATCAGTGCCTGCTTGACCGGAGTGGGGACCGGGGTGGGTTCGTTCTGCAGCCCGTCACGCGGGCCGACCTCGACAATGCGTACCCTGCCGGGGATGGCCATGGGTGTGTATTCTCCGTTGAGCACCGTTTCTATCCTCCGCTCACATGCGGCGGCCGACGGCTGGTATGGGTTGCTGGGGCAACGGTTGCCCGGGCGGATCCCCCCGGGGTATTGCCGCCGCAGCGAGCGGCGGGGCAGCCCCGCTGATGAGCCCGGGACGCCCGTCTGGCGCGGCGCTCAAAGCCATGCCGAGATGGGCGAAGGTGCCCGAGTATACCAACCCCGGCCTCAGCCGGCCGCGAATTCCACCAGTTCGGCCCCGTCGCTTACCTGATCTCCCACCCCGAAGCGGAAACTCACCAAGGTGCCTGCCGCCGGGGCGGTGATGGTGTGCTCCATCTTCATGGCTTCCAGCACCAGCAGGGGCGCGCCTTTTTCCACCTGCTTGCCGGGTTCCGCAAGCAGGGCGATCACCTTGCCCGGCATGGGCGCGAGCAGGCCGCCCTCGGCGCCGCCGCCTTCGCCGCCCACATGCAGCGGGTCCACCCGGGCCAGCACGTGGGCGCGGCCCTGCAGGAAAACATGGCGCTTTTCGCCCGCGGCCACGACGGTGAGCGACAGGCGTTGGCCATCCAGTTCCGCCAGGAGCTGGCCGCGGTCGTCCAGCTCGCCCCGGGCCTCACTGGTCAGCCCGTCCAGGGTCAGGCCGTAGCCGTCCCGGCCGTAGGTGACGGTGATCTCCGCCTGCGCCTCGTCGGCCCGGAACAGCAGCCGGCGCTGGGCGTCGCTGTTGAGCCGCCAGCCGTCCCGCGCCGCCCACGGCGAATCGCTCCGCGCGCCGTTGCTGCGGCTTTCCCGCTGCAGCTCGCCCAGGGCCGCCAGCAGCCAGACTTCCCGGGGCAGGGTTTCGGTTTCCGGGAACAGGTTGGCCTGTTCCCGCTCGATCAGCCCGGTATCCAGGTCGGCCCCGGCGAAGGACGGGCAGGCCACCAGCCGGGAGAGAAAACCGATGTTGTTGGCCACGCCCACCACCCGGTAGCGGGCCAGGGCCTGCAACATGCGCGACAGGGCTCGTTCCCGATTGGCGTCCCAGACGATGAGCTTGGCGATCATCGGGTCGTAGTGGGGGCTGATGGCGTCGCCCTCGTCCACGCCCGTATCCACGCGCACATGCACCGATTCCTCGGGGGGCGAGAGGTGGCTGAGCCGCCCCGTGGACGGCAGGAAGCCCTTGGCCGGGTCTTCGGCGTAGATGCGGGCTTCCAGTGCGTGGCCGCGGATCCCCAGCCGCTCCTGGGGCAGGGGCAGGGGTTCGCCGGCGGCCACCCGGAGTTGCCATTCCACCAGGTCCAGCCCGGTGATCATCTCGGTGACCGGGTGCTCCACCTGCAGCCGGGTGTTCATCTCCATGAAGTAGAACGTGCCACCCTGGTCGGCGATGAACTCCACCGTGCCCGCGCCCACGTAGCCCACGGCGCGGGCCGCGTCCACCGCCGCCTGGCCCATGGCGGCCCGGCGCGCGCTGGTCATGCCCGGCGCGGGGGCTTCTTCCAGCACCTTCTGGTGGCGGCGCTGTACCGAGCAGTCCCGTTCGAACAAATGCACCACGTTGCCGTGGCTGTCTCCGAATACCTGGATTTCAATGTGGCGGGGCCGGAGCAGGTATTTTTCCACCAGCACCCGGTCGTCGCCGAAGCTGGCTGCCGCCTCCCGCTGACAGGAGGCCAGGGCATCGGCAAAGTCCTCGGCCCGGTCTACCCGCCGCATGCCTTTGCCCCCGCCGCCGGCGCTGGCCTTGATCAGCACCGGGTAGCCTATGGCGTCGGCCTGTTGCTGGAGGAATTCAGGCGCCTGGTTGTCGCCGTGGTAACCCGGTGTCAGCGGTACGCCGGCCTGTTCCATCAGGGCCTTGGCGGCGGATTTGGAGCCCATGGCGCGGATGGCGGCCACCGGTGGGCCAATGAACACCAACCCGGCCTCGGCGCAGGCTTCGGCGAAAGCCTCGTTCTCCGACAGGAAGCCATAGCCCGGGTGGATGGCCTGGGCGCCGGTCTTGCGCGCCGCTTCGATGATCCGCGGCCCTTGCAGATAGGATTCCCGCGCGGCGGCGGGGCCGATCAGCACCGCCTCATCGGCCAGGCGCACGTGGCGGGCGCCGGCGTCGGCCTCGGAATAGACCGCCACGGTGCGGATGCCGAGCCGCCGCGCGGTCTTGATCACCCGGCAGGCGATCTCGCCCCGGTTGGCGATGAGGATCTTCTCAAACATGGCGGCCCTCCCCGGGGCGGGCGGCCTTGGCGCGGCGCTGTGGCATGGTGTGTCTCCTTCCAGATTATTGGTGTTGTGTTGACGCCGGTCCGGCTTATTCCAGGCCGAGGTCCGTCACCCAGGCGGGCTTGCGCTTTTCCAGGAAGGAGGCCATGCCTTCCCGGCCTTCTTCCGAGGCGCGGATGCGGGTGATGCGCCGGGCGGTGTCTTCGATCACCTCGGCACTCACCGGGCGGTCGGCCACGGCGCGGATCAGGTCCTTGCACTCGCCCTGGGCCTTGGGCCCGCACAGCAGCAGCGCGTCCACCAGTTCGCCCACGGCGTTGTCCAGGTCTTCCTCGGTGGGCACCATCTCGTGCACCAGGCCGATGCGATAGGCCTCGGAGGCGGAAAAGCGCTCGGCGCTGAGCATGTAGCGGCGGGCGCGGCGGGCGCCGATGGCAGCGATGACGTAGGGGCTGATCACCGCGGGCAGGATGCCCAGCTTGACCTCGGTGAGGGCGAACTGGGCGTCGAACACGGCGATGGCCATGTCGCAGGCCGAAATCAGGCCGACGCCGCCGCCGAAGGCATTGCCCTGCACCCGGGCGATGGTGGGCTTGGGCAGTTCGTTGAGCACGCGCAGCATTTCCGCCAGGTTGCGGGAGTCGCGCAGGTTCTCGGCCTCGGTGTACGCGGCGGCGCGCTTCATCCAGTTCAGGTCGGCGCCGGCGCAGAAGCTCTTGCCGGTGCTCGACAGCACCACCACCCTTACCGCCGGGTCCGCCTCCATCAGGCGCAGGGCGGAGGTGAGCTCGTTGATGAGCACGTCGTCAAAGGCGTTGTGGCGCTCGGCCCGGTTCAGGGTGACGATGCCGACACCGGCATCCACTTCGGTCAGTACGGCGGGGGGAGTCAGGCTCATGTCGGGGTTCCTCTTCGATATCTGTTGCGGGTCAGGCCCGGTGTGCAGGGCCGGCTATCTTATCGGGCCTGGGCGGCGGCGGGCGCCCACACCACGTCGTCGTCCACCGCGTAGAGGCGGCAGGGGTCCTTGCTGTGTTTCTGACAGTTGGCGAGGGCGCGCCAGGTGGGATCGTCGCCGTCGCTGGCCCAGCCCCAGGCGCCCGCCGGGCCGATGGCGAAGGCACGTGGCGCCGGCTTGGCCAGGAAGCTGCGGTAGCCGGCGCGGCCGGTCTCCCCCAGCCGGGGCACCGCGTCCACCTCCTCCAGCGTCGCGAACCGGGTGGGGGGCTGTCGCGGCGCTTCCGGCAGATCGTGAACGAGCGCAGTGGGCAGGCCCAGTTCGGCCAGGAAACGCTCCGTGGGCGGCCACCAGATGGCGACCCCCTGGCGGGAGGAGAACAGCCCGTGGGCATCGCTGCGGAAGTTGCCGTAGGCGACCAGTTGCGCCTGCCCGCCTGCCCGCTGGTAACGGGCGTGCAGGGTGCGGGGCAGTTCCGCTCCCCAGTAGCTGTCGTTGTCCCCGTAGAACCAGAGCGAGGGGATGCGCGTGCTGGCTCCGTAGCGGGCGATGGCTTCGGCCAGCGGCCCTTCCCACTCGCAACGCTCCATGCGCAGGCCGCCAGCGAAGTTGAGCATTCCCCGCACGCCGGGCGGGTTCCGGCTGCCCAGGGCGAGCGTGGTCAGCCCGCCGTGGGACTGCCCCACCAGCAGCACACGCTGGGTGTCGGCCTCGGGCAGGGAGGCAAGCCAGGCCAGCACGCCGGCCACGTCGTCTGCCTGATGCTGGCCGTTGCCCTCCAGGTTGCAGCCGTAGTCGATGTACTTGCCCTCGGACCCGGCGAAGCCGCTGCGCATGGGCACCACGACCAGATAGCCCCGGCGCAGGAATTCACGGGTGGCGGCGAGATAGCGCGCCCGCTCCTGGAATTTGGTGTTGCCCGAAGCCTTGCCGTGGCTGATCACCACCACCGGGAAGGGGCCTGCCCCGGGCGGACGGAATATCGTGGTTTCCAGCCGGACGGTGAAGGGTCCGGCGCCGACCGGCACCCGCTCCACCCGCTCGTTGAGCTCGGGCCGCAGGGGCGGCACGGGGCCCTCGCTCCGGGCCGGCGGGGCCAGGGCGAGCAGCAGGGGCAGGAGGGTGAGGGCCAGGCGGTTCATTACATCCGGAACACGCCGAAGCGGGTGGCGGGGATGGGCGCGTTGAGCGCGGCGCTGAGCGAGAGGCCGAGCACGCGGCGGCTCTGGGCCGGGTCCACCACGCCGTCGTCCCACAGGCGGGCGGTGGCGTAGTAGGGGTGGCCCTGGTCTTCGTATTGCTGACGGATGGGGGCCTTGAAGGCCTCCTCGTCTTCCGGGCTCCACTGCCCGCCCTTGGCTTCGATGCCGTCGCGGCGCACCGTGGCCAGCACGCTGGCGGCCTGCTCGCCGCCCATCACCGAGATGCGGCTGTTGGGCCACATCCACAGGAAGCGGGGCGAATAGGCGCGGCCGCACATGCCGTAGTTGCCGGCGCCGAAACTACCGCCGATGAGCATGGTGAGCTTGGGCACGCTGGCGGTGGCCACGGCGGTCACCATCTTGGCCCCGTCCTTGGCGATGCCGCCGTTTTCGTACTTGCGACCGACCATGAAGCCGGTGATGTTCTGCAGGAAGACGAGGGGAATTCCCCGCTGGGCGCATAGTTCGATGAAGTGCGCGCCCTTCTGGGCGGATTCGCCGAAGAGGATGCCGTTGTTGGCGACGATGCCTACCGGCATGCCGTACAGCCGCGCGAAGCCGGTAACCAGCGTGGTGCCGTAGCGGGCCTTGAACTCGTCGAAGCGGGAGCCATCCACCACCCGGGCGATGACCTCGCGTACGTCGTAGGGCTTGCGGGTGTCGGTGGGGATCACCCCGTAGAGCTCGGCCGGGTCGTAGGCGGGTTCCTCGGCGGAAGCCAGGTCCAGGTGCGCGGGCTTGCTGCGGTTGAGGTTGGCGACGATGCGCCGGGCCAGGTAGATGGCATGGGCGTCATTCTCCGCCAGATGGTCGGCCACGCCGGAGATGCGGCTGTGCACGTCGCCGCCGCCCAGATCCTCCGCGCTTACCACCTCGCCTGTGGCGGCCTTCACCAGGGGGGGGCCGCCCAGGAAGATGGTGCCCTGGTTGCGCACGATGATGGTTTCGTCGCTCATGGCCGGCACGTAGGCGCCGCCGGCGGTGCATGAGCCCATCACCACGGCGATCTGGGGGATGCCCAGGGCCGACATGTTGGCCTGGTTGTAGAAGATGCGGCCAAAGTGGTCCCGGTCCGGGAAGACCTCGTCCTGTTTGGGCAGGAAGGCACCGCCCGAATCCACCAGATAGAGGCAGGGCAGGTGGTTCTGCTGGGCGATCTCCTGGGCACGCAGGTGTTTCTTCACCGTCATCGGGTAGTAGGTGCCGCCCTTCACCGTTGCGTCGTTGGCCACGATCATGCATTCCTGCCCCGATACCCGGCCAACGCCGGCGATCACGCCGGCGGAGGGGGCGTCGTCGCCATACATCCCCAGGGCCGCCAATTGACCCACTTCGAGGAAGGGCGTGCCCGGGTCCAGCAGATGTTCCACCCGGTCCCGGGGGAGCAGCTTGCCGCGGGCGGTGTGCCGTGCCCGGGCCTGTTCGCCGCCACCCAGGGCGACGCGCGCCGCTTGGGCCCGCAGATCCTCCACCAGCCGCGCCATGCTGGCGGCGTTGGCCTGGAAGTCCGGGGAGCGGGGGTTGATCTGGCTCTTGATGATGCTCATGTCTCCTGTCCCTCTTCGTCCGTCTTGTCTTGTTGTGATGCGCGGCGGCTGCCGCTAGAGCTGGGTTTCGTCGTGGATGCGCCGTTCCACGGGTGCGGCCCGGTAGTCCGTCATGGCTGCGAGCAGGGCTTCCGGCGCGTCGCCGTGGAGCAGCAGCCCGGCGTGCTGGGGGCGCATGAAACCCTCTTCTATGCCTCGTTCCATCATCGCCAGCAGGGGCGCGAAGTAACCCGCCACGTTGAGCAAGGCCACGGGTTTGGCGTGGAAACCGAGTTGCGCCCAGGTGAGGATCTCGAACAGCTCCTCGAAGGTGCCCAGCCCGCCCGGTAGCGCCATGAAGCCATCGGCCAGCTCCGCCATGCGCGCCTTGCGGGTGTGCATGGAATCCACCACTTCCAGCCGGGTGAGCTGCAGGTGGCCCACTTCCCATTCCATCAGAGCCTGGGGGATCACCCCGGTGACCTGCCCGCCGGCGGCCAGACAGGCATCGGCCACGATCCCCATCAGGCCCACATTGCCACCCCCATACACCAGCCCGATGCCGCGCCGGGCGAGCAGGGTGCCCAGTTCGCGGGCGGCGGCAGGGTATTCCGGCCGCAGGCCGGCGCGGGAGCCGCAAAAGACGCAGAGATTTCGCACAGGGTCGCTGCCTTGCCTCAGAACGGTCCTTCCGCCAGCCACTTCTCGAGCTGGGGCAGGCGGTCCGAACCCCAGAAGGGCTCGCCGTCGACGATGAAGAAGGGGGAGCCGAATACGCCCCGGGCCATGGCCAGCTCCACTTCCGCCTTGAGCCGTTCCTTGAGTTCGGCGCTGTTGAGCGCGGCGGACAAGGTGTCCTGGTCCGCGCCCTGGGCGGCGGCAAGCTCCAGCACCTGTTCCTGGTCGGCGATATTGCGGCCTTCGGTGAAGTAGGCGCGGTAAGTGTCCCGGGCGAAGGCCTTGGCCCGGTTCAGATCCCGGTCCGAGATCCAGAGGAAGGCCCGGGCAGCAAGCTGGGTGGGGATGGGGAACGGGTTGGGGTGCTTGTAGGGCACGCCGAAAAAGCGGGCCGTGCGGCCGATGTCGCGCAGGCTGTAGGGGCCTTTGAGGGGGATGCTGGGGAGCGGGGCCGTGCCGATGGCCTTGAACGCCACCCCCAGCAGCATCGGGTGCCACAGCACCGTGCGTCCGTGCTTGGCGGCCAGCGCCTCGATCAGCTCCGAAGCGACATAGCCGTAGGGCGAGGAAAAATCGAAGTAGAAATCGATGGGGGCGCTCATCTGGAATCTCCTTGGGGGCTGGGCCCCGATGGGGGGGCGGGGCGGTGGACACAGGGGCGGGTAGCCATGGACGTCAGTCTCCCAGGCTCTTGACGGCGCTGACGTAGCCGGGGAGCAGATCCTCCGGACGGTTGACGGTGAGCCCCAGGTCCCGCACCAGGCCGTCCTTCAGGCCATAGATCCAGCCATGTACGGTGAGGGATTGGCCGCGGGCCCAGGCGTCCTGCACCACCATGGTCTGGCACACGTTGACCACCTGTTCCAGGGCATTGAGTTCGCACAGGCGATCGTGGCGCTTTTCCAGCGGCACCCGGTGCAGTGCTTCAAGATGCTTGCGGTGTACGTCCTGAACGTGGCGCAGCCACAGATCCACCAGGCCGACCCGGGTGCGGTCGAGCGCGGCCCGCACCCCGCCGCAGCCGTAATGACCCACCACCATGATGTGTTTGACCTTGAGCACGTCCACCGCGTACTGGATCACGGACAGGCAGTTGAGGTCGGTGTGCACCACCACGTTGGCCACGTTGCGATGCACGAACACTTCGCCCGGCAGCAGGCCGATGATCTCGTTGGCCGGCACGCGGCTGTCCGAGCAGCCGATCCACAGGTACTCCGGTGTCTGCAGTTGGGATAGCTTCTCGAAGAAGCCCGGGTCCGCCTGGCGCATGCGCCGCGCCCAGGCCTTGTTGAAGTCGAACAGGTGGTGCAGGTGGGCGTTATTCACCTCTTCCTCGGACCAGTTTTCCAGATCCAGGCTGAGGAACATGGTGCCTTCCACCGGGGTGGGGTAGTAGGCGGGCGCTTCGCGGAAACCCAGGTCACGGTACAGGCGAACGGCGATGCGCATGGCAGGCAGGGTGTCGAGCAGGATGCGCCGATATCCGATGCTCTTGGCCGCCTTGATGGCGGCCGTGACCAGTTGCCGGCCCAGCCCGAGACCGCGGGCCCAGGGCTCCACGTAGAGGCGCTTCATCTCGCAGACCCCTTCCGAGAAGGGGCGCACGCCCACGCAGCCGGCGGGCCGTCCGTCGGCCTCGGCCAGGAACAGGCGTCCCGCTGGCGCGCTGTAGGCACCGGGTAACGATGCCATTTCCTGGTCGAAGTTCTGGTAACTCAGGTCCACGCCCAACCAGGCGGCGTAATTGCGGAAGAACTGGCTGACACAGTCGAGGGCTTCCCGGTCTTCCGGGCCTAGGATGCGCAAGTTCGAGCTCATGGGTGACTCTCAGGACATGGCGACGGTCGGGAAGATACTGCTTCCCGACCGTTTGTTCCTGCGCTATGGCAATTTTTCCCGGCCATCGCCCGAGCGGCTCCCGGTCACGCAGTCTCTGCGAACAGCTCGCGGCCGATGAGCATGCGGCGGATCTCGGACGTGCCGGCGCCGATCTCGTACAGCTTGGCATCCCGCCACAGGCGGCCGGTGGGGTACTCGTTGATGTAGCCGTTGCCGCCCAGGGTCTGGATGGCCTCGCCGGCCATCCAGGTCGCCTTCTCGGCGGCGTAGAGGATGGCGCCAGCCGCGTCCTTGCGCAGGCGGCGCGGGTCCAGCGCCGGGTTGTCGCAGTTCTTGCCCAAGGCGTACACGTAGGCGCGGCAGGCGGAGAGGGTGGAATACATGTCCGCCAGCTTGCCCTGCATGAGCTGGAATTCGCCGATGGCCTGGCCGAACTGCTTGCGCTCGTGCACATAGGGGATCACCACGTCCATGCACGCCTGCATGATGCCCAGGGGGCCGGCGGAAAGTACGGCCCGCTCGAAATCCAGGCCGGACATCAGCACGTTGACGCCGCGCCCGACGCCACCGAGTACGTTCTCCTCCGGCACCTCGCAGTCCTGGAACACCAGTTCGCCCGTGTGGGAGCCGCGCATGCCCAGCTTGTCCAGCTTCTGCGCCACCGAGAAGCCGGGGAAGGTCTTTTCCACCAGAAAGGCGGTGATGCCCCGGGGGCCAGCGCTCACATCGGTCTTGGCGTAGATGATCATCGTGTCGGCGTCGGGGCCGTTGGTGATCCACATCTTGTTGCCGTTGAGCACGTAGCGGTCGCCCTTCTTGTCCGCCCGCAAGCGCATGGATACCACGTCCGAGCCCGCACCTGGCTCGCTCATGGCTAGCGCGCCCACGTGCTCGCCGGAGATCAGCCCGGGCAGGTACTTCTGCTTCTGGGCGGCGCTGCCGTTGCGTTTGATCTGATTCACGCACAGGTTGGAATGGGCGCCGTAAGAGAGACCCACCGAGGCCGAAGCCCGGGAGATCTCCTCCATCGCCACCATGTGCGCCAGGTAGCCCATGGCGGTGCCGCCGTATTCCTCTTCGGCGGTGATGCCCAGCACGCCCAGGTCGCCCATCTTGCGCCATAGGTCCATGGGGAACTGATCGGTCCGATCAATCTCGGCGGCGCGGGGGGCAATCTCGTCACGGGCGAAGGCGGCGACGGTGTCGCGCAGCATTTCGATGTCTTCGCCCAGGCCGAAATCCAGTCCGGCAAGGTTCATAAGGTGTCTCCTCCAGTGTTGTAGGTGTGGCGCGCGCGATCAGCCGCGGGCGCGGATGCGGTGGTCGTCCGGCTTCTTGCCCAAGGTCATCAGCGTCTGCTGCATGCTGGCGCAGTGGTGTTCAGCGCCGCCCCGGCGTACGTAAAGTTCGGCGCGGGTGATGACCAGAGTCTTGCCTGCCCGCAGCACCTCGCCACGGGCGATCAGGCATTCGCCGTCGGCGGGTGCCATGAGGTTGAGCTTGTATTCGACGGTGAGCACGCTCGCATCCGCCGGCATCAGTGTGAAGGCCGCATAGCCGCCGGCCGTATCGGCCAGGGCGCCGACAATGCCCCCGTGGAAATAGCCGTGCTGTTGGGAAAGCTCGGGCCGGAAATCCAGTTCCAGCTCGCAGTGGCCCGGGCTCAGGGTGGTCAGGCGCGCGCCCAGCAGGCCCATGGCGCCCTGGCGGGCGAAGCTGGCGCGGACCCGATCCTCGTAGTCCGGGTCCTGGGGTTCGAAATGACGGTTGCCGCGCATTGTCTCCTCCTGTTGGGTGCGGGGTGTCTTTCGTTGTTGTGGAGGGATTCTATGTTTACGTTTACGTAAACGTCAATTGCTCGATAAAATTATTCGGCAGGGGAGATGGGCGTGCGCGTCTCCGGCGGCAAGTCGATATCAGCCACGCCGGCCAGGCTCAACAGCTCCCGGCACTGGCGTTCGTAGGTGACGACTTCGGCCAGGACAGCCTCAATGTCTTCCCGCTGCTGTTCCAGCGCCGCCCGACGGGTGTTGAGCACCCCGAGTAGCCGGACCAGTTGTGGTGCGGAGTCCCGATCCGTGTCGTACATGTTGATCAGCTCGCCGATTTCGGCGAGGCTCAGGCCCAGGCGGCGCCCGCGCAGGGTCAGCTTGAGCCGGGTGCGGTCCCGCTTGGAATAGATGCGCTTGCTGCCCGCGCGTTGCGGGGAGACAAGCCCCTGGTCCTCGTAGAACCTTATGGCACGCGGGGTGACGCCGAATTCCCGGGCGAGTTCCGTGATCGTGTAGGTTTGCTCTGAGGACATGCTTGGCGAATTCCGCGTTTTTGTCTGCCGCAAAGCGGAAGATTGTTCGTTAGAATCGTATGTTTGAATGCCGGGCCGCCGGTGTAGCGGTCGCCGGAGTTAATCAGATTTCCATAGGGATGGCAACGCGGCCCGGGGCGAGTCGGCCGGCCCGGAATGAGCGGCCGCATGCCCCCCTCGGAGCCCCAACCGGATCTTGCAGATGCAATTGCCGCCCGACCACCAGCTCGATTACCCCTTCCCGGATCTGCCCGCTCCCGGTGGCACGCTGGAAGTGGCCCCCGGCCTGCATTGGGTGCGCATGCCGCTGCCGTTCGCGCTGGACCACATCAATCTCTGGCTGCTGGAGGATGGCGCCCACCATACCGTGGTGGATACGGGGATCGCCTTGCCCCAGGTCCAGGAACTCTGGCAGCAGGTCATTGATGGCCGTTGCGCCGGTCGGCCCCTGAACCGACTCATCGTCACCCATTGTCATCCCGATCACCTGGGGCTCGCCAGCTGGTTCGAGGAACAGTTTGGGCTGCCCCTGTGGATCAGCCAGGGAGAATACCTGGGGGCGCTGGCACTGATTCACCAGCATCCGGGCTTTTCGGTGGAGAGCATGTGCGCCCAGTTCCGCCGCAATGGCCTGGACGAAGGCCGTTTGTCCGCGCTGGGCCAGCGCGGCAACGCCTACCGCCGGGGCGTGCCCTCGGTGCCTGCCCGCTTTGACCGGCTGCTGGATGGCCAGAGCCTGGGCATCGGCGGCCACACCTGGAAAGTGATGGCGGGTTACGGCCATTCACCGGAGCACAGTGCGCTGTACTGCGCCGAGCAAGGGGTGCTGATTTCGGGCGACATGGTGTTGCCGCGCATCTCCACCAATGTGAGCGTGTTCGCTGTCAGCCCGGACGGGGATCCGCTGGGCTTGTTCCTGGATTCGCTGGACCGGTTGCGTGTGTTGCCGACGGATACCCTGGTGCTGCCCGCCCACGGCCGTCCCTTCCGCGGCCTGCATGCCCGCATTGACGCGTTGTTCGCGCACCATGCGGAACGCTGCGACGAGTTGTTGGCAGCCTGCGCGGCGCCGCGTAGTGCTGCCGAACTGTTGAGCACCCTGTTCCCCCGGGAACTGGATACCCACCAGGTCATGTTTGCCATGGGCGAGGCCATCGCCCACCTCAACCACCTGGAGCACGCCGGTCGCCTGACGAGAGAGGCAGGGGCCGACGGAGTCATCCGCTTCGTTCAACCCAACTGACACACCATAGGAGACCCCCCGCATGTCAGCGCAGAACAAAGAGACCGCCACGCCCTTGCCGGACCCGAAGGAGCTGGCTTCCACCTACGCCGAAGTCGCCCAGCGGGCCTCCAAGCTCATCACCGAGCACGTGCAGCGGCAGGTCAAGCGCGGCATCGCCCAGCCCCAGGACGAACTGGGCGTGGCCCAGGCGTTCATGGACATGATGTCCAAGCTGCTGGCCAACCCCTACAAGCTGGCCCAGGCCCAGATGAACATGGTGTGGGACTACTTCACCCTGTGGCAGCATTCCATGCTCAAGTTCATGGGCGTGGAAGCCGCGCCGGTGGCGGCGCCGGTGAAGGGGGACAACCGCTTCAAGGACCAGCAGTGGCAGGAGCATTTCCTGTTTGATTTCGTCAAGCAGAGCTACCTGATCAGTGCCCGCCACATTCACGACGTGGTGTGCTGCGTCGAGGGGCTCGACGAAGTTACCCAACGCAAGGTGAACTTCTTCACCCGCCAGTACATCGACGCCCTGTCCCCGTCCAACTTCGCCCTGACCAACCCGGAAGTGTTCCGTGAGACGGTCAAGAGCCACGGCCAGAACCTGATCAAGGGTTTCAACAACCTGCTGCGGGACATCGAGGACGGCGACGGCCAGTTGCGCATCAAGATGACCGACACCACGGCCTTCGAGATGGGCAAGAACGTGGCGACCACGCCCGGCAAGGTGGTGTTCCAGAACGAACTGATGCAGTTGCTGCAGTTCAACCCCAGCCAGGGTGAAGTGCTGAAGCGGCCGCTCCTGATCGTGCCGCCCTGGATCAACAAGTACTACATCCTTGATCTGCGGGAGAAGAACTCCTACATCAAGTGGGCCACGGACCAGGGCCATACCGTCTTTGTGATCAGCTGGGTGAATCCGGACGAGAAGCTGGCCGAAGCCGGTTTCGACGCCTACCTGCAGAAGGGTGCCCTGGCGGCGGTGGACGCCATCGTCAAGCAAACCGGCGAGCAGGAAATCAATGCCGTGGGCTACTGCCTGGGCGGCACCCTGCTGGCAACCACTCTGGCCTACATGGCGGCCACCGGTGACACGCGCATCGTCTCCGGTACCTTCTTCACCACCATGCTGGACTTCTCCCAACCGGGCGAGTTGGGCGTGTTCATCGACGACAAGTCGGTGGAGGGCCTGGAGAAGAAGATGTTCGAGCGGGGCTATCTGGATGGTTCCGAGATGGCGGGCACCTTCAATATGTTGCGCGCCAATGACCTGATCTGGTCCTTCGTGGTGAACAACTACCTGATGGGCAAGGACCCGTTCCCCTTCGACCTGCTGTACTGGAACTCCGATTCCACGCGGATGCCGGCCTGCATGCACAGCTTCTACCTGCGCAACATGTACATGCAGAACCTGCTCAAGGAGCCGGGCGGGATCGAGCTGATGGGCAAGAAGATCGACCTGCGCAAGGTCAAGGTGCCCTGCTACTTCATTTCCACCGTCGAAGACCATATCGCCCCCTGGAAGAGCACGTACATGGGCGCGCGCATCGTCGGCGGCCCGGTCCGCTTCGTTCTGGGTGGCTCCGGCCACATCGCCGGCATCGTCAATCCGCCGGTGGCCAACAAGTATGGTTTCTGGACCAGCGAATCGGGCGATCTGCCGGAGGACTCCGCCGAATGGCTGGCCTCCACCAAGCAGAACCCGGGCTCCTGGTGGACCGACTGGCAGTCCTGGATCACCAACCAGTCTGCCGAGAAGGTTGCCGCCCGCGATCCGGCCAGCGGCCCCCTGGGTGTGCTTGAGGACGCTCCGGGCAGCTACGCCAAGCTGCGTCTGGACGCCAAGAAGAAGTAAGACCGCGGCGGGGGAGGTGTTCTCCTCCTCTAGGCGCATGGCAGAAGGCCCCGCTTTGGCGGGGCCTTCTGCTTTGGGAGGGACGGAAGGAGGGCTCTTATTGGCCCAGCCGGGGCAAGTGAGCCGTCCAGCTCGGCCACTCCACGGCGTCGAGCAGATTCTTGATGGTGAGGCCGAGTTCCGTGTCGCCCTCGATCACCAGTTCCCGGTGGAAGAACAGGGTGTCCGGATCTTCCTGACGGCTGGCCAGCTTGAGGAACGTGGCGAGCCGGCCGCGAAAGCGCACATCCGGCGCCGTGGCCTGGCCGAAGCGGGGCAGGAAGCGGCCGTTGCGGTAGGTGAAACGGCAGTCTATGCCGGCGTCGCTCACCTGTACCGAAAAGTGCCGGTTGTCCAGGATGGCCAGATCGTCCCGCTGCAGGAGCTTGAGGGCGAGGGCGCCGTTCAGTCCGGCGCACAGTGCCAGCGCGTGGGGCCATTGCGGCAGCCGGGGGCCGATGCGGGCGAGCCAGTCGGGCAAAGCGAAGGGCAACTGGGGAGCAGACATGGTGGGTAATCCTTCCAGGGGTCAGGCGTATTCGGGTTGAGGCTGGCGCCGCCAGGCAATACCCGCTTCGCCATGCCAGTAGCCATTGCAGAAGCCTTCCGGGCCCCACGCCGGATCGGACTGGACCGGCTGGCCGGCCGAAGCCCGGGCAAAGGCCGAGGCGATCTCCGGCACGTGGGTAGCCTGGGGGCTGATCCGCAGCACCTCGATGCCCATCGCCCGCAGGTCTGGCACCTCGGCCAGCAGGCAGTGGGTCTGGCCGGATTGGGTCTGAATGCCATTTACAGACAGGAAGGGCTGGCCCTCCCGAGTGTGCAGGGGCAGACCGTCCGGGTGGTCCAGGCAGCGGAAGTGGCAGTCGTCCTTGTTGAGCCCGTAGTGACGGGCGGTGAAGCAGCGGGCAGAGAGGGCCAGGGGCAGCCGGCCGAAGGCGAACACCTCGGTCTCCATGCCGGCAGGACGGGCACCATGCAGATGCGCGACCCGCTCCCGCGAAAGTTCGGGGGGTGGCACCCAGCGGACAGCGCCCAAGCTGCCAAACCAGGCCAGCGTCGCCTCGTTGTAGATATTGAGATGGGGCCCCGCCACGAAGGGAAGGCGGCGCTTGACCAACTGCACGGCACCCAGATCATTGGCTTCCAGCAGGCAGTCGGATTGGTCGGCGAATTTGCGCAGGGTCTTCAGGTCGCCTTCCGATTCCAGCAAGGCCTGGGAGGAAAGCACCACGGTCTTGCCCGCGTCGCGCAGATCCCGGGCGAGCCCAAGCCAGTCGGACACCCGCATCTGTTGCCGGCGGGAGCACACCACCTCGCCGAGGTAGACGATGTGGACCGGTGATTCGAGCATCGCCGCGTAGTATTCGAGCACCTGCTGGCGCGGCCAGAAGTACAGCAGAGGGCCGAGGGAAAGCTTCATGGTCATCCTCATCGCCAGGGGCGGTTGTAGGCGCCCAGGGTGGCGCACTGACCCTCGGATACCTTGGCCAGTTCGGCTTGCCAGGCAGCCTGGGGGACGTAGCGGGGTTGGCTGACGGCGGCGTCCAGCGCCGCCCGCAGAACGCGGGTGACCTGTGCCACGTAGGCGGGGCTGCGCTGGCGGCCCTCCACCTTGATGGCTGCGACGCCGATGCGCAGCAGCTCCGGCAGGATGGGCAGCACGTTCAGGCTCACCGGCTCTTCCAGCGCGTAATAGGTTTCGCCGGCCACGTCGAAGCGCCCCTTGCACAGGGTGGGATAGCCGGCGGGCTCGCCGGCGGCGTACCGATCGATGAGAATGCCGTTGAGGCGGGCGTCCATGCGGCCGGGCTTTTCTTCCCAACGCACGAACTTGGCGGGCGAACATACCCCGTGGGTGTTGGGCGATTCGCCCGTGGCGTAAGAGGAGAGCCAGCAGCGCCCCTCGTTCATCACGCACAGGCTGCCAAAACCGAACACTTCGATTTCCACCTCCGTGTGGGCGATGACCTGCTCCACTTGGGCCAGGGTGAGCACCCGCGGCAGGACAGCCCGCTGGATACCGAACTCCTCCCGGCAGAAATTGACCGCCTCGTAATTGGTGGCCGACCCTTGCACGGAGAGATGCAGGCGCAGTTCCGGGTGGCGGGCGCGGGCGTAGGCCAGCACCCCCATGTCGGCAAGGATGAGGGCATCCACGCCCAGGCCGGCGGCCTCGTCCACCGCCCGTTGCCAGACCGGCACCCGCCCGGCCTGGGCGTAGGTGTTGATGGCCAGCAGTACTTTGCGGCCGCGACCGTGGGCATAACGAATGCCCTCGGTGAGCATTTTCTGATCGAGGTTCAGGCCGGGAAAATTGCGGGCATTGGTCTCGTTCTTGAAACCGAGGTAAACAGCATCGGCACCGTTATCCACGGCGGCCTTGAGCGCGGGAAGACTGCCGGCGGGGCAGACGAGTTCGGGTTTGGTCGGCATGCCGGACACGGGAGTGCGGGAAAGCCGCGATGCTAGCCCGGGGGGGGCGCGCAGCCCTTGACGGCGGTCAAGCGCCGCCCGGGGCGGGGCCGGAAGCGAGGCGATGCGCCTGGCGGGTGGTTTCGGGCAGGCGGTAACGGGTGATGCAGGCCATCACCCAGTGGATCGCGGTTTCCAGGCCGATGCGGTGGCCGATCGAGACGTACAGCGGCGCGACCCGGAGCCGCGTGCGCAGCACGGCACCAATGGGCTCGCCTTTGTCCAGCAGCGGAGTCCATTGCCCCTTCGCCTCGGGGACTGGACCGTGCTCGCCGAGCAGGCGGCTCTTGGCCACGCCGATGGCGGGCAAGCCGGTGAGCAGGCCCAGATGGGCAGCGATGCCCAGCCGCCGGGGGTGGGCGATGCCTTGTCCATCGCAGAGGAGAAGGTCGGGCTGGACACGCAGATTGGCCAATGCCTCCAGGACGGCGGGCGCCTCGCGGAAGGAGAGCAGGCCCGGCATATACGGAAAGGCGGTGGGCAGGCGGGCGATGGCGCTGTCTGCCAGGGAAAGGTCCCGGGCCCGCAGCACCGCCACTGCGGCACGGGTGACGCGGCCATCCGCTTCGAAGCCCACATCCACGCCCGCCAGGTACTCGATGGCCCCGAGCCGGTCGGCGCGCTCGACCCGGGGCGCCAGTTCGCGCTGCAGGGCGCGGGCTTCGGCGGGGCTCAGGTTCCAGGAATGATGGAGACCGATGGCCATGGGCGCCCCTCAGAGGCCCAGCCCCCGGGGCTTGCGCCCAGCCCGGGCGAACAGCGCGTCGTAGGCGAAATTGGGCAGCAGGCGTAGCACTTTGGCCACGATGGCCATTTGCCAGGGCACCACCGCATAGCTGCGGCCGGCGTCGATGGCCCGTGCCAGCCGGCGGGCCGCCGCGTCCACCGGCAACAGGAAAGGCATGGGATAGGTGTTGACGGCGGTCATGGGGGTGGCGATGTAGCCGGGACACAGGGTGACCACCCGCACGCCGCTGCCGTGCAGTTCCACCCGCAGGCTTTCCAGGTAGCTGATGGCGGCGGCTTTGGAGGCGCTGTAAGCCCCGGCGCCGGGCAGACCACGGATGCCCGCCACCGACGCGATCCCTGCCAGGGTGCCACTTCCTCGCGCCCGCATGGCGCCGAGGAATGGCTGGAAGGTCAGCACCATGCCGGTGAGGTTGGTTTCGATGATGCGGCGGAAGGCCGCCAGATCCTCGGCATGCTCGGTGAGGGTGCCGGCCGAAACACCGGCATTCGCAATGACCAGGTCCGGCACGCCGAAGCGCTGGACGAAGTCTGCCGCGGCACGGCCCATGGCTGCGGCGTCGGCCACGTCCGCCACAAAAATGCCGTGCTCGCCAGGGAGACTGTTAGCGACCTGCTCCAGCCGCTGCCGGCTGCGGCCGACCAGCCCGACCGCGCAGTCTGGAGATGAGTAATGGCGGGCAAGGGCAGCGCCGATGCCGCTGGAGGCCCCGGTAATGAAAACCCGCCTGGGCCGGGAGGCAGCAGGCGGGCGATTCATTCGGGGCAGCCTGAACGCACGCGGGGTGGCGTCACTTGACCGCGGCATCCTTTTTGCGCACCGCCGTCTTGTCCTGCTTGGCGGGCTCCGGTTTGTTCGCGGCGCGCTCCTTGCGCACCTGGGCCACCAGCCCGTCCACTACCCGCAACGAGGCATCACCTTCTCCAGCCTGGGAGGGCGAGGTGCGGAAGCGGCCGGCGATGCCCAGCGTGGGCACGCTGTCGATCTGGTAGGCCTGGGCCAATTGGAGGCCGCGTCGCATTTTGCTGTCCACGGTGAACGAGCGGTAGGTATCCAGGTATTTCTTCGGGTCAACCGCTCTCTTGCTCAACCAGTCCTGCTGCACTCGCTCAACGGTGAGGTTCACGCCCTCCAGATGAAGGGCGTTGAAGATTTCAGTGGACAGGCGCTCGGCTTCACCCAGGGTTTCCAGCGTGTAGTACATGCGGGCCAGGGCTGCCCATTGGTCCCGGTCGAAGGTGACGGGCACGCGCACCAGACGTACGTCCTTGGGCAACGCTTTGTGCCAGTTCTGCAGGTGGGGCTCAAAGGTGCGGCAATGCGGGCAGGCGTAGGAGAAAAATTCCACGACCTCGACGACCTCGTGGTCCGTGTCCGCGGGCTTGGGCAGGACCGAATAGACTTTGCCTGCCTCGGGGGCTGCCCAGGCCGGAGCCTGCACGGCGGTGAACAACAAGCCGGCAACCAGGCCGGCGCGTGCGATTGCGGAAACCACGTGCTTCATCTTCAACAGCGACTCCTGAGGTAATTGGCTACGACCCGGACACAAGGGGCAAGGCAGCACGCGCCTTCCCCTCTTCGAGTCCGGCTATTCCTTTTGTTTGACTACTGCGGCCTGGATTCCGTTCATCGCCAGTTGCGAGCGCACATAGGACATGTCTTCCGGACGGGTGTAGGGCCCCACGATTACCCGGTGCATCAGCCCTTTGCCCGGCACGTCGGCCTCCCGCACGTTGGCGTCGAGCCCCATCAGGGCCAGTCGGGCCTTGAGGGCGTGGGCATCCTCGCTATGCTGGAAGGAGCCTACCTGCAGCAGCATGCGGCCGCCTGTTGCGGCTTTGGCATCTTCCGTCCTGGTGTCTGTCTTGGTTTCCGGTTTGGCTTCCGGCTTCTTGGACTCGGCCCCGGTTGTCGGCTTGGCCTCGCTCTCGCCGGGCAGGATCTTGTAGAAATCAAACCGGGAAACCGGTTTGTCACCGGGTTTGCCCGGCAACGCGGCGGGCTCGGCAGGCGCTGGCTGGCCCTTCTGGCCGGCGGTGTCGACGCCGGCCAGCGCGGAGGGAGGCTTGCGCGAGGACTCTTCCACCCGATCAGGGGTCGCCTTGCCGGTTTTGTTCTGGAACGGGAAGGGGGTGCGGTTCACATACCACGCCACCGCCAGGGCCACCAGAACGCCAAGCAGCAGGCCGATGAAGATGCCCATCAGGGTGCTTCCGCCACTGGCGCGGGCGGGGGCGGATCGGGTCTTGCCTGAGCGGCTCATGGGCCGTTACCTCTCTGTCCGGCTAGGTACTGCAGACTGCCTGCGGGGTGCTGCCGCCACCCCGCTCCCGGTTTGCCGAAACGCTACATTTGTTCCGGTGCGCTGACGCCCAGCAGGGCAAGCCCGCTGGCCAGAACCTGGCGAACCGCCGCGACCAGCGCCAGTCGTGCAAGCTTGACCGCAGGCTCATCCACAAGGATTCTTTCCGCATTATAGTAACTATGAAGTTCTGCGGCCAAGTCCTTGAGATAAAAAGCAATGTGATGCGGGGCGTAATCCTTTGCGGCAGCCTCGACCGCCTCCGGGAAGGCCGCCAGCGCGGCGCAGAGCGAAAGCTCGCGCTCACCTGAGAGCAGTCCGAGGTCCGCGCCGGCCAGTTCCGCGGGCTCGCCCCCCCAGTTGGACAGGACGCTGGCCACCCGGGCGTGGGCCATCTGCACGTAGTACACCGGGTTTTCGTTGGTGCGCGACTTGGCCAGATCCAGGTCGAAGTCCAGATGCTGATCAGACTTGCGCAATGCGTAGAAGAAGCGGGCGGCATCGTTGCCGACTTCCTGCCGCAGCTCCCTCAGGGTGACGAAATCGCCCTTGCGGGTGGACATGGAGGCTTTCACGCCGTCCCGGTAGAGCACCGCGAACTGGACCAGGGCAACGTCGAGGCGCGACACATCAAGTCCCAGGGCCTGCACGGCACCCTTGACCCGCGGGATGTAGCCGTGGTGGTCAGCGCCCCAGATGTCGATCACCTTGTCAAAACCGCGTTCGTACTTGTTCAGATGGTAGGCGATGTCGGAGGCGAAGTAGGTGAAGACCCCGTTTTCCCGCTGCACCACCCGGTCCTTTTCGTCACCGAAAGCCGTGGAGCGGAACCACTTGGCGCCGTCCTGCTCGTAGAGGTGGCCGTTGCGCTCGAGCTGGGCCACGGCCCGCTGTACCAGAGCGGTGTCGAACAGGGATTTCTCGGAAAACCAGACGTCGAAATGCACCCCGAATTCGCCCAGATCCTCCCGGCAATCGCCGAGCTGTTCGGTGAGGGCGTGGTTGTGCACGTAAGCGTAGTCGTCGCCCAAGAGTTCCTTGGCGAGCGCGATCAGGGCATCCAGATGCGTTTCGCGCTGGGCGGTGGCGTCCGGGTCCTGGCGTTCTCCCGGGGGCAGGCCGGGCAGGCGGGCTTCCATTTCGGAGGCAGGCAGGCGCACAAAGCGGGGGCCGTGGGCGGAATCGATCTGGCTGGCCATCGCCCGTACGTAGTCGCCCTGGTAGCAATTGGGCGGGAACGTCAGCTGCACGTTGTGCAGGGACAAATAGCGCAGCCAGGTGGACACCGCCAGGATGTCCATCTGCCGGCCGGCATCATTGATGTAGTACTCGCGGGTGACGTGGAAGCCGGCGAAATCCAGGACGTTGGCCAGGCTGGCGCCATAGGCAGCGCCGCGCCCATGGCCCACGTGCAAGGGGCCGGTGGGATTGGCGGACACGAACTCCACCTGGATGCGTTGCCCCCCGCCCAGCGTGCTGCGGCCGTATGCCGCGCCTTGGGCGTGAACCTGGCCAACCACGGCCGATTTGGCTGCCGTGGCGACAAACAGGTTGACGAAGCCCGCCCCGGCGACCTCGGCCTTGGCCAGATAGGGTGAGCGGGGGATCTCGCTCACCAGTTGCTGGGCCAGTTCCCGGGGGTTGCGGCGCAACTGCTTGGCTAACTGCAGGGCGAGGTTGGTGGCGAAATCCCCGTGACTGGCGATTTTCGGCCGGTCCAGCAGGATTTCGGCCTGGGCGTGGGAGGGTGCGATGCTGGCCAAGGCCTGGCGCAGCAGGCCGGTCAGGTGGGAACGGATATCTTGTTCCATGGGGAGTGGCGCCAACTAGCGGAAAAAACGGCGAATTATAGCGGATGCGAAAAGATGCCCGGCGCCCATCTCGTTCGTTGGCAGCAACGAGGGCGGGCGCAAGGGTAGGGGAAGGGCTGCGCCGGCAAGCCCGGAATTCCGGGGGGCTTGCGCCTTTTCTCCATGGAGCCCGCCAGGTGGCGATGCGCTAGAATGGCGCGTTTAGCCCGCGTCCCGCAGCCCGCCATGCATTCCCAGCGCTATTACACTCTCACCGCCTCTTGTCCGGACCGGGTGGGCATCGTCGCCCGCGTTTCCACCTTCATCGCCGAGAACCGGGGCTGGATCCTCGAAACCAGCCACCACGCGGACTGGGAATCCCAGCGCTATTTCATGCGCATCGAGATCGTGGCCGACTCGCTGCCCTTTCACCTGGGCGAATTCCGGTCCCGCTTCCAGCCCATCGCCGAGGAGTTCCAGATGGACTGGCGCATCTCGGACTCGGCGATCAAGAAGCGGGTCGTCATCATGGTGTCCAAGCAGGAGCACTGCCTGTACGACCTGCTGGCCCGCTGGAAGGCGCGGGAGCTGGATATCGAAATTCCCTGCATCATCTCCAACCACGTCACCTTCAAGGATTTCGTGGAATGGCACGGCATCCCCTTCCATTACGTGCCGGTCACGCCCGAGAACAAGCAGAAGGCCTACGACGAGGTACGCAGGCTGTACGAGGACGTGAAAGGCGACACCATGGTGCTGGCCCGGTACATGCAGATCCTTTCACCAGATCTGTGTGACACCTACCCGGGGCAGATCATCAATATCCACCATTCCTTCCTGCCCAGTTTCGTCGGTGCCAAGCCTTATCACCAGGCCTACATCCGGGGCGTGAAGCTGATCGGTGCCACCTGCCACTATGTCACCAGCGAACTGGACGCGGGGCCGATCATTGAGCAGGACGTGATTCGCATTGACCACTCCGACTCTGTGGAAGACATGGTGCGTTACGGCAAGGACATCGAGAAAACCGTGCTTGCCCGCGGCCTGCGTTACCACCTGGAGGACCGGGTGCTGGTCAATGGCAACCGTACCGTCGTGTTCCGCTGAACAAAATCCGGGGACGCACTGTTGTGGTGCGGCTGCGCCAAGCACTGTAGACGACGAGAAGGGCACCCGAGGGTGCCCTTCTCGTTTTTGATCCACCGCTGAAGGGGCCGCCAGAGGCGGCACCCCGATCAGTTGTGGTAGGCGGTTTCGCCGTGGGAGGTGATGTCCAGACCCTCGCGCTCCTCGTCTTCCGGAACCCGCAGGCCGATCACGATATCCACCAGCTTGAAGGCCACCAGGGAAACCACGCCGGACCAGACGATGACCGTGCCCACGCCCCACAACTGGGCGATGACCTGGGTGGTCATGTCGAAGTCGCCCACCTTGTTGGCCACGTAGTCATAAACTCCGGTGCCACCCAGGGACGGGGAGACAAAGACGCCGGTAAGGATGGCACCCAGGATACCGCCCACGCCATGGACACCGAAGACGTCCAGGGAGTCATCAGCGCCCAGCAGGCGTTTCAGGCCATTCACACCCCAGAGGCAGATCACACCGGCCAGCAGTCCGATGACGATGGCGCCAACCACGCCAACGAAGCCCGCAGCGGGCGTGATCGCCACCAGACCGGCAACGGCGCCGGAGGCAGCGCCCAGCATGGAGGGCTTACCCTTGAGCAGCCATTCGGCGAACATCCACGACAGTGCGGCGCAGGCCGTAGCGACCCAGGTGTTGACCATCGCCAGTGCGGCACCGCCGTTGGCTTCCAAAGCAGAACCAGCGTTGAAGCCGAACCAGCCAAACCACAGCAGGGAAGCGCCAACCATGGTGAAGGTCAGGCTGTGGGGCGCCATGGACTCGCGGCCGTAACCCACCCGCTTGCCGAACAGGTAGGCACCCACCAGGCCAGCCACGGCGGCGTTGATGTGCACCACGGTACCACCGGCGAAGTCGAGCGCGCCTTTCTGGAACAGGAAACCAGCGGTCAGGCCGGCTTTCTCGCCCGCGGCGGCGTCGGTGTAGGCATCCGGGCCCGCCCAGTACCAGACCATGTGCGCCATGGGCAGGTAAGAGAGGGTGAACCAGATCACCATGAAGGCGAGTACGGCGGAGAACCGGGCACGCTCGGCAAAGGCGCCAACGATCAGCCCGCAGGTGATGGCCGCGAACGCCCCCTGGAAGATCACGTAGGCCAGTTCCGAGATCACCACACCCTTGGAAAAGGTGGCAGCGACGGATTCAACCGTGACCCCTTTCAGGAACAGCTTGTCCGCCACCCCGAAGAAGGCATTCCCCTCGGTGAAGGCCAGCGAGTACCCGTAGACCACCCAAAGCACGCTGATCAGCGAGAAGGTGACGAATACCTGCATCAGCACCGACAGCATGTTCTTCGTCCGCACCAGACCGCCGTAGAACAGCGCCAGGCCGGGGATGGACATGAGAATCACCAGTGCCGCGCTCACCATCACCCAGGCGTTGTCGCCCTTGTTGGGCACGGGTGCCGGCGCGGCGGCAGCTTCCGGGGCAGCCGCTTCGGCGGCGGCCGGCGCCGCGGGCGCGGCCTCGGCCGGTTTGGCATCCGCCTGCGCGACGACGATGGGCGCTGTGGGCGCCGGCTTGTCGTCCGCCAAGGCGCCGCCGCTGAGACCCAGCGTCACCGCCATCATCAGCATTGCGACAAACTTCTTCATTTGTTTCTCCCTTACAGGGCGTCCGTGCCGGTTTCGCCGGTACGGATCCGCACTACCTGCTCAATATCGAACACGAAGATCTTTCCGTCGCCGATCTTGCCCGTGCGCGCAGCGCGCTCGATGGCCTCCAGCACCTGGTCGAGCAGTTCGTCGCCGACGGCGGCTTCCACTTTCACCTTGGGCAGGAAATCCACCACGTATTCGGCACCCCGGTACAACTCGGTGTGTCCCTTTTGCCGGCCGAAACCCTTGACTTCGGTGACGGTGATGCCCGTGACGCCAATGACGCTCAGGGCTTCACGCACCTCGTCCAGCTTGAACGGCTTGATGATGGCGCTAACCAGTTTCACGATAGAAGCTCCTTGAATGAACGGAAATTCCTGGGCTCGGTGCGTCAGAAAGTCTTGGAGACGGACAGCACCAGGCCGGTCTTGTAGAGCTGCTTGGTCTCGCCGCTCGGGGTCACGCCGGTGTTGAAGGCTTTGCCGTCGGCGGAGAGGCCGGAGTTGCCCACCACGGCGGCGCCGAGAACGAAGCCGTTCAGGTCATAGCCCAGACCCAGCTTGTAGTCGGTGTAGTTCAGCTTGCCGAAGTGCTTGTAGTTGGTCCGGCCGGCGTGGGCGGTCAGGGTCAGCTTCGGAGCGATTTCGGCGCTGTAGGTCAGGTCGAAGTAGGTGGTGCCCTTGGAGCCGCCGGTGCCCAGTGCGCCGTAGTTCTTGTCGTTCAGGCCGAAGTAGTCGGACAGCGCGTAGGAGAGCTTGGCGGTCAGGCCGAAGGCGGAGATGGCGCCATACAGCTCGGTGTTGTTCATCTTCTGGTCCGCGCCACCCACGAAGTTCTTGTAGTTGGCGCCGGCGTAGTTGTAATGCAGCACGCCCACGTCAAAACCCACATCCTTGGCGATCTCGCCCTTGAAGCCGCCGTAGACGTCCCACTCCATGCTGTTGCCGCCGGGGTACTGGTTGCCGCTCACGTTGGAGGCCCAGGTGCCCACGTAGGCGCCGCTGCTGTGGGCGTAGTCGAAACCGCCCTGGATGGCGGGCTTCTTGAAGGTCTGGGAGATGCCGCGGAAACGGTAATCGGAGAAGAAGCCCAGGTTGCCGGTCAGGGGGGAAGCGGCGGGAGCGGCTTCCGGAGCAGCGGTTTGGGCGCTGGAGACGGCGGGGATGGCCAGGCCAGCGAGCAGCGCGACGGAGAGAGCAGAGTGTTTGAAGTTCATGTTTGCCATTCCTTTTTATGGGTTCACGAAACGTAAAAAGATCGTGCGAACTACTCAGCACTAACCGTGCCAGGTCACAAATTCTTTCAAAAACAGTGTGATGCGACACAACTTGTCTCCGCTGAACGACAGCGCGCACCATTTTGGGGTTGCCTGAAAAAGTCGAGCACCCATGTGGTGCGCTAACGGCCCGGCGTCCGGTTCGTCAAGGGGCCTGTGCTAAACTGCCGTTCGTTTTGTCGAGAGTCCCGCCATGAGCAATCCCAAGATCCTGGAAGAAATCAGTAGCAAGATCGGTGCGTTCCTCGCCGCCAGCCCCGCCCGGGATATCGAGAAGAACGCCAAGGCCATGCTCTCGGCCAGTCTGGCCAAGCTGGACCTGGTGACCCGGGAGGAATTCGACGTCCAGTGCGAGGTGCTGGCCCGGGCCCGGCAGAAGCTGGGCGAGCTGGAGGCGAGGATCGCCCAACTCGAAGCCGAGCTTTCCAAAAGCCGCTCCGGCGACCGCCAATAGTCCGCGGCTGGCGACCCCGCTCCATGCCGCTGCGGCGTGAATCGGTGGAGGGCCGTGGCCTCTCCCCGATCCTGAAGATCTCCTGTTCCTCAATCTCCTTTTCACCGCGGCCAGTGAAGCCGGGGGCACGCACCCATGTTTGAGCAGGACCGCTACACCACCACCGCCGTCGTCCTCCACTGGGTCATGGCGGCGCTCCTCCTGGCCTTGCTCGGGCTGGGGCTGTACATGAAGGATCTGCCCCTGTCGCCGGACAAGCTGCGTCTGTATTCGTGGCACAAGTGGGCGGGGATCGCTGCTTTGCTGCTGCTGTTCATCCGTGCGTTCTGGCGTCTGGGCCACCGGCCGCCGCCCCATTCCCGGGGGATGCAGCCGCTGCAGCGCCGCCTGGTGGCCGTGGTGCACGGCCTGCTCTACCTGCTCATGTTCGTCATCCCGCTGACCGGGTGGGCCATGAGTTCCGCCAAGGGGTTCCCGGTGGTGTGGTTTGGCGTCCTGCCCCTGCCGGATCTGGTGGACAAGAATAAAGAGCTGGGTGATCTCCTGGCCCAGGTGCACGGGGGGCTCAACATGCTGCTCATCGGCCTGGTGGTGCTGCATGTGCTGGCCGCGCTCAAGCACCATCTGCTTGACCGGGACCAGGTGATGGCCCGGATGCTGCCGTTCCTCAAGCGCTGACAGACCAAACCGGAGGTGCTCCCATGCGGCGAGCCTGCTTCATTGCCTTGGCGATCCTCGGCGCCGCGCCCGCAGCCGTCGCCGTCGAATACGCCCAGGTCAAGCCCGAGCGTAGCGCCATCACCTTCGTTTCCCGGCAGATGGGCGTGCCGGTGGATGGGGGGTTCGGGCGCTTCAGTGCCCAGGTGGCCTTCGATCCGGCCAGGGCGGACAAAGCCCGGGCGCAGATCGAGATCGACCTGGCCTCGGTGGATGCGGGCAGTGTCGAAGCCAACGAAGAACTCAAGGGCAAGCACTGGTTCAACGTCAAGGAAACGCCCAAGGCAAGCTTTGCGTCCACCGCGGTACGAGCCCTGGGTGGCGACCGCTACGAGCTGGCCGGCAAGCTGACCATCCGTGGCCGCACCCGGGACGTGACCGCACCGTTCTCCTTCCGCAGCGAGGGGGGCAGCGGCGTGTTCGACGGCAGCTTCGTGCTCAAGCGGCTGGACTACGGCATCGGTGGTGGTTTGTGGTCCGATGTGGGCACCGTCGCCGACGAGGTGCAGGTGCGCTTTCGCATCGTGGCCGTGCCGGCGGGCAAGTAAGGCGCTTTGAGAACCACCCGGCCCGGTTGCTGTCCCAAGGGCCAGTATCCAGGAGAGAGACCGATGAAATCCTTCCGCTTCCCGCTGGCCCTGCTGCTTGCGGCCGTCGCCCTGCCGGCGACTGCCGCCGAGTCATTCACCGTCGATGCCCGCCATACCTTCCCGGTCTTCGAAGTGGGGCACCTGGGCTTTTCCACCCAGCGCGGCCGCTTCAACAAGACCTCGGGCAAGATTGTTCTGGACCGCAGTGCGGGCACCGGCAGTCTCGACATCCGCATCGAAGCCGCCTCCGTTTCCATGGGCCTGGAGGACTGGGACAAGCACATGCGCGGCGAGGACTTTTTCGACGCCGACCAGCACCCCTACATCACCTACAAGGCCGACAAGATCCTCTTCAGCGGTGACAAGCCCGTGGCGGCCGAAGGCATGCTCACCTTGCGCGGCGTCACCAAGCCCGTGCGGCTGGAGATCTCCGCTTTCAATTGCGGCACCCATCCGCTCAATCGCAAGCCCCTGTGTGGCGCCGACGTTAGTGCCCGCTTCAAGCGGAGCGATTTCGGGATGTACAAATACACGCCCGGCGTAAGCGACGAAGTCAAGGTGATGATTGCCGTCGAAGCCTTCCGCGACTGACCCCCGGACGATGGCCGTCCGCCTCCCCGAAAGCATCCGGGTCCTGGAGCGGGGCTGGCTCTCCAGCAACAATATCCTGCTGCGGGGGGACGAGGGCTGCGTCCTGATCGATTCCGGCTACCACAGCCACAGTGCCCAGACCCTTGCCCTGGTGCAGCACGCCCTCCAGGGGCAGGCGCTGGCGTTGCTGGTCAACACCCATATCCATTCCGACCACATCGGCGGCAATGCCGCCCTCCAGGCCGCTTTCGGGGTGCCCATCCTGGTTCCTCTGGCGCACCATGACGCCGTCGCCCAGTGGGACGAAGCCGCCCTGCTGCTCAGCATTGCCCGCCAGCAAAGTCCGCCCTTCCGTCACCAGGGCGTAGTGCACCCGGGGGACCGCATGCAATGGGGCGGGATGGAATGGCACGCCCTGGCCGTGCCCGGGCACGACATGGGAGCGCTCGCCTTTCACAACCCGGAGCAGCGCGTACTCATCTCCGGCGATGCCCTGTGGGAGGACGGTTTCGGCATCGTCTTTCCGGAGCTCCTCGACCAGCCGGGCCTGGGCCTCGCGGCACAGCGGCAGACGCTGGAAATGCTTGCCCGCCTGCCCGTGGATGTGGTCATCCCCGGTCACGGTGCGCCCTTCACCTCAGTGGATGTCGCGCTGACCCGTGCCTGGCGCCGGCTGGAAGCCTTTGAGGCGGAACCGGCGCGGGTGGCGCGTAACGCCATCCGCGGCTGCTTCACCTTCGCCCTGATGGAACTGCGGCACATGCCGTTGGGCGACGTGCCGCTCTATCTGGAGCAGGTAGAGCTCTACCGCCTGGCCAATGCCCGTTATCTGGGGCTGTCCCCGGGGGCGCTGGCCGAGTGGCTGGTCCGGGAACTGACCCGGGCCGGCGTGGCCCGCTGCGAGGGCGACAGGCTGCTGGCCGGCTGAAGCCGCGGCTCAGCCGCAGGGCAGGGTAAAGGTGAAGGTGGCGCCCGCCCCGGGGCTTGATTCCGCCCAGATCCTGCCGCCGTGGCGTTCCACCACCCGCCTTACCGTCGCCAGCCCGATCCCGGTGCCCGGAAAATCCTGCTGGCTGTGCAGCCGCTGGAAAGGCTCGAACAGGCGGCCTGCATAGGCGGGGTCGTAGCCGATGCCGTTGTCGCGGACGTGGCACTCGAGCCACCGGCCCTTGTGGACGGCGCCCACGTGGACGGCGGGGGCATCCACCCGGCTGCTGAACTTCCAGGCGTTTTCCAGCAGGTTGACCAGCATCACCTTCAGCAGCGCCGGGTCTCCGCGCACGCCCATGCCAGGCTGCACCTGCAGCGCCACCCGCCCCGGCTCCTGCAGGCCGGCTGCCGTCGCATGGACCAGCGCCGTCAGGTTCACTTCCTCGTGCCGCATCCCGGCCCGGGTGACCTGCGACAGACGCAGCAGATCGTCGATCAGCGCGGACATCCGGTGGGTGGCCCCCACCACCCGCTGCAGGTATCCCGAGGCGGTGGCATCCAGGGCGCCTTCGCAGTGATCCTGAAGCATCTTGGTGAATCCGTTGATGGCGCGCAGCGGCGCCCGCAGATCGTGGGAGACCGAATAGGAAAAACTCTCCAGTTCGTGATTCGCCGCCATCAGTTCGGCGGTGCGTTCTTCCATCACGTTCTCGAGCTGGCAGTTGCGCCGCCGCAGTTCGTCGTAGGTCGGGCACGGGTTGAGGCAGTTCTCGCAATCCGGGCTGCCGACGGGCACTGGCCACAGGCTGAACTGCAGGTAGCCCTCCGAATTCCAGCGGGAGGCGTCGACGACCGCTTCGGTAAGACAGCCTTTACCCGAAGGCGTGAGCGTCTGGCAAGGGAGGCGGGGCAGAAAGGACGGGTCGTGATCCTGGTTCGGAGAGCGCGTGGCGGCCTCGGCCAGCTCCCGATAACCCGGAAGGTACCGCTCGATCGGTTGCCGATGCAGCGAGGCCGCGGTGTCGACCCCCACCAGGCGCGCAAACGCTGGATTGGCGAAGACCAGCACGCCCTCGCGGCACGCACCCATGGGGGTCGGCGAAAGGTCGAGCAATCGGGCAAGCAATTCCGTTTGTTGTTCTTGGGGAATCATGTTGGGGCTCTCGCTGGAATCGAAATTTACAAACACCTGCTATGTTTCCGGTCTACGCTGGAAACAAACTTATGCAAAACAGACGCTTGTCGGGGCTCCTTTCCCCAAGGACGGCATTTGGGAGCCATTTTGTTATGTTGCAGTCTCTCGTGCGTCCGTGACACACGGAAGCCCTTGGGCTAATCTTTTGCAGATTTTTTCACGAACCTCCAGCCTCAAACCGCTACGCCCATGCAGATGATCCTCATCAGCGGCCTCTCCGGCTCCGGCAAGAGCATCGCTCTCAATGTGCTGGAAGACGCCGGCTACTTCTGCGTCGACAACCTGCCCGCCACCCTGCTGCCGCGTCTGGCCCGGCACTTGGGCGGGGCCGGATACGAGCGTCTGGCCGTGGCGGTGGATGTGCGCTCCGGTGTCAGCATTGCCGCCTTGCCCCAGCAGGTCAAGGATCTGCGGGAACTGGGCATCGATCTGCGCTTCATCTTCCTCGATGCGCGGGACGATACCCTCATCGCCCGGTTTTCCGAAACCCGCCGCCGTCACCCGCTGGCCGACGAAACCTCCACCCTGGCCGAAGCCATCGCCCGCGAGCGGGACGCCCTGGCCCGGGTGGGCGAGCTTGGCCACCGCATCGACACCAGCGACCTGCGCGCCAATTCCCTGCGCGCCTGGATCAAGGATTTTGTCGAACTGGACGCCACCGCCGGGCTGACCCTGCTCTTTGAATCCTTCGGCTTCAAGCACGGCATTCCGCTGGACGCGGACCTGGTGTTCGACGTGCGCTGCCTGCCCAATCCGTACTACGACCTGCAATTGCGCCCCCTCACCGGCAAGGACGAGCCGGTCATCCGGTTTCTCGAAGCCCAGCCGGACGTGCTGCGCATGGGCGAGGACATCCAGCGCTTCGTCGCCGACTGGCTCCCTTGCTACGTGCGTGACAACCGGGCCTATCTCACCGTCGCCATCGGCTGCACGGGCGGGCAACACCGTTCCGTGTATCTCGCCGAACGCCTTTCCAGCCAGTTCCGCGACACCGTGCGGGTGCTGGTGCGCCACCGTTCCATGCGCTGAGCGTTTCCGGCTAAAGCCGCCGAAAACACCGGCTGGCCGGAGCCGCGGGCGAGCGGGGGTGAAACTTATCACACGGCGGGATGCGGAGAGGGGGCATGGTTCACACGGTTCATCCTGCGCTGTCGGCGGAATTGCTGACAGTCAATGCAAACTAGCCTTGGTGCGTCATGGGCTTGACCGCCGCCAATGCCGCCGCGCTCCCCCACTGGCGCACCCTCATGCGCCCCGGGGACTGGCTCACCCTGCTTCTGGGCGTGGGCCTGTGCGCGCTGGCCGTGGCCCACGTGGCCAGTGCCGGCGCCCCGGAAAAGGCCGTGGTGCGGGCGGGCGGGCGCATCGTTGCCGAACTGCCGCTGACCCGCGCCCAGACCCTGGAGGTGCCCGGCCCCCTGGGCAGCACCCGCATCGAGGTGGAGCCCGGCCGGGCCCGCGTGGCCGCCGACCCCGGGCCGCGCCAGTACTGCGTGCGCCAGGGCTGGCTCACCCGTGCCAACAGCGTGGCCATCTGCGCCCCCAACGAAGTCAGCCTCAGCCTTGCCGGCGGCCGCCGTGACTACGACTCCCTCGGCTATTGAACTGACGCCGACGGCGGACGACCACCGCATCGCCCGCTACGCCGCCTGCGCCATCCTGCTCACCGTGGCCGAAGCCGCCATCCCGCTGCCCCTGCCCGGGGTCAAGCCCGGCGTTGCCAACATCGTCACCCTGATCGTGCTCCTCCGCCATGGCTGGCGCGATGCCGCCTGGGTGGCGCTGCTGCGGGTGGTGGCGGGCAGCCTGTTACTCGGGCAGTTTCTGGCGCCGGGCTTCTTCCTCAGCCTGTCCGGCAGCCTGTGCAGCCTCGCGGTGCTCGGGCTGAGCAGCCGCCTGCCCGCCCGCTGGTTCGGCCCCGTCACCCACAGCGTCCTGGCTGCCTTCGCCCACATCGCCGGGCAGATCGCCGCCGTGCGCCTGCTCTGGATTCCCCACGACGGCGTGCTCAGCCTGGTCCCCGTGTTTGCCCTTGCCGCCCTGGTGTTTGGCCTGGTCAATGGCCTGGTGGCCGCCGCCCTGCTGGCGGACAATGGCAACATCGCCCGCTGGCTGCGTGCCCGCGGCCCCGCGCCCACAAACGAGCCCCGCCATGAGTGAACGCCCTGTCTTCGCCCGTACCGTCGCCGTCGCCCTCACCGGCGCCTCCGGCATGGCCTACGGCCTGCGCCTGGTGCACTGCCTGCTGCAGGCGGACGTGCGGGTGTGGCTGCTGTACTCCCAGGCGGCGCAGATCGTTGCCCGGCAGGAACTCGACCTCGCCCTGCCGTCCCGCCCCGCCGAGCTGGCGGATGATTTGAGCGCCCGCTACGGCGCCCGGGCCGGGCAACTGCAAGCCTTCGGGCGGGAAGAGTGGTTCGCGCCGCCGGCCTCCGGCTCCAACCCGCCGGACGCCATGGTCGTCTGCCCCTGCTCCATGGGCAGTCTCGCGGCCATCGCCGCCGGCATGGCGGACAACCTCATCGAGCGCGCCGCCGACGTGGTGCTCAAGGAAGGCCGCAAGCTGGTGCTGGTGCCGCGGGAAACACCTTTTTCCGCCATCCACCTGGAAAACATGCTGCGGCTCACCCGCGCCGGCGCTGTGGTGCTGCCCGCCAACCCGGGCTTCTACCACCGGCCGCAGACGGTGGATGCGGTGATCGATTTCGTGGTCGCCCGCATCCTCGACCAGGTGGGCGTGCCCCACCACCTCATGGCCCGCTGGGGCGAGCCGGACGCGGGACGCGGCTGACCGGCCCGGCTCAGTGGCCCCGGGGCTTTTCCGCTTTCGACTGGCAGGCGATGCAGCGGGGCGCGGTGGGGTAGGCGGCCAGCCGCTGGGGCGAGATGTCCACGCCGCAGTCCTCGCACTGGCCGTAACTGCCCTCGTCCAGCCGGCGCAGGGCGGCCTCCACCGCCTGCAGTTCCTCGCCAAAGTGGCCGGCCATGGCCCGGTCCGTATCGGACATCTGCGAGGCGACCGACTCGTCCCCCTTGTCCGCCACGCCGCCGGCAATCTCCGTCGCGTGGTCCGCGTCCGCCTTCTGCTGCTCGCCGCGGATTTCCTCGCGCAAAGCCCGGGCGCGGCGCGTCAGCTCCTGACGGAAGCCATCCAGTTGGTCAGGGGTCAGGGACATCGCATCGCTCCTCAATAAATATGATCATTGCCCGATGTGGCTATCGTAAGCGGCATCCGGCCTCCACCCTTGATTCGGGTCAAACAGGCTGGCCCTCGCCGGGCCCGGCGCGCCTTGCGGGCGCTCGCTACCGTGTTTTTGTGCGGATACGCGCTCCGCGCGTCCGGGCACAATGGCGGCCCGCCCCAAGCATGCGCCAGAAACCCCATGTCAGCCAGCACCCCCAGCACCGTCACCTGCAGCCACCAGCTTGCCTGGCCCAGCCTGGCGGGCATGGCCGATCCGGCGGCGGACTTTTTCGCCACGCCCGAATGGTTCGAGCTCCTCATCCGCACCGTCTTGCCCCCCGGCCCCGCCACCCGGCTCTACCGGGCGGGCGACCCGGCCGCGCCCACCGCCGTCCTGCCCCTGCTGGCGGAGCCCGGCCGCCTCACCGCGCTGGCCAACTACTACGCCTGCCTCTACGGCCCCGTGCGGGCCCCCGGCCCGGCCGGGGCCGCCGGGCTGGCCGCCATCTTCCGCCACCTGGGCGCCGAGCGCCCCCGCTGGCCCCAGATCCGCCTCGAGCCCCTGGACCCGGCGGGCCCCTTCTACGCCCAGGCCCGGGCCGGCCTGCAGGCCGCCGGCTACTGGGTGGATGACTTCTTCTGCTTCGGCAACTGGTACCTCCAGGTGGCCGGCCGCAGCTTTGACGACTACGAAACCAGCCTCCCCTCCCGCCTGCGCAACACCGTGCGCCGCGCCCGCAAAAAGCTGGAGCGGGACGGCGCCCGCATCGAGATCCACAGCCAGCCCGGCCCCGCCCTCGAAGCCGCCATCGCCGACTACGTGGCCGTCTACAACCAGAGCTGGAAAGTGCCCGAGCCCTACCCGGACTTCACCCCCGGCCTGTGCCGCCTGGCCGCCGCCCGGGGCTGGCTGCGCCTGGGCCTGCTGCACCTGGACGGCCAGCCCGTCGCCGCCCAGCTCTGGCTCATCCATCAGCGCCGCGCCCTCATCTACAAGCTCGCCTACGTGCAGGACTACGCCCAGCGCTCCGTGGGCTCCGTGCTCTCCGCCACCCTCATGCGCCACGCCATCGACCAGGACCAGGTGGAAGAAGTGGACTACCTCACCGGCGACGACGCCTACAAGCAGGACTGGATGAGCCACCGGCGGGAGCGCCGCGGCCTCGTCGCCTTCCACCCCCGCACCGCCGCCGGGCTCGCCGCCGCCGCCCGGCACTTCGGCGGCCGGGCCCTCAAGCGCTGGCGGCGCGGGGCGGCAGCCACTGCCCCGGCGGCGGGCTGAGGGGCCGGTCGCTCAGCCTCCTCCTAGCGCCCCTGCCAGTCCGCCTGCCAACGCAGCATCGCTGCCAGCCAGTCCGCGTACACCGTACCCGGCAGGGCGAAGGGGCGGAGCATCCCGATGGCTCGGGCCAGGGTTTGCTGCGCC
>DAITAZ010000087.1:0-1966 GCA_036824045.1 Rhodocyclaceae bacterium
CGATCGTCCGGGTCAGGTCCCCTCGCGCCAGCGCGTTCAGTACTTCGCCTACATCGCTGACTGCCGTGGCCGTCGAGGCCAGCACTTGATTGAGGCCCCCCGCCAGTTGCAGGAAGAAGCCCTGTTTGCCATCTGTCGGCAGACGCTGCTCCAGATCGCCCTTGGCGGCCGCCTCCACGATGGCAGTGATTTCCGCCTCGGCGCGAACCTCCTGCGTGCGGTCCTGCCACTCCACCGCCGTGCCGAGCCGCTCCCCGGCCTCATTCACCACCGGCGTCAGGGTCAACGCAAAGACCCTCCCGCCCACCTTCACCGTCGCCCGATGAGGCGCTTTCAGCCGCGCCAGCAGGTCCTGCTGGTGGGCCGGATGCTTGTGGAAGACGTCGATGCTGGCGCCCATCAGCCGGCTGGCGTCGAAATCGGGCAGATCCCGGCGGATATCGGCTTGCGCCTCCTGCATCATCTGTTGCAAGGCCTGGTTGAAGTAGATGATGCGGCCGTCCCGGTCGGCGATCATCACGTTGGTGGCCACGTTGTCCAGGCCCACCTTGATGCGCAGCGTCTCTTCCGCCACGCGCCGGGCCTCGGCCATGTCGAAGTCCAGCCGCGCCTGCACCGACTTCAGCGCAGTCAGCATGTGCCCGACCTCATCGCGGCAACCCGCCCGGATCTGACTGGAGTAGTCGCCCTGGGCAATGCGGTCCAGGTGATCCACCGTGCTCCTCAAAGCCGGCACGATCTTGCGCACCAGCCAGGTCCCCAGCAGCAGGCCCACCACCACCGCCAGGGCCCCCAGCACCAGCGCGCGGCGCTCGGCTTGTTCCACTGCGGCTAGCAGTTCGAGTTTTTCCCGCTCGGTGCGATCGCCCAGCGCATCAGCCTCGCTCAGGATCACCTCTTTGTATTCCCGCCACAGGGGGGTTTCCACCTTGTTCAGGATCTGCTTTGCGCCGTCCGGGTCGCTGGCCGCCACCCGCTCCAGAATGCGCGCCTGGACCGCGCTGTGTTCCTGACGCTTGGCTGTGATGACCTGGATGCGCTCGGTGGCGGTGGTATTGCCCGCCGTGAGGCGGCGAACAGTGTCCAACTCCTCCTGGAAGTCTTTTTCCGCCTTGGCCAGGTTGTCGTAGGCCTTGCGATTGGCGGGGTCGAGAATGACGTTACGCAAAGCCTGACCCATTTGCAGCCCTTGGGTGTACATGCCCTGGTAGCTGCTCTCGAGCACCCGCACCTCGTCCGCAAAGCGCTGCACCTGCGATGCGGCCTGCCTCATGCCCAGATAGGCCTGGGTGGTGGCCAGGCCGGCCAGCAGCATGACCGTGCCCAACGCCAGGGGCAAGGCGCGGCGAATCGGGATATCCGCCACCCGCGCCGCCAGGCGCTGCCGCCAGGTACCCGCCGGTTTGCCCGCCCGCATGCGGGCGTACAGTGCTTCGGCCTGGGCAACCTGCTCAGCCGAGGGCTTGCGCCGCACCGAAATGTAGCCCGTGACGGCTCCCCCCTCCCGCTGGGGCGAGACGTTGGCCTCCACCCAGTAGTAGTCGCCGTTCTTGCAGCGGTTCTTGACAATGC
Source organism: Rhodocyclaceae bacterium (assembly GCA_036824045.1). Lineage (GTDB taxonomy): Bacteria > Pseudomonadota > Gammaproteobacteria > Burkholderiales > Rhodocyclaceae > DAITAZ01. The sequence continues at coordinate 1,573 of DAITAZ010000087.1, forward strand.
CCGTCCACGGCATGCCTGCCTTGATGGTGTTCCACAGATCGGCAAAGGCTTCCGGGGGCATGTCCGGGTGGCGCAGGATGTTGTGGGGCGCCCCCACGAGTTCATCCTCCGCATAGCCGCTGATCAAGACGAAGTCCCGATTGGCGTAGGTGATGCGGCCCTTGAGGTCCGTGCGGGAGACGATCAGCGCCCCCGCAGGGAACGGCACCTCCCGGTCGGTGACAGGCAAATTCTTGCGCATGCGTGTTTCCTGCTTGTAATCGGGTACTTCACGATCGCCAGGCCTCGGCGGGGTGGTCCCCGCCATCCGTGCCCGCCCCCGGGGATACCGCTCAGAAGCTCAAAACTCTTCCCACTCGTCACCGGCTGGGGCGCTGGCCTGGGGGGCGCCGTT
>DAITAZ010000028.1:0-48071 GCA_036824045.1 Rhodocyclaceae bacterium
GGGCAACCTTCGTCCGCGGCTGCTTCGTAACATTTCTCACCGCTACGGCGCTGCGCCGCAACAAAAAATTGATCCAGATCATCTTCCGCGTTACAAATACGACTTATTCTTATTATCAATGCTGATTACCATGCCTGCGCCCGGTTCCTGGGCTGCGGGTAATGGCCCACTCGGCATGCAGCCAGCCAGAGCCCTTCAGACAGGCGTTCCAGCCAGCCACCGGATGACAGACACAAAGCGCCGAGCCACCGGCACGGCACGGGGGTGTCTTGCCGTTGGCCACGCTGGCTCCTGCGGCAGGACGATCCCCGGGGGAAAACGAAAAGGGGAAAGTCATGCGCATCAAACCCATGGCAGCCGCCGTGGCCATCGCGTCGGCCTTGCTGGCCGCATGCGGCGGAGGGGGCGGCGGGAGCGGAAGCGATTCGACCGGCAGTACGGGCTCCGTTACTGAATCAACCTTGTCGGATGTCGCCCTGCTGGGGGAAAAGCTCTTCAACGACACCACGCTCTCCAGCACGGGCAAGATGTCCTGCGCCAGTTGCCACGCGAAGGACAGCTTCCACGCCCCCTTCGATGGCCTGGCGGTACAGCCGGGCGCGGAGCCGGGGCAGGAAACGGCTCGCAACAGCCCGTCACTGCGCTACCTGCGCTACAACACCAGCTTCAGCTTTGACAAGGAAGGCACACCCACTGGCGGTTTTACCTGGGACGGGCGCTCCATCAGCATGGCGGATCAGGCCCGCGGCCCCCTGCTCGCCGCCAACGAGATGGCCAACACCAGCATCGCAGACGTGGTGGCCAAGCTTTCCCGCTCGCCCAACGCAGCCGAATTCCGGCGGGTGTTCGGCGCCGACATCCTCAGCCGCCCGGCGGACGCCTTCGACCGCCTGCTGCTCGCCCTGCAAAAGTACCAGCAGGAAGATCCGGACTTCGCTCCCTTCAGCAGCAAGTTCGACCTGTGGCTGGCGGGCAAGGTCAAGTTCTCCGAGGCGGAGGCCCGGGGCTGGGCCCTGTTCAACGACCCAAACAAGGGCAACTGCGCGGCCTGCCATGTGAGCACCTCCACGGGCAACGGCGTGCCACCGCTGTTTACCGATTTCACCTACGATGCCGTCGGTGCCCCCCGCAACACGGCCATCAAGGCCAACGCTGACGCGGCCTATTACGACCTGGGCCTATGCGGCCCAACCCGCCAGGACCTCACCGGCCGCACGGACCTGTGCGGTGCCTTCAAGGTGCCGAGCCTGCGCAACGTGGCCAAGACCGGGCCCTACTTCCACAACGGTGTATTCAAGACGCTCGTGGACACGGTGCGCTTCTACATCCGGCGCGACACCCACCCGGAGGAGTTCTACCCCTTGGGAGGGGACGGTCTGCCGCTGAAATTCAACGACCTGCCCCCCGAATACCGGAAGAACGTCAACACCACCGAAGCCCCCTACAACCGGACCCTGGGCGACGAACCGGCACTGAACGAAGCGGAGATTGCCGATCTGGTGACCTTCCTCGAAACGCTCACCGACGGTTACCAGCCCTGAGCACCAGCCACCGCATTGCAAGCACCGACACCACCATGAACAAGCACACCGCCCTCTGCCTCGCCCTCGCCGCCGCCCTGGTGGCCCCCGCCCAAGCTGCCGGCGAAGACGAACTACGCGCCCGCATCGACCGTCTGGCCAGCGAACTGGAAACCCTCAAGAACGAACTCAACGCACTCAAAGCCCGGCCCGAGGCCACCGCCCCGGCGATGTCCGCGGCCCCCCCGGCCGCCATCCAGGGTGCAGCCTCTGCCGCAGGCACCGGCGTGGCCGGCAACACCACCCTCGTCGGCTACGGCGAAATCAATATGAACGCCTACCGGCGTGATCGCACCCAGAATCAGGTGGACATCCGCCGTGCGGTCTTTGGCATCGCCCACCAAGCCTCCGCGCGCACCCGCATCGTGTCCGAACTGGAAGTGGAGCACGCCGTCACCTCCGCCGACGACGCCGGCGAAGTGGCCGTGGAACAGCTCTACGTGGAACACCAGCTCAACGACAAGATAGCGCTCAAGGGCGGTCTTTTCCTCATTCCCATGGGCTTTCTCAACCTGGTGCACGAGCCCACCAACTATTACGGTGTGGAACGCAACTTCGTGGAGACGGCCATCATCCCCAGCACCTGGCGTGAAGTCGGGCTCTCCGCCTTCGGCGTGACCGAGGCCGGCCTGCGCTGGGATGTGGGCCTGACCACCGGCTTCGACTTCAGCAAATGGGACGCCACGGAAGGGAGGGAATCGCCCTTGGGCGCGATCCATCAGGAAGGTCAGAACGCCCGTTCGAAAAACCTCTCCACCTACGCATCGCTGGCCTGGCGGGGCACGCCCGGCCTCGACATCGGCGGCGCTGTCTTCACCGGCAAAGCCGGCCACGGCAACAAGGACGAAGCCCCCTCCCGCTTCGCGCTGCTCAACAACGCCCGCCTCACCTTGTGGGATATGCACGCCCGGTGGACACCCGGCCGGTGGGATCTGGCCGCCCTGTACGCCCGGGGCACCATCAGCAATACCGGCGACTACAACCTCGCCACCACCCTGGACGGTGTGGGCAATGTCATCCCCCGGCGCTTTTTCGGCTGGTACGGTCAAGCCGCCTACCACGCCTGGAAGAGCGGTGAGTACGCCCTGACCCCGTTTGTGCGGCATGAGCGCTTCAACACGGCCGCCGCCTACAGCAGCCTGACCACCGGCCTCAGCCTGGAGCCCGGCCGCACCGAGCGGGTATGGACAGTTGGCGCCAACCTCAAGGTGGGCGGCAACGTGGTGCTAAAGGCAGACTACCAGCGCTTCAAGGAAGACCGAAACATGGACCGGATCAACCTGGGCCTGGGCTATAGCTTCTGACGCGATGGAGCCACACCATGTCCCACGCCCCCTGGGTCCGTCTTTCCGCGACCGCGCTGGCGGCCACTGCCGGCGCCACCGCGGGCTTTGCCCCTCCGGCCATCGGCGCCCAGTACCTGAGCGCCGAGCAGGCTCCCAAGGCTTTGTTCGCTGAGGCCGACCGCTTCGACGTGCGGGTTCTGCGCCTGACGCCCGATCAACTCAAGGCACTGGATGGCCTCGCCCCGGTGCGCCAGCGCGGCGAAGTTCGGGTAATCGACGCCTGGGCGGGCAACCGCAGGCTGGGCACGGTCTACATTGACGACGTGATCGGCAAAGTGGAATGGATCACCTACGCCCTGGCGCTCAGCCCCGAAGGCGAAGTACGCGGGCTGGAGATCCTGGAGTACCGGGAAACCCACGGTTTCGAGGTACGCACCGCCGCTTGGCGCAGGCAGTTTTCCGGCCACCGCGCGGGGCAGCCGCTCAACTTTGGCGAAGACATCAAGAACATCAGCGGCGCCACCCTTTCCTGCGCTCATCTCACCGCCGGGGTCCAACGGCTGCTCGCGCTGCACCAGCAACTGGCGCGGAACGGTTCCCGGTGACGCCCGCCCACTGCCAGCGCGCCCGCCCCTGGCTGGGCACCTACGTGCATATCGAGGCCGTAGCGCCCGCGCCGGCGCAGGCGTTGGCCGCCGTCGAGGCCGCCTTTGCTGCGGTGGCGCAAGTGCACGCCACCCTGGGCTTCCAGGCCGCCGACAGCGAGCTGACCCGACTGAACCGCCTCGCCCATCTGGCCCCCCAAGCCGTCGGGCCCGACACCTGGGCCGTGCTGCAGCTCGCCCACGCCCTGCACACGGCCAGCGGCGGTGCTTTCGATCCTGCGGTCGCACCCTGCCTGGCCCGGCGCAGCGACCTGTGCCCCCCGCCGGCGCTTCCCGAGCCGAGCGGCACCTGGCGGGATGTGGCACTGCTACCCGGCCACCGCATTCGCTACCGCCGCCCCCTGTGGCTGGACTTTGGCGGGCTGGCCAAAGGCTACGCGGTGGACCGGGCCATCGCCGCCCTGCTCCAGGCTGGAGCCCACGCCGGTCGGGTCAATGCGGGGGGCGATCTGGCAGCGTTCGGCCCGGACCTGCGCACGCCGCTGCAGGTTCGCCACCCGGGCAACCCGGCATCCACGCTGCCGCTCGGCCAGATCCGCGATGGCGCGGCCGCCACTTCCGCCGGATATTTTGGGTGTGACGCGCTGGCCATCGTAGACCCGGAAACCGGCACGCCACTGCCGGCCGGGGTCAGCATCACCGTCCTCGCCCCCACCTGCGCCCTGGCCGACGGTCTGACCAAGGTGGTAGCCCTCAGGGCGGAAGCGGCCACCGCCTGCCTGAGACACTTCAACGCCAGTGCCACCATCATCGACAGCGCTGGAAATCTGAGCGCCTGCGGCGAGTTCCTGTCGCGACTTCAACGCCAGCCATGACGCCCGCCACCCGCCAGCCCCCACGCCTGCGCCGCACCCTGCAAACCCTGACCTGCCTGCTCACCGCCAGCGGCATCCTGTGGCTGCTCGCCCACCACGCTCTGCCCCTGCCCGAAGACGCCGCCCGCCACCCGCTGGAAGCCTGGAGCCTGCGCATCCATGGCGGGGTGGCCATGGCCGCCCTCTTCGCCCTGGGCGCAGCCACCTGGTCCCACGTGCCCGCCGCCTGGCGCCTGCGCCGCAACATGACCAGCGGTCTGCTCCTAACGGTACTCTGGCTCGCCCTCGGTCTCACCGGCTATGGGCTCTACTACCTGACCGACGACACCTGGCGCACCGGTTTCAGCCTTGCCCACTGGCTGGCCGGTCTCGCCGTCCCGGTGGCGCTCGCCCTGCACCTGCTTCGCCCCGGGTGTGACGGCAGAAGTTAAAATCCCGCCCTTCTTCAACAGGCGGGACGACAGAACATGACCCAGGATGAACTGAAGCAGGCGGTGGGCCGCGCCGCACTGCGCTATGTGGTGGAAGGCGCGGTCGTCGGCGTGGGCACCGGCTCCACCGCCAACCACTTCATCGATGCGCTGGCCGCGCTCAAGGCGCGCATTCCCGGCGCCGTCGCCAGTTCCGAAGCCACCGCCCGGCGCCTGGCGGGCCATGGCATCCCGGTACTCGACCTGAACGACGTGAGCGACATTCCCGTCTACGTGGATGGCGCGGATGAAATCGACCACGCCATGGCCATGATCAAGGGTGGTGGCGGCGCGCTGACGCGGGAAAAGATCGTCGCCGCCGTGGCCACGAAGTTCGTCTGCATCGCCGATGGGTCCAAGCTGGTGCGCACCCTGGGCACGTTCCCGCTGCCGGTCGAGGTGATCCCCATGGCACGGGCCCATGTGGCGCGCGAACTCGCGGCGCTGGGCGGCACCCCTCGGCTGCGGGAGGGCTTCGTGACCGACAACGGCAACCTCATCCTGGACGTGCATGGCCTGAGCATCACCGATCCCAAGGGCCTCGAAACCGAGATCGACCATATCACGGGGGTGGTGACCAGCGGACTGTTCGCCCGACGGGGCGCCGACGTGCTGCTGCTGGGCACCGACGACGGGGTGAAAACCCTGATCGCGTGAGTTATTGCAACAAAATCGTCACTTTCGCCTGCTATCGTTGATAGACGACGATCATCCCCTGAACTGGGCACACTTCATGCACGACCACACCTCCAAGCAATTCGATGCCGAACTGGACAGTATCCGCACCCGCGTCCTGCAAATGGGCGGGCTGGTGGAGCAGCAAATCGCCAATGCCATGGATGGACTGGCCTCCGCCGACATGGGGCTGATCGACACGGTGATCGCCAACGACAACCGGGTGAACCTGCTGGAAGTGGAGCTGGACGAGTCCTGCAGCCACGTGATCGCCAAGCGCCAGCCGGCCGCGTCGGACCTGCGTACCATCATGATGGTGATCAAGACCATCACCGATCTGGAGCGCATTGGCGACGAAGCCAAGAAGATCTCCAAGATGGCCAAGCTCATCCACGGCAGCGACATGCTGTTCGTGCCCCGGGTGGAAATGCGCCACGCCTCCGAACTTGCCCGGGAGATGCTGCGCAAGGCGCTGGACGCCTTTGCCCGCCTCGATCCCGTGGCGGCGCTGGATGTGGTGCGCCAGGACAAGAGCGTGGACGCGGAGTTTCGCGCCATCATGCGCCAGCTCATCACCTTCATGATGGAAGACCCGCGCACCATCTCCCACGGGCTGGAGCTTCTGTTCGTCGCCAAGGCCATCGAGCGCATCGGCGACCACGCCAAGAACATGGCCGAGTACGTCGTCTATATGGTCAAGGGCCGGGACGTGCGCCACACCAGCGTCGAAGTGATCGAGCGGGAAGTCAACGGGTAAGCCCCGCTGCGGCACGCTCCGGGCCGCCTGCGGGCGGCCTTTTTGTTGCCCCCCGCGGCCGGGGCCTCAGCCCGCCTGCGTGCCGGCTGCGCCCGGATCTTGGCGCGGATCGCCCGGCATTTCGTCATTGCCCCCCGCCCCGCTCCTCTGGCAGACTCCCCCGCTTTGCGTTGCGAGCCGTGGCGACCCCATGCCGCACCGTGTCCGGCGCCTTTCTCAAACTTCCGGTTTCCTGCCATGTGGTTCAAGAATCTTCAGCTCTACCGCCTGCCCGCCCCCTGGGATATCCCCATTGAAAAGATGGCCGAACAACTGGAACGGATGCTGTTCCAGCCCTGCGGCAGCCAGGACATGCAAAGCCGGGGCTGGGTGCCGCCCCGCGAAGGCGTTCTGGTGCACAGCGTGGCGGGCCAGTGGCTCGTCGCCCTGCGCAGCGAACAGAAGCTGCTGCCCTCCTCCGTGGTGAACCAGTTCGCCCAGGAGCGGGCCGAGGAGATCGAGGCGCAGCAGGGCTACAAGCCCGGACGCAAGCAGATGAAGGAGATCAAGGAGGCTGTGCTGCAGGAACTGCTGCCCCGCGCCTTCGCCCGCCGCCGCACCACTTACGTCTGGATTGACACCCGCAATGGCTGGCTGGCGGTGGATGCGCCCAGCAGCACCAAGGCCGACGAAGTGCTCGAAGCCCTGATCAAGACCCTGGACGATTTCCCCATCCGCCTGCTCAAGACCCAGCGCTCCCCCGCCTCGGCCATGACGGAGTGGCTGGTGGGCGAAGCGCCTCCCGGCTTCACCGTGGACCGGGACTGCGAGCTGCGCTCCGCGGTGGAGGAGAAATCCGCCGTACGCTACGTGCGCCACCCCCTGGAAGGCGACGAAGTCCGCCACCACATCACCGAAGGCAAGTTCCCCACCCGGCTGGCGCTCACCTGGGCGGACAGGATCTCCTTCGTGCTCACCGAGAAACTCGAAATCAAGAAACTCGGCTTCCTCGACGTGCTTCAGGAAGAAGCGGAAAGCCAGGCCGTTACTGCCGACGAACAGTTCGACGCGGACTTCGCCTTGATGAGTGCCGAGCTGGCCCGCTTCCTCCCTGATCTGGTGGACGCCCTGGGCGGCGAGGAAGAAGCCCCCTGAGCCCCGCCCCGCCATGGCACGCGCAACGCCCGCCCCCATCTGCCCCTGCGGCTCAGGCCAGCCTCTGAACGACTGTTGTGGCCGCTGCCACCAGGGCAGCCCGGCCGCCACCGCCGAAGCGTTGATGCGCTCCCGCTACAGCGCCTACGTGCTGGGCCTGGAGGACTACCTTCTCGCCACCTGGCATCCAGACACCCGGCCCGCGGCCCTCAATCTGCACGACCAGGAGCCCCGCCCGACCTGGCTGGGCCTGCAGGTGCGGCGGTTTGAGCAAACCGGGCCCGACACGGCCCTGGTGGAATTCGTTGCCCGCTACCGGGTGGGAGGACGGGCCCACCGCCTGCTTGAAACCAGCCGCTTCGAGCGGCTCGGGGGGCTGTGGGTCTACCGGGACGGAGAATTCCCCGCCGCCTGACCCGGCTTGGCCCGGCTGCCAATCAGGCCGGTGGTCAGCCCCGTGCCCAGCAAGATCACCGCCCCGCCCGCCACCATGGGCAGCGTGACCATCTCGTCCAGCAGCAGGGCCCCCCAGATCACGCCGAACAGGGGAATCAGGTAGGTGACCGCCACCGCCCGCGTGGGCCCCACCCGGGCCAGCAGGCGGAAATACAGCACGTAAGCCAGGGCCGTGCTCGCCAACGCCATGATCACCAACGCCCCCCAGGCCCGGCCGGAGATCGCCCCCTCCGGCCACAACCACACGGCCAGCGGCGCCAGCGCCAGGGCCGCCGTGACCTGGCTGCCCCCTGCCACCGCCAGGGGCGGGACGCCGGTCAGATGACGTCGCGTGTAGTTGGCGGCCAGCCCGTAGCAGAACGTCGCCGCCAGCGCGGCCACAAAAGCCGCCCCCGCGCCACCGTCCTGAAACCCGGACCGCCCCGCCACCAGCACGCCCACGCCGGCAAACCCGACCACCAGCCCCAGGATGCGCGGCCAGGACAAACGCTCCCCCAGCCACAGAAAGGCAATGAGCGCCGTCCACAAGGGCACGGTGGCATTGAGAATCGAGGCATAACCCGCCGTTACCGAGAGGGTGGCGTAGGCCAGCAGGCAGAAGGGAATCGCCGAGTTGGTGAGCCCCACCACCCAAATGGCTCGCCCATGGCCCCGGCACCGGCCCCAGCCGCCCTGGGCCCACATCAGGGGCGCGAGGGCCAGCGCCGCCAGTCCGACCCGCAGAGCGATCAGGGGAATCGGCCCGAACTCCGGCGCACCAATCCGCATGAACAGAAAAGAGCCCCCCCACAGGGCGGCCAGGATTAACAGTTCGACAACATCTGAGGGGCGCAAAAGGTGGGGCTCCGCGGGTGAATGCGATACATTCCGCTTTCTTCGGCCTGCACGGCAGCTTGCGACAACCGCTCACCATGTCCGACCGCTCGTTTCCCCGGAATCATACGCGCCACTGGCCCTCGTCGCCGCGCGTGGAGCGCCGCCGCGCTCGCCTGGCCCATCATTCAGCCTTCTGGCTGCGTCGCCTGTGGGCCGCCCCCATTTCCGCCGTGGGGCTGACGCTGGCGCTGTGGGCGCGCGCCAGCGGCGGGGGTGTCCGGCGGGTGGACGGGGTCTTGGAGATCCACGGTGGTGGGCCCGGACGAGTACTGCCTCACCTCGCCCCGGGCGGGATGATCGAGGCCATCACCCTCGGGCATGTGGTGTGGGCGATCACGCCGGAAAGCCACGACCGGCTGCGCTCCCACGAGCGCGAACACGTCCGCCAGTGCGAGCGCTGGGGCCCCTTGTTCCCGTTGCTGTATTTTTCTGCCAGCGCGCTGGCCTGGGTCCGCGGGCGGGACCCGTATCGCGACAATCCCTTCGAGCAGGCGGCCTTTGCCGCGGAACGGGGTGTGGCAGCCCCGCGCCGGCGGCGCGGGGACTAACGGGCGGCTGCGGCCCGGTGCCGCAGGTACCCTACAGCCAGCGGCAGCAGCGAAATGCCGATGATGCCGAGGATGACGGCGCTCAGATTGTTCTTGATGAAGGGCAGATTGCCGAAGAAGTAGCCCCCGAGCGTGAGCGAAAACACCCAGACCGCGCCGCCAAGAAAATCCACGACGAAGAAACGCGGATAGGTCATCCGCGCCACCCCCGCCACAAACGGCGCGAAGGTCCGCACCAGGGGCAGGAACCGGGCGACCAGCAGCATCTTGCCACCGTGCTTTTCGTAGAAGGCATGGGTCTTCTCGAAAGCCGCCTTGTTGAACAGCCGCGACTGTTCCCAGCGAAAAACCTTGGGCCCGACGGTGTGGCCGATCCAGTAATTGGTGTTGTCGCCAATCACCGCCGCCGACCACAGCACCGCCACCAGCACCCAGATGTCCATGCCGCCCATGGCCGCCAGCGCCCCCGCCACGAACAGCAGGGAATCGCCGGGAAGGAAGGGCGTCACCACCAGTCCGGTTTCACAGAAGATGATCAGGAACAGGATGGCGTAGATCCACGTTCCGTACTGGGCAAGCAACACCTCCAGGTGTTTGTCCAGATGCAGAACGATGTCGATGAACTGGGCGAGAAGTTCCATAGGACCGTCGGGTTGATGGAGGAGGCCGCCATCATACCCGAGCCCACTGCGACCGCCACGCCCGGGCAGCGGCGCCCGTGGCAAAGCGCACGAAACCGCGCAAGTCACTGTCCCATCAGGGAAAACGTGCGAAAGTGACTATCTTCTCCGGCCCGACTTGGACAATAATCAGCCTCAATTCCTGCCCGGTGGCCCCGCCTCCGGAGAAAGGGAATCCTTGCTGACTCGCGGAGAAATTTTCATGTCCCCATTGCTCAGGCTGCTTCTGATCGCCGGTGGCTCGGCCTCCACCCTCTACGGCTTTGCCCTGCTCGCCTCCCAGTTCGTCCTGTGGTTCCGCTCCGGTGTCTGGCTGGGGGTGCCCATCGTCGACCTGTTCCAGGGCGCCCCCGCCAACCTGCCCCTGGTGGGCCCGCACCCCCACAACCTCTTACCCAGCCAGTTCGTGGGCAAATGGCCGTGGCTGTTCGACGGCACCGGCGGCTGGCATGAACTGGTCCATGGTTTCATGGACTTCACGCCGCTCGCTTTCGTCTTTGCCTGCGTCGGGTTGCTGCTGATGCGCTTTGCCATGAGCGATCAACCGCATCACGCCCCACGCCGCGGCTTCGCCTGAAGCCACCGCCCCTGGCATGAGATAATCCCGGCCCTGTTTCAGGACCGGGATCGTCCATGCCCTCCATCCGCCGCCTTTCCGACCAGCTCATCAGCCAGATCGCCGCCGGCGAGGTGGTGGAGCGTCCGGCGTCGGTGCTCAAGGAACTGCTGGAGAACAGCCTGGACGCCGGCGCCCGCGCCATCGACGTGCAACTGGCGGAGGGCGGGGTCAAGTTGATCCGCATTGCCGACGATGGCTGCGGCATTGGCCGCGACGACCTTCCCCTGGCCCTGGAGCGCCACGCCACCAGCAAGATCGCCACCCTTGACGATCTGGAGCACGTCGCCACCCTCGGCTTTCGTGGCGAAGCCCTCGCCGCCATCGGGTCCGTGGCCCGGCTTTCCATCACCAGCCGCCCAGCCGATGCCCACCACGCCTGGCGGATCGACACCCATCACCGGGAGCCCGCACCGGCGGCGCTGAATGGCGGAACGGTGATCGAAGTGGCGGACCTCTACTACAACACCCCGGCCCGGCGTAAGTTCCTGAAGTCCGAACAGACCGAATACGCCCACTGCGACGAGGTGTTCCGTCGCATCGCCCTGGCCCGGCCGGACGCAGCCTTCCAGCTCCGCCACAATGGCGCCGCCCGCCAGCGGCTGGGCGTAACGGATCTGGCCGAGCGGATTGCCGCCCTGCTGGGCCAGGAGTTTGCCGCCCAGGCCCGCCGGCTGGAGGCCGACGCGGGCCCCTTGCGCCTCTACGGTCTTGCCGCGCTGCCCGCCTATTCCCGGGCCACGCGGGACAGCCAGTACTTCTTCGTCAACGGCCGCTTTGTCCGGGACAAACTGGTGCAACACGCAGTGCGGGAAGCCTATCGGGACATCCTCCACGGCGCCCGTCACCCGGCTTTCGTCCTGTTCCTGGAACTGGACCCGACCGGGGTGGATGTGAACGTGCATCCGGCCAAAACCGAGGTCCGTTTCCGCGATGCCCGCGCAGTTCACCAGTTCATCTACCATGCCTTGGTGCGCAGCCTGGCTACGCCCGGAACCGCCACCCCGACGGCGCAGCCGGAGGCCCCGCCCCCGGCGCCGGGGCCCGTTTCCGCGCCCATGCCCGCGCAGCAGCAACTGGCGGTGGAGCAGCCGACGGCGGCCTATTTCGACTTCGTGCGCAGTCCCGCCTTTCGGCCCAGCGTGGCCCGCAGCACAGGCGGAGGCAGCCGCAGCGCGTACCTTGCCGAACCGGCACGCCCCCCGTCGGCAGATCCCGCCGGCACGCCCCCCCTGGGTTTCGCCATCGCCCAGCTCCATGGCGTCTACGTGCTCGCCCAGAATGCCCAAGGGCTGGTGCTGGTGGACATGCACGCGGCCCACGAACGCATCCTCTACGAGCGCCTGAAGTCGGTGCTCGACGGGCAACCCGCCACCCAGGCGCTGCTGATCCCGGCCGTACTGCGCCTGTCCGCCCGGGAAATGGCCACTGCCCAGGAGCACGCGGAAGTGCTCGCCCACCTCGGATTCGAAACCGACCTCGCAGGCATGAGCGAACTGGCCGTGCGCTCGGTGCCCGCCCTGCTCGCCCGCGCCGATGTGGGCGAACTGTTGCGGGCGCTGCTGGCGGAGCTGGAACACTACCCGGCCAGCGAGGTCGTCACCGCCCGTCGCAACGCGCTCTTGGCCACCATGGCCTGCCACGGCGCGGTGCGGGCCTCCCGCGCCCTCACCGTCCCGGAAATGAACGCCCTGCTGCGGGATATGGAAGCCACCGAGCGGGCCGACCAGTGCAACCATGGCCGCCCCACCTGGGTGCCGCTCACCATGAACGAACTGGACGCACTGTTCATGCGCGGTCAGTAAGCCCCACAGACCGACGTGGCACCGGACACCCGCCCCCTCGCCCTGTGCCTGCTGGGCCCCACAGCCAGCGGCAAGACCGCCGCCGCCCTGGCCCTGGCCCGGCGATTGCCGGTCGAGATCATCAGCGTGGATTCCGCCCTGGTGTACCAGGGCATGGATATTGGTACCGCCAAGCCCAGCGCGGAGGAACGGGCCGTCTGCCCCCACCATCTGATCGACCTGATCAGCCCCGAGGAAGCCTACTCCGCCGCCCGCTTCGTGGCCGACGCCCGCAGCGCGATGGCAGGCATCGTGGAACGGGGCCGCCTGCCCGTGCTCGTAGGCGGCACCATGCTTTACTACAAGGCCTTGCGCGATGGCCTCTCCGAACTCCCGGAAGCCGATCCGGCCCTGCGCCAAGCCATCGAGGACGAAGCCCGCCGCGCGGGCTGGCCGGCACTTCACGCCCAACTGGCGGTGCTGGACCCGGCCACCGCCGCCCGCCTGCACCCCACCGATGCCCAACGCATCCAGCGGGCGCTGGAAGTGGTGCGCCTGACCGGAGCCCCGCTGGCCGCCGCCTACGCCCGTCGCCCGGACACCGCCCTGCCCTGCCGGCTGGCCGCCATCGGCCTGGCGCCTTCGGACCGAAGCTGGCTGCACGGGCGCATCGCCCGGCGCTTCGCAGCCATGCTTGCCGACGGGCTGGTGGACGAACTGGCGGCGCTGCGCCGGCATTACCGGCTGGGGCCGGAGCTCCCCTCGGTGCGCTGCGTGGGCTACCGCCAGGTATGGGACTATCTGGAAGGGCTGACCGACCTGGCCACCGCCCGCGATCGAGGCATCGCCGCCACCCGCCAGCTCGCCAAACGCCAGCTCACCTGGATGCGCTCCCTGCCCGAACTGCTGGTGCTCGATTGCCTGCGGCCGGACCTGGATGCGGCCGTGGGGCACCTGGCCTGCGCGCTGCAGGCGGGCGACCCGGCGGGGGGCTCCGCCGGCTTCGACTGGTAGCCCGCCCGGGCTTGCCCCCGGGCTCAGTGGCTGGTGCCGGCCGAGCGGGTGATCTTGTTGTACAGGTTGTACTTGCCCACCGGCTTGTCCGCCGGGATCCGCTTGATCTCCTTCAACGTCGCCGCATCGAAGACGATGATCGCGCCCCCGTCCGCCTGCCGCTCCCACAGGCTCGCCAGCGCGTACTTGCCGTAGCGGTCGAATTCCAGGTGCGCCAGGGTCTTGCCGGGAACGGGCTTGAGGTCGGCCACGCGGGTCAGGCTGCGCTTGTCGATCACCTGCAGGGTGTCCTTGGCCGTGGGGCTCATCATCGAGTCAGTCCAGGCATAGGGCGTGTTCTCGTGGCTGCGCAGGAAAAACCCCGGCCCTAGGGTGGGGATCTCCTTCACCGTCTCCCACTTGCCCATGTCGATCACCGACACCACGCCATCCTTCAGGTTCTGGCTCGCCATCACCGGCCGCCCCTGCCACTCCCAGGTGATGCCGGAACCCAGATGGGGCATGCCAGGCAGAGCCAGGCTCGCCACCTTCTTGCGGGCATCCAGATTGATCACCTGCCCGATGCCGCCTTCACGGGCGGCGCCCATCAACTCGCTATAGTCCTGGGTGAAGAAGAAGTCATCCAGCACCGCCTCCAGCCGGGTGCGGCGGGGATTGAGAAAGCCCGGGATGAAAGCCCCTTCCTTGTACTGGAAGTCATGAATCACGCCGGCGGGAATGTCCTCGGCCTTGGGGTCGTAGCTGATCTCCCACACCTCTGGCACATCCTTGAGCGCCGCGACAAAACTGCGCCGGGGCGCCGCGTCATAGACGGCGGAAACCCGGGAGCCCGCCTTGCCCTCCACGTCCTTCACCGGGATGCTCTTGATGAGCTGGAGGTCGGCATCCAGCAGCACCAGGGTCTGGGGCAGGTAGTTCGCCACCGCCACGTACTTGCCGTCGCCGGACACCGCCACGTTACGGGTGTTGATCCCGGCCCGGATCTCCGCCACCACGGCCAGGTTCCACAGGTCGTATTTGGTCACCCAGCCATCGCGGGAGGCGAAGAACACGTAGCGCCCGTCCGGCGTGAACTTGGGGCCGCCATGCAGGGCGTAACGGGAAGGAAAACGGTGGATGCGCTCGAGGCGATCGCCATCGAGCACGCTCACATGGTGGTCTCCCGTTTCCACCACCAGGAAGAGATTCATCATGTCCGCCCCCTTGAAGGCGGCGGCAGGACGGTCCGGCAGGCTGCCCGGCGGGTGCTGCGCGGTGCGCGAGGCCCTGATCTGCGCATCACCCCACTCCGGCTTGGGGCTGACCGGGGTGTAGATCCAGTCGGCAAGCAGGCGGATCTCATCAGCGCTGAGGGCGCCGCCAAAAGGCGGCATCTGCGTGGCCACCCGGCCTTCCCGCAAGGTTTTCAGGGCATCGGCCTTGCGCAGCCGCTCCAGGCTCTCCGGCAGCAGAGCCGGGCCGGAAAGGCCGAGCCGGTCTGGCCCGTGGCAGGCTGCACAGTGCTGCTGATACAGCACCCGGGGTTCGGCCGCGCTCGCCCAGCCCGCCAGCGCGCAGCAGCCGAGGAGGATCAACACATGCAGGAAGACTTTCATGGTTCTTTGCGCTCCATCCTCACCCAGGGTGTCACTTTGAGCCGCGATGCGGCCAGCGCCGCATCGGGCGCCAGGCCGATCTCCTCGTCGATCAGATAGCACCCGGGGTCTTCCGCCCAGGCGTCGCCCGTGAGCTGGTGGGCGCGCACCCGGGTATTGCCGTTGCAGATGGCGAAATGCCGGCACTGGCCGCAGCGGCCGCCCACCTGCCGGGGCCGGGCCTTGAGGCCCGCCATCAGGGGATGGGAAAGATCGCTCCAGATGGCCGAGAAGGGGCGCTCCTTGACGTTGCCCAGATTCACATGCCACCACATGGTGTCCGGGTGCACATTGCCCAGGTTGTCGATATTGGCCACGTTCTCGCCGCTGGCATTGCCGCCCCATTGCAGCAGCCGGGCGCGGATATGGGCCTCCAGATGCGGCAGACGGCGGCGCACCCAATGGAGCAGAAACACGCCATCCGCGTCGTTGTTGCCAGTAACGAACTCCCGGTTGCCCCCCTTCACCGCGTCCAGCCAGGCCTGCTCGAAGATGAGCTCCATGGCGCGGCGGGTGGTCAGGTGCAAGGCGTCGTCGGCCCGGTTCTTGTTCCCCCGGCCCGCGTAGTTGAGGTGGGAGAAGTAGAACTTGTCCAGCCGCTCCGCGGCCATCAGCGACAGCAGCGCGGGCAGATCGTGGGCGTTGTCTTCGGTCATGGTGTAGCGGATGCCGACCTTGATGCCCAGGCTCTGGCACAGACGCACGCCCTTCATGGAGCGCTCGAAGGCACCATCGAGCCGGCGGAAGCGGTCATGAGTCTCGCGGATGCCATCGAGGCTGATGCCGACGTAGTCGTAACCGATGGCGGCGATGGCCTCGATGTTGTCCTCGGAGATCAGGGTGCCGTTGCTCGACAACGCAACATAAAAGCCCATCTCCTTGGCGCGGCGGGAGATGTCGAAGATATCCGGTCGCAACAGCGGCTCGCCGCCGGAAAGGATAAGCACCGGCACCCGGAAGCGCTTCAGGTCGTCCATCACCGCGAACACCTGGGTGGTATCCAGCTCGCCCGGAAAATCCTTGTCCGCGGAGATGGAATAGCAATGCTTGCAGGTGAGGTTGCAGCGGCGCACCAGATTCCAGATGACGACCGGGCCGGGAGGTGCGAGGCGGCGCAGGGGCTCGACAGGCGGTAGCGCCTGCAAGCGGTCCAGCCGGTGCAACTCATGCATGAAGTGGGAGACTCGAAACATGCCAAGCTTTCTTGCGTGCGAACAGACTGCAAGTTAGAAGGCACACCCGGTGCCCGGCTTTGACAAGTATCAATTGCCCATCGCCCCCGCCCAGCGAAAAAACCATGCCGACGATCAGGAAAATACGACTGTTTCGCCGCAGCAGCCGGGGCTACATTAGGAACTGAACGTCGGTGCCAGCACGGCTCCGACGCGCCGATCATGCACATTCAATCCGAAACGCCCCACTGGCACGCCTTGCCCGCCGATCAGGTGTGCGCCCGGCTGGGGTGCGCTCCCGAGCGGGGCCTGGACGAGGCGGAGGCCGCCCGCCGCCTGAGCCTGCATGGCCCCAACCAGCTTGTGGCCCCCCCTGCCCGTGCCGCCTGGCGCAGGTTTCTCGATCAGTTCCGCAGCACACTCGTTCTGGTGCTGCTGGCAGCAGCCATCGTCGCGGTGCTCCTGGGCGACGTGGAAGACGCGCTGGTCATCGCGCTGGTGGTGGTGGTCAATGCCACCCTGGGCTTTACCCAGGAACACCGGGCGGAGGCCGCCCTGGCGGCCTTGCGCAAGATGCTCGCCCCCTCTTGCCGGGTACGGCGCGGAGGCCGGATCGTCGAAACGGCTGCCGCCAGCCTGGTGCCTGGCGACATCCTGTTGCTGGAGGCCGGCGACCGGGTAGCGGCGGATGCCCGGGTGCTGCAAGCCCACGGCGCCGAGCTGGCGGAAGCGGCGTTGACCGGCGAAGCCATGCCGGTGATCAAGACGCCCCGCCCCGCCGCGCCGGAAGCGGCACTGGCGGACCAAGGCAGCCTGGTGTTCATGAACACGGTCGTCACCCGGGGGCGACTGGAAGCGGTGGTGGTGCAAACCGGCATGGCCACGGAAACCGGGCGGCTGGCGGGCCTGCTGGCGCGGGAAGAAGAAGCGCCCACGCCACTGCAGACCCAGCTCGACGCGCTGGGCAAGCGGCTGGCGCTGATCGCCGGCGCCGTGGTGGCGGTGATGTTCCTGGTGGGTCTGGTGCGGGGCGACGATCTGGCGCGAACCGCCATGACCGCCATCGCCCTCGCGGTCGCCGCAGTTCCGGAAGGGCTGCCCGCGGTGGTCACCGTCACCCTCGCCCTGGGCATGCAGCGCATGGCCCGCCGCCATGCGGTGGTCAAGCGGCTGGCGGCGGTTGAAACGCTGGGCTGCACGACGGTGATCTGCACCGACAAGACCGGCACCCTGACCCTCAACCAGATGACCGCCCGCGCCCTGTACTGCCATTTGCGCCGCTTCCCCGTGAGCGGCGAGGGCTATGGTCCGACGGGGAGCATTGGCACAAGCGGGCAGCCCATGCCGGATCTGCGCCCGGCCCTGCTGCCCGCCGCCCTCTGTGCCGATGCCCGCCTGTCGCCGGATGGCCTGATCGGCGACCCCACCGAAGGCGCCCTGCTGGCGCTGGCCGCCAAGGCGGGCCTGGAATCGCAGCCGCTCGTCACCCAAATGCCGCGGTTGGCCGAGATCCCCTTCGACCCGGACCTCAAGCTGATGGCCACCTTCCACCGCGCCGGAGACGCGGTGCAGATGTGGCTGAAGGGCGCCCCCGACGTGGTTCTGGCCCGAGCTGCGTTCTACCTGGACGACAGCGGCGCACAGCCGCTCACCGAATCCGTCCGGGCAGCCTTTGCCGCCGAGAACGCTGCGCTGGCCGGCCAAGCCATGCGGGTGCTGGCCCTGGCCGGGCGCTCCATACCCGCCGGGGATTTCGATGCCGCAGTTCCGCTCGAACGCTGGACCCACGAGCTGACCCTGCATGCCCTGGTCGGCATCATCGATCCACCCCGGCCCGAAGCGCGGGAGGCGCTGCGCACCTGCCAGGAAGCTGGAATCACCGTCAAGATGATCACCGGCGACCATCCCCTGACGGCCGGCGCCATCGCCCGGGAACTCGGTCTCGCAGGCGCCGTCCGCGAAGGCCGGGCCCTGGACGGCCTGGACGACCGGGCCACCGCAGCGCTGGCGGAGGAAACCGGCGTTTTCGCCCGCGTCACGCCCGAGCACAAGCTGCGCATCGTGCGGGCGCTGCAGGCCCGGGGCCACGTGGTGGCCATGACCGGGGACGGCGTGAACGATGCCCCGGCACTGAAGGCGGCGGACATCGGCATCGCCATGGGCATCACCGGCACCGAGGTAACGCGGGAGGCCGCCACCATGGTGCTCACCGACGACAACTTCAGCTCCATCGTCCGTGCCGTCAAGGAAGGACGCACCCTGTACGAGAACATTGTCCGCTTCGTGCGCTTTCAGCTCTCCACCAACATCGGCGCCCTGCTCACGGTACTGGGGGCGCTGCTGTGCGGCTTCAGCACGCCCTTCACCGCCATCCAGATCCTGTGGGTCAACATCATCATGGACGGCCCGCCGGCCATGACGCTAGGTGTGGAGCCCTCCCGCCACGGGCTCATGAACGAGCCCCCGCGCGCCCGGGGCGCGTCCATCCTGTCCTGGCAGCGGCTTGGCCGGATCAGCCTGTACGGGCTGACCATGGCAGCAGGCACGCTCTGGATTTACCACTGGGGACTCCAACAGGGCGGCGAACCCAAGGCCCTGACGCTGGCGTTCACGACCTTTGTGCTCTTCCAGTTCTTCAACATCTTCAACGCCCGGGCAGAACACAGCACCAGCTTCAACCGCCAGTTCTTTCGCAATGCTCCCCTCTGGCTGGCCCTGGCGGTGGTGCTGGTGCTGCAGGGGGTGGCGGTGCACTGGCCACCCGCCCAGCGCCTGTTCGACACCGTGCCGCTCACCCTGGAGGAATGGGGCTGGGCGGCCCTCACCGCATCATCGGTCCTGGTGCTGGACGAAGCGCGCAAGCTGTTGCGCCATCTGACAGCCCGCGAAGAAGGCCCCGCCCACTGATTGCGGGCAACCGCCCTCAAAGCTCAAGCTGGGTGCCGAACTCCACCACCCGATTGACCGGGATCTTGAAGAAGTCCGCCGCGCTCCCGGCGTTGCGGAACATGAAGATGAAGAGTTTCTCCCGCCAGGGCGCCATGCCGCCGGAAACCCGGGAGTAGAGCTTTTCCCGCCCAAGGAAGAAGGTGGTCTCCATCATCTCGAAGGGCAGCCCATGCTCCGCGCACAGTGCCAGAGCACGTGGCAGATCCGGCTCATCCTTGAAGCCGTAGACCACGGATACCCGGTAGAAGCCGAAATCCATGGGCTCCACCCGCACCCGCTCGGACTCCGGCACAAAGGGCACATCCCGGGTGGTCACCATCAGGATCACCACCCGCTCATGCAGCACCTTGTTGTGGAGCAGATTGTGGAGCAGCGGGCGCGGCACGCCGTCGAGGGAAGTGGTCATGAACACCGCCGTGCCCACCACCCGGGTGGGCGGAGAGTGGAACAGCGACTGGATGAATGGCTCCAGCGGCATGGTGTCGGTCTTGATCCGCTCCCGCACCATTGCCCGGCCCCGCTTCCATGTGGCCAACAGGGTGAACACCGCCGCGCCCAACACCAGCGGGAACCAGCCGCCGTCCAGGATCTTGACCGAATTGGCGGCAAAGAAGGCGGTATCCACCGAGAGGAAGAACACCAGGAACACGGTCGCCACCAGCCAGTTCCATTTCCACAGGCTGCGTACCACCACGAAGGCCAGCACCGTGTCGATCATCAGCGTTCCGGTCACCGCGATGCCATAGGCGGAAGCCAGATTGCTGGAAGACTTGAAGCCGATCACCAGCGCCACCACCGAACCCAGCAGGGCCCAGTTGATCCCCGGCACGTAGATCTGCCCGATCTCCTCCGCCGAGGTGTGCACAAAGGCCAGGCGCGGGGCGTAGCCAAGCTGCATGGCCTGGCGGGTGAGCGAGAACGCCCCGGAGATCACCGCCTGGGAGGCAATGATGGTCGCCACCGTGGACAGGGCCACCATGGGGTAGAGCATCCAGTCCGGGGCCATCAGGTAGAAGGGGTTACGCACCGAGGCAGGCTCGGCAATGATCAGCGCCCCCTGCCCCAGGTAGTTGAGGTACACGGCGGGCAGCACCAGGGAAAACCACGCCAGGGTGATGGGCCGCCGGCCGAAATGCCCCATGTCCGCATAGAGCGCCTCGGCCCCGGTCACCGCCAGCACCACCGAGCCCAGCGCCAGGAAAGCGTGGGTGCCGTGGTGGGTGAAAAAGGCGTAGGCGTAATAGGGGTTGAAGGCCGCCAACACCATCGGGTGCTCGACGATGTTCCAGATACCCAGCCCCGCCAGCGTGGCGAACCAGAGCACCATGATGGGCCCGAAGAGCGCCCCGACGCTCGCCGTGCCCTTGCGCTGCACGCCAAACAGCAGGACCAGCACCGCCAGACTGATGGGCAGCACATAGGGGCGCAGCAAAGGCGTGGCGATCTCCAGGCCTTCTACCGCCGAGAGCACCGAGATGGCGGGCGTGATCACCCCGTCGCCGTAGAACAGCGCAGCGCCGAACATGCCCAGCACCGTCAGCACCCATACCTGCTTGGGGCCCGCCTGGGCAGTGCGCAGCGCCAGGGCGGTGAGCGCCATGATGCCGCCTTCGCCCTTGTTGTCCGCCCGCATGATGAACACCACGTACTTGAGCGAAACGATGATGATCAGCGACCAGAAGACCAGGGAGAGGATGCCCAGCACGTTGTCCGGGTGGGGCGCCACCGCGTGGTGCCCGGTGAAGACCTCTTTCATGGTGTAGAGCGGGCTGGTGCCGATATCGCCATACACCACGCCCACAGCCCCTAAGGCCAGGGCCGTCAGGCTGCTCTTGTGGCCCTCTGGATGGGAACTCATGCCTGCCTCCCGAACAAGCGATCTTATGGGCGGCGATTCTACGCCCCGGATCCTTGCTTGTGCACTGCATCAACCGGGAAATGCAACCCCGGCAAACCTTTTTCGCCGCCGGGGGAGCGTTTTCTTGCAGGGAGCTGACCGAGGCCTGTCAGGCCGTCAGGCGCAGGCCGGATTTCTTGAGAATGCGGCTGCTGAACAGGACATCATGGCCGGTGCAATGCTCACCGAGCAGGCGGGCGATCATCTCGACCTGGGAGAGCACCTCATCCCGATGGCGGCCATGCACCATGGCGAAGAGGTTGTAGGGCCAGTCCGGCAGATGGCGGGGACGGCGGTAGCAATGGGTGACGAAAGAGAGCCGCCCCACCGCTTCGCCCAAGGCATCCACCTGCGTGTCCGCCACGTTCCACACGGACATGCCATTGGCCGAATACCCCAGGGCATAGTGGTTGGGCACGGCACCCATACGGCGGATCACGCCCCCGTCAAGCAAGCGCTGCAACCGTGTCTGCACCTCCACGCCGCTGATGCCCAGTTGCTGGCCCAAGGCATCGTAGGGTCTGGACGTGAGCGGCAACCCCGCCTGGGTGGCCAGCACAAGCCGACGGTCAAGGGCGTCCAGAACGTACGTGTCCATCAGGCGGAGAGTTTCATTTCCACGAAGTATTCCCGCTCCTTGGGGAAAGCATGCACCGGCAAACCGGTCTCCGCCTCGATCCGGGCGATGGCCGCCCCGATGCCCTCGGGCGTACCCGTGGCCAGCACGAACCACATGTTCAGCCGGTGCTCCCGCCGGTAGTTGTGGGCCACCTCGGGCAAGGCGTTGACCCGGTCGGCCACTTCCTCGAAGCGTGCTTCGGGTACGGCCAGCGCCGCCAGCACGAAAGCCCCCCCCATCGCCTCCACCTGAAACATGGGGCCAAAGCGGGTCAGCACCCGGCGCTCCAGCATTGAATCCAGGCGACGCAGCAATTCGGCTTCTTCCAGGCCCAGATCGACCGCCACGGTGCGGTAGGGCTCATCACACAACGGGAAACCGCCTTGCAGCGCATTGATGATGCGGCGGTCGGTTTCATCCAGTTCGACCCGGCCATCAAGGCCGGATCGGCCCCGCGCCCCAGTCGGCCGTGCGCTCACGGCACCGCCTGTTGACTCGCCACGTAGGCGGCCCCTTGCTGCTTGAAGCGACGGCAACTGAACAGGGTATGCGTGGGAAACGCCGTCAGGCCCAAGGTAGCGTTGAGGGCATCCACTTCTTCCTGCACCGACTGGCGGTCACTGCCGTGGATCATGCAGTAAAGGTTGTACGGCCAATAGGGCAAGGCCCGCCGGCGCTCGTAGCACAGGCTCACGGCCGGCTCCACCGCCAGTTGCTCCGCAAACTCGGCCACCCGCTGGTCGGGGATGTCCCACACCACCATGGCATTGGCGGTATAGCCCAGTTCCAGATGGCGGACCACCACGCCAAAGCGCTTGACCACGCCTTCCACCACCCAGCGCTGCAGGGTCTCGAGCACCTCCGCCTCGCCCATGTCCGCCTTCGCCCCCAAGTGCAGGTAGGGCCGGCGGACCAGTTTCAGTCCCGCCTGCAAGGCCCCCATCAGCGCCTGCTCCTTGCGACTGAGCTTGCGGGGCTCCTGCCCATTGAACCGCTGCCGGGCGCCGCCGTGGGCACCGGCAGACTTGGCCCCGCCCTGAAGATCGAATCCAAGATCGATGTGGAACTCCCGGACCATGGGCATGGCCAGCACACGACACCCGGACTGTTTCTGGATGCGGGACAACACCTCGTCCACCGCCGCCTGATCGGGCCCGGTCACCACGAACCAGAGGTTGTATTGATGCTCCCGCTCGTAGTTGTGGTTGACCTCCGGCTGGCCGCTCACCAGCGCCGCCACCTCCTCCAGCCGCTCCCTCGGAACTGCCATGGCGGCAAGCGTGCTGGAGCCTACGGTATTGGGGGGAAACACGGCCCCGATGCGGGACATGGCCCCGTCCGCCCGCAGACGCCGGAACTTGTCCAGTACGTTGGTTTCCGACGTTGCCAACTCGCCGGCGATCCACTCAAAAGGCTCCGGCACCAGCGGAAAACCCCGCTGGTACTCGTTGATCAGGCGAAACTCCAATGTGTCCATGACGATCCCCCGCATCATGCGGTTTACCGGGGGGCGCCGACGGGTGATTGTTTCCCCACCCTGCCGCAGGGCATGCATGGCCGATTCCATGGCGCCCCCTCAGAACCCGATGCGCCCGGCGCGGTTTGTAAAGAAGATACCGCTTGGGCTATCGGAGGAAATATCGCCGACTTTAGTCATGCTGGCAATGTCAACGATTACGACCTTGTGATCATCTCGCGCCGACACCCATACCTGCTCGCCGCGAGGCGTGAACTCCATGTGCAAAACAGCCTTTCCGGGGGCAAGAGTGTGGGCGACCCGCTGCTCCAGCGTATCAACCACCTGCACCCAACCGTTGTCCGGGAAGGCGAAGTTCACCCACACCTGGCGGCCATCGGGACGAGCCATGACAAATACCGGCTGCCCCTTGACCGGGATGCGCCCTACTTCCTTCCAGGTGCGCATATCCACCACCAGCACCTCATGCCTGCCCACCGCGGGCAGATAGGCATGGCCACCCGCCACGGCCCAGCCCCTCAGGTGCGGCATCTTGTACACCGGCAGTTTTTCGGCGCCCCGCCCGTAACCCTCGAGAATCTTGCGTGCGCCCTGCTCCGGTCGCCACAAGTCGAGGAGGGCAATACCGTCCTCGCCGAAAAGCCCGGCCATGTAATAACGGCCGTCTGGCGTCACCAGTCCGTCGTAAGGCTGTTGGCCGGCGGGGTAGCGCTCGGTCCTGGGGGCCCGCGGATCGGACAGATCGGTCACCCAGATCTCTCCGGCATCGAACAAGGCGTAGGCAAAGCGGTTGCCCGGCACGTCCGCCAGCCCCACCACTTTGGAACGCCGCCCTTCGGTCCCGTAGCTCGCCGGCACTTCGGACAGCAGTTCCAGCGTGCGGGCGTCGAACACCTTGATTCCGCCGGGCTCGTAGTTCTGGGCCACCACCAGCCGGCCGTCCTGGGAGATGGCTCCGCCGATCGAATTGCCCGCCTGCATCACCCGGCGCTCAAGCCGCCCGGCCAGCAGATCCACCTTGGAGAGCCCGCCGTCGCGGCCAAACACGTAGGCGTAACGGCCATCCCGCGAGAACACCACCGAGGCATGGGACAAATCCCCCAAGCCTTCCACGGTGGCAATGCGGGCCCGGGCCGAGGTATCGACCACCGCGACCCGGCCGGTTGCCCGTTCGATCACGACTCCCAGATCCCCCGTGCCCCGAGGCTGGACCCCCGCGCAAGCGGTCACAACCAGCGCGGCAATCCCCATCAGAACCGTGCGCAGATCCATCGCCGGCCTCACCGGGGGGTTTCTTCAGGGAAGCCGGACATCAGGCGCGCGACCACCCAGCGGGCCTCCTCCAGCGAGAGAAACTGGCTCCAGCCTGGCATGGGCGTGCCAGGGCGCCCATGGAGCACCGTCGCCGCCACGACATCCACCTCCCGGTCGGAGAGATTGGCGGGCAGCAAGGCCGGGCCCAGCCCGCCCTTGAGCGTGAGACCGTGGCAGGAGCCACAATCCTGGCGAACCATGCGGATGATTTCGCTGCGGCGCTCAGGCGCCGGCTCCGTTGCCTGGGCCAGTGAGGACACCAGGAATACCGCTGCGAGCAAGACGGTGATGTGCAGATACAGGGGGTTGCTTCTCATGATGCGCTCCTCGAACTGGCCACGAGGATGCGCGTTCAGGCCCGGGCCGGACTTTGACAACTATCAAACCCTGCATCAGCCCGGCCCCGCCCTTCAGGGCAGGACGATAATGCGTCCGGTCATCTCCGGATGGGGGCCGCAGCGGTAGGGATATGTCCCGGCCCGATCAAAGCGTTTCTCCCAGCTCTCCCCGGGGAGCATCCGTTCCGACTCTTCCCCGCCCGGGAACAGCACCGAGTGGGAGGTTCGCTTTTCCTGGTTGATCCAACGCACCGTCCCCCCCACCTTGAGCGTTTGCTCAGCGGGGTGGAAGCGGTACTGCTCGATCCGCACCTCCACAGTCTGCGGCCCGTCGTCCGCCCAGCTCTGCGGTGTGCCGCAAGCACCCCACAGAGCGAGCCCCAGGCACGCCAAGAGATTCTTCCCCATCTCGCGCATCCTTCCCTTCCCGGCCCACATCCGGCCGCTCTCCGGCCCGCTCTGGCCAGCCGCACCCGAGCCTCGACTCGCAATGGAAAAACGGGCACGGCGGCGCATTGCACCTCCGTGCCCGTCACCGCGCGCAGCGGTGCGAACGCGCTGCCCGGGGCCCGCCTTATTGTTTGGCCGCGGTCAGGTCCGCCTTGGCGTCGATGCCCAGGGTGTATCCCAAGGACACATGATGGAAGCGGCCGGAGGTATGGTCATCATGGATGGCAAAGCCAAAGTTGTAGACCTTGCCCGCTGCCAGATTGATGTCACCCTCGCCCCCCGCACCCAACTTGCGGGCAAACGTTACCGTCCAGGTGTCGCCCTTCTGCTCACCCTTGGCTTCCACCAGACCCTTGCCGCCCTCCATCACCCGCTTTTCCGCCACATAGCCATCGGAAGCCTTGCCGCCCTTGCCGCTGCGCCACTGGAGCAGGTCAAAGAACTTGCCGCTGGCTAGCGAGCCACCGGTCACGTACTTGGTCTTGTTGTCGTCCTTGGCGTCGGGCATGGTCCGGGCATCGTTGTGGCAGGTGGCCCAGCAGCCCCCCTTGTCCGCCAGCTCGACCTTGTTGTCCTCCAGCATCAGGGCGATCTTGACCGGGTTGTCCTTGTCCATCTTCTCCGCACCGCCCGCAGGCTGCTTCCAGGTGAAGCGCAGGTAGAGATTGCTGCCGTCGTGAGCCGTCTGCACCGTGACCGGGATGGCCGCCGCCTTGCCCTTGATGGGCTTGGGCTCGATCTTCTGGCCGGTGACCATCTTCTTGCCCATGTCCGCCGCTTCTTCCTCATGGCAACTGGCGCAGGTCTCGCCTTTCTTCAGGCCCTTGGCGCCGCCGTGTTCGGTGCCCTTCTGGATCCATTCCATGGGCGAAGCGCCCGGGTAGAAGACCGTGATCTTCTTGCCGGGGACCTTGGCCCAATCAGGCGCCGCCTGGGCGCCGCCGGCCAGCAGGGTAAGCGCGGCACCGACCGCGCAGGCAAGGGTGAGGGGTTTGTTCATGATGTGCTCCCGTAGTCCTGTCAATTGCGCCCAGGTACCCGCGCCCACCGAATGGCCGCGGGCCCGGCCTTCACTCGTCTTCGTCGGTCATGCCTTCCGGCTTCTTGTGGGCGATGCCCTTGTGGCAATCAATACAGGTCTGGCCGTCCCGCTGGGCCAGTTCATGCTGCTTGCGCGCCCGCTGCTTCTGCACTTCCGTGCTCATGCTCTCGAACGAATGGCAGTTGCGGCATTCCCGCGAGTCCGCCGACTTCATCCGCGCCCACTCGTGGCGAGCCAGCTCGAGACGCTTGGCCTCGAATTTCTCCGGGGTGTCGATGGTGCCCATGATCTTTCCATAGACCTCCTGGGAAGCCTGGATCTTGCGCGCCATCTTGTGCACCCAGTCCTTGGGCACGTGGCAGTCGGAACACACCGCCCGGACACCGGTGCGGTTGGAATAGTGGATGGTCTTCTGGTATTCCTGATACACCGTGTCGCGCATCTCATGGCAGGACACACAGAATTCCAGCGTGTTGGTCGCTTCCATGGCGGTGTTGAAGCCGCCCCAGAACACGATCCCCGCCACGAACCCCACCGACAAGAGGCCCAGCAGCGAGTACTTGGCGCTGGGGCGTTTGAGCCGCGCCCACAAGCCTTGTGGCTCCCCCATGGCACCGGTATGCCGATCAGTCATTATTTGGTCTCCCCGCTGACAGACCGGCTCCCTGGCGACCGGCCAAGCAAATACGTAATGCCTCCACCCCGCCGGGACGGGATGGACACCGCCGGGTACGCGAGAACCGCGCCCCGGCGGCCCAGCGAAACGATCAGTAGATGTCGTGCTGGGTGTTGTAGACGTTGAACTTGCCGGTGGGGGTGATCATCTTCGGATCAGTGATCACCTTCTTGACCTTGAGTGTCGCATCGTCATAGACCACGATGGCGGACTGGTCGGTCTTGCCGCCCCAGAGCGAGATCCAGACTTCCTTGCCGTCGGCGCTGTATTCCGGATGCACCGCCCGTTTCACCGCCTTGGTTTCGGGCAGGCCCGAATCCTTGGCCACGTTCAGGACCGCCTTCGGCTTGGAGAGGTCAGCCATGTCCCACACGGCCACGGATTCAGCCGTGTCCTTGTCCGGATTCTGTGGCGCGTCGGCCCAGAAATGCTTGGACTTGGGGTGGGTCTTGACGAACAGGTTGCCCGGCACGTGCTTGATCTCCTGCACCACCTTCCAGTTGTGCTCCTTGAACTTGGCGTACTTGGCTTCGTCGGAAGGCGTGGAGATCAGCGTCACCACGTCCGCACCCAGGTGGCCGGTGGCCCAAACGGGCCCAAACTTCGGATGGACGAAGTTGGCACCGCGCCCGGGGTGAGGAATCTTGGCGGTGTTGATCAGTGCAGCCAGCTTGCCGGTCTTGGTGTCCACCGCGGCAATCTTGTTGGAAGCGTTGGCAGCCACCAGGAAGTAGCGCTTGGATGCATCCCAGCCACCGTCATGCAGGAACTTGGCAGACTCGATGGTGGTGGTCTTGAGGTTCTTGATGTCGGAGTAGTCCACCAGGAGGATCTGCCCGGTTTCCTTGATGTTGACCACCCATTCCGGCTTGATTTCAGAGGAAACGATGGAAGCGACGCGCGGTTCCGGATGGTACTCGCCATCCACCGTCATGCCGCGGGTGGACACCACCTTGAGCGGCTTGAGCGTGTCGCCGTCCATGATCACGTACTGGGGCGGCCAGTAGGAGCCGGCGATGGCGTACTTGTCGTCGTAGCCCTTGAACTTGGAGGTGTCCACGGAACGGGCATCGAAGCCAACCTTGAGCTCCGCCACCACCGCGGGTTTTTCCATCCACAGGTCGATCAGGGACAGGCGTCCATCCCGACCGATCACGTACACATAGCGCCCGGACTTGGACAGGCGGGAAATGTGTACCGCGTAGCCCGTCTTGACGATGGAGCGGATTTCCTTGGTATCGCCATCGATCAGCGCCACCTCGCCCGTGTCGCGCAGCGTCACAGAGAACATGTTCTTCAGGTTGAAGTTGTTCATCTGCTTCTTCGGCCGCTGATCCACCGGCACGATCAGCTTCCAGGAATCCATGGTGTCCTTGAAGCTGAACTCGGGCGGCACATCCGGGGTGGTCTGGATGTACTTGGCCATCAGGCTGATTTCGTCCTTCGACAGAATGTCGTCGAAGTTCACCATCCCGCCTTCGGTACCGTAGCCAATGATCTTTTCCAGACGGTTCTGGCCCAGTTTGAGCGTGCCGCCCTCCTGGGTGGAGCCGTCAGGCAGTTTCTTGCTCCAGTGCGGCTCCAGGTTCTTGCCGGTGGCGCCTTTACGTAGCACCCCGTGACAGCCGGCGCAGCGCTCGAAGTAAATCTTCTTGGCTGCAGCCTTTTCATCCTGCGACAGCGTCGGGCCCTGAGCCTGTTGCGCCATGGCAGTGTTCATCCATGCTGCCATGGCCAAAGGCAATACGGCCAAGCCCATCGCCGGTTTCATCAAACTCCCTCGCATCCTCATTTTCCATCTCCCTAGAACGGAACAGATCGCTGCGCGAGTTACCTCGCGACGGGGACAGAGGTTCCGCCCAGCCGCTCTTGAGTTCTTTAACGGGCGTTAAATTTATCTTTCCGGCTAGTAGATAACCTCCTATCTGCCAAAACCAAGCAGCGAAAGGGCAAGCTGAACTGCCCTGAGGGAGGGGAATCGATGGGCAACAGCATGGCATTGACTGGGTGGCTGCGACGCAGCGCCCGCACCCGGGACACCATTCGTCAAAAAGCACCGGCAGCCGCGGGCGCCAGCTCCGGAAGCGGAGGCGCCAGGCCGGCAGCAGCGCTCACACCGGTCCAGAGGGCCGCAAACCCGCGCGCCCCGGCGCTCGGCGGGATCGGCAAAACCGGGGTGGTCTATCTGGTGGGGGCAGGCCCGGGCGACCCGGAATTGCTCACCGTCAAAGCCGCACGACTGATCGGCAGTGCGGACGTACTGGTGTACGACCACTTGGTGGGCAAGGGCGTGCTGGCCTTGGCTCGCGCGGATGCCGGGATGATCTATGTGGGCAAGGAGGCCGGAAACCACAGCCTGCCGCAGCCTGAAATCAACGACCTGCTGGTCAGGCTAGCGCGGCAGGGGCTGCAAGTGGTTCGCCTGAAAGGCGGAGACCCGTTCATCTTCGGGCGGGGCGGCGAAGAGGTGGAAGATCTCGTGCGGGCCGGCGTCCACTTCGATGTGGTGCCGGGCATCACGGCTGCCGCTGGCGCCGGGGCCGCCACGGGCATCCCCCTCACCCATCGGGATCACGCCCGGTCGCTGGTGTTCGTGACCGGACATCTCAAAGACGACAGTCTGGACCTGGACTGGCCGGCCCTGGCCCGCAAGGACCAGACCGTGGTCATCTACATGGGGATAGGCGCACTCGGCCAGATCTGCGCCAAGCTCATGGCCCATGGCTTGGCTGCAGAGCATCCGGTGGCCATCGTGCAGAACGCAACCATGCCCAGCCAGCGGCTGGTGAGCGGAACGCTGGCCACGCTGCCTGACTTGGCCCAGGCTGCGGGTGTGCGTCCGCCCGGTCTGATCCTGGTGGGGACGGTCGTGGGCTATGCGGAAATGTTCGCCCCGCTGCGGGCCACGAACGTGGAACACGCAGCGGGCGGAATCAAGTAAACCGGGGTTCAGTCCAGGTAACGGATCTCGAGCACTTCGATTTCGCGCATACCCGCCGGGCTTTGAAAGCGGACCAGGTCGCCCTCGCGCGCCTTGAGCAGCGCGCGGGCAAGGGGTGAGATCCAGGAAACACGGCCGCGAGAGGCATCCGCTTCATCGACGCCCACGATCTGGTAGGTCTGCTCGTTGCTGCCATCCCCGTCGCACAGGGTGACGGTAGCGCCAAAGAACACCTGATCGGTGTTCTCCTGCTGCGAGGGCTGCACCACAACGGCGGACTCCAGCCGTTTCATGAGAAAGCGGATGCGGCGGTCGATCTCCCGTAGCCGTTTCTTGCCGTAGATGTAATCGCCGTTTTCCGACCGGTCACCGTTCGAGGCGGCCCACGCGACGGTCTCAACCATGCGCGGACGCTCAACCTTGACCAGTTCTTCCAGCTCCGCCTGCAGGACGCACTGACCACGCCGCGTCATGTAGTTGCGGGTCCCCGGAGGCAGAGAAGGCGCACCACCGGGGCCGTCCTCCTCATCCTCCCGGGTATCTTCCTTGACGAACGCCTTGTTCATGCGCCGAGGGCAAGCAGTCGGAAATCAGTAACCGACGGTGTTGCCGGGAACATCGATGCGCACCAGATCCTTGCCCAGGGCGGCTGCCGCCGCTTTGGCAAACTGCTGGACCAGTTCGCCCCCCGCCATGAACTTGCGCTCGCCGATGGCCCGGGTGAGATCGAGTATCTGGTCCAGCACCAGCGTCTTGCCCACCGGACTGGAGGGCGCGCACTCCTGGGCCTCGTACTGCATATCCAGCCATTCCCGGGCGCGGTCGCTCCCCAGCGCATCCACCTCTGCCTGCTCGATCCGGAATTCGTACTCGCTCTCGGCCCCGAACACCACTTTCACCGTACTGACCATCGTGTCTCCCCTCTCGCTGTGGGTGTTGAATTAACGCCCTATTCTAGCGAAAAGGTCATATGTGCACTTGCCGTGCCCATGACTTCATTGCTCGCGGCACAGATGCAAGAAAGGCTTCCCCGTGGCCACGGATCAGTGGAGAACCGCCGGCTGGGTGAGCAGGGCATCGAAATGCTCCACCACTTCGTCCACCGCTTCGGGACCGCCCTGCTGGGCAACGACCTCCACGAGTTCCCGACGAAAGCGCTGGGCCGTGCCGCCGCTCATGAACGCGCCGCGACCCTTGCGCTTGTCGATCACCTCGACGCCATCCCGATCCGGGTAGGTCACCACGTAAAGCGTGGGGCTGTTGAATACGACTTCCATGTGCTGTCTCCTGTGGGGCGGAACATTTTGCTCCGCACAACCAATGTGCGACTGAAGCGCCGGAGTTCAAGCCCCGGGGCGAAGGGCCATGGCGCCCGGGTTGTCAGCCCGCAGGCCGAGGCATACCATGTGCCCGCTAACAACGAGAATCGGCGGTCGAACCTCGGACTTGAGAAAGGGGCTGCACATGACGACAGACGCAAACGATGAGAGCAATTTCGAAGACGAGTTGCGCGCCAAACTGGTGAGCCTCACGGCAGAACACCGGGACCTCGATCTGGTGATCCGGGAACTGACCCGAAATCCACCCTCCGACGAATTGCTCATGCGTCGCTTGAAAAAACGCAAGCTCCTGCTCAAGGACAAAATCTCGCTGCTTGAGCGCATGCTTGATCCAGCCGAACCCGCGTAAGCGATGCAGAGGGTGGGGCTCCCAGCCGCCTCGCCCCCTCGATCTGCGCATTGTCTGACTACTCCCGCACCCGTGAGCACAGCCCAACGTCCCGCCTTCGATACCCTCGCTCTCCATGCGGGTGCGGAGCCCGACCCCACCCACGGCGCCCGCGCCACGCCCATCGTATTGAGCACTGCCTTCGCGTTTCCGGACGTGGACCACGCGGCATCCTTGTTTAATCTGGAGCGGACCGGGCATGTGTATTCGCGCATCTCCAACCCCACGACGGCCGTGCTCGAAGAGCGGATCGCCGCGCTCGATGATGGCGTGGGCGCAATTGCCACGGCAAGCGGCCAGGCGGCGCTCCATCTGGCGATCTGCACATTGGCGGGAGCAGGCGGCCACATCGTAGCGGCGGATTCGCTGTATGGCGGTTCCCACAATCTGCTCAGCTACACCTTGCCCCGATTCGGCATAGCGACCACATTCGTTCCCCCGCGGAATCCGGATGCCTGGCGCGCCGCCATCCGCCCGGAGACCCGGCTGTTTTTCGGGGAAAGCCTGGCCAATCCCGGGCAGACCGTGCTGGACATCCCCCGGATCGCCGAGATTGCCCACGCCCACCGGCTCCCGCTGCTGGTGGACGCCACCCTTGCCACACCGTGGCTGCAGCGGCCGCTCGCGCTGGGCGCCGATCTGGTGATGCACTCGGCCACCAAGTTTCTGTGCGGCCATGGCACGGTGGTGGGCGGGCTGCTGGTGGATGGCGGGCGCTTTGACTGGGAGGCCACGGCCGGCCGTTTCCCGACCCTGACCGAGCCCTATGCGGGCTTTCACGGCATGGACTTCACAGAGGAATCACCGACGGCCGCTTTCTTGCTGCGCGCCCGGCGGGAGGGCCTGCGTGACTTCGGTGCCTGCCTGTCTCCGTTCAACGCCTTCCAGATCCTGCAAGGGCTGGAGACGCTCCCCCTGAGGATGGCGCGCCACGTGGACAACACCCGCAAGCTGGTGGGTCACTTGGCAGCCCACCCCGGCGTGGAATCCGTCAGCTACCCCGAACTGCCCGAGCACCCGGACTACGCACTGGCACAGGCGCTCCTGCCCAAGGGGTGCGGCGCAGTATTCACCGTGGAGCTCAAGGGCGGACGGCACGCCGGCCGTCGCTTCATCGAAGCATTGAGGCTTTTTTCCCATGTGGCGAACGTGGGGGACGCCCGTTCCCTGGTGATCCATCCGGCAAGCACCACCCACTTCCGGATGGGACAAGCGGAACTGCGGGCAGCGGGGATCGGGGAAGGAACGATTCGCCTCTCCGTGGGCCTGGAAGACCCGGATGATCTCGTCGACGATCTCAACCGGGCCCTCTACGCCGCTGGCAAGGAATGAACGTGGAACGCTCCATCGACGGCCAACCGACCTTTCTCTACACGGCAGGCCCCGCTGCCGGGATGCGGGGGGTGTTGCTGTTCATCCATGGGGCGGCCCATGACCATAGCGTCTGGACCTTGCCCTGCCGCCATTTTGCGCGGCTGGGTTATCGCGTGCTTGCCCCCGACCTGCCGGGACACGGCCGCTCAGGCGGAACGCCACTGGCTTCCATCCCGGCGCTTGCCGACTGGGCCGCCCAGTTGTTGCTTGAAACCGAAGAAGGGCCCGCCACTGCCATCGGGCACAGCATGGGCTCCCTCGTGGCGCTAGCCCTCGCCGCCCGCCACCCGCGGCTCGTAACCCGCCTCGCCTTGCTGGGAACAGCAGTGCCCATGCCGGTGTCCGAGTCTCTGCTGGCTACCGCGCGGAACAATGAGGCGCAGGCCCACGCCATGATCAACACCTGGTCGTTCAGCCCCCGGGGACAACTGGGCCCCTCCGGCATTCCAGGAATGTGGCCCACCGGGCTGAACCGTCGCCTGATGGAGCGCGCCGCGCCGGGCGTTCTGCACACGGACCTGGCCGCCTGCAATGCCTTTTCGGAGGCGACGCTCGCAGACGGCGTGGAAGCTCCGGCATTGATCATCGCCGGCGGGCGCGACCAGATGACACCGCCCAAGGCCGCCCGGGCCCTCGCCCTGCAGCTCGGCGGCGCACGGCTCGAGATCATTGGTGACGCGGGGCACGGCATGCTTTCCGAACGGCCGAATCAGGTACTGGATGCGTTGAGGAGCTTCATCTTGTAGATGTGAACGCAGTGCGCCGGGACAGGGCCCGCCAGACCCTGGGCGCCCCACACGGAGGAGACAAACCATGATGGAAGACCAGCTGATCCGCACTGCGGACCAATCGGAAGCGCCCTTCCCCACCATTCGCACGGTTCCCATGCTCGCCGCCCTGGACTGGCTGCGCAAAGGGCTGGACGACGCCAAGGCAGCGCCCAAGGCAAGTTTGTTTTACGGCCTGTGTTTTGCCGCGATGGGATTCCTCATCAGCTTTGTCTTCCGCAATGCCTACCACCTCACCTCCGGGCTAACGGCCGGATTCCTGCTCGTTGGCCCGTACTTCGCCATCGGCTTGTATGAGCTGAGCCGCCGGCGTGAGCGGGGGGAGCCGCTGGACCTGGGGCCGACCTTGACCGTGTGGCGCAAGCACATGGCCAATGTGGGCGTGTTCTCGCTGATTCTCACCGTGATCTTCCTGGTTTGGGCCCGCGCCTCCATGGTGGTATTCGCGCTCTTCTACACCCAGGAGATGCCGACCCTTGACTCCTTCCTGCGGCAGTTGATCGGGCTGGAAAACCTGGAGTTCATGTTTGCCTACTTTGCCGTGGGTCTGCTGTTTGCGTCCATCGTGTTCGCCATCAGCGTGGTGTCAATCCCGATGATGATGGACAGAGGGCAGGACAGCGTTACAGCCATGATTGCCAGCACCATCGCCTTGTTCCGCAACGTCGGACCGCTCACGCTCTGGGCGGCAGTGATCGTGACGCTGACGGTGATCGGTATTGTCACTTTTTTCATTGGTCTGATTTTCCTGATGCCCATCGTCGGCCACGCAACCTGGCACGCCTATCGGGATCTGGTCGAGCAGCGCCCGTAGGCTCGTCCGGTTCCTGAAGCCCCGCCGCCCCACTCGGGCGACGGGGCTTTTCTATTGTCATTCATCATGTTACCGAGCGTTGGCCAGAACTCGAACGCTGGCCTGACAGCTTTGGGTTCGTGGAAAGACGCGCCCATTCAGCCCTGCTTCGAGACACCATTCCTGTCAAGTGAGTTGTTGCTCATATTGGCAAAAATGCTCATTATTCACTCCCGTGTAGTGATTTTTCTGACAAGGACTGCCCACCACGATGCTCTGGCGCTTCCTGCTCCCGTCCAGCCACAGTCACCGGCTCTCGCTGCTCCCCGCCGCCCCCGGGCAGGGCTGCCGCGCCGCCGACACGCTTCAGGAGTGGATTGATCGCCACATGCCGGCTGAGCCGGTGGAAGCCGCACTGTGCCTGGCGCACCAACTGCGCCTGCGGTTGGAGCAGGATCTTGATCCGGGCGCCCGAATGGCTGTGCTGGGCACGGCCTTTGACCGACTGGACGATCTGCTCCACCCCATCGAGACCAGCCTCACCAACATCTCCCTCCCGCTCGACAGCGCAACTCAGCGCAAGGTTCTGGCAGCCAGCCGCTTGCTCAAGCGGCTGGCCGTGGCGTATGGCCTGCTTGTGGACGCTGCCGAACAGCGCTGGTTGACGCTGGGTTTCGCACCGTTCCTGCGCCTTGCCGCACTGCGGCAGCTACAGGCCTTGGCGCGCCGACAAGCGCTGGCCTACCGGATTTACGCCCCGGGCCCCCGGGGAGCCTGGCTGCGCATACACGCGCTTTATCGCAGCAGCCGGGAGCGGAATTTTGCCACCATGTCCTTGGATGGGGACGGCACCCGACTGGAGCAGATTTACGTTGACGCCTTACTGCTGGCGCTGGCGGAACCCGCCAGGCTGCAGCCCAGCCAGTTGGCCGAGGCGCAGGACTACATTCGACGCTATGGAGATCACGCGCTGCTCAAGGATGCCAGCGCAGGTGCCAGTTGCCGCTCCCTTGCACCCGGGTGTTTTCTGATCCGGGCCGGGCTGGATGCACCTGCCTATCCGCTCTCCGGCAAACGAAGCACGCGCCTGACCACGTCCGATCAGATTCTCGACTGCCGTCCGCTGCTGGACCTGATGGCGGGTCAGGTCAAAAGCCTGGAGGAAGGCAGCCGGGTCAGCGCGATCGGCTTGCCTCGTTCGGCCACCCAGCCGTTTTACCCGGAACTGCTGAAGCGGCTGGCGGAGCGTTGGTGGAGCCAGCCCAACCGGCGCCACCTGCGCATGCGCTTCCTTCCCCGGGCCCGCGTGATCGCCGGATTCCATCCGGTGTGGGAACAGTTGGGGCGGCGTCGCTCCGGCGTATCCGCCCCGTCACTCGTGGGCGAGGCGGAGTGGTCGATTTCCAACGAAAGTGCCGACGGATTCGGCCTGCGGATGATGGGCAGTGCCAGCCCGACCGTGCATGTGGGCGAGATACTCTGCGTCCAACCCCGCAATCAGGACAAGGTGCACTTGGGTATCGCTCGCCGCGCCCGAGCCATGAGCGCAACCACGCTCGAAATCGGCGTTCAGGTACTCGCGCCCGCCCCCCAGTCCATCAAGGTGTATTCAGCCCATCGGGTTGCCGTAGGCAAGGCCGAAGACGGCGCAGCCACCCGCGGCATCCTGCTCGCGCACGTTCCCAGCCAGCAGGGTAAACCCGCCTTGCTGCTGCCTTTCGGGCAGTTGCGCGCGGGACAGCGAGTCGTGGTTACCGGAAGCGATCAAGCCGGGATGTGGCAGTTGGGCGAAGTGTTGGAGCACAACCACACCTGGGAACTCTTCGCGGCGACACCCGTTGATTGCCAGCCCGTCAGCCCTTGGGGCTTAGCCCGTTAAGACGCGCTCTACGGGGCGCACGCCGCCCCCCCGTCTCCCCTTTGCCTCTCATCCTGCTCCTGCACCGTAGGACAAACACTGACACCTGTCAGAAAAAATCTTATTGAAACGGCGCCCACCGAGCCCTAGAATTAGTTCCGAAACCAGCGTCACGTACTAGATGTAGTATTTCGCAAGCCATCGGGTCATCACGACTCCGACAGTCTGTCAAGAGTCTGCTGACTCAACCGAGCAACAAACGGCTGAGATTCACGTACCCGTCTAAGCGGCGGGCTTGGTCTCATCAAATCGGATTGCTTGTTCGCCAGCACACTCGCACGGCGGTTTCGCGTGCCTGCCTGCAACACGGTTTTTCCCTGCCCGCGCTCATCCAGCGCGAGCAGTTCCCAGAACACTCGACCATCTGAGCCGAACATATGGAATCTATCGATCTTTTTGAGAGCCAAGCACTGACCGCTGCCAATCTCCCGGACCAGGAAATTTCCTCCGAAGTGCTGGTTGAAAAATACGCCAAGGGCTCGGAGCGAAGCATCCGGGAGGTGCGCGCACGGGTCGCCCGTGCCTTGGCGTCGATTGAGGCGGAAGAACAGCGAACCTACTGGGAAGGGCGCTTCCTCGAGGCTCTGGAAAGGGGTTTCGTCCCCGCCGGGCGGATCAACTCCGCGGCCGGCACTACACTGGCCGCCACGCTGATCAACTGCTTCGTGCAACCGGTGGGCGATTCGATCACTGAAACGGTGGACGGCCTGCCCGGCATCTACACCGCACTCTCTGAAGCGGCGGAAACCATGCGCCGGGGCGGTGGTGTCGGTTACGACTTCTCTTCGATCCGTCCCGTGGGTGCCTTGGTGCGGGGCACCCATTCCCGTGCCAGCGGCCCGGTATCCTACATGCGGGTGTTCGATCGCTCCTGCGAGACGGTGGAATCCGCCGGCAGCCGCCGGGGTGCCCAAATGGGGGTGCTACGCTGTGATCATCCGGACATTGAAGACTTCATCCACGCCAAGGACGAGGGCGATCTTTCCAACTTCAACATCTCCGTCGGCGTCACTGACGAGTTCATGGCCGCCGTTGAAAACGACCGGGAAGTCGAACTGACCCACCGGGCGGAACCTTCCGCCGACCTCAAGGATACGGGCGCTTATCAGCGTGACGACGGGCTGTGGGTGTACCGCAAGGTGCGCGCCCGGGACCTGTGGGATCAGGTCATGCGCTCGACCTATGATCACGCGGAACCCGGCATCCTGTTCCTGGATCGCATCAATCGGGACAACAACCTGTACTACTGCGAAACCATCGCCGCCACCAACCCGTGCGCCGAACAACCCCTGCCGCCCTACGGTTGCTGCGATCTGGGCTCCATCAACCTGACCCGGTTTGTGCGCCACCCCTTCAGCCCACAGGCTGAATTTGACTTCGAAGGCTTTGCCGAGGTCACTGGCATCGCCATCCGCATGCTGGACAACGTGCTGGACGTGACCAACTGGCCCCTCACCCAGCAGGCAGCGGAGGCTGCTGCCAAACGCCGAGTGGGACTGGGCTTCACCGGCCTGGGTGACGCGCTGATCATGCTGCGCCTGCGCTACGACGCACCGGAGGCGCGGGCCATGGCCACCCGGATCTCCGAATTCATGCGCGATCAGGCCTATCTGGCTTCGGTGGACCTGGCCAAGGAACGAGGCCAGTTCAAGCTTTTCAACGCCGATTTGTACCTCTCCGGCGGCAATTTCGCCTCCCGGCTGCCCGCCGAGATCAAGGACCAGATCCGCAAGCACGGAATCCGCAACTCCCACCTCCTGTCCATTGCCCCCACCGGCACCATCAGCCTGGCGTTCGCGGACAACGCGTCCAACGGGATTGAGCCCCCCTTCTCCTGGACCTACAGCCGCAAGAAGCGGATGGCCGACGGCACTTTCAAGGAATACGCGGTCGAAGACTACGCCTGGCGACTGTATCGCCACATGGGCGGCAACATTGAAAAGCTGCCGGAGTACTTCGTCACCGCGCTGGAGATTTCCGCGCAGGCCCACAAGGACATGGTGGCGGCCGTCGCCCCTTATGTTGACACCGCCATTTCGAAAACGGTGAACGTACCCGAGGACTACCCCTACGCGGAGTTCGAGGATCTCTACCTCACCGCCTGGAAAGCCGGCCTCAAGGGTTTGGCCACCTACCGGCCCAACTCGGTGCTGGGGTCGGTGCTGTCGGTAACGCCGAGCTCCGAGCAACAGCAGAAAACCCCGCAAGATGTCCAGTTGAACGACCCCAACCGCCGGCTGGCCATCAAACAGCTTCCGGCCCCCGTGCTCTCCAGCCTGCGCTGGCCCGGGCGGCCTGAAATGCCGGACGGCAATCCCGCGTGGACCTACATGGTGCAAACGCCCCACGGTGGCTTTGCCTTGTTCGTCGGCCACATGGAGAACGAAGGAAGGGCCTTCCCCTTCGAAGTCTGGGTCAACGGGGCGGATCAGCCGCGGGGCCTGGGCGCCGTCGCCAAGACCTTGTCAATGGACATGCGTGTCAATGATCGTGCATGGCTCAAGCTCAAACTCGACACACTTGGCCGGACGGTGGGTGAGCGTTCGTTCGAGATGAGCTTCCCGCCCCACGGCGAAAAACGCCTGGTGCCCGGGATCGTAGCGGCCTTTGCCCAAGTCGTCCGGTATCGCATGGAGCGGATCGGTGCGCTCGACGACGAAGGCCCCACCCCGGTTCTGGACACCCTGTTCAGCCTGCAGGAGCCCCGCACCGGCACGGATGGGACGCTTTCCTGGACGGTGGATCTGCAAAACCCGGCCACCGGTGAAGAGTTTGTGCTTGGACTGAAGGAGATCACCCTGCCTGACGGCGTGACCCGCCCCTATTCCATGTGGCTCTCGGGGAACTATCCTCGTGCCCTGGATGGTCTTTCCCGTATTCTTTCGCTCGACATGCGGGTCATGGATCCAGCCTGGATCGGCATGAAACTGCGCAAGCTGCTCAACTACCCCGAGCCCTTGGGCGATTTCATGGCCTTTGTGCCGGGTACCCGGCGGCAGCAGAACTACCCGTCCACCGTGGCCTATCTGGCTCAGCTCATCATCCATCGCTACGCCATGCTGGGCGTACTGGACGAAAACGGCTATCCCACCCGCGAAATGGGCATTCTTCAAGCCCCCCGGGAAGCGAATGCCCCCAAGCTGATGCAGGGCGCGTTGTGCAGCGAGTGCGGGAACTTCTCGGTGATCCGCAAGGATGGATGCGACTTCTGCACGGCCTGCGGCGCCGTCGGCAGTTGCGGCTGATTGCCGGCCAAGAAAAAAGCCCGGGAAAACCCGGGCTTTTTTTTGCCTTCGGCAAGCCCCTTGATTTGCGTCCGGGGGCACCTACCTCAAATCACTTGACGCGGGTCAGGTGAGGCTTGCTACCCGCACCTGTCGGCTTTTTCTCGCTGCTTCCGGCAACCGGAACGTCCACTTCCACGACCGGTTCTGCTTCAGCCACCGCAGCATTGGCGTCAACCGTCTGCATGACATCAAACGCCATGCCGTGGCCGTTTTCACGGGCATAAATTGCTGCCACGTTGTCGACCGGCAGACACAGCTTCTGCGCCACACCGCCAAATCGCGCTGAACAGGTAATGGAATCGTTCCCCATCACCAGTTGTTGAACAGCCTCAGGGCCAATATTCAGCACGATCTGGCCATCTCTCACGTAGGAACGGGGTACCTGGGTAGTCCCGTCCACGACCACAGCCACATAGGGGGTAAACGCCTGATCGACACACCACTCGTAGATGGCGCGCAGCAGATACGGTTTGGTGGAAGGAATGCTCATTGCCGGGACTCGCCGCCGCTCAGCGCCGCATGACTTTTTCGGACGGGGTCAGTGCATCAATGAACCCCTGCCGGCTGAAAATACGCTCAGCATACTTCATGATCGGGGCCGCCGGCTTGGGCAAATCGATGCCATAGTGCTCAAGACGCCACAACAAGGGGCCAATGGCCACGTCCAGCATGGAGAAATCTTCGCCCAGCATGAACTTCTGCTTGGCAAACATCGGAGCCAGTTCCACCAGACGGTCCCGGATCGCCACGCGAGCCTTGTCAGCGGCTTTCGGCGTTTTCTCCAGTACATCCACGTGGGCAAACAGCTCCTGCTCCAGGGTGTGAAGCAGCTGCCGGGCGCGCGCACGGAGAATGGGATCAGGCGGCATCAGCTGCGGATGGGGAAAGCGTTCATCAATGTACTCATTGATGATGTTGGCTTCGTACAGCACCAAATCCCGATCCACAAGGACAGGAACCCGGTTATAAGGATTGATGACGGCGATGTCTTCGGGCTTGTTGAACAAGTCCACGTCAATCACCTGAAAATCCATACCCTTCTCGTAGAGCACGATCCTGCAGCGATGGCTGTATGGATCAGTGGTCCCGGAGTAGAGGTTCATCATAGTCGCGTTACCCCAAGAATACTCGGCATCCCGCACCACGCGCCGCGGGGCGCGGGATGCGGGAAGGTCTTGATGGCCCGGGAATTGAATAGCACCCATATGGCCTAAGACTTAGTGGATGTCCTTCCAGTAGTTACGCTTGAGCGCGTAAGTCAGCCCGAACATCACCGCCAGGAAGGCCAGAACGGCCCAACCCAGTTGCTTGCGCCACTCGGCCGCAGGCTCGCCCATGTAGACGAGGAAG
This sequence comes from Rhodocyclaceae bacterium, assembly GCA_036824045.1. GTDB lineage: Bacteria > Pseudomonadota > Gammaproteobacteria > Burkholderiales > Rhodocyclaceae > DAITAZ01. The sequence goes on from DAITAZ010000028.1 coordinate 41,104, forward strand.
CCAACCAGATCAGCAACCGCATTGTCATACTCCTGGGCGCTGAGCTTGCCGGGCTTGTCGAGCTTGAGCGAAACATGCTCGACCTTGCCACCGTGGCCGTCATCCTGGGACTCGGAATGAGCCACCTGATCACCTTGCAGTTCCCACAGCACATGAGGCATGCCCACGTTGGGGAATACCGTGTTGTTCCAGCCGGTGGGGCGCTGGTCATCACGATAGAAGGAGCGCAGATAGGTGTAGAGCCAGTCAGCGCCGCTACCGAACTCCGAAGCGCGAGCCCGGGCAATCACCGTCAGATCCGGCGGTGCAGCACCAAACCACTGGGTCGCTTCGGCCCGCTGCATGGCGATCCGCATCGGCTCGCCAATCTTGTCCGCGGTAAACATCAGGTTATCGCGGATTTGAGCCTCGCTCAGCCCGATCCCCTCCAGGCGGTTGTAACGCATGTAGGAGGCGGAATGGCAGTTCAGGCAGTAGTTGACGAACAACTTGGCCCCATTTTGGAGAGCGGCCGGATCCTTGGAGCGATCCGGTGCCTTGTCCAGCTTCAGCTCGGGCCCGCTGGCGAGCACCGCCATGGGCAGAAGCAGCAGAGCAAAGAGCAGCTTTTTCATTTGAAGGTCACCCTTTCCGGCTCGGGTTTGCACTTGTCCATCTTGGAATACCAGGGCATCAGCAGGAAGAACCCGAAGTACAGCACCGAGCAAATCTGAGAAACCAGGGTACGGCCCGGGGTCGGGGGCAACACGCCCAGGTAACCCAGGATCACGAACACCACAACGAACACCGCCAGAGCGATCTTGTAGATCGGGCCCTTGTAGCGGATCGACTTCACCGGGGCCCGATCTAGCCAGGGCAGGGCAAAAAAGATCACCACGGAAGCACCCATCGCCACCACCCCCCAGAACTTGGCGTCGATCCCGAACAGCGGATAGGTCACCGCCCGCAGGATCGAGTAGAACGGGGTGAAGTACCACACCGGAGCAATATGCGGCGGGGTCTTCAGCGGATCAGCCGGGATGAAGTTGTTGTACTCGAGGAAGTAACCACCGCCCTCGGGCGCAAAGAACACGATCACCGAGAACACCATCAGGAAGACCACCACACCGACCACATCCTTCACGGAGTAGTAAGGATGGAAGGGGATGCCGTCCAGCGGTTTGCCGTTCGCGTCCTTCTTCTTCTTGATCTCCACGCCGTCCGGGTTGTTGGAGCCAACCTCGTGCAGGGCAACGATGTGCGCAACCACGAGCCCGACCAGAACGAAGGGGATAGCGATTACATGGAAGGAGAAGAACCGGTTCAACGTGGCATCACCCACCACGAAGTCACCCCGGATCCACACGGAAAGAGGCTCACCGATGAAGGGGATGGCGGAGAACAGATTCACGATCACCTGCGCGCCCCAGTAGGACATCTGCCCCCAGGGGAGGAGATAACCGAAGAACGCTTCGGCCATCAGGCACAGGAAGATCAGCACGCCGAAGATCCAGATCAATTCCCTGGGCTTGCGATGCGAGCCATAGAGCAAGCCGCGGAACATGTGGAGATAGACCACGATGAAGAACGCGGAAGCTCCGGTGGAGTGCAGATAGCGGATCAGCCAGCCAAAGGGCACGTCCCGCATGATGTACTCGACGCTGGCGAAGGCCACGGGCACACCCGAGGCATTGAGCGAGGCATCGGGTTTGAAATGCATCACCAGGAAGATGCCCGTCAGGATCTGGATCACCAGAACCAGCAGGGCGAGAGAACCGAAGAAGTACCAGAAGTTGAAATTCTTCGGAGCGTAGTACTCGGAGAGATGTGCCTTCCAGGTGGAAGTCAGCGGGAACCGCTCATCCACCCAGCCCAGCAGGGCAGTCAGTTTGTCGCTCATCGCTTAGGCCCCCTTGCTGTCTTCACCGATCACCAGCTTGGTGTCGGCGAGATATTTGTGCGGCGGAACCAGAAGGTTGTCAGGAGCAGGCTTGCTCTTGTAGACCCGCCCGGCCAAATCAAAGGTGGAACCATGGCAAGGGCAGATGAAGCCGCCAGCCCAGTCTGGCTCGATACCGCTTTCCGGCCCGGTCTTGAACTTGTCCGTCGGGGAGCATCCCAGATGGGTGCAGATACCCACAGCCACGAGGATCTCGGGCTTGATCGAGCGGTGCTCGTTCTTGGCGTAATCCGGCTGCATCGGCTTGTCGGACGCAGGATCGCTCACCTTCTCGTTGGTCTTCTGCAGCGACGCAAGCATTTCCTTGGTGCGATGGATGATCCACACCGGCTTGCCCCGCCACTCCACGGTCATCATCTCGCCCGGCTTGAGCTTGCTGATGTCGACCTCGACCGGTGCGCCCGCTGCCTTGGCCCGCTCGGACGGCGTCATGCTCGCCACGAACGGAACCAGCGTTGCGACTCCGGCCACCCCACCTGCAGCGCAAGTGGCAAACAGCAGGTTGCGCCTGCTGCAGTCCACCTTGTTTTCGTTGCTCATGGCCCTCTTCCCAAAAAAACGCCGATTGAAATTGTGCAGATGCAAAAACCGAAGGATTATATAGGAACGAAAAGTGAGGTTAAAGCCTTCGCGCGGCTTGAAAAAGCCTGGCGCAAGGCTGCAGTCAGATTGCGCCACCGCTGCGCAAGGCAGCGATCTCTTCAGGACCATACCCCAGCGATGTCAGCACGGCCTCGGTATGCTCACCCAGGGCCGGACCGATCCATTCGGTACCTCCGGGCGTTTCGGTGAGGCGGGGCACCACTCCCGGCATCCGAAAGGGCTTGCCATCGGGAAGCGCCGCCTCCTGGACCATCCCCCGCGCCAGGAACTGGGGGTCCTGCAACATGTCCGCCACCGAATAGACCGGACTCACGGGCACCCCTGCGGCTTTCAGCACCCGCAACACCTCATCCGAATCCCGGCCCCCCACCCAGGCGTCGATGGCGGCATAGATTTCGTCCCGACGGGCGTCCCGCCCGGCGTTCGTTGCAAGCGAAGCATCCACTGCCCACTCGTCCCGGCCAATGGCCTTCATCAAGCGGGCAAAAATGGCGTCCCCGTTGGCGCCGATGATGAGATGAGCCCCATCTCCGGCGGTATGAGTGTTGGAAGGGGTGATCCCCGGCATGATGTTTCCGGTGCGTTCCCGAATGAAGCGGAACACGTCGTACTCAGGCACCAGACTTTCCATCATCGCGAACACGGCCTCGTAGAGCGCCACATCCACCACCTGCCCCTTGCCACCATTCACCTCCCGATGGCGTAACGCCATCAGCCCGCCGATCACCCCCCATAGCGCGGCGATTGAGTCGCCAATGGACACCCCCGTCTTGACCGGCGGACGGTCTCCAAAGCCGGTCACGTAGCGCAAGCCGCCCATCGATTCACCGATGGCCCCAAAACCCGGCTGATCCGCCATCGGCCCGGTTTGACCAAAGCCCGAAAGACGCACCATCACCAGGCCTGGGTTCTCCGCCGAGAGGGCATCCCAGCCCAGGCCGAGCCTGTCGAGCACACCGGGGCGGAAGTTCTCCACCACGATGTCCGAGCGGGCAGCCAGTTCCCGGACGATCTTCACACCCTCAGGATGCTTCAGGTTGACGGTGACCGACTTCTTGTTGCGCGCCTGGACGTACCACCAGAGGGAAGTCCCCTCATAAAGCTTGCGCCACTGGCGTAGCGGGTCGCCGCCATCCGGGCTCTCCACCTTGATGACTTCGGCCCCGAACTCGGCCAGTATCCGCGAAGCAAACGGGCCGGCAATCAGCGTGCCGAGTTCGAGAACGCGAACCCCCTGTAGCGGTTTGGGTGAGTACATCGCGCAAGGTCTCCTGGGGAAAGCACGCCTGGGGTTGAGGCATTGCCCCCCCTTTTACAAAGGGCGACGCTCCAGCAACGCCTGACCGATGGTACCGATATCGGTGTGCTCCAGCTCACCACCGACCGGCAAGCCCCGGGCGATGCGGCTCACCTTCAACCCCCGGGCACGAAGCTTCTCGCCCAGATAGTGGGCGGTCGCATCGCCCTCATTGGTGAAATTGGTGGCGAGGATGACCTCCTGCACCACGCCATCTAGAGCGCGAGCCAGCAGCTTTTCGAGTTTGAGCTCTCGAGGACCAATTCCGTCCAGGGGAGAAAGCCGCCCCATCAGCACGTAATAAAGTCCGGAAAATGCGTGGCTCTGCTCAAGCATGTTGAGATCCGCCGGCATTTCCACCACACAGAGCAGCGACGAATCCCGCCGATCCGACAGGCAGCGTTCGCAGACTTCCGCCTCGCTGAAAGTATTGCAGCGGGCGCAGTGACGGATATGCCCCAGCGCATGCTCGATCGCCCGAGCCAACCCTGCAGCCCCCTCCCGATCCCGCTGCAGCAGATGGTAAGCCATGCGCTGGGCGGACTTTGGACCCACCCCGGGCAAACAACGAAGGGCCTCGATCAGTGCATCAAGACTGGAAAGACCGGCCAAAGGAAATAACCACCAATGTGCTGAAGACGAACCAGCCCGTCCCGATGGCCGTGCACACGCCATCCGGGCTGCGCCCATAAACTGCCCTCCCCTGGCCAGTCAGGCCTGAGCAGAGCCAGGAAAAAATTCCCACGGGGATCAGAAAGGCATCTTGAAACCGGGCGGCAAATTGAGCCCGGCCGTGAAACCCGCCATGCGCTCCTGAACGGTGCTTTCCACACGACGCACTGCGTCGTTGATCGCTGCGGCAACCAAGTCTTCCAGCATATCCTTGTCATCCCCCACCAAAGAGGGATCGATCAGCACCCGGCGCACATCGTGCTTGCACGTCATCACCACCTTCACCAACCCGGCCCCGGCCTCGCCCGAAACCTCAATGGTCGCGAGCTCTTCCTGCGCCTTTTGCATGTTCGCCTGCATCTGCTGGGCCTGCTTCATCAACCCTGCCAAGCCACCCTTCATCATCGTTCCCTACTCCCGTGATCCCACTCGGATCAGATTGGTTTGATGGACGCTTCATTCAATGAAGCATCAAAGACTTCGATCATTTCACGCACGAACCCGTCCTGCTCCACCGCAGCCACGGCGCGGGCGTGACGTTCCCGCTGTTCTGCCTGGTTGCGTTGCGCAGGCGTCTCACCCGCCACCTCCCCTACCGTCAGGTCCAGATGGATGGGCCGCCCGAAGTATGCCTCAAGACCGCCGCGCATCCGGTCTGTCGTGCCCGGTGTCTGCCCCAGAAAGCGGTGCGTCTGGCTCAAACGCAAGCGCACCCGGCTCCCCTCCATCCCCAGCCACTCACAATGGTGGGCGAGTTCTCGGGCCAACCCTGTCAACCCCATGGCAGAAATCATGCCATGCCAGTCACCAATCTCAGGCTTCGGCACGGAATTCGCCAGGCCAGCCTGCGACGACGCCCCAGGCGGCGCAATGGTCTTTTGGCCGACACCAGCGGGCAAAGCCTCTCCACGGGGCGACGGCAGAACTTCCGTTGCAACCTCCCGGGTTGTAGCGCCACTGTTCGTATCCACGCACGCCGGCTCCACCCCCAACGCTACAGATGGCGATACGCGGCGCGCTTGCGCACCAGCACGTGGCATGGACGAAGGAGGCACGGCACTTACCCCCTCCTGCTCAGCGCCCCCTTGGGCCGGCCGGAAAGCGGCAAGCCGCAACAGGGTCATCACAAAGCCCGCATATTCATCAGGCGCCAATGGCAGCTCACTCCGCCCGTGAGCCAATATCTGGTAAGCGAGCTGCAAAAACTCCGCCGAAAACCCTTCCGCGTAAGGCCTCAGCCGCTCCGCTTCAGCGCCATCACTGATCGCACCCGGCGCCAACTGCAAGACGGCAGCCCGTTGGACCAGCGCCCCCAACTCCTGCAGGGCCGAGTCGAATGACAGACTCCGATCGACCATCGCCTGCGCTGCAGTCAGCATGGCAGCCACATCTCCCGCCAGCAACCCTTCGAGCACGGCATGGAGGTGATCCTCCCCAACCGTGCCCAGCATGTCGCGTACCGCGCCCTCCTCCACTCGCCCCGCCCCATGCGCGATTGCCTGGTCCAGAAGAGAAAGGGCATCCCGCATGCTGCCCGCCGCTGCCTTGGCCAGATGGCGCAGCGCGGCTGGCTCAAACGGAACGCCCTCTTGCTCAAGCACCCGGGACAAGTGCTCCACAATGTGCGGCGGCGGCATCTGCTTGAGATTGAATTGAAGACAACGGGAGAGCACCGTTACCGGGATTTTCTGCGGGTCAGTCGTCGCCAGAATGAACTTGATGTGCGACGGCGGCTCCTCCAGCGTCTTCAACAGTGAATTGAACGCCGGCTTTGAAAGCATGTGAACTTCGTCAATGACGAAGACCTTGAACCGCCCTCGCGTCGGGGCATAGGTCGCGTTGTCCTGCAGGGCCCGCACATCGTCGATGCCCGTATTTGTCGCGGCATCGATCTCGATCAGGTCAACGAAACGCCCTCCATCGATCTCCCGACACGCCGCGCACTCGCCACAGGGAGTTGGCGTAATCCCGGTTTCGCAGTTGAGCGCCTTCGCCAGAATTCGCGCCAAGGTGGTCTTGCCCACCCCACGGGTACCGGTGAACAAATAGGCATGGTGTAATCGCTGACTCTGCAACGCGTGGTTCAAAGCCCGGACCACATGCTCCTGCCCAACAAGGGTAGCGAAGCTCTTGGGGCGCCACTTGCGGGCAAGGACTTGGTAGGTCATAACACAAATTTTACCAGATCCTCGCCAACCCTCTTGAGCACCTCGACTCCCTTGCGTCAATCTTCAACACGCTGAACTCCTGGGGCGTGACATCGTTCATTGAACCATTCGTGAAGGACCACTAGTATCGTTTCCGCATTTTCGCCAATAATGGACCGCTGCGCTTAAAGCAGGATCGTTTGCCCCCTCACGAGACCACCTTGAAAGTCCTGCTTTTCGCCAACACGGATTGGTACCTCTACAACTTCCGCCTCTCGTTCGCGCGCTATCTGCGCGAACTCGGTTACGA
>DAITAZ010000029.1:0-46750 GCA_036824045.1 Rhodocyclaceae bacterium
CGGATGCTCGGGGCCGAGCACCCGCACCTGATCGGGCAGCAGCGCGCGGAAGAGGTCCCGCGCGGCGGCCGCATCGCCCGCCTTTCCGGTAAAGCTCGCAAGGTTGGCGCGGGTCGAGAAGGTATCCGGGTGGTCGGGGCCGAGCACGCGCAGGGCGGTTTGAACTGACCATTCCAGGAAGGGGCGGCGCACACTCATCGCCTGCACGCTGTCGAACCGGGCTTCCAGAGCAAGGGCGCGCGCGATGGCGCTGGCGCCCTCCAGCAGGCCGTCGGCCTCGTGCTCGCGCAGGAGGGCCATGGCATCGGAGAGGGCCTTTTCCTGCGCGGGGCCGAAGTCGGCAGGGCGATCAAAGTGCATGGTCGCCAGCAGCCGCTCCAGCAGGGCGGCCAGGATGCTCCGCGCCCGCGCCATTTCCTCCGCAGGCTCGAGGCTGGCGATCAGGCTTGCCTGCATGTGCCGGTGCAAGCCGTGGAAGCCCGGCCGGTCGGCGACGGGGTTCACGAAGGACCAATGATCGCCGACAAGCCAGGCGAAGTCGTACCCTTCCAGAAAACCCTGGGCGCGCAGGAAACCGAAGATGCCGCGGTCAAATTCCAGGGCCACGGCGAGCGCCTGCAAGGCATGCAAATGCCCCGGCTCCAGGCTGCGCAGAAAGCGCCGCTCAAGCTCGGCGGGCGTCTCGCCCAGCAGCTCGGGCGTAAAGCCGGACGCGTTGTCGCGAATCAGCAGTACGGCGAGATCAAGGTAGTACGGGAGGTAGCTCGGCGGAGCCCCGCACAGGCGTTCCGATGCGGCGGCCAGGATGGCGTCCACATGGCGCTCGATGAGGGCCGCGACGGCCGTGCGGCCTTGCGCGCGCTCCCAGGCAGCGGCCTTCTCGACCAGAAACCAGCGGGCGTCCGTCTCGGTCAGGCCAAGCAATTCCCCCTGGTCGGTGATCTCGTGCCTCCAGTCGGTACGCACGCGCTCTCGCCCGTAAAACTCCGCCCAGCGCAGCTTTTCGCGCCCGAACACCATGAAGCCGATGCGGCCGCGCAAAGGCTTTCCGTCGGGGAGCGGGAGCGTATCGGGGCAGCGCAGCACCTCGGCGACCAGGGTGGCCAGGGCCCATTGGGCGTCCGTGCGCGATTCCCGCGACTGGACCCGCTCAAAGCCGTCCACGACGAGGCAGATGGACCTTTGCGGCGTGCGCGCGATGGCTTCCAGCAGATCGAGGGCGAGCAGGGTCGGCATGCGTTCGCTGCGCTCCCGTTGCGACCAGGATTCGGGCGAACCGTCAAAACGCTGCCGGGCCCGGCTCTCGTGGAACCAGTCGTGCAGCTTGGGAAAGAGCTGGTGCAGGCCCTGGGCCAGCCCCGCCGACGGGACGCTGAAGCCGATCGCACTTGCGAGGCTGGTGACCAGGTCGGCCATGTCGAGCAGGCCGGCTAGGGCGCCTTCACCCGGCGCATGCTTGCGCAGGCTGATGGACTGATCCGGGTACTCCCCCCGCCACCACCGCAAATAGACGTAGTCAAAAAGCGGCGTTTGTATGTCTGCCTTGCGCAGGGCCGCGCGCACACGTCCGAGGAGGTGGGCCACGGGCAGGTCTGCGCGCACGCTGTCGGTATCGAGATCGAGTTCCGCCAGCGCGAAGGGAGCCACGCTGTATACGTCTTCATCGAGTTTCGCGCGGAACTCCGCGAGTGCTTTTTCACGCAGCGTCGTCTTGCCGACGCCGCCGACGCCATGAAAGCTCAGGAGCGCGCCCTGCAGATGGCCCTTGCCCGCGCGCAGGCAATCCAGGTGCGCGTGGATCGCGGCGCGCTGCTCGTCGCGGTCGGTGAACAGCGCGAGTGCGCGCGGTGGAGAATCGGACATTGGCGGCCCCGCAAGAATGTGCCCCGAAGCGCAAATAATACCAATTTGATGTTTTCGGCATCGACGCGCGGGGCGATCTCCGGCGCGGACGAGCCGTTCCCCCACAGGCCCGCCCCCCAAAATAAAAACCCCGGCACGAGGCCGGGGCGGAAGGCCGGGGTTGCCGGCCTGAGGCACAACAAAACCTTGGACCGCGGCGCTTACTCGCCGTTCTCGGTCTGCTGGGCGAGGCGGCGGGCGCGGACGGCGTCGGCCAGGGTGTCGAGCACGGCGACGCTGTCTTCCCAGCCGATGCAGGCGTCGGTGACGCTCTTGCCGTATTCGAGCGCCTTGCCCGGGGTGAGGTCCTGCCGCCCTTCCTTGAGGTGGCTTTCCACCATCACGCCCATGATGCGGCTTTCGCCGGCGGCGATCTGGGCGCCCACGTCCCGGGCCACGTCCACTTGCAGTTTGTACTGCTTGCGGCTGTTGGCGTGGGAGAAGTCGATCATCAGGCGGGAGGCCAGGCCGGCGGCGGCCAGCTCCTTGCAGGCCTTGTCGACGCTGGCGGCGTCGTAGTTGGGCTCCTTGCCGCCGCGCAGGATCACGTGGCAGTCCTCGTTGCCGCCGGTGGAGACGATGGCGGAGTGCCCGGCCTTGGTGACCGACAGGAAATGGTGGGGGGACTGCCCGGCCTTGATGGCATCCACGGCGATGCGGATGTTGCCGTCGGTACCGTTCTTGAAGCCGACGGGGCAGGAAAGGCCGGAGGCGAGTTCCCGATGCACCTGGCTTTCGGTGGTGCGGGCACCGATGGCGCCCCAACTGATCAGGTCCGCGATGTACTGGGGGGTGATCATGTCGAGGAACTCGGTGGCGGCGGGGAGCCCCATCTCGTTGATCTCCCACAGCAGGCGGCGGGCCATGCGCAGGCCGTCGTTGATCTTGAAGCTGCCGTCCATGTGGGGGTCGTTGATCAAGCCCTTCCAGCCCACGGTGGTGCGCGGCTTTTCAAAGTAGACGCGCATGACCACCAGCAGGTCCTTGGCGAGGCGCTCGGCCTCGGGCTTGAGCTTGCGGGCGTATTCCAGCGCCGCATCCAGGTCGTGGATGGAGCAGGGGCCGATGACCACCAGCAGCCGGTCGTCCGCCCCGTGCAGGATGCGGTGCAGCGCCTGGCGGGCGTTGTAGGTGGTTTCGGCGGATTTGGGGGTGGCAGGGAACTCCCGCAGCAGATGGGCCGGGGGGGAGAGTTCCTTGATTTCCTTGATTCTGACGTCGTCGACGCGCAGCTTGGTCGAAGCGATCATGGGGCCAGCCGCCCATCTGGCGGCGCAACAAAAAAGTAAGGCCCGGAATTCTAACGGATAAACGCCCGTCAGGCACCCCGCGTGCGTGCGCCGTGCGCCCGGGGTGCCTGGACTGCGCCGGGACTGGGCGCCCGGGAGTAACATAGCGGGCATTGCCCGGCCACCGGGCGTGGTTTCCGCCTGTCATCAGGCTTGCAGACGCCCCGGCGGAAAGCACCACAAGACAAGAATTGCCCCGGAACGGGGCAGGGAGGGGTTCAGCATGCGCATCATCATCCTGGGGGCCGGCCAGGTCGGCGCCAGCGTGGCCGAAGGTCTGGTTTCGGAAGATAACGACATCACCCTGGTGGATAGCGACGCCAGCCGGCTGCAGCTGCTGCAGGATCGGCTGGACCTGCGCACGGTGTGCGGCAATGCGGCCAGCCCCTCGGTGCTGCGGGATGCGGGGGCGGACGATGCGGACCTGCTGATCGCCGTGACCCAGAACGACCAGAGCAATCTGGTGGCGTGCAAGCTGGCGCAGAGTGTGTTCAACATTCCCACCCGCATGGCGCGGCTGCGCTCGCCGGACTTTCTGGACGACAAGACCCTGCTCTCCAACGAGAACTTCGCGGTGGATTACGCCATCTGCCCGGAGCGGGTGATTTCGGAGTACATCCGCAATCTGATCGAGTTTCCCGAGGCGCTCCAGGTCATGTACTTCGCCGGGGGGCGGGTGTGCCTGGTGGCGGTGCGCGCCTACGAGGGCGGGCTGCTGGTGGGCAAACCGATCAAGGAGATGCGCAGCCATTTGCCGCCGGACAAGGATGCCCGGATCGCCGCCATCTTCCGCAACGATCAGGCGGTGACGCCGGAGGGCGATACCCTGATCCAGGCCGGGGATGAGGTGTTCGTGCTGGCGGCGGCGGAGGATATCCGCCAGGTGATGCTGGAACTGCGGCGAATGACGGCGCCGGTGCGGCGCATCATGATCGGCGGCGCCGGCAACATCGGCCTGCGGGTGGCGGCTTCGCTGGAACAGCGCTACGAGGTGAAGATCATCGAGCACCAGATGGGGCGGGCGGAACTGGCGGCCAACCGGCTGGAAAAAACCCTGGTGCTGTGTGGCGACACCACCGACGAGGCGCTGCTGGATCAGGAAAACGTGGCGGACATGGACCTCTTCCTGGCCCTGACCAACGACGACGAAAACAACATCATGTCCGCCTCCCTGGCCAAGCGCATGGGCTGCAAGCGGGTGGTGGCGATCGTCAACCGCCGCGCCTACGCCCAGATGATCCAGGGGGGGCCGATCGACATCGCCATCTCGCCGGCGCAGATTTCCATCGGCAGCGTGCTCGCCCGGGTGCGCCGGGGCGATGTGGCGGCGGTGCATTCCCTGCGCCGGGGCGCGGCCGAGGCGCTGGAGCTGGTGGCCCACGGCGACGCCAATTCCTCCAAGGTGATCGGCCGCCGCATTGCCGACATTCCCTGGCCCCACGGGGTCACGGTGGCCGCCATCGTGCGCGACTTCGAACACGTGGAAGTGCTGCGGGTGCGGGACGATGGCACGGTGGACCGGCGCGCCGGCCACGTGGTGATCGCCCACGGGGAAACGGTGATCGAGGCGGGCGACCACGTCATCCTCTTCTGCCTGAGCAAGGAACTGGTGCGCAAGGTGGAAGCGCTGTTCCAGGTGGCGGTGTCTTTCTTCTGAGGGCGGGGCGACATGAACACGCTATTACCTGTCCTCCACGTGATGGGGATGATGATGCTGTTTTTCGGCACCACTTACGGCATGCCGATCCTCAGTTCCATCCTCTACGAAGACGGCACCACCATGCAGTTCATCGACGCGCTGGCGGTGTGCCTGCTGTGCGGCGCGCTGCTGGTTGCCCTGACCCACCGCCACAAGCGGGAACTGAAGCCGCGGGACGGCTTTCTGCTGGTGACCCTGGCCTGGGTGCTGATGGCGGCCATCGCCACCGTGCCGCTGATGCTCACCATCGACGGCCTGAGCTTCACCGACGCCTTCTTCGAGACCATGTCGGGGCTCACCACCACGGGCGCCACCATCCTCTCGGGTCTGGACAATCTGCCGCCTTCGGTCAACCTGTGGCGGCACGAGCTCAACTGGCTGGGCGGGATGGGGATCATCGTGCTGGCGGTGGCCATCCTGCCGCTGCTGGGTGTGGGGGGCATGCAGCTCTACAAGGCCGAAACCCCGGGCCCGATGAAGGACTCGAAGCTCACGCCGCGCATCGCCGGCACCGCCAAGGCCCTGTGGCTGGTGTATTTCGGTATCACCCTGGCCTGCATCGCCTGCCTGAAATGGGCGGGGATGAGCTGGCTGGACGCCATCTGCCACGCCTTCGCCGCGCTCTCCCTGGGCGGGCTTTCCACCCACGATGCCAGCGTCGGGCATTTCAACTCGCCGCTGATCGAGACCATCCTCATCATTTTCATGATGCTGGCGGCGATGAACTTCGCCACCCACTTCACCGCCTGGCGCAGCCGCTCGCTGCGCGGCTACTGGGCCGACACCGAGGCCAAGGCCTTCGTCGCGCTGATCGTCTCCAGCACGGTGGTGTGTTCCTTCTACCTGTGGGCCACCGAAACCTACGACGACCTGCAGACCTCCTTCCGCCACGTGGCCTTCAACCTGGTCTCGATCGCCACCGACTGTGGCTTTGCCAGCGTGGATTACGACAAGTGGCCGGTGTTCGTGCCCCTGTGGATGCTCTTCCTGTCGGCGGTGTCGGCCAGCTCCGGCTCCACCGGCGGCGGCATCAAGATGATCCGCACCCTCATCCTCTCCAAGCAGGCGCTGCGGGAGCTGCAAAAGCTGATCCACCCGGCCGTGGTCAACCCCATCCGCGTGGGCGAAGGCATCATTCCCCAGAGCATCGTGGGTGCGGTGCTGGGCTTCATCTTCCTGTACATCCTCACCCTGGGCGAACTCACCTTCTTCCTGGTGGCCAGCGGGCTGGACTTCGTTTCCTCCTTCACCGCCATCATCGCCTGCCTCAACAACGCCGGCCCCGGCCTCAACGTGGTGGGCCCGGCCAACAACTACGGCCCGCTCACCGATTTCCAGACCTGGATCTGCTCCCTGGCCATGCTCGCCGGCCGGCTGGAGATCTTTTCCCTGGTGGTGCTGTTCACCCCCTACTTCTGGCGCAAGTAACCCCCCGGCCCCGCTGCCACCGGCGGCGGCGCCTGTCCATCCGAATAGCGGCCGCAGTGTCCGCCGTCTCCGCTCCTTGCCGGGCGGGAGGGCGCGCCATACTGCCTTCCACAGGCGCACGCCGCACTGTAAGACAGTGTGTCCTCGACCATTGACAGGACTTGCGGCAAGCGTGTAGCGTGCCCATGCCATAGGATTTTTCGCACATCAGCCATTTTTGCCGACCAGCCGGTGCCACCCGCGGGGGCGCCGGACTGCGCGTCTGCTTCAGCCCAGAGGAGAACCTCCCATGCTCGATCGATCCACCCTGAAGGCGCTTGCCCTGATCGCCCTCCCCGTCGCACTCAGCGCCTGCATCCCCGAAGGCGTCGTCAAACCGGGCGGCTCGCCCGGCGCGGTCACTGGCTCGGCCGGGGGTAGCACCAGCGTGGACGCCAAGGCGGACGCCGAACGCTGCCCGGCAACCCTGGGCACCCTGGCCATCGACGACGGCCGCGAAAAGGTGTGGTGGGGCCCCTTCACCCAGCGCACCAACGTCACCACCATCGAGCCCATGATCCGGCTGATCGTCCAGCAGTCCAACTGCTTCGTGATCACCTCCATCGGCAACCAGCGCATGGAAAACCGGCTCCAGGCCATCACCGACAAACAGCGCAACAGCGGCGAATTCCGCGCCGGCTCCCGTCAGGAAAAAGGCCAGCGGGTGGCCGCGGACTTCTATCTGGAGCCGGCCATCCTGTTCGCCGACTCCAAGACCGGCACCATGATCGGTGGCGTCGCCAGCGCCCTGGGCAAGGGCAAGTTCGGTGCCCTGGGCGGCATGGCGGACTCCAGCGCCACCTCGGTCACCCTGTCGCTGTTCAACATCCGTGCCGGGGTGCAGATCGCCGCCTCGGAAGGCAGCGCCACCGCCACCAACTTCGGCGCCATGGTGGGCGTCCTGGGTGGCAGCGCCGGCGGCGCGCTGGGTGCCTACACCGCCACGCCGGCGGGCAAAGCCACCGTGGCCGCCTTCGTCGATGCCTACAACAAGCTGGTGATCGCCGTGCGCAACTACAAGGCGCAGAACGTGGAAGGCGGCCTGGGCACCGGTGGCCGGCTGAAGGTTCAGGGGCAATAAGTGGCCATGGCTGCACGCTACACGCCGGCGCTGGCCGGACTGTGCGCCGCCCTGGCGCTGGCGGTCTTGCCCGCCGTCCGGGCGGACGAGACCCCGCGCAAGCAGGTGCGCATCTGTGACGAAACGGGTTGCTCCATGCGCGACGCTGCCAGCGCCGCCACCATCCTGCCCGGGGGTGAGCAGAAGGCGGGGGCGGATCAGGACGTGTGGCGGGGCGAACCCGCCGCCGAACTGCAAGCCGCGGCGGCCCAGGGCGACGCGGTGGCCGCCTACAAGCTGGGCACCGCCTACCTGGGCGGCTATGGCGGCGTCGGGGTCAACAAAGCGAAGGCCGTGAGCTACCTGCGCCAGGCGGCGGAGGCCGGCCACGGCTGGGCCCAGGCTCGGCTCGCCCAGCTCTATTACGACGGCAGCGCCGGGCGCAAGGACGTGCAGGCGGCCACCACCCTCGCCTTCAAGGCCGCAGGCCAGGGGGTGCCCAGCGCCGCCTACAACGTGGGCATGATGTACCTCAACGGCAATGGCGCGCCCCGCAACGAAGCTGAAGCCGCCCGCTGGTTCGAGGTGGCGGCCAAGGGCGGCCAGGTGGAAGCCCAGATGCAGCTCGCCCTCATGTACCTGCGCGGAATCGGCGTGCAGCGGCAGCCCTTCGACGGGCTCGCCTGGATGCGCAAGGCGGCGGAAAACGGCCGGCTGGAAGCCCAGGTATCCCTGGGCCGGGTCTATCTCACCGGCTTCGAAACCGTGGGCCAGGACCTGCACGAAGCCCGCTCCTGGCTCAGCACCGCCGCCGGACGCGGCAGCAAGGAAGCCAAATCCCTGCTGGCCGAGGTGGACCGGGCCGAGCGGGAAAACCGGGAGTTCCTCCGCGCCCTGCGCCTGGAACAGGCACGCACCTCCAGCTATCTCGCCGCCCTCGCCTTCCGCGCCTGGCTGGCACCGCCCCCCATCACCATCGTGCGCGTCTGGTAATCCGCGCCGCATCCGCCGGGGGGGCCTGCGTAGCCCTTGGCACCCCCGCCAGCCGGGCTGGTATCCCACGCCACTTCAGCCTGCTTCGCATAGCCAACCACCCGCGTTCCGCTCGCCTGCCCGGCGTCCAGTCATTCCGTGAACAGCGGGCAATCACCTCCCCTTCATCGGCGTGAAGACCATGCTCATGACCGGGTACCCAAATGGGGTGCCGGCGTTAAAGCCCTCCGGGCGGAGGAAAGCCCCCTGCCAGACGGGTGCCAAACCCTTGATCTGGCGCAAGATCGCGCACCAAACAGGGGCACAAACTGAAACCAAAGCATAGCGTCATCGGCAAGAAGAAAAGCAAGAATCCATTGTTGGCTGTTGTTTTTCTTGTGAAGGAGTGACCATGCGATTCCCTCATAAAGTAGTTGTTTGCGCCTTCTCGTTTGGCGTGGCCGCTTGCGCCGGGTTGGGCGGTACGGCCCAATACCCCACCCAGCCCGTAAAGGTGGTGATTCCGTATCCCGCAGGTAACGCGGCCGATGTCGTGGGCCGCATTGTGGTGGACAAGCTGGCTCAAACCTTGGGCCAACCGGTGGCGGTGGAAAACCGTGCCGGCCCGACCACCGTGGCAGGCGTAGAGAGCGTGGCGAAGGCGCTGGCGGACGGGCACACCCTGCTCCTCCACTCGGTGTCCTATGCAGTGGATGCGGGCTTGTATACCGGGCTGCCCTATGATCCAGCCAAGGATCTGGTCGGCATCGCCCCCTTGGCCCGCCAGCCTTTCGCCTTGGTAGTTTCCCCGAAGCTCGGGGTAAAGACCGTAGCTGAGCTGGTGGCCCGGAGCAAAACGGAGCCGCTGAAATTCGGTTCCCTCGGCCCGACAACCCAGATCTACTTCGTCGGCGAGCAGTTCAAGCAGCAGACTGGGGCCAATGCCGCCCATGCACCGTTCAAATCGTTGCAGGAGGCCAACGAGTCCGTCGCCAAGGGGGAAGTTGCCTTTTGGTTCCCGCCCGTGGCCGGAGCGGTGGCAGGTGTGCGCGACGGCAGGCTTGTCGCGCTGGCGGTCACCGGCACCACAAGGGTACCTGTTCTGCCGCAGACGCCCACCATGGCGGAAGCGGGTGTCAACAACATGGTCAGCGCCGCCTGGTTTGGGCTGTGGGCGCCCGCGGGGACTCCCGGCTGGGTGATCAACAAGTTGAATCAGGCCGTGCAAACAGCCGTGGCCAACCCGGAGGTCAAAGATAAGCTCGCCAAAATGGGCGCCGAACCCATGACCATGGGCCCGGGTGAATTCCGCCACTTCGTGGCCAGCGAAACCGAAACCAGCCAGGGCTTCGTGCGGGCACTGGGTATTCCCCGCATGCCTTACCAACCACCAGCCCGCTGAGCGGCAGCCCCTCCTTCGGGAGGGGCATCCTTGCTCCACGTATGGGCCGGGGGCTAAACGCGACAGAGCAAGTACACACCTTGGTGCACACATGTGAATCAATCCCCTGCGCCCCCCGCAAATGGGGTAGGTTTGGCACTGGAGCCCTCGAGGCTCCGCGCTTTTCAGACCAATAATTTCGCACGGAGAACCTTCATCATGATCCACCGTTCCACCCGCCTCGCCTTCACCCTCTGCACGTCCCTGTTCGCCCTGACCGCCTCCGCCGCCGACCCGGCCGCGCCGGTGGGCATCCTCGACGGCGTGTTCACAGGCGCCAACGGCATGAGCCTCTACGTGTTCGACAAGGACACCGCGGGCAGCGGCAAGAGCGCCTGCAACGGCCCCTGCCAGAGCAACTGGCCCCCCATGGCGGCGAAAGCCGACGACAAGCCGGTGGGCGACTTCACCGTCGTGACCCGGGACGATGGCAGCAAGCAGTGGGCCTACCGGGGCAAGCCGCTCTACTTCTGGGCCAAGGACCAGAAACCGGGCGACCGCAGCGGCGACGGCGTCAACGGCACCTGGCACCTGGCCAAGCCGTAGGCGTCCGCCCACCAGGACGCGACCGAATAAAGCAGCAATACTTATTTGATCATTTCGATGACAGCCTGGCGCAAGAGTTGAGAAAATAGGGTTCGGCGCTCCCCGCCCCCGCGGGGTGCCCGAGTCCGTGGCCCGTCCGCCCCCGGGGGCATCCAGCCTTATCTCGATTTTTGGCCCTCATGGAACACCAGGCTCCTATCCCGTTCTTACGCGAAACGCTGCTTTTCCTCACCCTGGCCGGGGTCTTCATCCCCCTGCTCCAGCGCTTTCGCATCAACCAGGTGGTGGGTTTCCTGGTCATCGGCGTTTTGCTCGGCCCGCACGGAGTGGGCAGCCTCACCGGCCAATGGCCCTGGCTCAAAACCTTTACCTTCGCCGAGTTGCAGGAAGTGCAGCCCCTGGCGGAGCTGGGGGTGATCTTCCTGATGTTCCTGATCGGGCTGGAACTTTCGGTGGACCGGCTATGGGCCATGCGCCACTGGGTGTTCGTGGGCGGGAGCGCACAGGTGGCGCTGGCGGCAGCGGCCATCGGCTTGCTGGCCTGGCAGTTCGGCAACAGCCCGGGGGTGGCTGCCTTGCTCGGGCTGGTGCTGTCCTTGTCCTCCACCGCCGTGGTGATGCAGTTGCTCTCCCAGCAAAGGGCGCTGGCCACGGCCAAGGGGCAGGCCAGCTTCGCCATCCTGATGCTGCAGGATTTCGTGGTGGTGCCGCTGCTCATCCTGGTGGATCTGCTGGCCCGCAAGACCACGGGCGGCTGGGCGATGGTGCTGGGCGTCACCGCCCTCAAATCCGCCGCGGCGGGCTTGCTCATCTTCATCGCCGGCCGCAGGCTGGTGGCGCCGGTGTTCCGGTACTTCGCCCGCCAGCGTCAGCCGGAGGTCTTCGTGGCGCTGACGCTGCTGGTGGCGCTGGGCATTGCCGGGGTCACCGCCGCCGCCGGCCTTTCCCTCGCCCTCGGCGCCTTTCTCGCCGGCCTGCTGCTGGCGGAAACCGAGTACCGGCACGAAGTGGAAGTGACCATCGAGCCTTTCAAGGGGCTATTGATGGGCCTCTTCTTCATGTCGGTGGGCATGGAGATCGATCTGGGCGAGATGCGCAAGCACCATGTGTGGATTCCCGCGTCGGTAGTCGGGCTGATGGCCATCAAGACCCTGGTGACCGGCTGCGTGCTGCGCGCGGGCGGACTGAGTTGGGGGCGGGCACTGGAAGGCGGGCTGCTGCTGAGCCAGGGCGGCGAATTCGCGTTTGTCGTGGTGGGCTACGCCACCAGCCAGGCCCTGCTCAAGCCGGAAGTGTCCCAGTTCATCCTGCTGGTGGTGAGCTTCAGCCTTCTGCTGACCCCCCTGGCCGCCCGGGTCGGCGCCCGGGCAGGCGCCCGCATCGACGCACGGGTCACGCCACTGCCTGCGGACGAGGACCCGGATCTGGACCGGGGGCTCAGCGGGCACATCGTGATCGCCGGCTTCGGCCGGGTCGGCCAACTCCTGGCGGACGTGCTGGAACGGCAGCAGGTGCCGTTTGTGGCCATCGAACATGACGCCCACGCCGTCGCCCGCCTGCGTCAGGCCGGCTTGCCGGTGTTCTACGGCAACGCCGCCCGCCCCGAACTGCTGCGCAAGCTCCACACCGCCCGGGCGGCCGCCCTGCTGGTCACCATGGATCAGCCGGGGGCGGCCATGCACGCGGTGCGAGCGGCCCGTAGCGAATATCCGGATCTGCCCATCTACGCCCGTTCACGGGACGAGCAGCACGCCCACGAACTGCGCAACGCCGGAGCAACCGCAGTGGTACCCGAAACCCTCGAAGCCGGGTTGCAGCTCTCCTCCTTCGCGCTCCACGCCGTGGCAATCCCCGATGCGGAAATCACCCTGCTGCTGCAGGAAGAACGGGAGGAGCGGGTTCTTGCCCATTAGGAGGAAGGCGGCGGCGCGCCAGGAAAATGGCTTTTCGGCCAGCACGTCGGCTCCCCTGCGCCCCTCATCACCTCAGGCGCGCCTGACATCGTGAGCGACGGGGAACCCCCTGTCCGACCGGGAGAAGCGGCTTCCTGCCAAGCGCACCGTGGCCCGCAGGGAAAAGCCGTTCAGCGCGCGGGCATTCACCAGGCACTGACCGAGACCGCCACCCGCAGCCAGTTCAGACCACGACGGGTCGCCGCCCTACCAGTGGCGATGGTGGTGGTGACCATGGCCCCAGCCTCTGCGGCCATAGTAGCCCGGAGGGCTCACCACCACGGGCGGGGGCACCACCACCCGCGGGCCCGGGTCGTAGTAGCCACCGTGAACGCGGGGCGGGCCCGCGGGCACAACCACGCAACCAACGAGCGTCAGTGCCAGTGCAAGGGAGAGTGTGTAGGGTAGCTTCATGATCCGACCTCCTTGGCGTTATGCTGGCATTAACGCGCCAGCCGCCCGGACGTCGGCCTGATTTTGTATCCAGATGCAACACGAGGCATTTGCCGCCAGGAGCCCCGCCCATGCCGTCTTCTCCCCACCGCCAGGCCATCCTCGCTGCCCAGGCCGGCCACTGGGACGAAGCCCACCGCATCGTCCAGGCCCTGGAAGATCCCCTGGGGTGCTGGATACACGCCATCCTGCACAAGATCGAAGGCGATACCGCCAATGCCCGTTACTGGTACGCCCGTGCCCCTGGGCATCACCACGCGGATTTTGAAGACCCGGTTCGCGAACTGGCCGAGGCGCTCACCCACTGCTGACGGCGCGGGGCAAGGACGGCCACGGGGCGGTGCGCGACCGCGCTACCGCCCGCCGCTTACGTGGGAGACGAGCCCGTGACGCGGGGGGTATTGGCGAGTTCTGCGGTGGCGGCCACCACCGGATGAACCGCGTCGGGCAACCTGAGCACCCGTCGCAACTTGCGCTCGACTGCGGCCCAGAAGCCCCCGCCCCGCAGCTTCAGTTCATAGCGCCGGTCACCCTCATGGTCGATCTCGACGCTGGCGGGATGGCGCAGGGGAAACTTGATCTCCTCCGCCCGCAAGCGGGTGACCCAGTCATCGGGATGCACGGTGTGGGTGGCCTCTGGCCCGAACCCGATGTTCTCCACCAGATTCACCTCAGGCACGCACCCATAAGCGCCAAGCCTCCAGGCAGTGAAGATGAATTGGTAGTCCCAAGCCGAAGGCAGGCGACCATCGTAGGTACGGTCCATGATGTCCCGCCAGCAACGGCGCCCATACCACTCGCGGGGGAACAGACGCTGCATCCGGCTGGAGCGGCGAAACGCCGGCCAATCCCGCATCTCCAGGTCGTAGTGCTGCCACGCCCGTCGCCAGGACGCCCACCCCCAGGTGATGTTGTAACGGGAAAAGTAGTAACTGGCACGGGGCATCCATTGCCGGCTATGGAAGTTGTAGCCGGCCACGCTCATCACCCGCGGATCGTTCCGGTAGCGTTCCAGCATTTCGTCGCAGAACGTGAAGAAGCTGGGCTTGGGAACGCAGTCATCCTCCAGGATGATGCCCTCCGGCTCGTGCTGGAAAAACCAGTCGATCGCCGTCTTCGGGCCAAACTTGCAGCCCAGGTTTTCGTCGCGGAAGAGGGTGTGGACCTCGCACGGCCAATCCACCTGCTGAGCCAGACTCCTGACCTGGGCACATCGCTCCGCTTCGCCCGGGCGGTCCTGCCGGGGGCCGTCGGCCGCAATATAAAGCCGGGGAGGCCGCGCCTTGCGGATCGCCTCGAGCACCCGGGCAGCGGTGTCGAACCGGTTGAACACGATAAACAGGACAGGCGAGCGGGTGGTCATATCAGGCTCCTACCGGACGATTCGATCTACTCGTAAATCTGCTTCAGCAACTTTAGCCAATCCGGAAATCATCTATTCGACAAAAAACAGCCGATTTATGTTCAATCAATTGGCCGAATCTGCCATCGCCAAGGCAAATGCAGATTCAAAGGACAATTCAACCTCATATCCAAAAGATGTATTGAAGTTGAATCAATGCGCTCAATAGCGGCGCATTCCCGGGGTTCTTTCCACTCAAGGCCGGCCAAGGGTTGCCGTTACCTCCCGCCTCGTGGCGCACCGGACACCCATGCCCATCAATCCTGCCAAATCAGCACACTACCCGCGCCCGGCTCGGGTATCCGCCCCAGGGCTCGCCCCTCGGAACGCCCGGCTCATGTTCCCGCTGGCTGGCGAAAATGCCTCGATCCGCTTACGGGTACGGGGTTGTAAGAACTCACCACCCACCGTTTCAGAGGCGCCCAGTATATCTCCAAGAAAGCTCCGAGAAAGCATGTAAAAAGTAACAATAAATGAACAATCACCAACAAATTTGAAGCAAGCGAACACTCACAAAAATCGCAGAATCGGAATAAACACGTTTTTGGCGAACCTCCGGCGCAACACGGAGATGGGAAAGCAGAGGGGAGCCCACCGGGCGCACGCGGGCGAGCCTTCCGGGCGATCGAGGATGGATGAAACGCCACACCCCGGCCTCTGCCGGGACACAGGAAATGAAGCTTCAGCCGAGCGGCCGGAGCCTGGCCAAGCAGACAGCCCGCCCTCCAGGGCATCGCAACCCGCCGAGGGCGGCATGGCCCCGCTCGCGCCCAAGGCGGCACCCCGGATTCGGGCTACGCCTGCCTTGGAGTTGGTGGTGCGCCACTGGACGTCAGGAGCGGCCGACTTGCCACCGGCGACGCACGCGCCCTGAGAAGGGCCGCGCGCCCCCGCCCGTCAGAGCACTGGACAGCCGGGGAGCGGACCGCCGGACGGCAGCGCCTGCGCCACCGCCTGCCCCAGCCGGTCCACCGCCGCCGCCAGGGCCAGGACGGTGGCCTCGGTGCCGGCGCCGGCAATGGGCACCTGCACCGTGCTGCGGCAGGTGAGCGCCCCACCGCCTGCCACCGGCCGCAAGGTCCACAGGGCGCTGGCGGTGAGGCCCGCCCCAGGCCGGGCATCCACCGCTTCCAGGCCAAAGGCCAGCCGGTAACGGGGCAGATCGCTGCCGCTGGCGGGCACCCGGTAAACGTCTGCCGCCCGGCGCGCCTGCCACAGGCTGCGCGCCAGGGCCTGGCGGACCTCCTCACCCAGAGGAGCGGCCCAGCGCTCTCCATCGCCAACGGCCACACGGCCGGCGCTGGCGGGCCCGATCACCACCTGGGCCCGATCCATGGCCGCCGGCAGGCTGACCGGAAGCACCTCGACCAGAAACGCCGGGCTGCCGGTGGCGCTGCCCGCCCCGCCCGCCAGCGTGTGGTAGCGGGGGGCCGGGGAGGTGCCGCACGCGGCGAGCAGGGCGGCCAGCAGCGGCAACGCCCATCGGGCACGGCTGAGGAACGTGGGGTTCATGTCATTCTCCGGCCTTGCCCTTGAGCAGCGCCTCGGGCTGGCGCTCCAGCACATCGGTGAGGGCCCGCAAGGAGCGGGCGGCATTTTCCAGCTCGCGCATGGCCTGGCGGGCATCCTGCTGCAGGGGGCCATCCTGGGCCAGCAGGCTGTCCACGCCCGCCATCGAGCGGCGCACCCCGGCGAGGGTTTCCTTCGCCTCGGGGAGCAGTTCCTGGTCCGCCTGGGCCATCAGGCTCTCGGTGCGGCGCAGGGTGGCCTCCAGCGCGCCCAGGGAGCGCCGCAGGTCGCCAGCGATGGCCTCCAGGGGCAGTTTGTCCAGTTTGCGCACGATGTCGCCCAGCTTCTGCTGCAATTCCTCCAGATCGCCCGCCACGGTGGGCAATTCCAGAGGGGAACGGCCGGCTTCGAAGCGCACGGCGGGCGCCTTGGGAAAGAAATCCAGCGCCACGTAGAGCTGGCCGGTGAGCAGGTTGCCGGTGCGCAACTGGGCGCGCAGCCCCTGGCGCACCAGTTCGGCCAGCCGCGCCGCCCGCTGTCGCTCAGCCGACTCGCCACTGGCGGGGCTGGGCAGACTGAGCCGCTCCGGGTAGAGCTCCACCACCACCGGCGCCACGAAGGTCTTGCTGCGGGGGTCCATCTCCAGCGACACGGCGCGCACGCTGCCCAGCACCACGCCGCGGAAATCCACCGGCGCCCCGGGCGCAAGCCCGCGGATGGACTGGTTGAAGCGCAACACGACGGTGACCGGCTCGCCATCCGGCGCCTTCATCGCCTCGGCCTCGTCCGCCGCCAGGTTGAAGCGGGAGCGGGCGGGCGCCTGGACCGCCCCGGCCTGCGCCTCGGGCGTGCGGAAGGCAATGCCGCCCAGCAGCACCGCCGCCAGCGACTGGGTGCCCACCTTGACGCCGCTGGCGTCCAGGCGCACATCGACGCCACTGGCGTGCCAGAAGCGGCTGCTGGCGGTGACCAGCTTGTCGTAGGGCGCCTTGACGAACACCCGGAGGGTGACACCGCTGCCATCAGGCGCCAGGGAAAAACTGGTGACCTGCCCCACCTGCACCCGGCGATGGAAGATGGGCGAGCCGATATCCAGCGAGCCCAGGTCCGCCGCCTGCAACTGGTAGCTGGTGCCGGGCACGTCGGCGGGCACCACGGGGGCTTCATCCAGACCCACGAACTCCCGCGCCGGGTCTTCCGACTTGCCGCCATCCACACCGATGTAGGAGCCGGAAACCAGGGTGCTCAGGCCGGAGATGGCGCCGCCGGCCAGTCGCGGGCGCACCACCCAGAAGCGGCTGTCCGCCACCGCGAAGCGCTCCGCCTCCTTGGTCAGTTCCACCGTGGCCACCACCCGCGTGCGGTCCTCCGCCACCCGCAGGCTGCGCAGATCGCCGATGTCCACCTCGCGGAACTTGACCTTGGTCTTGCCCGGCTCCAGCCCCTCCGCCGTGGAGAAGGAAATGGTGATGGTGGGCCCCTGGGCCAGCAGCATCTGCACCACCAGCCCCAGCCCTACCAGGGCCGCCACCAGGGGGATCACCCACACCAGATTGGGCAGCAGGGCGCGTCGCCCCTCCAGCACCGGCTCCGGCAGATCGCGCAGGTCGGGCCCGTCAGTATTGCTCATCGTCTTTCGCATCCCAGATCAGGCGCGGGTCGAAACTCAAGGCCGCAAACATGGTGAGCACCACCACCGCGCCAAAAGCCGCCGCACCGGGGCCGGCGGTCACGTTCGCCATCACCCCCATGCGCACCAGGGCAGCCATGAGGGCCACCACGAACACATCCAGCATCGACCAGCGGCCCACCGCCTCCACCAGCCGATACACCCCGAGCCGCTCCTGGGGCCCGCGAATGCTGCCCCGCTGCACCGTCCACGCCAGATAGGCCAGCGCCCCCATCTTCACCAGCGGCACCACGATGCTGGCCAGAAACACGATGGCCGCCAGATGGGGCGTGCCCTCGTTCCACAGGAACACCACCCCCACCAGAATGGTGTCGTGGCGGTCCGCCACCAAGGTGCGCGTGTTCATGATGGGCAGCAGGGTGGCCGGCAGGTACAACACCGCCGCCGCCAGCAGAAACGCCCAGGTGCGGGCCAGGCTGCGAGGCCGGCGCGCCGCCAGCGCCGCGCCGCAACGGGGGCAGCGGCAGGACACCCCCGGCACCGGCCGCCGCATCACCAGCGCACAGCGGGGGCAGGCCAGCGCCCCGGCGCGGCGGGCCGTCAGCCATGGCGACGGGGTCATGGCAGACGGCCCCTCATGCGGCCTGGTCCCCCAGTTCCCACAGGTGGTGCGGGTCGTAGCTCACCACCGCCGCCAGCAGCAGGGTCAGGGTGCCAAAGGCCCAGAGCGCCGGCCCCGGCACCACGGTAAAGCTCATCGAGAGTTTGACGATGGCCACCACGATCCCCAGCATGAACACTTCGATCATCCCCCAGGGGCGCAGCGCCTGCACCACTGCCAGCACCCGGACAAACCCGGGCGGCCGCTGCCCGAAAACCAGAAAAGCCAGCAGGTAGAGCATGGCCGACAGCTCCAGCCACGGAAACAGCACCGTGGTCGCCAGCACCAGGGAGGCAATCACCGGCCGCCCTTCCCGCCAGGTGGTGACCACCGCGCCGAGCAAAGTGGAGGCGGAGCGGCTGCCCTGCATCTCCAGCGTGATGATGGGGAAGCCATTGGCGATCAGGAACACGATCATCGCCGCCATGACCAGCGCCAACAGTTCCGGCACCGTAAACGGCGCCGCCCGGTACAGGCGGGCGCCACAGCGGGCGCAGCGCGCCGCCTGCCCCCGCGCCAGCGGGCGGCGGCGGTACAGGGCATCGCATTCGTGGCAGGCCACCAGGCGGGTGCCGGGCCAGTTGCGGCGGGCGAGCGCGTTCATGATCCGCGAATTGTAGCCAAAGTGCTGCAGTGCAGGCTCAGAACAGGCTCATTGCGCCCCCGCGGGCACACCCATTCCGGCGGCGGGAGCGAGCCCCCCAGCGGAACGCTACGCGCTGTGATTTAATCAACGGGGGTTGGCCAGCTTCGTGGTTGTGATCACTTCGCCGGCCACCGACCAGGGAAAACCATACACGCAGACCTGCCGGCACCGATACGGGGCACGGCGGGCAAGACCCCAACAGGGTTCGCTAAAGGGGAAATTCACATGAAAGCGGGAAGAACAAGCCGCCGCCGGACGCAAGGCGCAGCGCCCATGCTTCGCCTGTTGCCGCTGGCGGTCGGCATGGCGGCCATCGGGCCGGTGGCGGCCCAGACCACCACCGCCCCGGAGGTGGTCGTGAGCGGGCAGCGGGTACCGGAAACGCAGCCCTCGCCCATCGAGTCCATCGCGCCTGACGCGGCGACCATGCGCCGCACCGGCCTGGACGCACCCTCCGAGATCATCCAGCGCCTGCCCATCCTGGGCGGCAACAGCCTGGCCGAGGCGGGGCTGGGGAACGATCCGCGGGCCGGCCGCAGTTCGCCCTCCATCCACACCCTGGGCAGCAGCCGCACCCTGAGCCTTGTGGAAGGGCGGCGGATCCTGCCTTCCAGCTACGACTCCGAATCCGGCAACCTCAACGGCTGGCCCTTCATCGCCATCAAGCGCTACCGCATCGAAGGCGACGGCAACAGCGCCCGCTACGGCCCCGGCGCGCTGGCCGGAACGGTGGACGTCCAGCTCCGCCCCTTCGCCAACGAAGCGGAGGCCACCTGGCACAGCGGCTGGACCCAGGGTGGCGGCGCCCGCTACAACCGGGTGAGCGCGCTCTACGGCACCGTCGAAAATGCCCCGGCCGGGACGGTGCCCCACGCTTTCCAGTTCGCCGTGGAGCGGCGCACCCGGGACGGCCTGGTATCGGACCAGCGCAGTTTCGCCCGCACCGGGGACCGCCGGGAAGTCGGCCTCGACGGCTATTCCATCGAGGGCTACCCCGGCAGCTATTTCGCCGGCCGTTTCGTCCCCGCCGCCGACTGCCCCGCGAACCGGGTCCGCTTCGGGGCGGTGTGCTCCTACGACGACGCGCCCTGGAACACCATTTACCCCCGGGTGGAGCAAACCAGCGCCCTGCTCCAGGCCCAGATGCCGCTGCCCAACGGCTGGACCGGCCGCCTGCGCATGCAGGCGGGGCAGGACAGCTATCTCTACCAGATCGCCCCCCAGCCGATCAGCGACACCTACAGCGCCACCAACACGCCTTTCTTCATGCTCCCGTCCAGCCGCTACAACCCGAGCGGGGATTTGGCGTTCGTGCTGGGCCGCACCGAGCAACTGGGCGCCCGCCGGGTCCAGACCGACACCACGCAGGGCCAGTTGGCCCTGGAGGCGAGCGGCAAATGGGCGGGCTGGAATGCCCAGGTGGCGGCGGGCACCGGCACCGTGCGCACGGTGGAACGCCTGCTGTCGGGCTGGGTCAGCGAATCCGCCTACCGGACCGGCGTGCTCGCCGGGCGCATCAACCCCCTTGGCGCCACCGCCGCCGCGGACATGGACGCCCTGCTCGCCACCGACGTCCGGCTCAACGCCGGGATCGGCAGCCTGCGCCAGAACTGGGTGGAGACTCAGGGCAGCCGCGATTTCGCCGTGGGCAAGGGCAGCCTCACCCTCACCCTGGGCGCGGAATGGCGACGGCAGGCGGCCAGCCAAAGCCACGACCCGCGGATCAACGCTGGTGATGTGCTGAGCTTCGGCCCGCTGGCCAACGCCTCGGCCGACCGCAGCTTCACCGCTTTGCGCGGCGAGGCCCAGTGGCGCCCCAGTGACAGTGTGGAACTGCTGGCGGCCCTGCGCCACGACCGGGTCACCGGCACCCAGGGCTTTACCAGCCCGAGAGTGGCCGGAGACTGGCAGGTCGCCGGCAACGTCCACCTCACTGGGAGCTGGGGGCGCTCCTTTGCCCTCCCCCACCTGCGGGAGCAGCTCTATGGCACCCGCAGCATTGGCCTGAGTTCGGTCCGGGACCCGATCCGCTGCCCCGCCACCGGAGCGTTCGAAGACTGCCTGGCAGACATTGCCCTGCGTGCAGGGGGCAACCCGGATCTCGTCCCCGAGGAAGGTATCCACCGCACCCTGGGCGTGTGGTGGCAGAAGGACGACCTGCGGCTCGCCGCCCGCCATTGGTCGGTAAGCATCGAGAACGTGATCTACGGCCCCGGGCTCAACTCCCTGCTCAGCGACCCCTTGCTGGCGGCCCGCTACGTTCAGCGCGCGGCCAGCACCGACGGCCTGGCGGGCCCGATCCAGACGGTGGATGTACGGGTGCAGAACGTGGGCCGGCAGTACGCCCGGGGCGTGGACCTGGAGGCCACCGGCGCGCTGGGCAAGGCCGCGGGCTGGCACTGGGACTTCACCGCGCTGGCCTCCTACCTGGGCCGGCGCACCCTGTGGGTGTACGGCAGCGACGGCCGCATCGACTCCGCCGGCCAGTACCGGGACGCGGGTCCCCTGCCCCGCTGGCGGGCGCTACTCTCGCTGACCGCCGCGCGCGGCAACTGGGAGCACACCCTCTCGGCGGACTACGTGGGCAGTTACCAGGACACGACCGCCACCGCCACGGACCAGCCCCGGGACGTTCCCAGCTTTGCCGGCCTCGACTGGCACACGCTGATCAGCCAACCCAAACCCGGCTGGCAACTGGCGCTGGGCGTGCGCAACCTGACCAACCGCAAACCGCCCTTCTCCCGCACCGGCTACATCTCCACCGGCTGGGACGCCTGGAATCACGACGCCCTGGGACGGCGCTTCTACCTCGCCCTGAGCTGGCGGCGCTGACCGCGGGGTTTGGCCCTGCTGTCGGTACGGTCTTTGCTTCGTTTGGGATCATCGGCGCCCCATGCCGGCCTGACAGCCGGCATGAGGCCCCCCTCTCCCACGATCCCCAAGGACCCCGCATTCATGAAAACCTTCATCCGTGTCACCGAAGTCTGGGTGCCCAGCAACGACCGCACCATTCTCGAATACCGGGGCGGCCTCTATGGCGACGCCGCCGCCTTCGGGCTGGCCAGCCGCAAGTTCTGCTTCGGCCGGGGCGAAGGGCTGCCCGGCCAGGCCTGGGAACAGGGCCACCCGGTGGTACTGCAGGATCTGGCCACCGGCAACTTCCGCCGCAAGGCCGAAGCCAAGGCCGCCGGGCTGACCTGCGGCATTGCCGTGCCCATCTTCGCCGGCGACTTCCTCACCTCGGTGCTGGTGTTCTTCTGCGGCGACGACGCGGAGCGGGCCGGCGCCATCGAGCTGTGGCACAACAACGCCGCCGAGTCCTACGACATGCGGCTGGTGGATGGCTACTACGGCAACACCGGCGACGTGTTCGAGTTCGCCTCCCGCCGCACCGTGTTCCGCCGCGGCCACGGCCTGCCTGGGGTGGTCTGGGAAACCGGCGCCCCCTACTTCATCCCGGACCTGGGCAAATCGGACCGCTTCCTGCGCGCCGATTCGGCCACCAAGGTCGGCATCAACCGCGGCTTTGCCCTGCCCTGCCCCGGGCTGGGCGCGGACGACACCTATGTGCTGGCCTTTCTCTCCGCCCTGGGCACGCCCATCGCCCGCCGCTTCGAGGTGTGGAAGCCCGATCCCAGCCGGCAGCAGCTCACGCGCCAGGAAGGGTTCTGCGAAACGGGCGGCGATCTGGGCGCCAGCCGGATCACCGTGGACAAAGGCCAGGGGGCCATCGGCACGGCCTTCCTCACCGGCGTGCCGGCGCTGTCGGACAACGCGGGCGCCGAGCCCGGCGAAACCGGCGCCCAGGCCGTGGCAGCCGGCCTCAATGCCCTGGTGGCCGTGCCCATCGTCCGCGAAGGCCGCCTCACCAACGTGGTTGCCTGGTACTTCTGACCGCCATGGCCATCGCGACTTTTGAAGAGCTGCTGCGCCAGCTCGCCCTGGGATCGGCGCCCACGTACCTCTGCTTCTGGGGCCATGAAAGCCCGGCGCCGGACACCGTGGACGCCGCCTGCCTGAGCCAGTGGTACCCGGCAGCGTTCGAGGTGGAGGGCATCCGCTTCGCCACCACCGAGCACTACATGATGTGGGCCAAGGCGCTGCTGTTCGGGGATGGGGAGACGGCAGCCCAAATCGCCGCCTCCGACGACCCGGGTGAAGCACAGCGGCTGGGCCGCCGGGTACGCGGCTTTGACGAAGCCGCCTGGGTCGCGGCCCGGGCGGGCATCGTCTTTCAGGCCAACCAGGCCAAGTTCGGCCAGAACCCCGCGCTGGCGGCCTATCTCCTGTCCACCGGCAACCGGGTGCTGGTCAACGCCAGCCCCTGGGACGGGATCTGGGGGGTGGGACTGGGGGCGGAGGACCCGCGCATCCAGCAGCCACCGGCCTGGCGCGGCCTGAACCTGCTGGGCTTCACCCTGATGCGGGTGCGCGCGAGCCTGGCTCAGCCCACGGGGGCGGCGGCAAGCTGACGCACGGCTTCTTCCACCAGCGGGTCGAGCCCGCTTTCGGGGCCCGTGGTCTCCAGATGCACCAGGAGGGCGCGACGCATGCGCGGTTCCCAGAACTTGCGCAGGTGGGCGGCGATGTCGGCAACGGCCTGCGCCCGATCCGGATAGGCCGCGAAGAACTGGCCGATCTGGTTGGCCATGGTGACGAGGTGGCTGGCATCCATCGGTCAGAGCCCCGTGATGTGCTGTCGGTGGGTGTAAATGGTGAGGCGGCCCGCCCGGGCGTGCCCCGCCAGGGTGAGGCCACAATCCTGGGCCGTGTCCACGGCCAGGGCGGTGGGCGCAGCCATGGCCAGCATCAGGCCGATGCGGGCGCTGGCGGCTTTTTGCACCATCTCCACGCTGGCGCGGCTGCTCACCAGGGCAAAGCCGGCAGCCGGGTCGTGCCCGGCCCGGGCCAGGGCGCCGATGAGCTTGTCGAGCGCGTTGTGCCGGCCCACGTCCTCCCGCACCAGGTGAAGCAGGCCATCCGGCCCCGCCCAGGCTGCCGCATGGGCGGCGTGGGTGGCATCGCGCAGGGGCTGGTGGCGGCCCAACTGCGCCAGCGCCGCTTGCAGCGCGGACAGGCTGAAGGCGCGGACAGCAGGCAAGGGGTCGGGCCGCCGCGCTGCCGCCTGCAGGCTTTCGATCCCGCACAGGCCACAGCCGCTGCGCCCGGCGAGGCTGCGGCGGCGCACCTTGAGCCGGGCAAAGGCGGCACTGGCCACCTCCAGTTCCACCCGCGTGCCCGCCGCCTCGGGGAACACCTCGCAGCCATAGAGCTGCCCCGGGTGATCGAGGATGCCTTCGCTCAGGCAGAAGCCCAGCGCGAAATCCTCCAGGTCCGCCGGCGTCGCCAGCATCACCGCGTGGGAGATGCCGTTGACCACCAGCGCCACCGGCACTTCCTCGATGAGCGACTCCACGCTTTCCAGGGCCGCATCCGCGCCGTCGCCCACGCGCAGGCCACGGGCAGTCCGCTGGACGGCGAGGGGCGGCGCCTCGGGCACCGAACCGTCGTCGGGCACGACCGGGCAGGCTTTCATGACACGGCCCCCCGCTCCCGGCGGGGCAGCATCCCCCGCTGGGCGGCATCCCGGGCCTGATGGCGGGCCTGCCATTGCGAAGGCTGGCTGACGCGGGTGACCTGGACGGCGGTCACCTTGTATTCCGGGCAATTGGTGGCCCAGTCGGAGTTGTCGGTGGTGATCACGTTGGCGCCGGACTCCGGATGATGGAAGGTGGTGTAGACCACCCCCGGCTGCACCCGTTCGGTGAGGGTGGCACGCAGCACCGTCTGCCCGGCGCGGCTGGCGATGCCCACCCAGTCGCCCTCGGCCACGCCCCGTTCCTGGGCATCGTGGGGATGGATTTCCAGCCGGTCCTCCGCATGCCAGGCGGTGTTGCCGGTGCGCCGGGTCTGGGCGCCCACGTTGTACTGGCTGAGGATCCGCCCGGTGGTGAGCAGCAGCGGGTAACGGCTGTTGGCCCGCTCCGCCGTGGGCACGAAGGCGGTGAGCATGAAGCGCCCGCGGCCGCGCACAAACCCGCCCACATGCATGATGGGCGTGCCCTCCGGGGCCGCCGCATGGCACGGCCACTGGATGCTGCCCATCTCTTCCAGCCGGGCGTAGCTGACGCCCGCGAAGCTGGGGGTGAGGCGGGCGATCTCGTCCATGATCTGGCCCGGATGCTGGTAGTCCATGGGGTAGCCCAGGGCATTGGCCAGGGCCTGGGTCACCTCCCAGTCCGCCTTGCCGGCCAGGGGCGGCATCACCCGCCGCACCCGGGAGATGCGCCGCTCCGCGTTGGTGAACGTGCCGTCCTTCTCGAGGAAGGAGCTGCCGGGGAGAAAGACGTGGGCGTACTTGGCGGTTTCGTTGAGGAAGATGTCCTGCACCACCACGCATTCCATGGCGCGCAGTGCGGCTTCCACATGCTGGGTGTTGGGGTCGGACTGGGCGAGGTCTTCACCCTCGATGTAGAGGCCCCGGAAGGAGCCGTCCAGCGCCGCCTCGAACATGTTGGGGATGCGCAGGCCCGGCTCCGGGTCCAGGGTCACCCCCCATTCCGCCTCGAAGCTGGCGCGCACGGTGGCGTCCGCCACGTGCCGGTAGCCCGGGAACTCGTGGGGGAAGGAGCCCATGTCGCAGGACCCCTGCACGTTGTTCTGCCCCCGCAGCGGGTTCACCCCCACCCCCAGGCGGCCCACGTTGCCCGTCACCATGGCCAGGTTGGCGATGGCCATGACCATGGTGGAGCCCTGGCTGTGTTCGGTGACCCCCAGGCCGTAGTAGATGGCCGCGTTCAGCGGCCGCTCGCCGCGCGGCCCCGCCGCCGGGCCGGTGGCGTAGAGCCGGGCGGCGCCCCGCACCTGCGCGGCGGGCACGCCGGTGACCGCCTCGGTGGCCTCCGGCGAGTTTTCCGGCCGGGCCACGAATTCCCGCCACAGGGCGAAAGAAGCGGCGTCGCAGCGCTCGGCCACGTAGTCTTCCGCCACCAGCCCCTCGGTGACGATCACATGGGCCAGGGCATTGGCGACCGCCACATTGGTGCCTGGGCGCAGCTTGAGGTGAAAGTCCGCCTTCACATGGGGGGCGCTCACCAGCTCGATGGCACGGGGGTCCACCACGATCAGCCGCGCCCCCTGGCGCAGCCGCCGCTTGAGCAGGGAACCGAATACCGGATGCCCCTCGGTGGGGTTGGCGCCGATCACCATGATCACGTCCGCCTGCAGCACCGAATCGAAGGTCTGGGTGCCGGCGGAGGTGCCGAAGGTCTGCCCCAGGCCGTAGCCGGTGGGGCTGTGGCACACCCGGGCGCAGGTGTCCACGTTGTTGTTGCCAAAGGCCGCCCGCACCAGCTTCTGCACCAGGTAGGTTTCTTCGTTGGTGCAGCGGCTGGAGGTGATCCCCCCCACCGCGCCACGGCCGTGCGTGGCCTGGATGCGGCGGAACGCGCTGGCGGCGTGCTGGATGGCCACCTCCCAGCTCACCGGCTGCCAGGGCTCTTCGATGCTCGCCCGGATCATGGGCGTGGTGATGCGGTCCGGATGGGTGGCGTAGCCCCAGGCGAAACGCCCCTTGACGCAGGAATGGCCGTGGTTGGCCTGCCCGTCCTTGTGCGGAACCATGCGCACCACCTGATTGCCCTTCACCTGGGCCTCGAAGGCGCAGCCCACGCCGCAATAGGCGCAGGTGGTCACCACCGCCCGGTCCGGCAGACCGTTGTCGATCACGGATTTTTCGCTCAGGGTGGCCGTCGGACAAGCCTGCACGCAGGCCCCGCAGGAGACGCATTCCGACTGCAGGAAGGTCTCGTCCATTCCCGCCGCCACCCGGGCGTCGAAGCCCCGGCCGGCGATGGTCAGCGCGAACGTGCCCTGGGTCTGCTCGCAGGCCCGCACGCAGCGGCTGCAGACGATGCATTTGCCCGGATCGAAGGTGAAATAGGGATTGGATGCGTCCTTGGGCGCAGCGCTGGCGGCATCGAAATGGTTGGCGCCCGCCATGCCGTAGCGCACCTCCCGCAGGCCCACCGCGCCGGCAGCGTCCTGCAGTTCGCAATCGCCATTGGCCGCGCAGGTCAGGCAATCCAGCGGATGATCGGAGAGGTACAACTCCATCACCCCCCGCCGCAACTCCGCCAGCCGCGGCGATTGGGTCCGCACCACCATGCCCGGCTCGACGAAGGTGGTGCACGAGGCCGGGTACCCCCGGCGCCCCTCCACCTCCACCAGGCACAGGCGGCAAGAGCCAAAAGGCTCCAGGCTGTCCGTCGCGCACAGCTTGGGGATAGCGGTCTCCAGCACTGCCGCCGCCCGCATCACCGACGTGCCTGCCGGCACCGTCACGGTCTGCCCGTCGATGGTCAAGCTCACCCGCTCGCCCGCGTCCCGGGCGGGCGTTCCATAATCCGTGCCTAGCAATAGGCCCATGTTTGCATCCTCATCTGCTCCGCCCGCCTTTCCAGCCCCCCGCGCCAACCCTCCCCCTCCCCAGCCCCCGGAAGGAACTGGGAGAAAACGGGGTCGGACCCCGAAATCAACCCGATGTGGGAGGCGGAAAAACTATCGCTCGAAATCCTCCGGGAAATGCTTCAACGCTGACAGCACCGGCGCTGGCGTCATCCCGCCCATGGCGCAGAGGGAGCCGTGGGTCATGGTGTCGCACAAGCTTGCCAGCAGCGCCATGTTTGCGGCGCGATCCTGCCCGGCGATGATCCGGTCCATCACCTCGACGCCACGGGTGGAGCCGATGCGGCAAGGGGTACATTTGCCGCAGGATTCCTCGGCGCAGAACGCGAAGGCGTAACGGGCCATGCGCGCCATGTCGGCCGTGTCGTCCACCACCACGATGCCGCCGTGGCCAACCATGGCGCCCATCGCGGCGTAATGCTCGTAGTCCAGGGGCGCGTCGAACTGGCTGGCCGGCACCCAGGCGCCCAGGGGACCGCCCACCTGTGCCGCCCGGGCGGGGCGGCCGCTGCGGGTGCCGCCGCCGAAATCCTCGATCAGCGCGCGCAGGGTGACGCCAAAGGCCTTTTCCACCAGCCCGCCGTGGCGAATGTTGCCGGCGAGCTGGAAGGGCAGGGTGCCGCGGGAACGGCCCATGCCGTAATCCCGGTAGAAACCCGGGCCCCGGGCGAAGATGACCGGCACCGAGGCCAGGGTCATCACGTTGTTGATCACCGTGGGCTGGCCGAAGAGGCCTGCCATGGCGGGCAGCGGCGGTTTCGCGCGCACCTGTCCGCGCCGGCCCTCGAGGCTTTCCAGCATGGCCGTTTCTTCCCCGCAGATGTAGGCGCCGGCCCCCAGGCGCACCTCCAGCTCGAAAGCGTGGCCGCTGCCGGCCACGTCCGGGCCCAGCCAGCCGGCGGCGCGGGCGCGGGCAATGGCTTCGGCAAGCGTGCGGGCGGCGTCGGGGTATTCGGAACGGACGTAGATGTAGCCCTGGCTCGCCCCTACCGCCAGGCCGGCGATGACCATGCCCTCGATCAGGCAGTAGGGGTCGCCCTCCATGAGCATGCGGTCCGAAAAAGTGCCGGAGTCGCCTTCGTCGGCGTTGCACACCACGTATTTCTGGTGGGCGGGCGTATCGCGCACCGTGCGCCACTTGATGCCCGCCGGAAACGCCGCGCCCCCGCGCCCGCGCAGGCCGGCATCCGTCACCCACTGCACCATTTCCGCGGCGGCCAGGGTCAAGGCTTGTTCCAGCCCGGCCCAGCCCCCGTGGGCGCGGTAATCGTCCAGGCTCAGGGGGTCGGTCACCCCCACCCGGGCGAAGGTGAGCCGCTCCTGCCGGGCAAGAAACGGAATTTCCCCGGTGGGGCCGTGGCGAAGGGGATGGTCCGCCCCCTCCAGCCAGCCGGCGGCGAACAGCCCCGGCACATCCTCCGGCGCCACCGGGCCGTAGGCGATGCGACCGGCCTCAGTCGCCACCTCCACCAGCGGCTCCAGCCAATAGAGCCCGCGGGAGCCGTTGCGCACCAGTTCGACGGCGGTGCCGCGCCGGGCGGCCTCGGCAACGATGGCCGCCGCCACCGCGTCCGCCCCCACCGAACGCGCGCCGGAATCCCGGGGGACGTAGAGCCGGGGCATCATCGGGCGACGCCCTCGTCCCCGCACACCGGCGCCCCGGGGGCGGCAGGGGCGGCGCTTTGCGCCAGCAAGGCATCGAACCGTTCGCAGCTCACCCGGCCAAACACCTGGTCGCCCAGGCGCACGGCGGGGGAACAGGCGCAGTTGCCCAGGCAGAAGACCGGCTCCAGGGTGTAGGCGCCATCGGCGCCGGTTTCGTGCCAGTCCAGCCCCAGGCGGCGCCTGGCGTGGGCTTCGAGAGCGGCGCCCCCCGCCGCCTGGCAGGATTCCGCCCGACACACCTGGACGAGCAGGCGCCCCGGGGGCTGCGTACGGAAATGGGGGTAGAAACTGACCACGCCGTGCACCTCGGCGCGGGACAGGTTGAGCGCCTCGGCCACCTGCGGCAGCACGGCGGGGGGCAGCCAGCCCAGTTCATCCTGCAGGGCGTGGAGCAGGGGCAGCAGGGCGCCGGGGCGCTGCTGGTGCGTGGCGATGAGGGCGGCCACACGGGCCGGCTCCGGCCAAGGGGTGCCGGTCATGGTTTGTCTCCTGGTGGTCGGGGCTGGGGGTGCGCCACCTCATGTTCTATGGCAGCTACCTTAACCCGCGCCAGCGGGAGAATGAAAACGGGAAATACCGAAGGGCTATTCGTCGTTTCCGAACGATTGGCGCAGATCACCCGCCACCGCCCGCAGCGCCGCCACCATGGGGGCCGGGTGTTCCGTTCGCAGTGTCACCAGCCCGGTGGCCCAGGTCACCTGGGGCGCCACCAGCCGCAGCACGCGCACCCCCTGGGGCGTGCCGATCAGATCCAGCACGCTGCGGGGCACGATGGACGACCAGCAGCCAGCGCTCACGTGGGCCAGCAGGCTGACGATGGAGTTGGTTTCCAGGCTGGGCCGGGGCTGGCAGCCCAGGCTGGCGAACACCTGGTCGATGATGCGCCGGTTCTGCATGTCCGGCGTCAGCAGGCACAGGGGCTGGGCGGCCGCCTCAACCCAGCCGATTTCCTCGCGCCCTTCGAGCGGCCCCGCCGCGGGGGTGAGGAACACGTGGTCTTCCTCCCACAGGGCCAGGGTATCGAGATCCGGCTCCCGGCCGGATTCCACATAGGCCACCCCGGCATCAAGCCGGAAATGGCGCAGCCCGTCCAGAATCTCGCCGGTGCTCAGGGAGCGCACCTCGATGGTCACCAGTGGATGGCGCCGGGCCATGGCGGCCGAAAGGCTCGCCACCACCGTGAGCCCGGTGGGAATCACCCCCAGCGTGAGCCGCCCGGTGAGGCCATCGCGCAGGCTCGCCAATTCCTGGCGCAGCCCGGACGCCATGGCCGCCACCCGCTGGGCGTACTCCAGCACGCAGCGCCCCTCGGCGGTCAGGCCGGCAAACTGCTTGCCCCGCTCCACCACCGGCACACCCAGTTCGGACTCCAGGTCGCTGATGGCGGACGAGAGCGTGGAAGGAGAAACATGGCAGGCCGCGGCCGCGCGGCCAAAGTGCCGCTCCCGGGCCAGGGCAATGAGGTAAAGGTATTTGCGGGCAATCATGGGGTGGGCTCCTGGATGGAAGCATACCCCCTCAGGGCGGGGCGATCACCCGCCATCCAGGCCGACTGCGGCGCGCCTCAGGCCGGCAGTATCCGGGGCAACACCGGCGCCCTGGCAGCCGCCCGCTGCGTCCCGCCGCGCGCCGCGCGCTCACCCGCCGGATGCAGGGCAACCGCTGCTGCCAGCGTCTGCCCCGTGGTCCGCTCCTGCTGCCCGGGCCGGCCGGCCCCCGCCCGCGCCTGAGCGGCGCCGGCGCTGGGAAGGTAGTCCCGCGTCAGGTAGCCCCCCGCGGTCCACTCCCGCAGCATCAGCACCGGGTAACCGGGCTCGGCCGGCACCACCACCCCGGGTACCCGGGTCAGCCCCAGCGCACGGGTGCCCTGGCCCGCCAGGGCGCCCAGTTCCAGCCCCGCCAGCAGGCGGCCATCGAAGGCACCGCCCCGGTAGGGTTCGGCCAGCCACCACAGTTCAAGACGCAGCACCCCGCTGGCGCTCTCCGCCGCGCGGGGATTGAACACCCGGTCGGCCCAGACCTCGACACCATCGCCCGTGTGCCGCCAGCCGGCCCCTTGCATGCGGGGAAGCTGGAAGTGTTCGGCCCGGGCGTAGGTGGCCGCGTCGAGCATGCGGGGCACGGGATTGCTGTAGTCGGCAAGCACCAGGGCCATGGCGCAGGGGGCCTGCCCTGCGGGGGGCGCAGCAAAGGCGCGCCCTTCCACCGGGCTGCTGAACGCGCCCGCCAGCAGCAACCCGGCGACGCGGCTGCCCTTGAGCTCGCCATTGGTCACGGCGGACTCCAGGGCCCAAAGCTCCAGGGCAAGTGTCTGGCCCCGCGCCTCGGCCTCGTCCAGCCCGACGATGTCGGCACGGATGAACGCCTGATCCCCTTCGATCCGGTAGCCGTGCCGCTCGCCCAAACGCAGGGACGGCAGCTTCAGGCTCA
This sequence comes from Rhodocyclaceae bacterium, assembly GCA_036824045.1. GTDB lineage: Bacteria > Pseudomonadota > Gammaproteobacteria > Burkholderiales > Rhodocyclaceae > DAITAZ01. Next base: position 31,191 of record DAITAZ010000029.1, read on the forward strand.
TCATTTTCTTATTGTTCGACTGCATTCACGGCTCTCGTTTCTTGTGCATTGCAGAGGGTTTGATCTCAGTCTAACAGCGACATTCACCTCTTAGGCAGGAGGTAGGTGGAAACACTCACTCTCCACCAAGCAACAATCGACCGGGCGCGAGCTTTTGATCCAGGTCAACCTGTTTCGGCTCCAAGACTTAGCGGCACCGTCAATCCCCCCGGCAAGATACGTAAAATGTTGCAACGCGACATGTCGCCCTGCCGGAGGCTGCCATGAAACCCTGGCTCACCCCTGCCGAAGCCGTACTCGCCAGCCTGGAGACCCGGGCCGACGGCCTCGACGGGCGCACAGCCGCCCGTCGCCAGGCCGAGTTCGGCCCCAACCGGATCGAGGCGGCCCCGACCCGCGCCCTGTGGCGGGAGCTGGTGGGGGAATTCACCCATTTCTTCGCCCTCATCCTGTGGCTGGCGGCCGGCCTGGCCGCCTTTGCCGAACAGGCCCAGCCGGGCGAGGGCATGGGTGTCCTGGCAGCGGCGATCGTCGGGGTGATCCTCATCAACGGGGTGTTCTCCTTCTGGCAGTCATGGCGGGCGGAACAGGCTCTGACAGCGCTGCGGGAACTGCTCCCGACGCGGGTGACCGTGCTCCGCGATGGCGCGCCGACGATCCTGGATGCCGCCGAACTGGTGCCGGGTGACGTGATCCTCCTGGCCGAGGGGGACAAGGTGCCGGCGGACTGCCGGGTGCTCGCCGCCAGCGCCCTGCGGGTCAATCTGGCCACCCTCACGGGGGAGAGCCGCCCCCGCGCCCGCCAGCCGGAAACGGATACGGAAGCCGACCCCCTCGCCGCCCGCAACCTGCTGCTGGCGGGCACCCTGGTGGTGTCGGGCGAGGGGCGGGCGGTGGTTTTCGCCACCGGGATGCGCACCGAGTTTGGCCGCATCGCCCGCCTCACCCAGGCCACGGGGGAGGCGGAATCCCCCCTGCAGCGGGAAATCCGCCGCGTCTCGCGCCTGGTGGCCGCGCTGGCGCTGGCCCTTGGCGTGGTGTTCTTCTGCATCGGCCAATGGCTGGGGCTACCCTTCTGGGCCAACTTCATGTTCGCCATCGGCATCATCGTGGCCAACGTGCCCGAAGGGCTGCTGCCCACGGTCACCCTCGCCCTGGCCCTGGCCACCCAGCGCATGGCCCGGCGCAATGCGCTGGTCCGCCACCTGCCGGCGGTGGAGGCGCTGGGCTCCACCACCGTCATCTGCTCGGACAAGACCGGCACCCTCACCTGCAACCGCATGTCGGTGCGGGAAACCGCGCCGGAAGGCGACGCGCGCCGCCTGCAGCAGGTGGCGGCCCGCTGCCACAGCCTCAAGCTGCGGGGCACCGAGGCCCTCGGCGACCCCATGGAGGTCGCCCTCTACACCTATGGGGCGGCAGCCGGCCAGGCGGCGGGCCCGGGGGAGGAACGGGTGGGGGAGATTCCCTTTGATACGGATCGCCGCCGGATGTCGGTGCGCGTTGCAGGCGGCGCGGGCGGCACGCAGCTCCATTGCAAGGGCGCACCGGAAACCGTGCTGCCCCTGTGCAGCCGCATTGCCACGGCGGATGGTGATCGCGCGCTGGATGACGACGACCGGGCGCGCATCCGCGCCCGGCAGGAAGCCCTGGCCACGCGGGGCCTGCGGGTGCTGGCCATGGCCCAAGGCACCGGCGCTGATGAAGCCGACCTGGTGTTCGTCGGCCTGGTGGGCCTGGAAGATCCGCCCCGGGCGGATGTGGCCGAAGCCGTGGCCCGCTGCCGGGCAGCGGGCATCCGGGTGGTGATGGTCACCGGTGATTACCCTGGCACCGCCACCGCCATTGGCCGCGAAATCGGGCTGGTGACCGGCACACCGCGGGTGCTGCTGGGCGAGGCAATCCGCCACCTCACCCCCGCCGCCCTGCAACTCGCGCTGGCAGCGCCGGAGGTGATCTGCGCCCGGGTCACCGCCGAGCAGAAGATGCTGGTGGTGCAGGCGCTGCAGGCGCGGGGCGAAGTCGTCGCCGTCACCGGCGACGGCGTCAACGACGCTCCCGCCCTCAAATGCGCGGACATCGGCATCGCCATGGGCGCCTCGGGCACCGACGTGGCCCGGGAAGCGGCCGACATCGTGCTCCTGGACGACCACTTTGCCAGCATCGTGCACGCGGTGGAGGAAGGCCGGGCGGTGTACGCCAACATCCGCAAGTTCCTCACCTACATCCTCACCTCCAACATCCCCGAGATCGTGCCCTATCTGGCCTTTGTGCTGCTGCGCATCCCCTTGCCGCTGACGGTGATCCAGATCCTGGCGGTGGACCTGGGCACCGACATGCTCCCCGCCCTGGCGCTGGGCGCGGAGCGGCCGGACCCGGGAGTGATGCGCGAACCACCCCGCCGCCGGGCGGAACACCTGCTGGCCTGGCCACTGCTTGCCCGGGCCTACCTCTGGCTCGGGCTGCTGGAAGCGGCCGCCGCCATGGCCGCCTACTTCAGCGTACTCGCCGCCCACGGCTGGCAATGGGGCACGCCCCTGGACCGGCTCGCCCCCGCTTACCTGCAGGCCACCACCGCCTGCCTCGCCGCCATCGTGGTGATGCAGGTGGCCAACGTACTGCTCTGCCGCCACCCGCGGACCCCCTTCTGGCGCTTCCCGCTGCGCGGCAACCCCCTGCTGCTGTGGGGCGTGGGCGCGGAGATCCTGCTCATCCTGCTCATCGTCTACACGCCGGCGGGCAACCTGATCTTCGGCACCGCTCCCTTGCCCGCCCACACCTGGCTGGTCATCCTGCCCTTTGCCCCGGCCATGCTGGTGCTGGAGGAAGGGCGCAAGGCGCTCGTCCGCCACCGCCGTGGCCCACCCCCTTGACGCCAGCGCGCGCCATCGCCACCCTCGGCCCATCGGGGCCCCTTGACCGCCCTGCCCTCTACCTTCGGCACTGGAGACCAACATGAACGAAAAGACCAACTGGCTGGCTGGCGCACTGATCCTCGCCCTGGGGGTGGCCGCCGGCGGCTTCTGGATCGGCCAGGGGGTGGAGCGCTTTCGCACCGGCGACCGCACCGTCACCATCAAGGGCCTGGCGGAACAGGCGGTGAAGAGCGACTACGCGGTCTGGACCCTCTCCTTCCGCCGTGGCGGCAACGACTTTGGCAACCTGCAGCAGACGCTGGCGGCCGACCGGGAACAGGTGATCGCCTTCCTCAAGGGCCAGGGCTTCAAGGATGACGAACTGGATGTCCGCCCGCTGCAGGTGCAGGACCTCTTCGCCCGGGATTTTGCCCAGGGCGGCGTGCCGCTGCGCTTCAACGGCCAGGGCCGGGTGGATGTCAAAACCGCCCGCGTGGACGCGGTGGCCGCCGCCGCCAACAAGGTGGACCCGCTGATCAAGGCCGGCGTCCAGCTCACCGGCGAGGGCGAAGGTGCCAGTGGTCCCCGCTACCTGCTGCGCGGCTTCAACGAACTCAAGCCCAAGCTGCTCACCGCCGCCACCGAAAACGCCCGCGAACAGGCCACCCGCTTCACCCAGGAGGCCGGCGCCACCCTGGGCGCCCTCAAGTCCGCCAACCAGGGCGTCATCCGCGTGCTGGACGACGACGGCAGCGACATGGACAGCTCCGGCCAGACCATCGGCAAGCGGCTGCGAGTGGTCAGCACCTTCGAGTATTCGCTGAAGTAGGCCCCCTCCTGTCCTCATGACCCTCCCCCCGCCCCGGGACCAGAACCTCCAGCGCCAGCGGCTGCGACGCATGCAGTGGCTGGCGCTGGGCTTGCTGGTGCTGGCGGGGGCGGTGTTTGCGCTGGCCCACGGCCTGGCCGGGCGGCACCCGGCGTGGGGCTACGTGGCGGCCTTTGCCGAGGCGGCCATGGTGGGAGCACTGGCGGACTGGTTTGCGGTCACGGCCCTGTTCCGCCACCCGCTGGGCCTGCCCATCTGGCACACCGCCATCATTCCCCGCCGCAAGGACGAAGTGGCGGCCAGCCTGGGCCGCTTCGTGGAGGGGCACTTCCTCACCACCGGGGCGCTGGTGGCCCGCATCCGCGCCGCGGACCCGGCCGCCCGGCTGGCGGCATGGGTGTTTCAACCCGGCCACGCGGCGCGCCTGGGCCTGGGCCTGGCCGAGGGCGCCCGGCTGGTGCTGCAGAACGTGGACGACGCCAGGATTGCCGCCTTTCTGCGCGACACCGTGCGCAACCGTCTGGCGGAGGTGGACCTCTCCACCGCCGCCGGCGCGCTGCTGGAAGACCTGGCCCGGGAGCGCAAGCACCAGGCCCTGCTGGATGCCTTGCTCGACGGCAGCATCACCTATCTGGCGGAGCCGGCGCACGAACCCCAGGTATCCCGGCTCATCATCGAAGCGCTGAACATCGAAAACCGCTACCTGGCCGCCGCCAGCAACGCCCTGTCGCCACGCATCGCCGACGCCCTGCGGCACAAGCTGGAGGAAGTGCGCGGGGCCCCCGAGCACCCCTGGCGGGCCATGCTCGACACCCAGGTGCAGACCTATGTGGCGCGCCTGCATGGCGATCCGGAGTGGCGGGCCAGCATTGCCCGCCAGCAGGCCCAGGCCCTCGCCCACCCCCAGGTGGCCGCCTGGCTGGAAGGACTGTGGTGCGCCACGCGGGAGCGCCTGCTGGCCGAACTGGCGGCCCCCGGGGGCGCCCTGGCCGGGCGCCTGGGCGATGCGGCGCTCAGGCTCGGGCAACGCATCATGGACGACAACGCCCTGCGCGACTGGTTGAACGACCGGCTGGTGGCCGCCATCCCCCCCCTGGTGGAGCAAAACCGGGGCAAGGTGGCCGCCTTCATCGAAACGCAGATCGAGGCCTGGAGCCGGGAAGAGATGAGCGAACGGATCGAGCTGGCCATCGGCCGCGACCTGCAGTTCATCCGCATCAACGGCACGCTGGTCGGGGGCTGCGTCGGGCTGGCCATCCACGCACTCACCCAAGCCCTGGCCTAGCACCAAAACCCGACAAAGCCTTGTCGCAAACCCTCCAATTTCGCCAGCCGGTCGCGCTCCCTTGGCCAGGGCGAACATACAAGCCGTTGATTTAAAGCACGTTACGCCTCTCCGCCCGGCCTGGCATCAATCCTGCATTGGGAAGCCCAACCCCCAGGCCCTGCGACAGAGAGGCGGCAATGGACGCACGCGTATCAGCCAAGATCCAGTCGGTGTTTGAAGAGCCCGCCTGCGAACACAACCAGAACAAGAACGAGAAGGAACGCAAGAAAGGCTGCACCAAGCAGCTCAATCCGGGTGCGGCGGCTGGCGGCTGTGCGTTCGACGGCGCCAAGATCGCGTTGCAGCCCATCGTGGACGTGGCCCATCTGGTGCACGGCCCCATCGCCTGCGAGGGCAATTCCTGGGACAACCGCAACTCCGCCAGCAGTGGCGGCACCCTCTACCGCACCGGCTTCACCACCGACATTGGCGAGCTGGACGTGATCTACGGGGGCGAAAAGCGGCTGTTCAAGTCCATCCGCGAGATCATCGAAAAGTACGACCCGCCAGCGGTGTTCGTTTATCAGACCTGCGTCACCGCCCTCATCGGCGACGACATCGAAGCCGTGTGCAAGAAGGCGGCGGAGAAGTTCGGCAAGCCGGTGGTGCCGGTGAATGCCCCGGGCTTCGTCGGGCCCAAGAACCTGGGCAACAAGCTGGGCGCGGAAGCACTGCTCGATTACGTGGTGGGGACCGTGGAGCCGGAGTTCACCACGCCCTACGACATCAACATCATCGGCGAGTACAACCTGGCGGGGGAGCTGTGGCAGATCCGCCCGCTGCTCGACGCTCTGGGCATCCGCATCCTGTCCTGCATCTCGGGGGACGGCCGCTACAACGAAGTCGCCCAGAGCCACCGGGCGCGGGCGGCGATGATGGTGTGCTCGAAGTCCATGATCAACGTGGCGCGCAAGATGGAAGACCGCTACGGCATCCCGTACTTCGAGGGCTCCTTCTACGGCATCAGCGACATGAGCGACACCCTGCGCAACCTGGCCCGGCTGCTGGTGCAGCGGGGCGCGCCCGATGACCTGCTGGCCCGCACCGAGGCGCTGATCGCGGTGGAGGAAAAGCGCGCTTTCGAGCGCATTGCCGCCTATCGGCCGCGGCTGGAAGGCAAGAAGGTGTTGCTCATCACCGGTGGCGTCAAGAGCTGGTCGGTGGTCTCCGCGCTGCAGGAGGCGGGGCTGGAAGTAGTGGGCACCAGCGTCAAGAAGAGCACCAAGGAAGACAAGGAAAAGATCAAGGAGATCATGGGCGAGGACGCCCACATGATCGACGACATGACCCCGCGGGAGATGTACGCCATGCTCCGCGACGCCCGCGCCGACATCATGCTCTCCGGCGGGCGCAGCCAGTTCGTGGCGCTCAAGGCCCGCATGCCCTGGCTGGACATCAACCAGGAACGCCACCACGCCTACGCCGGGTACGAAGGCATGGTCGATCTGGTGCGCGAGATCGACAAGAGTCTCTTCAACCCCATCTGGGCGCAAGTGCGCCTGCCCGCCCCCTGGGAGGCCGCCACCCCGGCGCTCGCCCCGGAAGCCAACCCCAGTGCCACGGCGGAGGTGTGACATGGCCCGGGTGATCGAATCGAAGAAAGCCTGCGCGGTCAATCCGCTGAAGATGAGCCAGCCCCTGGGCGCGTGCTACGCCTTTCTCGGCATGGGCGGCACCATGCCCATGATGCATGGTTCCCAGGGCTGCACCTCGTTCGGCCTGGTGCTGCTGGTGCGCCACTTCCGGGAGGCCATCCCGCTGCAGACCACCGCCATGAACGAGGTCTCCACCATCCTCGGCGGGATGGAGAACATCGAGAAAGCGCTACTCAACATCAAGAAGCGGGCCAACCCCGCCCTGATCGGCATCGCCTCCACCGGCCTGACCGAAACCAAGGGCGATGATGTGCACGGCTACCTCAAGCTGATCTTCGACCGCCATGGCGAGACGCTGGCCGGCACCCAGGTGGTGTACGTCTCCACCCCCGACTACGTGGGCGCGTTCCAGGACGGCTGGGCCAAGGCGGTGGAAGAGCTGGTCGCCACCCTCGCCGTCCCCGCCCGGCCGGTACCCGGGCGGGTGGCGGTGCTGCCCGGTTGCCACCTCACCCCGGGCGATCTGGAACTGCTCAAGGAAACCATCGAGTCCTTCGGCCTCACCCCGGTCATGGTGCCGGATCTTTCGGGCAGCATGGATGGCCACATCCCGGAAGACTTCACCCCCACCACCCTGGGCGGGGCCTCGGTGGACGACGCCCGCGCCCTCGGGAGCTGCATCGCCACCATCGCCGTGGGCGAACAGATGCGCGCCGCCGCCGAAAAGCTCGAAGCCAAGGCTGGCGTGCCCTACCGGCTGTTTGACCGGCTCACCGGTCTGGCGGCCTGCGATGCGCTGGTGGCCTACCTGAGCGAACTCTCCGGGCGCCCGGCCCCGGCGCGCCTGCGCCGGCAGCGGGGCCAGCTGGTGGACGCCATGCTGGACGGCCACTTCTGGATCGGCGGCAAGAAGGTCGCCATCGGCGCCGAGCCGGACCTGCTGTTCGCGCTGGCGAGCCTGGTGGCGGAGATGGGCGGCACCGTGCAGGCCGCGGTGACCACCACCCATTCCCCCATCCTCGAGCGGGTCCCGGCAGACGAAGTGGTGATCGGCGATCTGGAAGACCTGGAAACCCGCGCCAAGGGCGCCGAGCTGCTGCTCACCCATGCTCACGGCCGGCAGGCAAGCACCCGGCTCGGCGTGCCCCTGTACCGGATCGGCCTGCCCATGTTCGACCGCCTCGGCGCAGCCCACCACACCACCATCGGCTACCGGGGCACACGGGATCTCATCTTCGATCTGGCCAACCAGTTTCTCGAACACGAACACGCGCACGGCCCGCAGGACTGGCCGTTGCCACCGGAGGCCCGGGCCGCTGCAACCGGCGCCCATTCCTCGCTGGGCTGCAGTCCCAACTGCGGTTCAGCGGCCTGTGCCACCCCCACACCCGCCACCCCGGCATGAGGACACAACCATGAAAGTCGCCTTCGCCACCCAGGACAAACAGCGCGTGGACGCCCATTTCGGGTGGGCCAAGCACATCGCCGTGTATGACGTGAATGCCGAGGGCTACCGCTACGTGGAAACCTTCGACTTTGGCGGCGAGCTCAACGAGGACGGCAACGAGGACAAGCTCGGCCCCAAGCTCGATGCCATCAAGGACGTGGCCATCGTCTACGTGGCCGCCATCGGGGGCTCAGCCGCAGCCCGCGTGGTGGCCACCAAGATCCATCCGGTGAAGGTGACCCAGCCGGAGCCCATCCTGGACATCCTGGACAAGCTGCAGGACGTGCTCAAAGGCACCCCGCCCCCCTGGCTGCGCAAGGCCCTGCTCAAGGGCGAAACCCGCGAACTGAATTTCGAAGACGAGGCATAAGACCATGACCGACGCAGTCGCAACCCCCGACACCGCCGCCGACCCAGCCCTCCAGGATCCCTTCGTGCGCGAGCTGGTCAAGCAGATCCGCGCCCAGGACACCCACGGCGCCTGGGACGGCAAGAGCGACGAAAAGCTGCTCGAGCCCTACATCCTGACCGCCGAGAAGCGCAAGGAACTGCCCATGATGGCGGACCCGGACCCGGAAACCCTGTGGCGGATGGAGCTCTACTACAACGCCATCTGCCTGGCCATCGAGAAGGCCACCGGCAACATGGTGTCGCCCATGCTCAAGATGCACCACGAAGGTTTCGGCCGGCAGGTGCTCCTCGCTGGCCGGCTGGTGGTGTTCAACAAGCAAATCCGGGACGCCCACCGTTTCGGCTTCCCCAGCCTGGCCAAGCTGTCGGCAGCGGGCACCAAGGCGGTGGATGACGCGGTGGAGATGATCCGCAAGTTCCCGGAAGTGGCGAATTACGGTTGATAGGGAGAAGCCCCCATGTCCGACGTGGATGCACTGAAACTCAAGGTCAAGAAGCTCAACGCCCAGGCCACCCAGGCCAAGATGGATCTGCACGATCTTTCCGAGGAACTGCCCACCAATTGGGAAAAGATCCTGGAAGTCGCGCAGACCGCCTACGACGCCCACAAGAACCTGATGGCCGCCCGCAAGGAACTGGCCGCCGCAACCGCCTGAGGCCCCCCGCAGGCAACGACATGGGCCGGCGCCGCGCCGGCCCGCCCCGCACAGAGGATACGAACATGGCTGCGTTTTCCGTCACCCTGCCCAGTGGAGAACTGTGGACCCCCAAATTCGTCAAGGAACTCAACCAGGAGAAGTGCATCGGCTGCGCCCGTTGCGTGCGCGTGTGCGCGCGGCAAGTGCTGGAACTGGTGGGCGTCAACGAGGACGGCGAGATCATCGCCATTGACCCGGACGGCGACGACGACGAGGAATACGAAAAGAAGGTGATGACCATCGCCCACGGCGAAAACTGCGTGGGCTGCGAGGCCTGCTCCAAGGTCTGCCCCAAGAAGTGCTACACCCACAGCCCCGCTGAAGTGTAGGTCGCGCCATGCTGCCCGCCCCCTGCCCGTCCACGCCCCGCGCCGGCCCGGCCGCCGCGGGCAGCAACGGCGGCCGGCTGTTGCCGGCCTGGCTGGCGCTGACGCTGGTGGAAGAGTTCGGCCAGGAAGCTGAGGTGATCGCCCGCAATTGGGCCGAGCGCTTCGGCCACCTCATCGACGCCACGGGCGCGCCCCTGCAGGCGGCGCGCCACGACGAATACGGGGACGTGCTGCAACTGCTCCTGGAATCGGCGGCAACACCCGGCAGCCACCCCGACAACATCGCCCGCTGGATCGCCCTGTCCTGCATGGGGCAGGATCACCTGTGGGAAGACCTGGGGCTGCCGGAACGCCCGGCCCTGTCCGCCCTCATCGCCCGCCACTTCCCCGGCCTGCACGCCCGCAACACCGGCAACATGCGCTGGAAGAAGTTCTTCTACAAGCAGTTGTGCGAGCGGGCCGAAGTATTTGCCTGCCGCGCCCCCAGTTGCGCCGCCTGCAGCGAATACCGGGTCTGCTTCGTCACCGGAAACTAAGCCCGGCGCCCCCGGCGCTTCATGATTTCCGTCATTGCTGGCGCCGCCCAGGTGGCGCATGGTGGGAACTGCCGCGCGCGGCGTGTGCGCGGCCAGCCCCTTTCCACGGAAGCCCCGCCATGAATGAAGCGCAACTGAAGACCGCAATCACCTCCCCCTGGCCGTTCTTCACCATCACCGCCCAGGGCGACGTACTGGCCCGCTACGTGCCGTTCGGGCCGGTATTCCGCTGGAGCAGGAACCACATGATCCCCATGCCGGTGCAGGGCAGCGATCTGGTCTGGCTCCTGCACGCGGCGGCGGAGGAAGGGCACTCGATCACCGATACGGAGAACGCCCCGCCCGGGAAACCCAAGGACTGACCGGGGGTCAGCGGCCGCTGTCCGACCGGCTCTTGCCCAACCACTTGAGCAGCAAGGCGTAGAGCGCCTCCGGCGAAATGGGCTTGGAGGCGTAGTCGTTCATCCCGGCCTGCAGGCAGCGCTGATGATCCTCGCTGAAGGCGTTGGCCGTCATGGCGATGATGGGAGTGCGGCGGAACTCCGGGTGATCCCGGATCGTGCGGGTGGCGGTGAGGCCATCCATTTCCGGCATCCGCATGTCCATGAGGATCAGGTCGAAGCGCTCCCGCAAGACGCAGGCCACCGCCTCGCGCCCATTGGCCGCCAGGGTCACCCGCAGTCCCGCGCCCTCCAGCAGTTCCCGCGATATCTGGCGATTGAGCGGCTCGTCGTCGGCCAGGAGCACGCAAGCCCCCCCGTGCTCCCGGCGCAGTACTTCCTTGGCGTTGAACTTGGCCGGCTTGCGGCCACGGCCAGCCGGCGAGAGCAGCCCGCTCAGGGCCTGCGCCAGGCCGCGCAGGCACACCGGCTTCTGCAGCACTTCGGCGCACCCCGCCGCGGCCGCCGCGTCCGCCACATCCTCGTCGATGCCGTTGGCCATCAGCACGGCCGCGGGGCGCGTCCGCAGAGGCAGGCGGCGGATCGCGCCGAGGGTGTCGATCCCGCTCCAGCCCGGCATCACCAGATCCGCCAGCACCAAGGTGTAGGGCGCGCCCTCCCTTTCCGCAGCCTCCAGCGCCCCCAGGGCCGCCTCCCCGGAAGGCACGGCGGCAGCCGCCATCCCGAGCCTGTCCAGCATGCCGCACAGGGCGGCACGGGCGGCGGGCAAGTCATCCACCACCAGCACCCGCCGGCCGGCCAACTCGGGGTAGGCATCCGTCGCCGGCGCTTCCCTGGCCTTGCCCAGGCGCACGGTCAGCCAGAAGGTGCTGCCCACGCCCGGAGCGCTGTTCGCCCCGACCTGGCCATCCATCAATTCCACCAGATGCCGGGTGATCGCCAGCCCCAGCCCCGTCCCCCCGAAACGGCGGGTGGTGGAGCTGTCCCCCTGCGCAAACGCGGCGAAAAGATGGGGCACCCGGGCCGGTTCGATGCCCACGCCCTCGTCCGTGACTTCAAAACGGACGAGGGTGTCGTGTTCGGTCTCCGCCTCCACCCGCCCGGTGAGCACGATCGCGCCCTTGTCGGTGAACTTGACCGCGTTGCTCAGGTAGTTGAGCAGCGCCTGGCTCAGGCGCGTGCCATCGCCGTGGAACCTGGCCGGCAGCCGCGCCACGTCGAACACCAGCTCCAGCCCCTTGGCCTGGGCGCGGGGCGCGACGATGGCGCACACCCGGGCCAGCACCCGGGCCAGTTCGAAATCCGTGCGCTCGATCTCCAGCTTGCCCGCCTCGATCTTGGACAGGTCCAGAATGTCGTCGATCACCGCCAGCAAGTGCTCCGCCGCCCCGGCAATCTGGTCCAGCTTGGTGGCCTGGGGCGCTGGCATGTCGGCGGCACGCAGGCTCTCCGTCAAGCCGATGATGGCGTTCATCGGGGTGCGGATCTCGTGGCTCATGTTGGCCAGAAACACGCTCTTGGCGTGGTTGGCCGCCTCGGCCCGCGCCACCTGCTCCGCCAGTAGCGCGTTGAGCTCCTCGATCTGCGCCGAGCGGCGATTGGCCCGCACCAACGCCACCAGCACCACCGTGGCCAGACAAATCCAGCTGATGCCATAGATCCAGGCTTTCTCCCGCCAGCCCCGCAGGAAGTCCCTCGGCGCCGCCCCCACGGTAACGATCAAGGGCAACGCCGACAGCTTGCGGTAGGTGTAGCGCCGGAAAGTCCGATCCACCCGCGAGTCGGTTTCATACTGCCCGGTGGTCGCCCCCGCGCTCAACCCCGCCCGCAGCTCCTGCAGATCGAAGGTCTGGCCCAGTTGCCCGTTGGCCGCCGGATGGCGCGCCACCAGCCGGAAACCGGTGGAAAAAAGCGAGATCGACCCATGCGGGCCCATATCCAGCGTCTTGAACCCCCGCTGGAAATAGTCCGATCGCAGCGCCGTCTGCACCACCCCGGCAAAGCGGCCATCCGCGTGATTCAGCCGGCGGCTGAGGGTAAACAGCCACTGGCCGGTAAAGCGGGACAACATCGGCTCGGAGATCACCAGCCCGGCCGAACTGGCCGCCTTCTGCTGCAGGAAGTACGGGCGGTCGGCCACGTTCACGTCCGGCAGGGCTTCGTCCTCCCCGGCGCTGAACACCACCCGGCCCTGGGCATCGATCACCCGCAGGCTGCGGACCTGCGCCTCCGGAATCGGGCGCTCACGCCGCAGCAAATCCCGGTTGGCGTCAGCGACCCGGCGGGTCTCCCGCCTCGCCAGCACCGGCTCGTAAGCCTGCGCAGCCTCCAGCAGCACCGTGTCGATCTTCTCCACCGTGGATTCCAGGCTGCGCTCAATCACCCGGGCCAGGTTGTCCGCATCCCGCTGCACCAGGGCGAACTCCCGCTCCCGGGAGGTATACAGGTCGTGCCCCAGCAGGATCGCCAGACAGATCAGCACACCCAGCGCACCCAGCCAGATGCCGGGACGCAGCGCAGTGAACAAGGAAAAGCGGGAAAACCGCAACATGGGTCTCATCAGAAAGCCACGGAAGGGCAACGCCCCCAATCACACAAACGAAACTGCAACCCGCCCCGCCAAGTGCCATTCCCCCGCCCGGGCCGGCGCACACACCCAGCCATATCGACCCGCAGCCAGGCTAACCTGAGCACTCACCGCCACCCCGCACCCGGTCCGCGCAGGACAGCAAGCGACGGGCATACATGTTTCCATTGTGAATCAGAGCGATAAGCTGGAGTTTGCGCAGGATCATACGTCCCCCCCGCCGGGACCAAGCCGCTCCGGGGAGCACACCCCCATGCGGGCGGCGTCGCGGTCGGCCGCCCAAGGGCCGGTGAGGGTGCCAACCAGCACGCTCCTGGGTGCGGGGTTTCGCATGAAAACGAGAGACGAGCAGGACGCTCAGAGGAAGCAGCCCCGGAGGGCAGAAGCGCACCAAACAGGTGGTGATGGACCGGACCCGGAACGCCCCCCCCTTCTTTAGCCGAGCTGTCGCGTCATCTCCTTGATCACGGTGTGCTGTATCGCCCTCAGGCAGCGGATTTCCCCCGTGAGGGTGATGCCGAGCTCAGGCTGTGCCGCGATGAGGTGGGCGTTCTCTGCTTCCACGTCTGCGTAGAGCGCTTCGGTTTCCGCGAGGATGCGTCCGCGCAGGCTTTCCAGCACGCGCTCCGCCGTGCCTTTGGCCAGATTCAGTGCGCCCCCAGCCTCCAGCAGCAGTTCGCGGTTGATGTCCGAAAAGTGCAGAACGCCCATGATCGGCCAGGCGAGTTGGGTCTGATCCGGCCAGGCCTTCTTGTCAAAGGCGGGCGTGTCATAGCAGGCAACGCTGAGGAGGTCGTAGAACGGTGCCAGTTGCACACCTTCGTGCGAAACCATAAAACTCAGGTTTTTCAGGTGAGCATCGCTGTTGCCGACCAGGACGTTGAAGACCAGCCAGCCGAAGAGGCGGGTGCGGGCAACCGCTGGACTGCGGCAAGCCTTGGCCAAGGCGGCGAGATTGTCCATGCTGCCCTGGCTGTACTTGAAGCTGCGATCCAAACCGAGCAGCTGGCAGGCGTCGATGACGTGCCGGCGTTGCCAGCCGGTCACGCTACGAACCCGATCGAAGCGGTCGATCAAATAGACCGGAGAGGGGACGTAGCGGCGATGAACCTCGGGAACCTCCAGCCCCAGACGCTTGGCCAGGCGCATCACAAACCACTCGTTGATCACCGAATGGCGGTAGTCGTCGTCCGGGTGGTCCGGCTTCAGGATATGGGTGGAGGGGGTGCTGCCCGCGGGTTCAAACAATGCGTCGCCCTGAAGCACGACGGCGAGCTTGTGCTGGGCGCCGGCCAACGACATGCGTTTGATCGCGGCGTGGGTGAGCGGTGCCTTGGGCAACTGGCGGATGCGTGCTTCCAGCGCGTCGTCGGTCAGGGGGCGGAGGGCTTCGTCGCCTGGCACCTCGGCTTCAGGGGGAAGCAAGGTGATCGAGCCTGCGGATTCGGCCCCGTAGCAGGCGAGCAGGCCAAAGGCGTCTGCCGCATCCAGTCTGGCGTCGCTGGCGAGCAGGCGGCGCTGTCCTTCTTCCGGCAGAAGGTTGTCGAAATACCACTGAACGGGGCGCCGCGTGGCGCCATCCAGCTGGGGTTCAGTGGTCAGCGGCAGATGGGGGCTCAGGGCAAAGTGTTGCCCGTCGTTGAGCCACGCGTCTGAATACGTGAAGCTCCACAGGCCGTTGACCTCCTGCAGCGCGCCGACTTCCGTCTGATTGATCAACGCGCGTAACGATCGGCCGGTCATGGCTGGCCTCGGGACTGGGTCGATGATTTGAGGTAGGGGGCGACGCTGTCCGGGACATCGACCATGACCTTTATGCCCAAACCTTCGAGCACCTGGAAGAGCTTGCCCCATTGCACGGCGTCGCTGCCGCGCTCGATTTTGCCCAGGAAGTTCTCGCTGACCCCGATGCTGCCGGCGGCATCGTCTTGGCGGATCTTCTGGGCTTTACGGGCGGCGCGGACAATCGGGCCGAGCGCGGCGGGGGTGTCGATGGGTAGCTTCATGTCGAATCCTCATGTTTGTGAGGATTCTGCGTCAGAATCGCGTGGCTTGCAATAAATCCTGATGATCGTGCGGATTTGTTGGTGCGACAGGTGTTTATCCAGAAAATCCGTTCGGTCGTGAGGATTTTGTGGTGCGGTGAATGTGGGGGCTAAATGCCGCAATTTTTGCGGTGATCAGGGTTTGTCCCCGGGTTATTACAACAATCCCGACTACATGACTCGTCTTCGCGAGATCAACACACTCCGAGAATGGGGAATCCAGTTCGACGATCAAGGGCGGATTGTTGCCACGCCAGAAAAGATGAGCGACATCTTGCATGTCCTGCTGGATCATCGCCTGCGTTCGGAACGCTCCGACAACCAGTACGACGTGCCATCGACCACACCTGTTGGTCAATGAGGATTCGGAAGCGACTCGTGTACGCTGAACGACAACGGCTACATGGCGACACCAACGAAAAAGCCAACCCCGAAAGGTTGGCTTTTTCAATTTTGGTGGGCCCCCCGAGAGTCGAACTCGGCACCAACGGATTATGAGT
>DAITAZ010000069.1:0-3238 GCA_036824045.1 Rhodocyclaceae bacterium
CCGCCAGTTCCGGGAAGGGCAGGGGGAGCTCGGCTTGCAGAGGGGTGGTCATGGGGCGGTGCTTATGCGGGCTGAGGGGCCGGCCGGAACATGCCAAGCCCAAAGTGGCAGCCAAAGCCGAGCGCGAGCGGCCCGTCGATGGCCTGGCTAAAGCGGATTCGACAAAAACTGCCGACTGTGTCGGGCTGAGTGAGCCCCCGTTTGTGGCGGAAGCGGGCGAATTCAGTCGCGCGGTTGTCCGTTTGCGCGGGCTCGACCGAGAGGATTTCGGCGGTGATTCCTCGCTCCTGGCATTCGCGCTTGATCTGTTCTTCCACCCCGAAGTGTTTCTTTGTGTGCCAGGGACGCAGGTAAGGCGTGACCGATTCCCAAATGGCGCTCGCCTCGCACAGGGGGCTGGTGCCGGCGAGCAT
This sequence comes from Rhodocyclaceae bacterium, assembly GCA_036824045.1. GTDB lineage: Bacteria > Pseudomonadota > Gammaproteobacteria > Burkholderiales > Rhodocyclaceae > DAITAZ01. The sequence goes on from DAITAZ010000069.1 coordinate 414, forward strand.
TCGGGCGTCGCCCAAGCCTTCCAGCAGTGTTTGCAGCTTCTGCCCTGCCTCGCCTTTCAGCCATGTCAGTTCTGCCAGCACGCGGAGGGATTCCGGACTGAAGCCCCCGGGCGCATGCAGCAGCAGGTGGTCGATGTGGCCGTCGCCATCGGCATCCTCGGGGAGGTAGAAAGCATGGCCGTGGCGGTTGCCATCCGGCAGACCGTGACCGGAGAGTACGGATGGGATGTGGTCTTCGCCCAAGGTCAGTTTGGCCCGTCCGAGCACGGCTGAGCGTGCCGATTCGCCCACACGCAGTGCGTCCTTGAGAAGGGGCAGCGGTTTCCCATAAAGGGCAAAGCGGGCAGTGGTGGGCAACGCGGGCGAGGCGCGGGTGTGCACGGCCGGCCGCGTGGCGGCGGGTGCGAGGCATTGTGCCGGGCGGATGTAGTAGCGTTTTTCCGCCGCCGGGGGGGCGCTCCAGCCCGCGGCCTGGAGTTGGGAGGTGTCCAAGGCGATGGCGTCCAGCCAGGACTCGGGTAGTGTTTCGGCGAGTCTGGCTTTGTCCTTCTTGTTCAAGCTAGCGCCTGCTGCCAGCGCACCGGCCCGGAACTGTGTGTAGTGCTCGGGTGTTTTGGGCAGCATCAGTGCCACCACTTCGCGCAGTTCGCCGCTTTCCGGGTCGACGGCTTCTGCGCCGGGGGTACAGTTGAACGTGCCTGAGCACTGGGCCAGTCTGCGCGCTTCCACCCAGGATTCCGCCCGGCCCAGGTAGTTCAGGGCGCCCAGCAGCGCATCCAGCAGGCCGGTTTCCGCCTCGTCCAGGGCGCACTCGGGCCAAGCGGCGATGAGGGGCGCCTGCACGCGGGCGAAGGCGTCGAAGACCAGGGTCTTCTTCTCGCTGCTACCCTCGATCACCGGCATGTAGTGCCGGGTGTGGGCGTGGACGGCGTCGGGCAGCCGGTAGCTAGGCGCGACGAAGGCGAGCTTGGTCAGGAGCGTTTCCAACAGGGAGCGGGGGTAGCATGCGGGATCAAGCTTGCGATGCCAGGCGGCGATCAGGGCGCGGGTGATGCGCCAGGGATCGGGCGGCCAGCCCAGTTCCGCCTCATTCACGTGGCGCCCCCAGGGATTGGCGTGGTAACGCCCGCTCAGGAAGGCGAATTCGATGGCCAACATCACTCGGCCCCCTTTTTGCCTTTCTTGGCGCCGGTCCACTTGACTTCCGTCACCCCGGCAAACTGCCCGGCGCAGGCGGCGATCAGGTCCGGCAAGGCGGCTTCGAGCGCTCCAAGCTCCGGCAGCGCGTAGCCTGCCGGGCGGGTGGCGTGTACTGCCCGGACGTCCAGATCGCATGCGGTACGCAGGCGCAAGCCCCGTTCCAACAGGGCGCGGACCTTATAGAGCGCCAGCGCGATGAGGAGCCGCGTGGCCGCGTCGCCCAGCCCGAAGCCGCGGATCTGGGCCAGGTCCAGGTTGAAGTAGGCGGTGATCTTGGGGGCGGTGTATTCCTCCCGCGAGAACGGAACGTTGCCGAAGCCGCTCTTGGTGTCGCCGCTGGGATTGACGTGATCGTTCTTCACGCCCCCGCTCTGCGCCACCTTCACCTCCTCGGCCTCGATGAAGGACGAAAGGGCGCGCGGCAGACGCAGCCGCCCGCCCGCCAGATCGCTCTTGGCGAGGAACACGCCGTGGATCAGGGCGTTCGCGTCGTAGCGCAGCAACGTGGCCGCCAGCTTGCGGATGTCCACCGCGCCTTCGGCCATGTCGGCCAGCGCGGATTTCAGTGTGTCGAACACCGAGGTGTCCGCCCCTTCCAGGATGTAGGGGGAGTTGATCCGGTGCGCTTCCAGAACCGAGTTGGTGAGCGCCTTGCCGTCCTTGTCCTTCACCTTGATGACGGGTAACCCCCGCAAGGGTGCCACCCAGTCGTCGGCCACGTTGTCCCAGCACACCATCTCCAGCCGGTTGGCCATACTCTGGGCGGATTCCACCAGGCACATGCGCCGGCCGTCGGGGCCGTCATAGATGGCAGCGCCCAGGTCGGGGAAGCCGGTGGGCTGAAAGCGGCTGCCCTGTACGGGTTGCAGGCCGGCCTCGATCAGCAGGCGCGGGGCTTGGGAGAGGGCGTCGAAGTCAATGCTCATGATGGGCTCCTTGGCGGAATCAGACGGATTGTTCTTGCAGCTTGGCAACACGGCGTAGCAGACGCGCGGTGTCGCCGAAGGCCAGCGGAATGGTGAGTGCTGCGGCCAGGCGTTGCGGATCGCCGCCCGCCCAAGTGGGGGGGCGGCGTGCTTCGGGCAGAGGGAAGCCGGAAGCGCGCAGCCGGCGCCAGGCGGTTGCCACAGCCCGCTCGGCCTGCCCGGCGGCCAGCAGTGCAGGCACCTCGGCGGGCAACGGCAAGCGACCGCTCTCCGGCAAAAGGTCCAGCGCGCCCAAGGTGCGATCCGGCGTGAACAGCGCGCGCAAGACGGCATACGCGGCCGGCAGCGGCACGCCTTTCGCCGTTTCGACAGGCGGCAGGGCCTCCGGCAGTTCGCACAGCACCAGGCCCGGCAACAGACTGGAGATGGCCGCGTCCATGCCCGGATCGGCCAGGAAGGCCGCCACATCCGCCAGGCTGGCATGCAGGCCGCTCTCGAAAGGCTTGCGCTCAAGACCCTGCCGCTGCGCATCGATCAGCCGCCGGCGCTGGATGGCGATCAGGTTGCGCGTGAGGCTCGTGCCGCCCCAGATCGTGAGGGCGCGGCGGGCGTCGCCCTGGCCGAGCCAGCCGCCCTTCTCGTCGATGGGCAACAGGTGGGCTCGCATGGGCAAATTCTTGGCGTAGATTCCTGCCAGGG
>DAITAZ010000069.1:3338-8225 GCA_036824045.1 Rhodocyclaceae bacterium
ATGGGCAACAGGTGGGCTCGCATGGGCAAATTCTTGGCGTAGATTCCTGCCAGGGCGGCTGCAATGCGGAAGGCCGGGCTGCCATCGTCTGCCTTCAATACCCACTGGGGCGACAGACGGGCGACCGGCCGCACGGCCTCCCGCCCCTTGGCACTGTCGGCCAGCGTCAGGTGCAGTTCCCCGAGCAGGCAGAGGATGTCCTGTAGCAAGGTGGCGGCCGCTCCACGGGTCAGCGCGAACAGGGCGTCTTCAAGGCGACGAACCAGCGACCGAATGCGGTTTGGCGCCAGATCGCTGCGGGCGAAACGGCGCAATCGGTCAAGCCAGTCGTGGTAGTCCAGGTTGGCGACGAGGTCGGCGTCGGGGTTGCGACGCACCGCAAAGCGACCCAGTGGGGTTGCCAGAAACGCCTTGCCGGAGCGCATCAGGAATGCAGTACGCTGGAACGCGCTGATGCCCCGATCCACGCCGAGCGTTGCCACGGACCGGGCAAAGTCGAGTCCATCGCGAGCATTGGCCCGTGCGAGACTGGCGCGCCCTTCCGCCAGCAGCACGCGCAGTTCATGGTAGCCGGACATGCCAGTCCAAAGCGGTAGCCAGATCTCGGCTCGGGCATTACCCTCATCAGAGCTTGCCGCGCTTCCGCTGCCGCTCCCTGTCGACCTCACAGTAAAGGGATACGCGAGCACTCCCGGCCCGGACTGCTCCCACTTTCGCGTAGCGGCCGCTCCGAACAACATCGCGCCTTCCAGCATCAATACGAATTCCCAAGGGTTGACGCGCGCTCCCGAATCGAATCCCACGCTGCCGTTGGGACCACCGGCTGCACCTGGCGCGAACTGACCAATGGCCCGGTCCAGCAGGCCCGCCACAGGCGTTGCGAATAGCGCCTGGCCCAAAAGGTTTCCCATGCTTGGGTAAGGAAGGCCAGAGGACATGTCGAGCAGTTCGGCGAGCCGCTGCATATGGTTGTTGGTGAAATCCAGGCGCCCGTCGTTGCCACCCGTTCCAAGCAGCGGCGGGTATTTCAGATCCCCCGCAACCAGGACAGCAGCGTCCAGCCATTGCAGCGCCGGGTCCGGCAACCGATTGCGGAGAACCGCGAGCAGGCGCTGCTTGGCCTCGTCCTTCGGACTTTCATCAAGACGCATCTCCCGTACCGCGCCGATCGCACCCTCGATAACCGCGCGGTACTGACGAAATCGCTCTGACGTCGAGTGGGCTATGGCTTCTATCCCCGCCTTGTTGTCTTTCGGATAGAACCCGCTCCCCCCATTCCACGGGGCCACGATCGGCGTCGGCCGGTAGTGCTCGAGAAAGAACTCCCGCAATCCAGCCTCGTCCAGCCGGCTTTCCAGCACGAAGTGCTCGCCCCTCCAGCAACCCCGTGCCTCCGGATCGCCGTGTTCGGCATCCTCGGCCACCAGCCGCAGGATGCCCAGCGCCTTGAGGTAATGGGCCAGCGGTGCGGGCGTACAGCCTTTCAGGACGATTTCAGGCATGGGGGTCTCCCGGAGGAGCATTGTCTGGCAGGACCATCTGTGCGTGGCTACAATGGGTTTTATGTAGCCACATATCCGAGGAAGCCTTCATGGAAGTCTCCGTACGCGAACTGAAAAACCATCTGTCGGAATACCTGCGCCAACTGGAATCCGAGGGCGAGATCACGGTGACGCTGCGTGGGCGCGCGATCGCGCGGCTGTCGGCGGTGAAGTCCGCCAAGACACCTGAGGAACTGGAGGCGGAAGCCATCGCCCGGCTGGACGCAATGCCGTGGATCATCAAAGGGGCCGAGGGCAAGCTCCAGGGGGCGGCAAATCCCATCCCCTGGCCACCCGGAGAGAAGTCGCTCACTGAACTGGTCATGGAAGACCGCGAGTGATCCTCTACCTCGACACTTCGGCGTTCCTGAAGCTGTATGTCGCAGAGGCGGAGAGTGCCCTGGTTCGGCGAAACATCGCGGCCTGTGCCAAGGCCTACACGCATCTCATCGCCTACGCGGAGATGCGGGCCGGGCTGGCGAAAGCAGTGCGCGTCGGACGCCTTTTGCCGACCGACTTGCCGGTCAAAGTCGCAGAGTTTGAACAGGACTGGACCATGGCCCGAGTCGTGGCTGCGGATGTCGCCATGGTTCGCCGCGCGGGCCACCTCGCCGAGCAGTTCGGCCTTCGCGGCTACGACAGCGTGCATTTGGCAGCCGCCGAAGCGGTGTGGCGTACCGTGCCGGGCGTGGATTTCCGGGTCGGCGTGTTCGACGGCGCCCTCACGGACGCGGTGCGCGCCTTGGGCATGCGGGTTCTGGAGGCTTGAGGGGCTCACGCCGCACCTTTTTGCGCGCTGCGCGAAGCGCGCCAGTCGGAAACCCGCACCAGCGCTTCCAGCCAGGCCAGACGGAAGGGGCCCAGGTCGGTTAGCAGTTTTTGGGTACGCGCCGCCCAGGATTCACCCATCGGGCCGCGGCCCAGGCGCATGAGGTCAAGCCGGAGCCGGGTGGCCGGGATGGTTTCGCGGTCGTCGATGGCCACTTCCGGCAACACGTCCCCCGCCCAGATGCCGCGGGCGAACAGGGTCTCGGTGTCCGGTGGCTCGGTTTCGCCCGGCAAGCTGCGGATCGCCAGCCGCACTTTGCCGTGGTGGGCGGCGATCAGGTAGGCAATGAGATCGGCTTGCGCGGCTTCGCCGTTGTGTTCGAGCCACGCGAGCGCGGAGGCCAGTTCGTGGCGGAAGTGCTTGCGTTCCGTGTAGCCGCTCGGGCCGCCACACACGGCGTAGGGTGCCCGCCCCTTCACCGCGCCCTTGGCCCACAGCACGTCTTCCTTCACCGCGGCGTCGGGGTCGCCGGTCAACAGCATGGTCTGAAAGGCGCGATGGGCTTTGCCCACGTCGTGCCAGCGGCAGGCGCGGGCGACTGCTGTTTTCCCCGCCTCTTCGCCCACCGTGTCGCACAACTGCTGTGCGGCGTCCTCCGCATCGCAGAGGTGGCGCGGCAGTGTCACCGCTTGGCCCATGTGGCTCCAGCGGTCGTCCTCCAGCGCCTCGGCGCTCTCCGCCTGAGAGGGCGGAAGGACGGGGACCACCGCCTTGAGCCCTGCTGCGAATCCGAGGTGGGGGGTGTAGCCGCCGGCCTGGGCATCGAGCATCACCGTCAGGCCGGGATAGACGTGCTCCAGCGCTGCCCAGCGCCGCGCCAGGCCATCCCAGACGTAGGCCGCCTTGCCCTTGAGGAAGGTCCTGGCAGCGCCGATGCTGGCGCGGCACAGCTCCTCCGGGACCGGCGCAGACTGGTCCTCTGCACCGCTAGACAGATCCCGCCAGAAGATCAGCACATCGGCGTCGTCGGCATCGCGGATGTAGGGAGAGACGTCCACGTCGAAGCCAGTGAGATCCGGTTCGGTATTGAACAGGTCGAGGAAGTCGCGGCGCCGGAGCACGGGCACCAGCGGCGCGGCGTCCTCCGTGGGCGGCAGATCGGCTGGCGCGGCGCTGGCGAGCCCGGCGAGCCGGGCTCGTGCCGTAGCGAAGTCCGCCGCCTGGTATGGGGCGGCCTCGCTATCGGCGACGTCGATCCAACGGACGTCCGCCCCAGCCTCGCCCAGTTCTCCGTAGCGGTTGCAGCGGCCAAAGCGTTGCACCACAGATGCCCAAGGCGCCAGTTCCGAGAAGAGGCAGCGGCTCGTGATATCCACCCCTGCTTCGATGGCCTGGGTGGCAACGACGATGCGGCCGCGCGGCGGGGTGGCCCGGAGCGCTTCGTTGAGGGCGCGCCGCTCGGCGGGGCGGAAGCGGGAGTGGACCAGGAGCAGGTCCGCGTCCGGTTTGCTCTTCTCCAGCGCGGCGAAAACCGCTTGCGCCCGCTCCACGGTGTTGACGATTACCAGGGTCTGGGTGGCGGCCTGGTGGCGCCGGGCCACCTCGGTGGCCAGGGCACCGGCGTACTCCTTTGCGCCGCCCTTGGCGTTGGTTTCGGTCAAGGCGGTGTCAGCCTGCGTCAGGCGCTTGAGCGCGCGCCGGCGCCTGCCAACTTCCGGACTTGCCGCCTCGTCGTCGCTCAGGCGGAAGACGGCGGCATCGCGCAGGTGGGCGCGGAAGTCCACCGTCGCCAGCCACTCGGTGTTGAGCGTTGCCGACACCCACAGGCTGCGACTGTCCTTGCCCAAGCCGAAGGATCGCCGGAAAGCTTCCAGTTGTGCCGAGGTGGCCAGCCCGGGACCCATGAGCTGGATCTCGTCGAACACCCAGAGGCAGTCGTTGTGCAGCATGGCGTAATGCACCGGCCAGGCGTAGCGGCTCATGCCATAGCCGCGCATGAGCGCGCGGGAGAGCAGCATGTCCTGGGTGCCAATAAGAATCATGTCTTCGTCGGGGTGCTCGACCCAGGTGTCGGTGCCGCCTTCGCCCCCCAGGAGGAGATGCACGGATATACCCCCCTCGCCTGGGGGGGCCAGCCAGTCGAGCTTGGACAGCCAGCCACGGATAGCCTCGAAGGTTTGTTCAACGAGAACGCGCATGGGCAGGCAGACGACCAGCCGCCGCGGTGTTGAAATTCCTGTCGCGATGCGTTGTCTCCCGGGGCGTAGCCCTCTTTTCCACGCCCACGCCAGTACGTAGGCGGCGGTCTTGCCCATCCCCGTGGGAATGTCCAGGAATTGTGGCCAGGTAGATTGCGCCAACCGGTGTTGGTAATCGAAGCAGGTGTGCTCAGTTGCCGTCTTGAACAGTGTGGGGTAGTCCATGGCGAGGCCGAGTAAGAAGCAAATTCAGGCAGAGTGGGGCGCGTGCCGGACTCCGAAGCGGAGTCCGGGATCGCCAGAATTGCAGGGAACTTCAGGTCTAAATGTCCTGCTTGGTGATAATGAGGTCTATGCCAAATGTCACATTCCGTGTGGA
>DAITAZ010000070.1:0-7901 GCA_036824045.1 Rhodocyclaceae bacterium
CTCATGCTGCTGCTGGTGGTGCAACTGATCATGTTGCCCATGGCCCGCCGTGCGGCGGACGACCTGGCGGCGCTGATGGTGCTCTCCGCCCAGACCTGGCGGGAACTCCCGCCGCACACCCGTCCGGATTTCGCCCGGGAACTGCTGGAGCGCCATCAGCTTGCGGTGCGCCCGGGGCCGATGGAGGAAACCGCTGACGAGCACTGGCACGGTTTCTATTTCCTGTTTCTCGAGCAGGCGCTGGGGGCGCGGGTGGGCGAGCCGGTTCAGATGGCCATGGCCCCCGGCCCGGAGGGCACCTGGGGCTGGGCCAACCTGCCGGTCGGGGGGGCGCGGCTGGCGGTGGGCCTCCCCCACGGACGGGTGGCGACGCATCCGCTCTGGTTGCTGCTGCTGGCTCCGCTGGTGGCCCTGGGCCTGGGCGTTGGCATCGCCCGGTTGCTGGCCCGCCGTATTGCCGCACCCCTGGAGTCGCTGGAGCGGGCCATGGAGGTGGTCGGGCGTGGGGCAACACCCGCTCCCGTCCCGGAACGGGGCCCCCGGGAACTGGCCGCGGTGGCGCATCACTTCAACCAGACGGCGGCCCAGGTGCGCGAACTGCTCGCAGCCCGGACCACCTTGTTTGCCGGGCTTTCCCATGATTTGCGCACGCCCTTGGCCCGGTTGCGGCTGGCTGCGGAAATGTATGTCGCCCAGCCTGCGCCGGCGCTGTTGCGGCGGATCGAGGATGAGGTGGAGCACCTGGACCGCCTGATCGGCGACCTGCTGGCCCTCTCCCGGGGCATTGCGGAAGAGCCGGCGGAATCCCTCGATCTGGCGGCCGTGCTGGCAGAACTTGCCGGGCAGGCGGCGGGCACGGCCTGTCCGCCGGTGCGTGTGACGTGCCCGCCGCTCATCGTCCGGGTTGCGCCCACGGCCTTGCGCCGGGTGCTCGGGAACCTGCTGGACAATGCCCTGCGTCACGGGCGTGGGCCGGTTGGCTTGAGTGCCAGCGCCAGCGCGGGGCGTGTCACCGTGTCCGTGGAAGACTGCGGCCCCGGCATTGCGCTGGCCGCGCAGGAAGGGGTGTTCCGGCCGTTCAGCCGGGGTGAGGGCTCGCGCAGCAGCAGTACCGGCGGCACTGGCCTGGGGCTGGCGATCGTGCATCAGCTTTGTGCCCTCTACGGCTGGCGCATCGAGCTGGCAAACCGTCCGGGCGGCGGGTTTGCGGCGAGTGTGTCGATGCCCGGCGCCGCGCGCAGCGAATAGCCCGCCCGGGGGCTCGACAAACGGCGCGGGCTCTGTTGTGCTTGCGCGATGGCGCAAGATCACCCTGACCATTCCCTGCCCCGGACCGCGGGCGTCCGCCTGCTGCCGCTGGGCGACGCCGCCTGGACCGTGGAGTTCGGCACCGCCATTGCCCCGTCGCTGCATGGCCGGGTGCTGGGGTTCGCGCGGCAGGTGGAGGCGCTGGCCGCCCGCGGCGGGCTGCCTGCCGTGGAGGTGGTGCCCACCTTTCGTTCCGTAACCATCCATTTCGACCCCTTGGCCACCGATGGCGAGGCCCTGGCTGCCCGCTTGTCCGCACTGGCCCGCGAGGCGCAAGCGCAGGCGGTGGACGGCCGCCACTGGCTGCTGCCGGTGTGCTTCGACGAGGCTTTCTCCCCGGACCTGCCCGCGCTGGCCGCGGCCAGGGGGCTGGCTCCGGAGGCCGTGCCGGGGCTGCTTACCGGCGCATGCTTCCGGGTGTATCTGATCGGCTTCATGCCCGGGTTCCCCTACATGGGCGGGTTGCCCGAGGCGCTGCACATGCCCCGTCGCGCCACGCCCCGCACCCGGGTGCCAGCGCGTTCGCTGGCGGTGGCCGGGGGCATGTGCGCGGTGTACCCCTGGGAGAGCCCGGGTGGATGGCATCTTCTGGGGCGCACGCCGGTGCCGCTGTTCGACCCGGCTGCTGCTGCCCCGGCGCTGCTGGCGGCGGGGGACCGGGTGAGATTGCGTGCGGTGTGCCGGGACGAGTTCGCGGAACTGGAGGCGCGCGTTGCGGCGGGGGGCTTCGACCGGCACTGCCTGCGGGGGGAGCCGGGCCGTGGCTAGCGGGCTGGAGATCCTGCAGCCGGGGCTGGGCTGCTCGATCCAGGATGCGGGCCGCTTTGGCCACCGGGCGGAGGGGGTGGCCGTTTCCGGCGCGCTGGATGGAATCTGGCTGGCCTGCGCCAATGCTCTGGCGGGCAATGCAGCAGATGCCGCCGCGCTGGAGGTGCGGGCCCTGGGGCCCCGGTTACGGGTGGCGGGCGGGCCGGTGCGCCTGGCGCTGGTGGGCGAGGTGGGGGCCGAACTGACCACCGGGGCGGGGGAGCGCCGGGCGCTGCTCCCCTGGCGTGGGATCACCCTGAGCGTGGGGGACGTCTTGCAGGTGGGGACCCCCGCACGGGGTGTGGCCTATCTTGCGGTGGGGGGCGGCGTGGCGGTGGCGCCGCAACTGGGCAGCCGCTCGGCGTATCAGCGGGCCTGCCTCGGGGGGCTCGACGGGCGCCCGCTGCAGGCGGGGGATGTATTGCCGGCGGGCCGGGGCGGTGCCGGGGCGCCGGTCTCGGCCCGCCGGCCGTTCAGCCACGCCCCGGGGCCGATCCGCGTCTTGACCGGCCCCCAGGCGGATCATTTCAGCGCCGAGGGGGTGCGCCGGTTTTTCGCTGGCCCCTGGCGGGTGACGCCGGAGTTCGACCGCATGGGCCTGCGCCTGGAAGGCCCGATGGTCGCGCATGCCGGGCCTGGATGCGCCGACATCGTGTCCGACGGCGTGGCCCCCGGGGCAATCCAGGTGCCGGCCAGCGGTCAGCCCATCCTGTTGCTGGCGGACTGCCAGACGGTGGGCGGCTATCCCAAAATCGCCACGGTGATCCGCGCCGACTTGCCAAGGCTGGCTCACCTGCGGGCCGGGGATGAAATCCGCTTTCTGGAGGTGAGCCGGGCCGAGGCGGTTGCCGCCTTGAAGGTGCAGGCGGCGGAACTGGCTGCCTGGATCGCCGGCATAGGCGCCGGGCGAGATGAGGGGTGGATCGATGAAGCGGCCCTGTACGCCCACAACCTCATCAGCGGCATGGTGGCGGGTGACCCCTGAGTACACGGAGCAATCACGATGAGCAAACGCATCAATCTCAACGCCGACATGGGCGAGAGCTTTGGCGTCTGGCAAATGGGCGAGGATGAAGCCCTGCTGCAGGTGGTGGGCGCGGCCAACATTGCCTGTGGTTTCCACGCGGGCGACCCGCTGGTGATGCGGCGCACGGTGCGCGCCGCGGTGGCGGCGGGCGTGAGCCTGGGTGCCCATCCGGGCTATCCGGATCTGCAAGGGTTTGGCCGGCGGCGGATGGAGATTCCCGCCGCCGAGCTGGAGGCCATGCTCATTTACCAGATCGGGGCCCTTGCCGCCCTGGCGCGGGCGGAAGGTGGCCGTTTGTGCCACGTCAAGCCCCACGGGGCGCTGAGCAACCAGGCCTGCGCCGACCCGGCGCTTGCGGCCACGGTGGCCCGGGCGGTGCAGGCGGTGGATGGCGATCTGATCCTGCTCGCACCCGCGTGCTCCGAACTGGCACGGGCGGGTCAGGCCGCAGGGCTCCCCGTGGCCCTGGAAATCTTCGCGGACCGGGCCTACCAGGCGGACGGGCAGCTGGTGCCCCGGTCCCGGCCCGGGGCCTTGATTCACGATCCGGAACAGGCACTGGCGCATGTGCTCGCCATGCTGAAGGAGGGCGCTCTCCGCGGCGCTGACGGGAGCCGGCTGAGCACCCCCATTCACAGTGTGTGCGTGCATGGTGACGGCCCCCAGGCCTTGGCCACGGCGCGCTGTCTGCACCGGGGGCTGGCGGCGGCCGGCTGGGCCCTGAGCCCGCTGGGGGAGGTGCCTCGGGCCGGCGCTTGAACCGTGATCTGAGACACGCGTGTTCCGGTTTGTCTTCTCGGCGTGTAGTGATTTTGCAAGGCAGCATGTGTAAAATCGCATCGCCCCGAAAAATTTGCAAAGTCGTGCTGTGTTAGGTGGCCGTTACGAGCGGCGGTGGATGCGAGGGTGAAAGCCCCTGTTCCGCACCGGGCCAGCCCGACCGCGCATCAGGTGTGATCCCGCGGCTTGCATGCCACCGGAACGGGTTTGCGCCATTCTCGGGTGTGCGTTGATTTCACGCGCAAGCGCTTGCAGGCAGCCGCAGGCGCAGCGCGAGGTGTGCTCCCTGAAGGCTGCCCTTGAATACAACAAAGAGGTCTGCTCATGCGTCGTAACACCCTCAGCGCGGCGGTTTTCGCTTTCGCCTGTCTCATCATGATCTATGCGTTTGTTAGCGAGCCGACCGCGCCGCCGTTGGCCAAGCAAAGTGCTGCCAGCCGGGTGGCAGGCGCTGCCGAAGCTGGGGTACAGGCGGTTTCCGTAGGTGCCCTGGCGAGCTCGCAAGCCACGAGCGCCACCTCGATTCTGCCGTATCGGGCGAATCCCGCAGAACATTCCCGGGTCAAGCCGACGTCGGTGGACTGAATTCTGGCGTTCGGGGCTGGTGCAGCACCGGCAACCATCGAACCGGCTGTAAACGAAAAAAGGCCCCCGGAGTGCTCCGGGGGCCTTTTTCGTTACCGGAGTGGACTTCAGGCGAAGCTGTCTGCCATCAGGTTCTTGTACCAGACGAACATGTCTTCGTAGTTGTCCTTGCTCGGCCCGGGGGCTTCACCGGAAGCGCCGGGGACCACCTTCATGGCCGCTGTGCCCTGGTCATAGGCAAAGATGGCGGTGAGCCAGGAGGCTGTGGTTGCGGTGATGGGCGAGAAACAGGCGGAATTGGTCATGGGCGCGGGGTCGGGACTGCCGCCGGCCAGGATGCGGCTGATGGCATCGGCGCAGACCTTGGCTTCCTGGTTGGCAATGTGTCCGGCCTTGGGCTGGGTGGTGGCCGAGGCATCGCCAATGACGTGGATGCCCTTGATGGCGGTGGACTCGTAACTCAGCACGTCCACGCCGGCCCAGCGCTGGTTCACATTCGCCAGGCCCGAACTGGCGATGATCTTCCCGGCCCGCTGGCTGGGGATGGGGTTGATCACATCGCCCTTGATGTCGCCCAGGTTGGTCTTGAAGGTCTTGGTTGCGGGGTCGATGGACAGCACCGTGGTGGCGGGACGGTACTCGATCACCCCTTTGTGGATCACGTTGAAGGCGTTGGAGAAGTTGGCCTTCTCGGCAATGATGTCGGCGTTGGCGTCGAGCACGATCACCTTGCTGCCCGGCTTCCTGCGCTTGAGGTAGTCCGCCACCACGCAGGCGCGCTCGTACGGGCCGGGCGGGCAGCGGTAGGGTGCGGCGGGAATGCTCATGACGAAGACTCCGCCTGCCTTCATGGCCGCGATCTGGCTTTGCAGCGTGGTGGTCTGAGCCCCGGCCTTCCATGCGTGCACGATGGTATTGCCCGCATTCTCCAGCCCGGGGATGACGTCGAAGTCGATGCCGGGGGCGATCACCAGCCGGTCGTAGGGCAGCACGGTGCCGCTGGCGAGCGTCACTTTCTTGCCCACCGGGTCGATGGCCTTCACTTCCCCGTTGGTCACCTGCACGCCGTAGTTGCTCTTGAGCTTGTCGTAGGTGAAATAGAGGTTGCTCAGGCTGTAGGCGCCGCTGAGCACCAGATTGCTCATGATGTTGGAGGTGTAGCGGGCGTCCCGCTCCACCAGGGTGACGCTCACCTTGGAGCCGCCCCACAGGCGCAGGTATTTGGCGACCGTGGCACCGGCCATGCCGCCGCCAATCACCACCACCCGGCCGCTGGCGCCGGTGTTGGTCGGCACCTTGCTGATGGTGGCGGCCAGGGCCTGATGGGGGAGCACCGCGCCCAGCGCGCTGGCGCCGAGCATGCCCATGAGTTGTCTGCGTTTCGTCTGGATCATGGTCGGGACCTCACTTGGGCTGCTTGGCAAAATAGTTGGCGATCAGCCACAACTGCTGATCGGTGTAGCCCAGCGCGTGGATGCGCATGATGTCGTTCTTCTCGGGCTTGGTGCGCATCTCGTTCAGTTCTTCGTAGATGCTGGTGGCGGATTTGCCCGCCAGGCGCTCAAAGCCGGCGGCGGGCCGTCCATCTGTCCCGTGGCACTGAAAACAGTTGGACGCGAGCAGGCGTCCGGCGGGTGGATTGGCGGCTGACTGGGCGTGGCCGGACGCGGGCAGCAGCGCCGCCCCGGCCAGGGCCAGCCCGGCCAAAAAGGTGTGGAGTTTTGTTTTCATGGGGTCCCCAGTGAGTGGCGTGGTGTTGGCAGTGTGCAACGGCCGAGCTTAAGAATCTCTTAAAGTGATAATACTGATAAGGCCGTATTTCTCAGCTCACCTCTTGGCCAGGGTCTTTCCGCGCGCCGCAGTCGGGCGCGCACGCACCCGTTTCCATCCCGTTCCCTGCCCGCCCCGCTGGCCGCTGCCAGAAAGTCGGGGCGGGCAACTCAGTGCGGATTAAGTGCTGGTTTAGCGCACCAGCCAAGAATCCGCAGCGATGCGCCCGACCATGCGTGGGGGCGCTTTCTCCACCCCGGGCGGCGGGTGTCCCCAGTGAGCGGAGGGCGATCCAGTGAGCGCGAACAGCGGGGAGTCCCGTTCCCCGGCAGTGCATCTGCGCCTCGTCGTGGGCGAGGGCGATGCCCAGGCCCAAGGGGGTGGGTGGGAGACCCTCGCCACCTTTGTGGTGGAGTTTCAGCGTCAGCGCAGCGACGAAGGCATCGCCCACCGCAGTCTGGTCCACCACGTTGAAGCCGACCGGAATGGCCAATGGCCCGGTCTGGTTGCCCGGCAACTGACCAACTGGATGCTCAACGCGTTGATGGGGCACACCCGCGGCGAGCGTTGAGGCGCACTGGTTCGGACCAGGTGCTCTCCGGGCGTCCGCCTGCCGAACGCTCCTCCCCTCTGCCCCATGCCAGCGCAATCCCGCCGTGCTTCGGCCATCCGCGTGGCTGGATGCCCTTGGCGATTAACAACAAAGACGGGCTCCGGTAATTGGAATTTCATTGGTGCATAACCGGGCGCTCCCACCATGACTCACAAGTGGGAACCGAGTGATCGGCGAGCGCTGACGGCGGAACGTCGGGTGCTTGTGGATGCCGCTATGGAGGAGGGTGTAGCCATGAGTTGCGCGGAAAGAGCCTTATTGTTGATCGCCGTGCTGCAGACATTTCCGATGCAAACGGCGCACGGCCAGGATGAGCAGATCCATTGCGCGGGATTTGACCCGGCGCGATTGGAGGTGAAGCGGGAGCAAGGTCGCTGGCAAATCGCGGAAGGCAATAACCTGATCCGTGATTTTGGTGATCGGAGAGGCGATGCAGAAAACGCCCTCGATGCGATCAAACGAAATGGATTTGACCACATCTGCTTTGAAAAGCGGCCGGATCAAATCCTGGTGCCCATTCCGGTCGCGTTGCCCAATACGACCGTCTTTGTCGTCCGCCATGCGGAAAAGGGCACGGATGTGGACGACCTCAAAGTGCCCCTGACGGCTGATGGGGAAAAACGGGCCGAAACACTGGCGCGCATGCTCGAGAAATCGGGCGTTTCGGTGGTGTATTCGAGCGCAGGGCTGAGGAATGGCCAACTCGCGCCCTACACGCGAACCAGGGAAACGGTCAATAACTACGCCGACAAACACGGCATCCCGATTACCTACTACCGCTATGAGTTGGTGGCTGATCTTGCCGCCGACATCAAGGCAAAGCACTTCGGCAGGAAAGTACTCGTGGCCGGTCATTCAGACACGGTTCCGGAGTTGTTAAAAGCCCTGGGCGTGAAGTCCCCACCGTCAATCGGCAACGAATTCGACAACCTCTTCGCAGTGACCGTGCGTCCAGACAAGGTGGTGAGTATGTCGCATTTGAAATACCCGATTGATCATGGGCTTTACGTG
>DAITAZ010000088.1:0-1809 GCA_036824045.1 Rhodocyclaceae bacterium
GCGGTGCCTGCGCGATGACCTCGGGAGCACTGATGAAGACTCGCCCGCTGTTCCTTCTTGCTTTCCTTTTCACCCTTGCGCGGGCAGCGTTTGGCGCGCCCTTCGAGCGCGATGGCATTGCCCTTGAGGTGCCGCAGGAATTCCAGGGCCCGATCGTTCAGCCCCTGGCGGCGGAGGCGCGGAGTTTTGCTTTTTCCCGCCGGCATTCGGCGGGTGCCAAGGCGACCCTGTTGCAGGTGAGTACCTACGATTTCGGCGCGCGGATGCCTGCGTTCGCGCCGGAGCAGTCGGGGGCGGTGGCTGAAAACTATCTGCGGGATTTCCTGCGCGGGGTGGAAAGGCGGCGGCAGTCGTTTTCTGCCTCGCCGGCCACGCGCCTGACGCTGGGGGGGATCCCGGCCGCGCGGATTGCCTGGCAAGGCCTTGCTGAGGGCGAGCGCATGCGTGGGGTGATGTATGGCGTGGTGCGGGGCAGCCGGGTGGTGATGCTGCATGCCCAGGATTTCGACAGCGCGCCGCCGGACTATTTGAAACAGGCCGTTCAGGCCATCGAAACCATGCGCTTTGCGCCTGGTGATTGAGTCGGCGGGCCAAACAAAAACGCCGGGGTGACCCGGCGTTTTTGTTGCAGCTTTCAGCTCCCGGCTTACTCCATCGCCTCATACAGCGGCAGGGTCAGGAACTCCGGGTAGTCCGGGGTGAGGCTCATGCGGTCGAAGATTTCGGCGGCCTGGTCGTAGGTGGCGGTGTCTTCGCCCTGGGCGGAGACGGTGGCTTTCACCTTGGCCAGCTCCTCGGCGATCATCGGGCGGACCATCTCGGCGGTGACCTTGCGACCGTCGTCCAGGATGCCCTTGGGGCTGACCACCCACTGCCACACCTGGGAGCGGGAGATCTCGGCCGTGGCCGCGTCCTCCATCAGGTTGTGGATGGGCACGCAGCCGTTGCCGGCGAGCCAGCTACCCAGGTAGTGGATGCCCACGTTGATGTTGTTGCGCAGGCCCGCTTCGGTGATGGGGGTTTCGGGCTTGAAGTTGAGCCAGTCGGCGGGGCCGTAGGTGTCGTCGCGCTGCTTGTCCCACTGGTTGGGGCGGTCGCCCAGCACCTTGACGAACTCTTCCATGGCGATGGGCACCAGACCCGGATGGGCCACCCAGCCGCCGTCGTAGCCATCGTTGGCGTCGCGGGTCTTGTCGTGGCGGATACCGGCCAGGGCCTTCTCGTTGGCCACCGGATCGTTCTTGATGGGGATGAGCGCGCTCATGCCGCCCATGGCCGGGGCGCCGCGCTTGTGGCAGGCCTTGACCAGGGCCAGGGCGTAGGCGCGCATGAAGGGCACTTCCATGGTGATGGCGCCACGCTGGGCCAGGCAGAAGTCCTGATTCTTCTTGAACTTCTTGATGCAGGAGAAGATGTAGTCCCAACGGCCGGCGTTCAGGCCTGCGCTGTGGTTGCGCAGTTCATAGAGGATTTCTTCCATCTCGAAGGTGGCGAGGATGGTTTCCACCAGCACCGTGGCCTTGATGGTGCCCTGGGGCATGCCGATGTGGTCCTGGGCCATGACGAAGATGTCGTTCCACAGGCGTGCTTCCAGATGGCTTTCCATCTTGGGCAGGTAGAAGAAGGGGCCGGCACCGCGGGCCACCTGTTCCTTGGCGTTGTGGAAGAACACCAGACCGAAATCAAAGATACCGCCGGAGACGCGCTGGCCGTCCACCAGGACGTGCTTCTCGTCCAGATGCCAGCCACGGGGCCGGATCTGCAGGGTGGCGATCTTGTCGTTGAGCTTGTATTCCTTGCCGGCTTCGT
>DAITAZ010000030.1:0-44086 GCA_036824045.1 Rhodocyclaceae bacterium
GGGGGTGTTGCGAACCCCTTCCGCGCCGCCGAGCGCAGGCACGGCCGGGCGGGTGAAGGGGCTCCGCTGTTTGAGCCTGGAGCGCTAGTGGAGGGCGAGTTCGCGGAGCACCCCGCCCGGGCGGGCCGGAGTGAAGGCACCCCGCAGGGGCGGGGCGGTGGGGCCGTTTCTTTTGCCGACTTTTCTTGTCGGTACAAGAAAAGTCGGTCGCCCGCCGGGGCGAGTCCCGGCCTCCTGCGTTCAAGCGCCCAACGAGTGTGGCCCACGTGTGGGGGAGTTGGCACCCGCCCTGACGACTGAGGCGTGGCGTCAAAGGCGCCGCCCTGCTCCAGCCTCTTCCCTTGAGGGAAACTGCTTGGGGCGATTTGCGGGCTGCGCTGCGGGACGCCACCCGGGGGGCGAGCTTACTCCCCCGCGCCCAGCCCAGCCCGCTGCAGCCAGTCCCGCACGGCCAGGCCGGTGCCGTAGTCCCAGGGGCGCAGGCGGGCGGGTTCGATGAGGCGGAATTCGGCGAGTTCTTCGTTGAGGCGGACCTGGCCCCGGGCATGGGCGTGGTAGACGATGATGATCTCGTTGCGGCGGGCGAAGGGGTAGATGCCGATCAGCGAGAGGGCCTCGGTTTCGAGGGCGACTTCTTCGCGGATCTCGCGGCGGATGGCCTCTTCCGGGGTTTCATCCCGCTCCAGGAAGCCGGCGATGAGGCCAAAGGTTTTCTCCGGCCAGGCGTGGTTGCGGGCCATGAGGATGCGCCCTTCCAGCTCCACCAGCGCGGCCACCACGGGCACCGGGTTGCCCCAATGCACGAAGCCGCAGGCCGGGTCCGGGCAGGCGGCCCGGTCCAGGCCCGCCAGGGGCTGGATCTCGAGGGGGGTGGCGCAGCGGGGGCAGTAGCGGAACTCAGTCATGGCGCCCCCGCGGCAAGCCGGCGCGGATCAAAGCTTCTGCTGCGCCCAGGCGAGCACGGAAGCCAGGGCGGCAGGGAGTTGCTCCGGCTGGGTGCCGCCGGCCTGGGCCATGTCCGGCCGGCCGCCGCCCTTGCCGCCCACCTGCTGGGCGACGTGGTTGACCAGCTCGCCGGCCTTGGCCTTGGCGGTGAGGTCCGCCGTCACCCCGGCGATGAGGCTGACCTTGCCCTCGTTGACGGCGGCGAGCAGGATCACCGCCGACTTGAGCTTGTCCTTGAGCTTGTCCATGGTCTCGCGCAGGGTGGGCACGTCGGCGCCTTCCAGCGTGGCGGCCAGCACCTTGGCGCCGTTGACCTCCACCGCCTGGGCCACCAGGCCGTCGCCCTGGGTGGCGGCGAGCTTGCTCTTGAGGCGGGCGATTTCCTTTTCCAGCGCGCGGGCGTGGTCCAGGGCCTGGGTGATCTTGCCCGGCAGCTCGGCGGCGGGCACCTTGAAGGTGGCGGCGGCATCCGCGAGGATGCCCTGCTGTTGCTGGACCAGGGCCAGGGCATTGTCGCCGGTCACCGCCTCCACCCGGCGCACGCCGGCGGCCACGCCGGATTCGGCCACAATCTTGAAGAAACCGATGTCGCCGGTGCGGCCCACGTGGGTGCCGCCGCACAGTTCCTTGGAAGTGCCGATGGTCAGCACCCGCACTTCGTCGCCGTACTTTTCGCCGAACAGCATCATGGCGCCGGATTTCTGCGCGTCTTCCAGCGCCATCACCCGGGCTTCGGTGGCGCTGTTGGCCAGGATCTCGGCGTTGACCAGGCGCTCCACCTGGGCCACTTCGGCGTCGGTCATGGGCTGAGTGTGGGCGAAGTCGAAGCGGGTCTTGTCCGGGTCCACCTGGGAGCCCTTCTGCTGCACATGACCGCCCAGCACTTCGCGCAGGGCCTTGTGCATGAGGTGGGTGACGGAGTGGTTGCGCTGGGTGCGGGCGCGGGCCAGCACATCCACCCGCGCGGCCACGCCGTTGCCCACGGTGAGCTTGCCGGTGGTGACCACCCCGTGGTGGCCGAACACGGCAGCCTGGATCTTCTGGGTGTCTTCCACGGCGAAGATGCCGTGGCTGGAACGCAGCTCGCCCCGGTCGCCCACCTGGCCGCCGGACTCGGCGTAGAAGGGGGTGTGGTCCAGCACCACCACGCCCAGCTC
The DNA here is from genome assembly GCA_036824045.1 of Rhodocyclaceae bacterium. Lineage (GTDB taxonomy): Bacteria > Pseudomonadota > Gammaproteobacteria > Burkholderiales > Rhodocyclaceae > DAITAZ01. Next base: position 2,103 of record DAITAZ010000030.1, read on the forward strand.
GCCTTCCAGCAGTTCATTGACCGGCGCGCCGTCCTTGTACAGCGCCAGGACGTTGCCCTTGGCTTCGAGCTGCGCGTAGCCGTGGAAGGTGGTGGCGGGGCCGTCGTAGTCCAGATTGGCGGCCATCTTGAATTTGCCGGCGGCCCGGGCCTGCTCCTTCTGCCGGGCCATGGCGGCGTTGAAAGCCGCGTCGTCCACCGTCACGCCCCGCTCGCGGCAGATGTCGGCGGTGAGGTCCAGGGGGAAGCCGTAGGTGTCGTGCAGCTTGAACGCGGTTTCGCCGTTGAACACCGAGCTGCCAGCCCGGGCCATGTCCGCCAGCTCGGCTTCGAGGATGGCCATGCCGTGTTCGATGGTGGCGAAGAAACGGTCTTCTTCCTGCTTGAGGATCTCCATCACCCGCACCTGGCTGGCCACCAGCTCGGGGTAAGCGGCGCCCATCTCGGCCACCAGATCCGGCACCATCTTGTGGAAGAAAGCGGAACGGGCGCCCAGCTTCCAGCCGTGGCGGATGGCGCGGCGGATGATCCGGCGCAGCACGTAGCCCCGCCCCTCGTTGCCGGGAATGACGCCATCGGCCAGCAGGAAGGAACAGGCGCGGATGTGGTCCGCCAGCACGCGCAGGGAGGGGGAATTCATGTCGGCGCCGGAAGTCTCCCGGGCCGCGGCCTTGATCAGGTTCTGGAAGAGGTCGATCTCATAGTTGGCGTGCACGCCCTGCAGCACGGCGGACACGCGCTCCAGGCCCATGCCGGTATCCACGCTGGGCTTGGGCAGCGGGTGCATCACCCCGGCTTCGTCCCGGTTGAACTGCATGAACACGTTGTTCCAGATCTCGATGAAGCGGTCGCCGTCTTCCTCCGGGCTCCCCGGGGGGCCGCCCCAGATGTGGTCGCCGTGGTCGTAGAAGATCTCGGTGCAAGGGCCGCAGGGGCCGGTGTCGCCCATCATCCAGAAGTTGTCGGAAGCGTAGCGGCTGCCCTTGTTGTCGCCGATGCGGACCACCTTTTCCGGCGGCAGGCCCACCTGCCGGGTCCAGATGTCGTAGGCCTCGTCGTCCTCCGCATACACGGTGACCATGAGCCGTTCCTTGGGCAGCTTGAACACCTCGGTGAGCAGCTCCCAGGCGTACAGGATGGCGTCCTGCTTGAAGTAGTCGCCAAAGCTGAAGTTGCCCAGCATCTCGAAGAAGGTGTGGTGCCGCGCGGTGTAGCCCACGTTCTCCAGGTCGTTGTGCTTGCCGCCGGCACGCACGCATTTCTGCGACGTGGCGGCGCGGCTGTAGGGTCGCTTGTCAAAGCCGAGGAACACATCCTTGAACTGGTTCATTCCCGCGTTGGTAAACAGCAGGGTCGGGTCGTCCCCCGGCACCAGGGAACTGGAGGCCACGATCTGGTGGCCCTTGGACTCGAAGAATTTCAGGAACTGCTCTCGGATCTCGGCGCTTTTCATACCTGTCCCACAAAGGTGTGCGGCCACTATCCCAGCGCCATGCGCGGGTGCGGGCCACGATCAGTAACGTAGAGGATTGCGGATTCTAGCATTGCTGCAGCAACGCCCTGCCGTTGGGGCGCCCTCTCCCCGTGAGGCCGGGCACGGGGGCCGGCGTGATCTTTACGCGGCGTATACATCGTCGGTGCAAGAATGGCTCCGCGCTCACCCCATGAGCCTGAAGAATGGAGGCCAAGGATGGTCACACTCGCAACGCCGCCCAATTCCGCACCGCGCACCCGGTGGCTCGCCTATGCACTGGCACCGCTGGCATGTGGCGCGGTGGCGTTATTGGCCACACCTTTCCACAACGACCTGGATCTCACCAACATCGCCATGCTGTTCCTGCTGGCGGTGGCGCTGCTGGCCACCCGGCTGGGGCGGGGGCCGGCGGTACTGGCCTCGGTGTGCAGCGTGGCTCTGTTCGACTACTTCTTTGTTCCGCCCCGCTTTTCCTTCGACGTCAGTCACACCCAGTACCTGCTCACCTTCGTCGTCATGCTGGCGGTGGCGCTGATCATCACCCACCTTACCGCGGGCATTCGCCAGCAGGCCCAGGCGGCGGCACGGCGCGAGCGGGAAAGCCGGGGCCTGTACCGCCTGGCCGCCGAACTGGGCGGCGCGCTCCAGATCGAGCAGGTGGACCGGGCCATCAGCGCTTACCTGCGCCAGGAATTGGGTGCGGCAGCCGGCCTGTTCCTGCCCGATGCAGAGGAACGGCTCCGCCCGGTGGACGCCGGCAAGCGCACGCTGAGCCTTCCGGACCAGTACGCGGCCCGGTCGGCGCTGGAAAGTGGCCGCCCCGTGGAAACCGCCACGACCGGGGCGGAGGATCAGGACACCTACCTCTTGCCGCTGGTTGGCGCCACCCGCACCCGGGGCGTTTTGCACGTCTGCCTGCCCGACCCGGGTGGCGCGCACTTCAAGGCGCAGGCGCCGCTGCTGGAAGCGGTTGCCGCCCTGGCCGCCACCGCCGTAGAGCGCATCCACTTTGTTGCAGTGGCACAGCAAACGCAGGTCCAGGTTTCGGCGGAGCGCCTGCGCAATTCCGTTCTGTCCGCCCTATCCCATGATCTGCGCACGCCGCTGACGGCGGTGTACGGGCTGGCCGACGCGCTGACGGTACTCCATCCGCCCCTGCCCGACGCGGCCCGCGATATCGCGCTGGCGCTCCGGGAGCAGTCCATGAGGCTGAGCCGGATGGTGGCCAACCTGCTCGATATGGCTCGCCTGCAGGCCGGCCCCATCGAACTGAGGCGCGAGTGGCAACCGCTGGAGGAGGTGATCGGCGCAGCCCTCAAGCTGCAGGCCTCGGCGCTGGTGGGCCACCCGTTGCACGTGCGGCTCGCCCCCGACCTGCCGCTGCTGGAGTTCGACGCCGTGCTCATGGAAAGGGTGTTCTGCAACCTGCTCGAGAACGCCGCCAAGTACTCGCCGCCGGGGGCTGCGATCACGATTGGCGCCGAAGCCACCCCCACCACCGCCGAGATCTCGGTGACGAACGACGGAAGCCGTTTTCCGCCGGAGCGGCTGCCGCATCTGTTCGAGCCCTTTGTCCGCGGCGAAGCGGAATCGGCGCTGCCCGGAGTCGGCTTGGGTCTGACCATCTGCAAGGCGGTGGCGGAAGCCCATGGCGGCACCCTCCGCGCCGAGAATGTGGCCAATGGCGCACGGGTGCTGCTGTCGATCCCCCTGGGCACGCCACCGTTGCTCGAAGCGGAAGCCCAGGGCTCTCAGGAGGCGCCATGATGGGCACGCTGGCACCAAGCGTCCTGATTGTCGAAGACGAACGTGAAATCCGCCGTTTTATCCGCACCGCGCTGGAGAGCGACAGCTACAGGGTCCATGAGGCCGAGACCCTGGCCCGTGGCGCGGTGGATGCGGCAACGCGCAAGCCGGATCTGGTGATTCTCGACCTCGGCCTGCCCGACGGAGACGGGTTGGATTTTGTCCGCGACCTGCGCACCTGGTCGGCCATGCCCGTGCTGGTGCTCTCCGCCCGCAGCACCGAACTGGACAAAGTTGGAGTGCTCGACGCCGGCGCCGACGACTATCTGACCAAGCCCTTCTCGGTCGCCGAATTGCTCGCCCGGGTGCGCGCCCTGCTGCGCCGCGCCCGCCCGGGAAGCGACGACGGCTCGGCGCAAGTGTGCTTCGGCGCCAACCAGGTGGATCTGGCCCGGCGAGCCGTGAAACGCCACGGCGAGCCCGTCAGGCTGACGCCGCTGGAGTACCGCCTGCTGTGCGCGCTGCTGGCCAGCACGGGCCGGGTGCTGACCCACCGCCACCTGCTGCGCGAGGTGTGGGGGCCTTCATATGTTGAAAGCCCCCACTACCTGCGGGTGTACGTGGGGCACCTGCGGCAGAAGCTGGAGGACGACCCGGCACAGCCGCGCCACTTTCTCACCGAAACCGGGGTTGGCTACCGCTTTCAACCCTGACACCACCTGGCCCGTTTCTGCCTGCGGAGTTGCCATGTCTTCTGAAAAAGCCGCTGTCGCGGGAGTGCCTCCCGCCCCCTCTCACCCCACGCCGAGCGGCGCCGGCCAGTGGGCGCTCGCGCTGACCGCCCTGGGCGTGGTCTTCGGCGATATCGGCACCAGCCCGCTGTATGCCTTCAAGGAGGCATTTGCCGGCTCTCACGCCATCGCCCTGACCGAGCACAATGTGCTGGCCACGCTCTCGGCATTGTTCTGGGCCGTGACGCTGATCATCTCCTTCAAGTACGTGGCCATCGTGCTGCAGTTCGACAACCAGGGCGAGGGCGGCGTGCTGGCACTGACAGCATTGGCTCACCGGCTCTCCGGAACGGGGGGACGCGGCGCCTGGCTGGTGATCAGCGCCGGGGTGTTCGCGGCCGCGCTGTTTTACGGCGACGCCATCATCACGCCAGCCATTTCGGTCCTCTCCGCGGTGGAAGGGATCAGCGTCGCCACCCCCCAGTTCGAATCCCTGGTGGTGCCCATCACGGCAACGATCCTGATCCTGTTGTTCGCCATCCAGCGCCACGGCACCGGTCGTGTCGGCGCGTTGTTCGGCCCCGTCACCGTCCTGTGGTTCCTCGCCATCGCCGCGCTGGGGGTGTCAAGCATCGCCCAGACGCCGGGGGTCATCGCAGCGCTCCACCCTCGGTACGCCCTGGATTTCGCAGTGCGCGACCCGCACGGCGCCTTTCTGCTGCTTTCTGCGGTGTTCCTGGCGCTGACCGGAGGCGAGGCGCTTTACGCGGACATGGGGCATTTTGGCGCCCGGCCGGTCCGGCTGGCCTGGTACGGACTGGTGTGCCCAGCCCTCATGCTGAACTACTTCGGCCAGGGCGCGCTGGTGCTCCGAACCCCGGAGGCAGTGCGCAACCCCTTCTACCTCTTGGCGCCGGACTGGCTCACCCTGCCCCTGGTGGTACTGGCCACGGCCGCTACCGTGATTGCCTCCCAGGCGACGATCACCGGCGCGTACTCCATGACCCTGCAGGCCTCCCATCTGGGCTACCTGCCCCGGGTCCGCATCCTGCACACATCGGATACCGAGCGAGGCCAGATCTACGCGCCAACGGTCAACTGGCTCATGTTGCTGGCGGTGCTGCTCCTGGTGATGGAGTTCCGCTCTTCCGGCGCGCTGGCGGCGGCTTACGGCATCGCGGTATCGGGGACGATGATCATCACCACCGTTCTGACCGGATACGTCACCCTGCGCCTGACCCGGCGCTTCCGGCTGCCGACCCTGGGCGCACTCGCCCTGTTCGCGCTGCTGGAGGCGGCCTTCTTTGCGTCTAACCTGACCAAGATCGGCGAGGGCGGCTGGATGCCCATGGCGCTCGGTGGGCTGATCTTCCTGCTGCTGACGACCTGGAAGGAAGGCAGCGGGCTGGTGGCGCGCCAGCGGCGGCAGATCGACATCCCGATGGGGGACTTTCTCTCAGGCCCGCGACCCGATGCGCCGCAAGTGTCAGGCACGGCGGTGTATCTCACCTCCGACCCAGCGGTCGTACCCAGCGCCCTGTTCCACAACCTGAAGCACTACAAGGTGATGCATGCGCGTACGGTGTTCCTGCACGTGGAGCATGAGGATGTGCCCCGGCTCGAGCCGGACGAGAGGCTGCGCGTGACGATGCTGGCGCCGGATGTGTGGAGCGTGACGGTGCGCTTCGGCTTCCGGGAGGAGGCGGACGTCTCCGCCGCGCTGACCGGGACAGGCCGGTTCGGACTGGAGCTGGACCCGATGGAAACCACCTACTTTGTCGCCCGTTCGACCATCGTCGACGGTGCCGGCGGACTGCCCCGCTGGCGCAATGCGATGTTTGCCTGGATGACCCGGCAATCCGAAGGCGCGGCGACGTACTTCAACCTGCCAGCGAACCGGGTGGTCGAATTGGGCACGCAGGTGATGCTATGAGGCGAAGTCCGGCGCTGATTGGGAGTCCTCGGAGGCTCGTCCGGTGGCTGGCGAAACCAGCGGCAGCTCGACGGTGAACGTGGCGCCGCCTGCCTCGTTGTTGCTGGCCCAGATGCGTCCGCCATGGGCCAGCACGGCCCGGCGGCAGATGGGCAGCCCCAGCCCGGTGCCCCCCGCGCCGGTGCGGGTCTTGGACGAGAGGGTGAAGCGGTCGAAGATGCTTTCGAGTTCGGCCGGAGGAATGCCGACGCCCTGGTCCACCACCTGGATGCGCAGGGCGGTGTGGTCTTCGAGCAGGCCAGCGCTCAGGGAGATTTCCGTGCCGTCGCCGCCGTAACGGCTGGCGTTTTGCAGCAGGTGGCGCAGCACCAGCCGGATCTGCCGGGCGTCGCACGCCAGCCGGGGCAGATCGGCGGCCACCCGCAGGGTGAGCGTCTGGCCGTGGTTGCGCAGGGTGGGCGTCATGCGGTGAGCCACGTCGGTGATCAGGTGGGCCAGGTCTTCTTCGTGGATGCGCAGACTGTGGGCGCCGGATTCCAGCTCGGCCAGTTCCAGCAGATCCTCGATCAGCCCGGAAAGCCGCCGCGCGCCCACCTGCACCCGGTCGAAATAGCCCTGCAGCCGCGGCTGCCCTTCCTCCTCCGCCCGGCTCGCGCCCAGTTCGGCGAAGCCGAGGATGGCATGGAGCGGGGTGCGCATTTCGTGGGACATGTTGGAGAGAAACTCGCTCTTGGCCCGGTTGGCGGACTCCGCCGCCAGACGCCCCTGCTCCAGCCAGTGCTCGGCCTGCTTGCGCTCGACGATGCCGGCCACCGCCAGCCGCGCGGTATCGAGGAAGGCCAGTTCGACGGCCTGGAAATCATGGTTCTCATGCACCCACAGCACGAGCACGCCCAGTTCGCCGGCGGTGTCGGCCAGGTTGAGCACCACGCTGCGGTATCCGGCCGGGCCCGCCTGGGCGCCCACCGCCCCGCCCCGCAACGCCAGACAACTGGCGAGCATCTGCGGCCCCAGCCCCTGCGCGGCCGCCAGCCGCTGGCCACTGGCATCCGCCACCAGCACCGCGGCCGCGCCCGGGGCCGAGAGGAAGGGGGTCGCCAGGAGCACGGCCAGGGCATCCTGCAGGCAGTCCTCCAGCGTCCGGGCGCTCAGGGGCACCCGCAACAACTCGGCCACCACGCCTTTCAGACCGTGGTCGTAGGCCAGGGCCTGCTCCTGGGCCAGGCGTTGGCTGATGTCCCGGAACGCCACCACCGCGCCCGTCACTTCGCCGCTTTCCACCATGGGCGCCACCGCGTATTCCACGGGCACCCGTTCGCCGTCCGGGCGCACGAAGCATTCGTCGGTCACGGTACGCCGCTGCCGGTCGCCCATGGTCCGGTACACGGGGCTGCTGCCGGCCGTGTATAGCCGGCCATCGGCACCGCTATGGCCGATGAGCCCTTCCATGGGCTGGCCCAGCACCGCCTGCCCGTCCGCCAGGCCGAGCGTGGCAACCGCCGCCGGGTTGGCAAACTGGCAGCGCCCTTCCCGATCCACCCCGTAGATGCCTTCGGCCGTGGATTCCAGCAACAGCCGGACGCGGGTTTCGCTCTCGCGCAGCCGCCGGTTGTTGTCTTCCAGCTGAACGGTGCGCTCGCCCACCAGCCGCTCCAGTTCCTCGTTGAGCTGGGTGAGGTGGCGGTGGGCGGCCCGCTGGGCGGCTTCCTTTTCCTGGCGCAGGCGGTTGATGCGGTCGGCCAGGGCCATGGACAGCAGCAGCACCTCCACCGCCGAGCCGATCTGCATGGCAATGCTGGTAAAGGCGTTGTTGGGGATGAGCCCGCCGTACACCAGGCCCGTGGTGCCGATCCCCGCCAGATAAAAGGACCAGGCATACACGAAGAAACGGGCCGACTCGTGCCCGCGGCGCCAAACCAGCGCCCCGGCGAACAGCAACACCGGCGTGAAGGCCACGCCACAGGCATTGCCCAGGGCTGCGCCCAGCCGGTAGGAGCCGAACAGGGAAATGGCGCTGGCGACCAGGGCGGCGTACTGGAAGCCCCACAGCAGCTTGTCCAGGCGCGGGCAATTTCGCTCGCTGTCGATGAACTTGCGGGAGAACAGCGTGCCCGCCGCAATGGCCAGGCCCATGAACACCCCCGGCGCCCGGTTGGACCAGGCCGGCCAGTCGCCCCAGAGGTACTGCTGGGCGTAGCCATTGAGGTTGAACTGGAACAGCACGTAGGTGCCGATGTAGAGGACGTAGTAGAGGTAGAAGCGGTCCCGGACGAAGAAGAACAGCATCAGGTTGTACAGCACCATGATGGTCATGGTGCCGTAGTAGGCGCCGTAGCTGTATTCCGCCCCCACCGACCCGGAGTGGAAAGCGCGGGGCTGCCACAGGCGCAGGGGCACCATGACCGGCCCCTCCGACTGGGCCCGCAGGTAATACACCTGCTCGCCCCCGCCCGGGTGATCGAAGGGAAAGACGAAGTTGCGGTAGGCAAACTCCCGCACCGAAAACGGCCGGGTGTCCCCGCCCACGCTCATCTCGTAGGCGCCGGTCGGGGTGGGGCGGTAGAGCTCCACCGCGTCGAGCAGGGGGAACGCCACCTCCAGCAGGCGCTCGGAGGGCGTGCTCTGGGCCAGCGCCAGGCGCACCCATACGCAGCCGGACACGTAGCCCAGACTGATCCGCCCCGCGCCGGGCTGCTCGAAGCGGCTGGCCCACTCGGGGCGCTGCATGTCCTGCGCAGTGGCCGTGCAGTCCCGGTCCACCAGAACCTGGGCGTGGCCGGCCAGATCCAGATCGTTCCGGCCTTCCACGTCCACGGCCCAGGCGCACCCGGCCAGGCACAGCCAAAGCAGGATCAGCCAAGCACGCACACCCATTCCCAGGTATTCCTCGCCACCAGAACCGGGGCGCCGCCCCGGGGATGAATGGACCGAACCCGATGCCGGCCCACCTCCGCGCAGTCATCGGCAGAAGACCGAAGTTCTTTAGGGCGGCGCCATGACGCCGGCGAAAACACCTGAACCCGATGCGCGCCCACTGCGACCCAGCAGCACGGCGCCAACACGACGGGGAGAGCGATCATGGCAACGGCGGAATGGGGACTCATGTGCGCGGCCAGCCTGCTGGCCCTGATCTATGGGGCGGCCTCGCTGGCGCTGGTGCATCGCTGCACCGCACATCCGGCGCCGCCCATGGCGGCCGGCCCCGGGGGCGACGCGGTGCAGTTCTACAGCCGCTCGCCGCTGATCCGGCTCACCGCCACCTATCTGCCCGCCGCCGGTGCGCGGGGAGCGGTGGTACTGGTGCATGGGCTGGGGATGCATCGCGGGCAGACGCTCGCGGGCGCCGCCGGGGGCCTGTCGGCGGAGTTGCGGGCGGCGGGCCTCAGCGTGCTGGCGCTGGACCTGCGCGGCCACGGCGGCAGCGATCCGGCCCGCCTGGGCTTTGGCCGGACCGAGCGGCTCGATGTGCTGGGGGCAGTGGACTGGCTGCTGGAACGCGGCTACCCGCCGGGGCGGATCGCGGTGGCAGGTGCTTCGATGGGCGGCGCCGCCGCCATTGCCGCCGCAGCCGAAGAGCCCGCCATCGGCGCGGTGGTGAGCGATAGCGCCTTCGCCCACTTTGGCGCCATGCTCTGGCGCACCCTGCCAGGCCTGCTGCCCCTGGGGCTGGGTGTGGTGTTCCTGCCCGGCCTTGTCCTTGGGGGCTGGCTGCTGCTGGGGGCGAATCTTTACCGGTTCAGCCCCGCCCTGCTGGCCACGCGGCTGCGCCAACGCCCGCTGCTGATCATCCACGCGGCGGATGACCGCTGTGTGCCGGTGGCGCATGCCAGCCACCTTGCCGCCCATGCGGGGACAGAGCTGTGGATCACCCCCACGGGCGGGCACTTGGGCAGCGTGCTGAGCCAGCCTATCGCCTACCGGCACCGGGTGGCCCGCTTCCTGGTCGATGCTTTGGCGTGCCCGCGCAAGGCCCACGACACCGCCCCGGCCACGCCTCCCCCGGCTCTGTTCGACCCGGAGGAGGCACAAGGCGCCTGAAGCGGGCGCTAGGGCTCGAGGCCTTTGCGCGACGGGGTTTCCGGCAGGTTTTCCGGCCGCAGCCGGTCCAGCCGGTCGGTGAAGACAGCGCTGACCCCTTGCTCCAGCAGGCGCCAGGCCATGTCCCGCAAATTGACGGTGTAGCACAGCACCGGAGTGCCGGAGGCCACCACCTGGGCAAGCCGCTCCGGCGGATTGACTGCCGCATCGCAGTGCAGGGTCACGCAGCCCAACCGCGCCATGCGCGCCTGCCAGTCGGGCGGAATCACGCCCACCAGCAGCCCCCGGGGCAGCAGGGGAGCGGCCTTGCGGGCCGCCGCCAGCGCCACCTCGGAAAAGGAGGAAAGCAGGGGCCACTGATCGGCGCCCTCCCAGTAGCGCCGGACCATCCAGGCCACCAGGGCACCGGTTTCCTGGTCCGAGCCCTCGGCGGGCTTGAGCTCCACGTTCGCCCACAGATTGAGCTGCCGGCACAACCGGGCTGCCGAGGCCAGATCGGGGATGGGCTCCGGGCCGAACCCGGCGCCAAACCCGGCGCTGGCATCCAGGCAGGCAAGCTGGGCGTAGTCGTGATCGGCCACCCGGCCGCAACCGTTGGTGGTGCGGTCGAGCGTTTCGTCGTGGATGAGCACCGGCGTCCGGTCCCGCGCCAGCATCACGTCGAACTCCACCGCGCCGTACCCCGCCAGGGACGCCTGGCGCAAACCGGCCAGCGTATTCTCGGGCGCGAGCACGCCCCCGCAGCGGTGGGCAATCAGGCGCGGGAAATGCCAGCGGCCCACGGCGTCACCGGGCGAGCGGCGGCAGGGCCAAGGCCTGGTTGCCCTGCTCCACCGCCTGATCCAGCGCCGCCTTGGCGGGCTTGCGGTCGGCCCATACGTCCTGCAGTTCCTGGTTGGTGATGCGCCAGACCTGCTGGAAGCTGTGATTGCTGCGCAGGGCCGCGGCCGTGGCCAGGGTGGGCCCCACCTGGGAGCGGGCCTTCAACCGGCTCTGCAACGCCCGGTCCAGGGCCGTCAGGGGCAAACCCTGACCCGCCGTGGAGAGGGGGAGAAAACCGGTCTGCTCCACCCACTCCCGCTGCACTTCGGGGCGCAGGAGGAAGGCCACGAACTCGGCCGCCAGCCGCACCTCGCCCTTGCCGTGGCCGGCGAACGCCCACAAGGCCCGGCCCCCCGGCAGCACATTGGCGGGGGTGGCATCCACCACGTCGTCGTAGTGGGGCAGGTCGGCGGCGGCAAAATCGAAGGCGGCCTGGGCGGTGAGCCGGTTCTGCAGGGCCGAGCCGGCAGTGATCATGGCGCAGTCCCCCGTCACGAAGCGGTCATCCGCCTGATCCCCCGGCCCGAAGAGGTGCAGGTAACGGCTTTTCACCCAACTGGACAGGCGAGCGATGTGCTTGACCTGCACGAAGCCGTTGAAAACGAGCGACTGGCCCTGGCGGGACTGGACCGCGAACGGTGCATTGTGCTGGGACGACAGGTTGACCAGGTGCAGCCACACCGGCCGGGACGAAGCGTAGGGGCAGGCGTAGCCCGCCGCCGCCAGTGCCGCCGCAGCCTGCTGCATCTCCCACCAGGTGCGCGGGGGCTGCTCCGGGTCCAGCCCCGCCTTGCGGAAGGCATCCCGGTTGTAGAACAGGGTCGGATAGGCGTAGGCCATGGGCAAGCTCACCAGCCGCCCCTTGGCATCGCCACCCGCCTCCAGCAGAACCTTGTGGAAACCGGCCAGATCCACCTTCCTGCCCGCCTCCTGCATCACCTGATGGAGCGGCAACAGCCGCCGCCCGACCAGGCTGTCAGGCTTGTCATCCTCATCAAACAGGGCAAGGTTGGGAGGCTCGTCCTGGGCCTTGAGGTCCCGGACCGTTTCGAGCACCACCCTGTCCCCCGGGCGGCTGGCATTGAACCGGCTGACCAGGTGGCTCAGGGCTTCCTGCCGATCCGGGTCCAGGTCGTGGGCCAGGCGGATGTCCACCGCCCCCGCGGGGCTGGAAAGCATCCATCCCCCCAACAGCCAGGGCAACATGCGCCCCATGCCGCGTATCCATGTATTCATTCCCGCGCTTCTCCAATCGTTGCCTGCCTTCGGCTCGGGCAGGGTGGCGCGCATTATGCCGCCACCGGACTCTGCCGGGACGGGGAGGATTGCCCGCTGACGCGCCCTTGCCCCGGCTTCCTTGCTGCCAGGCCCCGTGCCACGGGAGCCTTGCCGACAAGCATCAAGTAGATGCTACTCAGTGACGTTAACTCATGGGGAATAACAGGGCCATCTTCCTTTCTTTTCATGGCATCGACACTGCGTTCAAGCATGCTCCTGATATCGGCCGCGCTGCTGCTGGCCGGTTGCGAGCAATTGGGCATTCCGGACCCGGCCAAGACAGCCGCCGCCAAGGAAGCCGAGGGCAAGGCCGTGGGCAGCGCCTGCCGCCACGCCGGGCGGGCGCTGGAGGACTGCTACCGGCTCAACCCCAAGGCAGTGAAGGCCGCGGTGTTCGCGGGCTGGAAGGAAATGAACGACTACATGACCGAGAAACAAATCGAGGTCGTCCCCCCCACCCTGCCCGCCGAACTCCCACCGGGCAAGAAGAAGGAAAAAGGTGACAAAGGCGGGGATGGAGGCAAAGGCGACGGGGCCGACGCCGCCCACGACGACAAACAGGACGATGCGCCGCCCGCAGCGAAGGGCAAGAACGGCGCCCACCACTAGACGCCCCGGCGCGAAAGCGCCACCTGAGCCCCCGGCCATCCACCCCTGAGCCTACGGGCGACGGTCCGTTCGGTCCGGTAGGCGGCCCCACGCAAGCGCCCTCGCCGCCCCCGGTTTCCCGGCACCGCGCCGCCCCTTCCAGTCACGCAACGCGCGACCCCATCCCGGGTGCGCAGCCCCGGGGCTGGCGGCAGCCCGCGCCGACAATGCTAGAATGAGTCCCCATCGGCATCAGCAAGGCATTCTTTCACGATGGATCTCGTCGCCCGGGTCGCCAGTCATTTCAATGATTCCGCCCACCTCAAACTCGAAGCAGCGGAAGTGCTATCCGCGCCACTGGCCATGGCCGTTGAAATCATGGTCGAGTGCCTGCTGGCCAACGGCAAGATACTCGCCTGCGGCAACGGTGGTTCAGCCGGGGACGCCCAGCACTTCGCGGCGGAACTGGTGGGCCGCTTCGAGAAGGAACGCCCGGAGCTGGCAGCGCTGGCGCTGACCACGGACAGCTCCATCCTCACCGCCGTCGCCAACGACTACGCCTTTGACCAGGTGTTCGCCAAGCAGGTGCGCGCCCTGGGTCAGCCCCGCGACGTGCTGCTTGCCATTTCCACCAGCGGATATTCCAGCAACGTGATCGAGGCGATCCGCTCCGCCCACGAGCGCGACATGCGGGTGGTGGCGCTCACCGGCAAGGGCGGGGGCGAAATCGGCCAGATGCTGCTCGAAACCGACATCCACCTCTGTGTGCCGGCCAATCGCACGGCCCGCATCCAGGAAGTCCACCTGCTCATGATCCATTGCCTGTGCGATGGCATCGACTGCATGCTCTTAGGAGAATCGTGATGACCAAGCTCAAGCGCCTCGCGCTCACCGCCGCGCTGGCAGCCACTGTCGTGCCCGCGCTTCAGGGCTGCTTTCCGGTGGTGGCCACCGGCGTGGGCGTGACCGCTCTGGTCGCAGCCGATCGCCGGACCTCCGGCACCTACCTGGAAGACGAAGGAATCGAGTGGAAGGCCCAGGCCCGGGTAGGCGACCGCTACGGCGACAAGGTCCACCTCAACGTCACCAGCTTCAACCGCAATGTGCTCCTCACCGGAGAGGTGATCGATGAAGCCACGAAAGCGGAGGTGGAACGCCTGGTGAGCGGGGTGCCCAACGTGCGCGGCATCAGCAACGAACTGGTGGTGGGCTGGCCCAGTTCCCTGACCGCCCGCAGCAACGACGCCTACATCTCGTCCAAGGTCAAGGCCCGCTTCGTGGAGTACTCCAGGTTCCCGGCCCAGGTGGTCAAGGTGGTAACCGAGGCGGGCACCGTTTTCCTGATGGGGATGGTGACCCAGCAGGAGGCCGACCATGCCACCGAGATCGCCCGCACGACCAGCGGGGTGCAGCGCGTGGTGCGGGTGTTCGAGTATGTGAGCGACAGCCAGGCCAAGCAGCTCGACAGCACCAAGCCGGCCGAGCCGGCCAGCACCCCTCGCCGCTGATCCCACGGCGCGCTCCGGATGGTACTTTCCGGGGCGCGCTGCCATATCCCTGCTCCCCTGACAAGCCGGATTTGACGTTGGCAAAAGCGGACATCCTTCCTGCCCGCAGTGATGGCTTGCGAGTAATATTAAGCCCCGCTTTCCCAATAACAGGCCCCGCGGTAACAGGCTGACCGCAGGGATGCCGCGGCGGCACACGCAGTGCTCATCGCTCAGAAAGGAGCGCCCATGATTCACTACCCCCTGCCCTTTCCCCGGGAAGAACTCCTCGCCATGCCGGAGTCTGCGTACATGGACGAGGCCCAGATCGAGTTCTTCCGCGCGCTATTGCTGCAACAGAAGGCAGAGCTCGTGGACAACGCCCGGCTGACCGGCGAGCACCTGCGCGAGACCGAAGCCAATGCCGACCCGTCCGACCGTGCGACCCAGGAAGAGGAGCATGCGCTGGAACTTCGGGTACGGGACCGGGAGCGCAAGCTGATGTCCAAGATCGACCAGGCGCTGGCCCGGCTGGACGACGGCTCCTACGGCTACTGCCAGGACACCGGGGACCCCATCGGGCTGCCCCGGCTGTTGGCCCGCCCCACCGCCACCCTGTGCCTGGAGGCCCAGGAGCGGCGCGAGAAGCAGCAGCGCCTGCAGCGGGACTGACCACGCCCGAAACCTGTGCTGCGGTCCGGGCCGAGCGCCCGGAGCGTGGAATTGATTTGCGCCGGGGCTCCCGCTCAGGCCCCCACCCGGCGCTGGAAACCCCTTACCAGACAGCCGAGCAGCGGCACCTGGCCGTAGAGTTCCGCCGCCGGGTCCCAGTAGTCCCGGTGGGTGCGCACCTTCCCATCCGTCGCAAAGCCGAGATGGCTGCTCCCCTCCATGTGAATCGGCACGACGCGCCCCGGCAAGGGCAGGCCGAAATCGAAGCGCCACAGCAGCATCACCCCGTCTTGAGCCTGCTCGCCATGGAAAACACTGCCGATGGCGAAGCGGGGAGCGTGCACCTGCTCGAACATGCGGGCAAAGACCCGCTGCACCGCCTGCAGGCCGCGAACCTGATTGAACGGGTCCTGAAAGGTGGCGTCAGCGGCATACCACTTCCCCAGCTCCGCCACACTCGCTGGCGTCAGGGTTTCGTAATAGCGGATCAAGCCCGCCAGATCCGGTGCACTCACCATCACCCCTGTAGCAGGGTCTGACGCACATCGATGTTGCGGGCGCGGAAACCGCCTTCGCACAACGCCAGGTAGTAGCGCCAGAGACGGATAAAGCGCTCGTCGAACCCCTGGGCCCGCACCTGGGGCAACGCCTGTTCAAAGGCGGCCCGCCACCGGGCCAGCGTCAGGGCGTAGTCGTCGCCAAAAGCGTGGTCTTCATTCAGCGCCAGCCCGGCGCCCGCCGCCAGTTGCCCCAGCCGCCGGGGCCCCGGGAGCATGCCGCCCGGGAAAACGTGCTGGCGGATGAAGTCCGGCTGTCGGCGGTACGCGGGGAACAAGCCGTCGTCAATGGTGATCACCTGAATCATCGCCCGCCCCCCGGGGGCGAGCCGGTCCCGCAGCGTCCTGAAATAGGTGGGCCAGTAACGCTCGCCCACCGCCTCCAGCATCTCGATGGAGACGATGTGGTCGAAGCGCCCTGGCACGTCCCGGTAATCCTGCAGGCGCAGTTCCACCCGGTCGTCCAGACCGGCGGCGGCCATGCGGCGTTGTGCCCATTCCAGTTGGGCGGGGGAAAGGGTGATGCCCACCACCCGACAGCCGTATTCCGCCGCGGCGATCTCGGCGAAGCCGCCCCACCCGCAACCGATCTCGAGTATCCGCTGCCCCGGCCGCGCCTCCAGCCGATCGAGAATACGACGGTACTTGCGCTGCTGCGCACGCTCGAGCGGCTCGTCCGGGTGCGCGAAGCAGGCCGCGGAATAGCTCATGGAGGCGTCGAGCCACAGGGCGTAAAAGGCGTTTCCCAGATCGTAGTGGGCCATGATGTTCCGCCGCGCGCCCTCCCGGGTGTTGGGCCGCAGCCAGTGGCGCAGCCGCGCCATCATCAGTTGCAGGGCCTGACCATGCACGGCCCGCCCCAGGGCCTGTCGCTGACGCCCCAGGTAGGCGAGCAAACCGGGCAGATCGGCGCAATCCCACAAGCCGGCTACATAGCTTTCACCCAGCCCCAACTCGCCCCGGGCGAGCACATGGTCGAAGAACGCCCAATCGTGCACGGTCAGGCGCGCTGCAGCCACCCGACCCCGGCCATGCCAGGGCTGCCCGCCTGGCAGGACCAGTTCCACCGACTCGGGCAAATGATCGATCAGGGTGAGGATCTGGCGCGCGGAGCGGGGCACGGCGCCCAGCCCGGCGGGCGCAAACGAGGACTGACTGGCCATGGTCATGATGACACCTCCTGTCGGGGCGGCTCAGGCTTGCGATGAAAGACGGCCCCCCTGGCCCACAGGCGCAGGGCTTGCCAATGGATGCGGAACAGGACTGCCGCGGCCTGCACGGGGGCGCCCAGCAACGCCCGCCCGAGTTCGACACGCCCCAGGGGCCGCGCTTCGCCCCGCAGGCTCGCCACCAGATGCACCGAGGACTCCTGCTCGTAACGTATCCACACCTGGCTGCCCGCCGCCGTCAGGGCAAAACGGAAGCGATAGCTGCCACCCACGGGGAAAAAGGGCGAAACGTGAAAGACCTTGCGCGCCTCCAGGTCCTCTCCCGGTCCGATGGGCCCCCGATCCGGCCGGGCGGCCACATAGGTGTGCCACTCGCCAAACGTGTTGTGCACCTGGCACAGCACGGCGCGCAGGGCACCGGCCTGATCGTGGCAGTACCAGAAGCTCACCGGGTTGAAGAGCAGGCCAAAGAATCGGGGCGTGGTTTCCAACACCACTTCGCCATCGGCGGGCACCTGGAAACGGGCGAGCAGTGCCCGTGCCCAGGCCAGCAGATCGCTGCCGTCCCGGGGGCCGTGGTCGTGGCGGCGCAACACCAGCGGCGCCCAACGCTCCAGCCCCAGCCAGGGCGCGCACAGCCAGCCCGGCTCCCTCGCCAGGCTATTCAAGGGCAAGCGCAACCAGAAGAGGGGGTATTCGAACCGGTAGGCAGGCCCCCGCGGACGGCGATGCATGACCTGCCCGCACAGCACGGCCGGCTGCCACCGGCACGCCGGCTCGATGCCTGTATCAGCGGGGCCATGTGGCGCCGGGGCGCTCATGCGGGCACGCCTTCCGCGACCGCCGGGGCGCCCGGCGCGGGGGATGCCGCGGCCCAGGGCGGGCGCACGCCAAAGGCAGCGGCGACCTCAAGGGCCGAGCGCAGGCCGTCCTCGTGAAAGCCGTAACCGGTCCAGGCACCGCAGAACCATATGTTCCGCCGCCCCTGGATGGCCGGCAGACGTGCTTGCGCCGCGATCGCCCCGTGGTCGAACACCGGATGGGCATAGTCGTACCGGCCCAGCACCGTCTCGGGATGCGGTGGCCGCAAGGGGTTGAGCGACACGATCAAAGGCCGCTCGAAGGGCAGCGGCTGCAGACGGTTGAGCAGGTAGGAAACGCTCACCGGCTGCTCCCCGGACTGGCCCCTTCCCGCCAGGAAATTCCACGCCGACCACACCGCAGGCCGCTGCGGCAGCAGCGCCGTATCCGTGTGCAGCCAGGCTTCGTTGGGCTGATAGCGCACCGCGGCGAGCACCGCCCGCTCCTCCGGGCTGGCCTCCTCCCCAAGAATGGCCAGGCTCTGGTCGCTGTGGCAGGCCAGCACCACCCGGTCAAAACAGGCGGCGCCACCTGCCCAGTGCAGCCACAGCCCGTCGCTCCCCGTGCGGAGCGCGGTCACCGCGGCCCCCCGACGGACGTCCCCCAACTCCGCCAGCAGCTTCCGCACATACTCCCGCCCGCCGCCGAGCACCGTGCGCCAGCGGGGGCGTTGCGCAATCTGCAGCAGGCCGTGGTTGTGGCAGAAGCGGGCAAAGGTGGCAAAGGGGTAGTCCAGCATTTGCCGGGGCGGACAGGACCAGATGCTGGCCGCCATGGGCAGCAGGTACCAGTCCCGAAAGGGCGCGCCGTAGTGCCCACTATCCAGGAATTCCCCCAGGGTGTCCCGCCCGGCGCCACCACCACAGGCTGCCCGGGTGGCGGCGCTGTTGAAGCGCAGCATGTCGGCGAGCATGCCCCAGAAGGCCGGGCGCCAGAGGTTCCCCGGTTGGGCGAAGAGGGCGTCGAGACTGCGGCCAGACCACTCCAGCGCACCCTCGTCCACGCTCACGCCCAAGGACATGTCCGTTTCCACCGTTTCCACCCCCAGGTGCCGGAAGAGCGCCGTCAACTGCGGGTAGGTGTGGTGGTTGAACACCAGGAAGCCGGTATCAACCGCCGCTGACTGCCCATCGATGTTGACCTCCACCGTGTGGGTGTGCCCGCCCACCCGGGTGTCCGCCTCGAACAGGGTGACCCGGCCCGCCCGGCGCAACAGCCACGCCGCCGACAGCCCGGCAATCCCGCCCCCCACCACTGCAATGCGCATGCTCGACTCCTGGCCAGGGTGATGAGGAAATCAGCGCATCCCTTCGATGCGGGCGTAGGCTGAGTGATTGTGGATGGACTCGAAGTTCTCCGATTCCACCGTGTAGCGGACGATGCGCGAATCGGCGGCGAGCGCCAGCGCCACGTCCCGCACCAGGTCCTCCACGAACCGGGGATTGTCGTAGGCGCGCTCGGTGACGAATTTTTCGTCCTGGCGCTTGAGCAAGCCGTAGATCTCGCAGGAGGCGGCCTGCTCGGCCACGCGGACAAGCGCCTCTACGCCAGGCCCGTCCGCCCCCGCCTGCAAAGTGGCGCTCACCGACAGGCAGGAGCGCTGGTTGTGCGCACCGTAGGCTGAAATTTCCCGCGAGCACGGGCACAGGCTGGTCACCGGCACATCCACGCGCAGGGTCAGGGTCTTGCCCACCCCCCGGCTGCCGCTGGCCGAGAACCGGGCATCCACGTCCAGCAGGCTGGACACGCCGGATACCGGCGCCTGCTTGCGGATGAACACCGGCAGGCTGGCGTGGATCTCGCCCCGCTGCGCATCGAGACTGATGAGTTGCGCCTCCAGCAGATCCGCGAGCGCGCTTGCCGACATGGGCTGAAGCCCGCTCTCCAGAAGCGCGATGAAGCGCGACATGTGCGTCCCCTTGTCACGGGCGGCGAGGGCCACGTTCATGTCGAAGCGGGCGACGCTGGGCATGGCGCTGCCATCTGCCATCAGCACCGTGACCGGGTAGCGCACGCCCTTGATGCCCACTTGCTGGATGGGCACGCCACGGCTGTCTTCCTGGGCCTGGATGTCTGGGAGAAAGAGTTTTTCCGGCGCATTCACGAGTGGCGACTCCTCTGTGGGGTTGGGGATGATTGTTATCGTTGAGGTTGGCTTAAGGGGCGCGGGCCAGCATCCGCTCCACAGTGGACACGAGTAGCCGGCTCTCCGGCGCCACCTCGCTGGGGAAGCTCACCACTTCCTGGCCATCACGGCCGATCAGATATTTGTGGAAGTTCCAGCGGGGCCGCTGACCACTGCGCTTGGCCAGGGCATCGAACAGCGGGTTGCCACCCGCGGCGGCCACCCGGCTTTTGCTGAACATGGGGAAATCAACACCGTAATTGACCTGGCAGTAGTCGGCGATTTCCTTCCCGGCACGGGGCTCCTGCCCGCCAAAGTCATTGGAGGGAAAGCCCAGCACCACCAGGCCCTGCCCCTGGTACTTGCGCTGGAGGCGAGCCAAGCCCTCCAGTTGCGGCGTGTAGCCACAGGCGGTGGCGGTATTGACCACCAACACCACTTTCCCCGCGTGCTGGCACAGGTTGTGGGGGTTTTCGTCCATCAGTGACGGCTGCACGTGGTTGAGCAGATCCGGGCAAGCCCCGCCCCAGGCGGCAGAAGCCCCGGCTGCGCAGGCCAGCGCCAGCAGATAGCCACACCAGCGCCGGATCACAGCGACACCCCCGTGGCAGGCACCGGCCGCAGCACCGAGCCGCCGGTCAGCCGATGCAACAGAATCAGTTCATCCAGCGCCGCATTGTCCTGGACAATCGCCGCTTCTTCTCGCCGACATGCCGCCTCCTCCGCGGTCTCGCGGACCCCGCCCGCCTGGGCGACCGACCACAGCGCCAGCACCGCAAGGGCTCCAGCCACGTGGCGCAACGGCCCGATTACGGAAGCACTCATCGCACACCTCCTTTTGTCCTGGACAACTTTGAATACGAGGCCTACGATAGCGCCACCAACACGATTGGTCAACACTTTGTCCTGGACAAAATGAACGCTTCCCAAATAACCCCCGCTAGCATGGGCATCACCTCCGTCGAACGCGAAACCGGCCTCAAGAAAGAAACGCTTCGCGTCTGGGAGCGGCGTTACGGTTTTCCCGCCCCGATTCGGGATGACCGGGGCGAACGCCTCTACCCTGCCGAGCAGGTACAGCGCCTTCGCTTGATCAAGCGTCTGCTGGACCAGGGCCTGCGCCCCGGGCGCGTCGTTCCCGCTTGCCCGGAAGAGCTGACCGCGCTGGCCGAGGCTGCCTGCGATTGCCTGCCCGCCCCCCCGCCTCCCCAGGCTTGCTGCGACTGCCTGACCTTGCTTGCGACGAACCAGGCCGATGCCGTGCGGGGCAGCCTGCAACAGCAACTGGCCCGCGCCGGCCTGCAGCGCTTTGTCCTGGAAACCGTGGCACCTCTTACTACGCAGGTGGGGCTAGCGTGGATGCGCGGCGAGATCCAGGTGCATCAGGAACACCTGTACACCGAGCAGGTGCAAAACGTCTTGCGCGGCGCCATCGCGGCGGCCGGAACACCCCGCAGCCGCCCGCGGGTGCTCCTGACCACCCTGCCGGAAGAACCCCACGGCCTCGGCCTGCTGATGGTGGAGGCCATGCTCGTGCCCGAAGGCGTGTACTGCCTCTCGCTGGGCACTCGTACCCCCCATTCCGACATCTGCGAAGCGGCTCGCGCCGGCGGCTTCGACATCGTGGCGGTTTCCTTCAGCGCTGCCGTGCCCTTGCGCAACGCGTGGGAAGCCCTGCTCGACGTGCGCAGCCAACTGGACCCGGGCGTGCAAATGTGGGCCGGTGGCGGTCTGCTGGCCGGCCGCCCGGGGAACAGCGAAGCCGTACGCGTCTTTGGGGGGCTGGAGGAACTGCCGGGCGCGATCGCCGCATGGCGCGATGCGCATCCGGGTGTTCCCGGATAACACCGAAAACCCCGCCTGGCAGCAGGGGCTTAACGAGAACCGTTCGCAAGCTCTTCCCGAGTTTGCTACCATGCCGCGCTCGGGAGGAGGATCAATGCTATATCCGGAATTATTCAAATCGTTGGAAAGCGCGCGCTGGAACATGGCGGACGACGTGCCGTGGGACAGTTTCGACGCCACCTTGCTGACTGACGAACAGGCGCTCACGGTCAAGATGAACGCCATCACCGAGTGGTCGGCGCTGCCCGCCACCGAAATGTTCCTGCGTGACAACCTCCATGACAGCGATTTTTCCGCTTTCATGTCGATCTGGTTCTACGAGGAGCAGAAACACGCCCTGGTGCTGATCGAGTACCTGCGCCGCTTCCGGCCCGATCTGGTGCCGACGGAAGAAGAGTTGCACGCGGTGCGTTTCGAGTTCGACCCGGCCCCCCCGCTGGAAACGCTGATGCTGCATTTCTGCGGCGAGGTACGCCTGACCCAGTGGTATCGGCGCGCCAGCGAATGGCACACGGAACCGGTGATCAAGGCGATTTACGACCTGATCTCCCGGGACGAAGCCCGCCACGGCGGCGCTTATCTCAAGTACATGAAACGTGCCATCGAGCAGAACGGCGATGAAGCCCGCCGCGCCTTCACCAAGCTCGGCGTGCTGATGGCCAGTTCCAGCCGCTCCAGCAAACCGCTGCATCCGACCAACCTGCACGTGAACAAGGCGCTGTTCCCCAACGACACCGTGCAGAGCCGGCTCCCTGATCCGGACTGGCTGGAACACTGGCTGGACGAGCAGATCGACTTTGACAAGGAATGCGAGGCACGGGTGGTGGGGGGCATCTTGCGCAACCTTTCCAGCCTGTTTGGCGAGACCTTCAAGACCGTGTCGGAACTCAACCGTTACCGTAAATCCCTGCCCGCAGCCGCCTGATGAGCACCGCCCCCTCTTACCCCCGGCCCGGCTTCGAGGCCAAGGTCTGCGCCCCGGACGCGCTGGCCGCACGCGTTGCCCGGCTGCCCCGCCCGGTGGTCTTCACCAACGGCTGTTTCGACATCCTGCACCGTGGCCATGTGACCTATCTGGCCCAGGCCCGGGCCCTGGGGGGCAGCCTGGTGGTGGCTGCCAATACCGATGCGTCGGTCAAGCGTCTGGGCAAGGGGGGCGATCGCCCCATCAACATGCTGGAGGATCGGCTGGCCGTGCTGGCCGCGCTGGAGAGCGTCAGCCTGGTCACCTGGTTTGACGAAGACACGCCCCTGGAAACCATCCGCCTGTGCCAACCGGATGTGCTGGTAAAGGGCGGCGACTGGAAGGTGGCGGACATCGTGGGCGCCGATCTGGTCAGCGCACGCGGCGGCCGGGTGCACTCGATTCCCTTCGAGCACGAACGCTCCACCACCGCCCTGGTGGGGCGCATTCGGGGCGCCTGAGCGCACCCCGGTCCAAATGGGCAACGCAGCCCGGGCGCGCCGCCTGCTCTGCGCCCGCCCCGGTGCTACTTGCCGGCTTCCCCGTCCCGGACGGGTTTCAGCTCCCCGGCCTTCGCCGCCCGTTCCAGTTCTTCCCGCTCCCTGGCCTTGACCGCCGTGCATAGCCGAACCAGCACGCTGTTGCCCGTATCGGAGCACCAGACGCTGCGCTCACCGGCAGCCCTGGCCTCTGTCACGGTTTCCACCTTTTTCTCGGTCCACACGTAATCGATGGTGCGTGCCACCGGTGCTCGCACATCGGGCGGCACGCGAGACCAGTTGGACAGGGCAGCCTCGGCAAACATGAGCCCGATCGTGGGCTCATAGGCGCCCATCCGCGCCGCTGAGTGCAGCGCCTCGACAAACTCCCGGTCCGGTTCGCCCGCCCGGTGCTTCGCCAGCGCCAGATTGGCCCAGGTATGCGCCGAAGCTGGGCGCAGACGCAGCGAACTGCGGTAGTGCTCGGCGGCCTTGCGGGCATAGGCCTTCGGGTCGATCTCCTCCGCCAGGGGACCGCTGGTGCGCATCATGTACAAGCTGGCCATCGTCTCGTGGTGCAGGGGGCTGTCCGGTGCCCAGCGCAGGGAGAACGCCACCTTCATCCACTCCCGCTCCCAGTTTTCTTCTTCCGGCAACGCGTCGTAGTTCTCCCAGGCGTTGATCACCATGCTTGGCGTCATCGACACCCGGTCCGCCACGCCCAGCCGTACCAGCTGGACTGCGGAAACCAGGGCCAGCACCGCCATCCCTGCAGGCAACCAACGATCCAGACCCGCCACTTTGCGCGCCGGTTTATCCATCCCGTTCACTGGCCACTCCTCCTGGCGCGTTTGCTCCTGCGGCTCGCTGCCGGTTCGGGCGACTCCGGGTGGGGAGACGCGTCGGCGCCGCCATCCGGGACCACGGATGCCGGCTCCACAACGGCGTCCGCCGGCGCTGCCGCCACGGCCACGCGCCCGGCGCGGGCGCTCATTGCCCAAGGCAGGGCCAGGACGATGGAAAACAGGATGGCGTTGGCGGGCATCTGCAGATTGAATTCCATTGTGGCGTGGGTCACCGCGCCGCAAATGGCCATGAAGGCGCCAAACGCCATGCCCCGAACCACCCGGCGCTCTTCGTTGCGCGCCACCGCCAGCGCCTTGAGGGTGCTCACCGCGATCAGCGCTGCGACCATCAGAAAGGCGGGGATCCCCATCTCGCTGGCCAGTTCCAGAAAATCGCTATGGGCGTGTTCGTACCAGTTGGGGTCATCCGGGCTGGCGTGATGAAAGTACATGACGTAGTAGGAGCCCGCGCCTGACCCCAGCACCGGGAACAGGCGCAGCAGATCAAGCGCCACGAAGCTGGCCGCCTGCCGCACCGCCACGTCCGTCGGGGTCGTGTCCTGTACCCGCTGGGCCAACTCGCCCAACCCGACCCAGGAGCCGATCAGCACCGTGTCCACCACCACCATGCTCACGATGAGGATGACAAACCCCCGGTGGATCTTGCGCGTGGCCCACATGTGCGCAGCGCCCAGCATGCCGAGGGCGAAGAAGAAGCTGAAATTGCCCATCCGGGAACGGGTCAGGATCAGTGCCACCACCATGAGCACCAGCAGCACCCGCAGCCGCGCCTTGCTGCTCAGCACCAGCTTGAGCCAGTCCCGGAACCGCTGGCGCCAGGAACGGGGCCCCTTGGGGTCCGATATCTTGCCCACCATCATGCCGACGCCAATGGACAGGCACGTCACCATATAGGCCGCGAAGTGGCCGCGATTGACGAAACTGCCGTTGGCCACCTCATTCACCACGGTCGTATCCAGCAGGCTGTAGCGGCCACGGGTGGCCACCATGGCAATGGCGAACAGGGCTTCCAGCGTGCCCGCCGCCACGATGGTGTAGCCCAGCCGCCGGAGATCCTCCGGCCGCCGGAAGAGCGACCAGGTCAGGTAGAAAACGTTGGCGTAGATGAACAACCTGAGCAGGGAAACATGGGTCTGGTAGCTGTCGAGGGAAACCGCAAAGCTTCCTCCCTCCCCTTGCAGCGCCCGGGTGCCGGACCAGACCTCGGCCGCAGCGGGTGAAAGAAAAGACAACACCCCATCGCTCACCGGCATCCACTGCAGCAAAACCAGGCATACCAGCGCCGCGAAGACGCCCGCCGGCAGTCGCGGGAAAGCCACCGGTGGCTGAGCGCCAGTGGCCGCCCGGGCCTGCACCCAGCAATGGGCGATGCTGATCAGGGCCAGCAAGGGCGCCAGAATCGCCAGCGCCCACACCCGGTTACCCCCAAGCATCCACGGGGTGAACATTACCCAGGCAAGGAAAAGATTGGAAATCAGCTTAGGAGTCATGGGCGAACCGGACGGGACTGTTTCAGACCAGGGCGGGAATGAGGGTCGATCACGCGGGCCCCGACAAACGCAGCCGAGTTGCCCCCCGTTGCGACCCCGGAGGCGGCATCCGGGTAGGCTTGGCGGCCATGCGCAGAGGCTCGGCCATCGGCAGCCCGGCGACCTTCGAAGCGGCAGGTGGCCGCTCTGGCGGCACGACCGCGTGCCCCGCCATGGCCATGCCCGACGCCAGGCACAACGCCAGGCTTGGTAAGGTCCTACGCCCGTTCATCGGTGTTCTCCCGTCGCGAAGCGATGCTTCACGCGTTGTTGTTATGGTTACTTCGCACCATGGCGGCTCACGCATCGCCGACCGCCAGCCCCCAAACCCGATGGGGCAGACATGCCACTAGAACGACCCGGAGCCGCAGACCTTGAGCCCCATGCGCACCGCTCAATCCATCGCCTGGATACCCGCCACCCCCTGTACCTGCGCGCCTTTGCCGAGCCCCCGGCGGGCAAACCACTGGGCGTTCATCTCCAGGGCATAGCGAGCGGCCCGGGTTGCGCAATGGTTGGTTTCAGTCTGGGGCTGCATCTCCTCCACATTGAGGATCACCCCCTTCTCGTCAAGAAAAGCGACGCTCAAGGGGATCAGGGTATTGCGCATCCACATGCAGTGCACGGCCGCCACCGGAAAGGCGAACAGCATGCCCCGGTTAGCCGCCATTTGACGCCGCTGCATCAGCCCCGTCGCCCGGGAGTCCGGGTCCCGGGCCAGTTCTGCCTCAATGCGGTGGATGCCGGCAGACAGCTCCACCACCGGCATCTGGGCCTCGGCGGCCGGCAGCAGAAAGCAAGCGCAAACAAACAGGGATACGCGAGTGAACATGCGCATTTCGTACTCCATTGAAATTAGTGTGGCATCGCCTGAGCGATCGCAATAAGGAAAATGTTGTCATTGAGCTTGCATTCGCACAACCATCCGTCGGGACAAGCTCGGGTTGTGGTGGGTTAACCCAAGGCCTCCGGCGTCGCCTCTCGCCAGGCGCCCGGCTGCAAACCATCAAGACACAACGGCCCCACAGCGGCCCGGATCAGCCGCAGGGTAGGAAAGCCTACCTTGGCGGTCATGCGCCGCACCTGGCGGTTCTTGCCCTCCCGGATGCACAGTTCGATCCAGGCCGTCGGGATCTCTTTGCGGAAACGCACGGGCGGAGTGCGAGGCCACAGCCCGGGCGGCTCGCCGATCAGCCGCGCCCGCGCCGGCCGCGAGACGAAATCGCCAAGATCGACGCCCCGCCGCAGTTGCTCCAGCGCTGCTTCGGTGGGCACGCCTTCCACCTGCGCCCAGTACCTCTTTTCCAACTTGTGGCGGGGATCGGCAATCCGTTGCTGCAACCGGCCATCATCGGTCAGCACCAGCAAACCTTCGCTGTCCGCGTCCAGGCGCCCCGCCGCGTAGATGCCGGGAATCGTCAGATGGTGGCCAAGACCCCGGCGCGCGCCTTCGTCCGTAAACTGACTGAGCACACCGAAAGGCTTGTTGAACAGAATGAGGCAGGACACGGAAATGCTCCCTCAAGCAGCCGTCGACGGCCCCGGAGGATTGGCGAAGCACCGGCAGAATCGCATCTTCTCCGGATAGGGAAAGAAATCCGAGACTTTACCCGCCCGGATCTTCTCCTGCGCCGACTTCCAGAATTCCGGCGCCAGCAGATCGGCATGGTGCTTCACGAAGGCTTTGCGGATCACCGGCGAGGTAAGCAGGAAAGTCCGGAACTCTTCGGGGAACACATCGTTGCGGGCCACCGAATACCAAACCTCCCCCGACATCTCCAACTCGGGGGTCGGCGCTTCGGGGATACGGCGGAAGTTGCAGTCGGTAAGGTATTCGATTTCGTCGTAGTCGTAGAACACGACCCGCCCGTAGCGGGTAACGCCAAAGTTCTTCCACAGCAAGTCACCGGGGAAGATGTTGGCTGTGGCCAGTTCGCGAATCGCATTGCCGTATTCGAACACCACTGCCTCCACCTGTTCCGGGGTGGCCGTTTCCAGGTAAAGGTTGAGGGGCGTCATCCGCCGCTCGATGTAGAGGTGGCGGATGACGATCTCCTCATCGTTTTCCTCGATCACCGAGGCCGTCAGTTG
The DNA here is from genome assembly GCA_036824045.1 of Rhodocyclaceae bacterium. GTDB lineage: Bacteria > Pseudomonadota > Gammaproteobacteria > Burkholderiales > Rhodocyclaceae > DAITAZ01. The sequence continues at coordinate 29,357 of DAITAZ010000030.1, forward strand.
GCGCAGTTGCTCCACCAACTCGGGGGCAAACCGGTCCTTGGGCAGGGCCATGTCGGAAAACTCCAGGGTGTCGGCCATGCGCCCGACCCGGTCCACCTGTTTCACCATCACGAACTTGCTCTTGACAGTTGCCCGGTCCGTGTCCTTGCTGCTGCCGAAGATGTCCTTGATGATCTTGAACACATACGGATACGAGGGCAGCGTGAACACCAGCATCACCAGCCCGCGTATGCCGGGGGCCTCCATGAACATGTCGTCCGAGTGGCGAAGGTGCTGGATCAGATCCCGGAAAAAGATGGTCTTGCCCTGCTTGCCCAGCCCGATCATGGTGTACAGCTCCGCCCGTGGCTTGTTGGGCATGATCGAGCGCAGGAACTGCACGTAGCCCGACGGGACTTCCATGTCCACCATGAAGTAAGCCCGGCTCAGGCTGAACAGCACGTTGATCTGCTGACTGTCGAAGAGGACGGTGTCCAGGTAAAGCCGCCCGTCCGGCCCGTGCAGAACCGGCACCGCAAAGGGGTATTCCTGCGGGCCATTGACCGCCTTGCCGATCACGTAGGCGGCCTTGTTGCGATAAAAGGCCGAAGCCAGCACCTGGATCTGGAAGTTAACGTCCACCTTGGGCCACGCGCCCTTGAGGTGATTCCGCGCGGATTCGACGATGAAATTCACGTCACGGTCCAGATCCTCGAACGACGTGCGCCACTCGAAATCCAGGAACACCCGGCGGATCGCGTCCCGCAGCCCCTTCTCGCCCGGATAGTAGCTACGGTAAGTGGGCGGATCGGATTCGATGTACTCGGTGGAAACCGCTGGACGCACGAAGATGAAATCGTTGTGAAAATAGTTGCGGTGGAGGATCTTGGTTGTGACGGAATTGAAGAAGGTTTCCGCCAGTTCCGGCTGTTTGTGATTGATCAGCATACCAATGTAGAGCAGCTTGACCCCTTGCCAAGTGTCGAAGTCGATCTCGTCGGCGCGAAAGTCGGCGCGCAACCGCTCCACCGTTTCCCGCACCCGGGTTTCATAGAAGCGGATACGCTCCTTGATCGTCAGATGCACGGCAGGCCAGTCCTGGGCATCAAACAGATCCTTGGCCTTCCGGCTCGCCTCCCGGAACAAGCGGTAATGCTTGTTGAACCCCTCGATCAACGCATGCGCCACCTGCAGCGCCACGCTTGGTCGCGCCTCTCCCATGCCAGCCTCCTCCCTCGCTTTCCCCCGTGCCCGGCGCACGCACCGGGCACGGCAAATCACCTTGAAGACATTGATTTTCATCGCGATACGACCAAACGACGAGACATCCCCGGTGCGTTGGTCGGTACAGCGGATTCGTGGATAATTACACATTGGATGCGCCTTGCGGCCAAGCGAAAACCTGAACTCGAAGGGCTTCAGATTCGTCCCGCCTCCCGGACCCGGTGCAGCGGGTGCTGCCGCATCCACCGCCAAGCATCGCCCGACTCGTTGTGGCGTCTGCGCTGCAGGTACGGGCAGGTGCCCACGTCATCCATTCCGTCGCATCTGGCGACCATCGAGGGAGCAGGAATGAGCGCAACTTCTCGTATCAAAGTACCCGCAGGCGGCAGCAAGATCGTTCCCGGCCAACCCGTCCCGGACAATCCCATCATTCCTTACATCGAAGGGGACGGCATCGGCGTGGACATCACCCCGGTCATGATGGCGGTGATCGATGCCGCCGTGGCCAAGGCCTACGGCGGCCAGAAGAAAATCCACTGGATGGAGGTGTACGCCGGCGAGAAATCCACCCAGATTTATGGGCCGGACGAATGGCTGCCCAAAGAAACCTTCGACGCGCTGAAGACGTACTCAGTCTCGATCAAGGGGCCCATGACCACCCCTGTCGGCGGCGGCATCCGCTCGCTGAACGTGGCCCTGCGGCAGGAACTGGACCTCTACCAGTGTGTCCGCCCGGTGCAGTATTTCAAGGGCGTACCCTCTCCGCTCAAGCACCCCGAACTGGTGAACATGGTGATCTTCCGGGAGAACACGGAAGACATCTATGCCGGCATCGAATGGGCGGCCCTGTCTGAAGGCGCCAAAAAAGTCATCGGGTTCCTGCAGAACGAAATGGGGGTCAAGAAGATCCGCTTCCCTGAAACCTCCGGGATCGGCGTAAAGCCCGTTTCCATCGAGGGGACCACCCGCATCGTTCGCGCCGCCATCAAGTACGCCATCGACAACGACCGCAAGTCGGTGACCCTGGTGCACAAAGGCAACATCATGAAGTTCACCGAGGGCCTGTTCCGCGACACCGGCTACAAGGTGGCACGCGAAGAATTTGGCGCCGAGCCCATCGACGGCGGCCCGTGGTGCAAGTTCAAGAACCCGAACACAGGGCGGGAAATCGTCGTCAAGGACGCCATCGCGGACGCGTTCCTGCAGCAGATTCTGTTGCGCCCGGCCGAATACGATGTAATCGCCACGCTGAACCTGAATGGCGACTATATCTCCGACGCGCTGGCTGCACAGGTCGGCGGCATCGGCATCGCGCCCGGAGCCAACATTTCCGACCAGTACGCCTGCTTCGAGGCCACCCACGGGACAGCACCCAAATACGCGGGTTTGGACAAGGTGAACCCGGGCTCCCTCATTCTCTCGGCCGAGATGATGCTGCGCCACCTGGGCTGGAAAGAAGCCGCCGACCTTGTGATCAAGGCCATGGAAGCGGCCATCGGCGACAAGGTCGTCACCTACGACTTTGCCCGCCTCATGGAAGGCGCCGAAGAGGTTTCCTGCTCCGCATTCGGTGATGCCATGATTGCCCGCATGTAGTCCTGATGGGTTCGGCCGGGCAACTGGCCCTGGAAACAAAAAGCCCCGCTGAAATGCGGGGCTTTTTGTTTGCCACGTGGCGCGCTCAGGCGCCGCAAGCTGCCGCTCAGGCCGACTGGATATTGGCCGCCTGCTTGCCTTTGGGGCCCTGGGTCACGTCGAACGAAACGCGCTGACCTTCTTTGAGACTCTTGAAACCGGGCATCTGGATGGCAGAGAAGTGCGCGAACAGATCCTCCCCCCCATCGTCCGGAGTAATGAAGCCGAAACCTTTTGCGTCGTTGAACCACTTCACAATGCCAGTTGCCATAAAACGAGATCCTTGTAACTTGAAAGCCCAATCCGGGTGCAACCCCAGCCCATGTTTGTCCCGTACGTCGATTACCGCCAGAGACCCGCGCACCCGAACCGTGACCGGCGAGACGCGTCGAGCAGCATGCAACCCCGAGTGAAGCAAACACGTTGTACTTTTTACGCCTACCCCACAATCAGCGTCAAGCAAGGAAAACCCGGGATTTTTGCTGCAAGACCGCATACAGGAAAGCCGAAACCGTGCCGTCAACGTGCAAGAATCCCATTGCTCGTCCTGAATTCGAGGAGTGCACATTGATGGCGCATTGCACCAAAAATGCCCTTTGCCTGCCCCCAAAAGTGGCGCAACCCCATGATTTCGAGCGCCATTGCTCGACTGCGGATTCGGTTTAGAATGTGTCTATGGCCATACGTAAGCAAGACGAATCGGTCTTGGAAGCGGAGCGATCCAAGGTTCGACCGCCCCCGCTGTTCAAGGTACTGCTACTGAACGACGATTACACTCCCATGGACTTCGTCGTAATCGTGCTTGAGACTTTTTTCGGTATGAACCGAGAACAGGCTACGCGTATCATGTTCAAAGTCCACAAGGAGGGAGTCGGCGTCTGTGGCGTCTTCCCGAAAGATATCGCTGCCACCAAGGTGGAGCAGGTTAGCGCGTTCGCACGCCAGCATCAGCATCCCCTAGCGTGTGTGATGGAGGAAAATTGAGATGATCGCGCAGGAACTTGAAGTCAGTCTGCACATGGCCTTTGTGGAAGCCCGGCAAAAACGGCACGAGTTCATCACGGTGGAACATCTGCTTCTTGCCTTGCTGGACAACCCGTCCGCGGCAGAAGTCCTCCGCGCATGCGCCTGCAATATCGACGAGCTGCGCAAGGAACTCTCCGCCTTCATCACCGAGCACACGCCCATCGTGGGCGGCAGCGAGGAGATCGACACGCAGCCGACGCTGGGTTTCCAGCGGGTGATCCAGCGTGCCATCCTCCACGTGCAATCCTCCGGCAAAAAAGAGGTGACGGGCGCCAACGTGCTGGTCGCCATCTTCGGCGAGAAAGATTCCCACGCCGTGTATTTCCTCCAGCGCCAAGGCATCACCCGGCTGGACGTGGTCAATTTCATCTCCCACGGCATTACCAAATCGCCCCAGCAAGGCGGCCCCAAGCCCGCCGAGAGCAACGAGAACAGCGGCGAACAGGAGCAGGAGAGCGCTGCCTCCAACGGAGCGCTCGAAGCCTATACCCAGAACCTCAACGCCCAGGCCATGGTGGGCAAGATCGATCCGCTCATCGGCCGCGAGAAGGAAGTCGAGCGGGTCATCCAGACGCTCTGCCGCCGCCGCAAGAACAATCCTCTCCTGGTAGGCGAAGCGGGTGTGGGCAAGACGGCCATCGCCGAAGGCTTGGCCCGTCGGATCTTTGAAGGCCGGGTTCCGGAAGTGCTGGCCCACGCCCAGGTGTACGCGCTGGACATGGGCGCACTGCTGGCGGGCACCAAGTACCGCGGGGACTTCGAACAGCGGCTCAAGGCTGTGCTCAAGCAATTGCTGGAAAACCAGAACGCCATCCTGTTCATCGACGAAATCCACACGCTCATCGGCGCCGGTGCCGCCTCAGGTGGCACGCTGGATGCGTCCAACCTGCTCAAGCCGGCCCTCTCCTCAGGCCAGCTCAAGTGCATCGGCGCGACCACCTACACGGAATACCGGGGGGTGTTCGAGAAAGATCATGCGCTCTCCCGCCGCTTCCAGAAGATCGACGTGAATGAACCGTCGGTGGAAGAAACCGTCGCCATCCTGCGCGGCCTCAAGTCCCGGTTCGAGCAGCACCACGGCGTCAAATACTCGTCGGCAGCAATCTCCAGCGCCGCCGAACTGTCTTCTCGCTACATCAATGACCGCCACCTGCCGGACAAAGCCATCGACGTGATCGACGAGGCGGGCGCAGCCCAGCGCATCCAGCCGAAATCCAAGCAGAAGAAGGTGATCGGCAAGACCGAGATTGAGGAGATCGTGGCCAAGATGGCGCGCATCCCGCCCAAGCACGTGTCGTCCGACGATCGCGCCGCGCTCAAGACCCTGGAGCGGGATCTGAAATCCGTGGTGTTCGGGCAGAACGCTGCCATTGAGGCACTGGCCAAGGCGATCAAGATGTCCCGCTCGGGCCTGGGCAATCCACAGAAACCCATCGGCTCCTTCCTCTTCTCCGGCCCCACGGGTGTCGGCAAGACGGAAGTGGCCAGGCAACTCGCCTACGTGCTGGGGATCGAGTTGATCCGTTTCGACATGTCCGAATACATGGAGCGGCATGCGGTGTCACGGCTCATCGGCGCCCCCCCCGGGTATGTGGGCTTCGACCAGGGTGGCCTGCTGACCGAGGCGGTGACCAAGAAGCCCCACGCCGTTTTGCTGCTGGACGAGATCGAAAAGGCACACCCGGACATCTACAACATCCTGCTGCAGGTGATGGATCACGGCACGCTGACCGACAACAATGGCCGCCAGGCGGACTTCCGCAACGTGATCATCATCATGACCACCAACGCTGGAGCCGAAACCATGCAGAAGGCCGTGATCGGCTTCAGCAGCAAGCGGGAAGCCGGCGACGAAATGGGCGACATCAAGCGCTTGTTCACCCCGGAGTTCCGCAACCGGCTGGACGGCATCATTTCGTTCAAGGCACTGGACGAGGAAATCATCCTCAGGGTGGTGGACAAGTTCCTCATGCAGTTGGAGGGACAGTTGCACGAGCGCAAGGTGGAAGCCATCTTCACCGACAAGTTGCGCAGCTGGCTGGCAAAGAAAGGCTTCGATCCGCTCATGGGTGCCCGCCCCATGGCCCGCCTGATCCAGGATGCCATCCGCGCGGCCCTGGCGGACGAATTGCTGTTCGGCCGTCTGGTCAACGGTGGCAAGGTCACCATTGATCTGGACGAGACTGAGAAGGTGGTGCTGGGCTTCGAAGAAGAAGTGGCGGCCGCGCCGGCTGCCTGACGCCCGAGATTTCCACCCTGGCCTAGCGGCGGTATCCTTACCGCCGCTTTTTCATTTTGGAGACAGGACAACATGGAGTTCCAGACCGCAGACCTGTGCGACGCTCATGAGGGCAGAGTCCAGGTGGTATCCCCGATGTTCATCTCGCTCGGCGGCCGACGCGCCTGCCACGGCGCCATCGTTACCCTGAAGATTTTTGAAGACAATTCCTGGGTGCGTAAGCTGCTCGCCACGCCCGGTCAGGGCAAAGTATTGGTCATCGACGGCGGAGCCAGCATGCGCTGCGCCCTCGTGGGCGATCAACTCGCCGAGTTGGCCGTCAAAAATGGCTGGGCGGGCATCATCGTCTATGGGTGCATTCGTGACTCCCGTGCCATTGGCCAGATGGATCTGGGAGTCTTCGCCTTGGGCACCCATCCCCAGAAGACGGTCAAGCGGGACATCGGCGAGAGCGAAGTGCCGGTGACCTTCGGCGGCGTCACCTTTACGCCCGGCCACCACGTTTATGCCGACGAGGACGGCGTGATCGTGTCCGCCTCCGCCCTCCTTTGATTTCCCCCTGGCGGGAACCCGTTCCTCGCCAGGGGCGCAAGTGTGTCAAATTTCCGCATCGCAGCAGACTCCCCGTTTCACAGATTCGACCCTCGTTTCACATAGAGAAACGATATTTTTAGTCTATTGAAATTACGGGATAAAATTTTTTCTTATATCTTATATAAGACTACTTGTTGCTTTGCAAAACCACTCCTAGAATCTCCCCCATGGTGATCGCCAATCGAGGGGCCTGATCTTCTGCTCCCCAGGCAATCTTGATGGCTGCTCCCACAGCCTGGCGCACCGCCGGTCAGCATTGATCTCAACTCCTTGAGCGAGGAAATCTCATGAGCACGTTCGAACAGCAAGTCGCAGCCCTGGAAAAGGACTGGGCCGAAAACCCCCGTTGGAAAAGCGTCAAGCGTGGCTACAGCGCCGCTGACGTGGTGCGCCTGCGCGGCTCCCTGCAGATCGAGTACACGCTGGCCAAGCGCGGCGCGGAGAAGCTCTGGGCGGCCGTGAACGGCGGCGCCAAGAAGGGCTATGTCAACGCATTCGGCGCCATCACCGCCGGGCAGGCCATGCAGCAGGCCAAGGCTGGCCTCGAAGCCGTTTATCTGTCCGGCTGGCAGGTTGCCGCCGACGGCAACACCTCCGAAACCATGTACCCCGACCAGTCCCTGTACGCCTATGACTCGGTCCCGACCATGGTTCGCCGGATCAACAACACCTTCAAGCGTGCTGACGAGATTCAGTGGTCCCGTGGCACCAAGCCGGGTGATGAGGGCTTCATCGACTACTTCCTGCCCATCGTGGCCGACGCGGAAGCCGGTTTCGGCGGCGTGCTCAACGCTTTCGAACTGATGAAGAACATGATCGCCGCTGGCGCCGCCGGCGTGCACTTTGAAGACCAGTTGGCTGCCGTGAAGAAGTGCGGCCACATGGGCGGCAAGGTGCTGGTCCCCACCCGCGAAGCCGTTGAGAAATTGATCGCTGCACGTTTCGCTGCCGACGTGATGGGCGTGCCCACCATCGTTCTGGCCCGTACCGACGCGGAAGCCGCCAACCTGCTGACCAGCGACTGCGACGACAACGACCGTCCGTTCGTGACCGGCGAGCGCACCCAGGAAGGCTTCTATCGCGTCAAGAACGGTCTCGAGCAAGCCATCAGCCGCGGTGTCGCCTACGCCCCCTACGCTGACTTGGTGTGGTGCGAGACTGGCACGCCGGATCTGGGCTTCGCCCGCGAATTCGCCCAGGCCGTGCACGCCGCCTGCCCCGGCAAGCTGCTGTCCTACAACTGCTCGCCCTCCTTCAACTGGAAGAAGAACCTGGACGACGCCACCATCGCCAAGTTCCAGGACGAGCTCTCCGCGCTGGGCTACAAGTATCAGTTCATCACCCTGGCGGGCATCCACATCAACTGGTACAACACGTTCCAGTTCGCCCACGCCTATGCCCGCGGCGAAGGCATGAAGCATTACACCGAGATGGTGCAGGAACCGGAGTTCAAGGCTCGCGAAATGGGCTACACCTTCGTGTCCCACCAGCAGGAAGTGGGCGCCGGCTACTTCGACGACGTCACCACCGTGATCCAGGGCGGCTCCTCCTCCGTCAAGGCCCTTACCGGCTCCACCGAGGAAGAACAGTTCCACTAAACCGGGACTCGCCTTCGGCGCAACAAAAAACCCGCACAGTGTGCGGGTTTTTTGTTTTCTGCTCCGCCCAAGCATTTACCGGCCGGAGTTACGGCTGGCGGCGGGAGCCGCCAGCGGAGCGCCCACTTAGGCGCGGGCAGCCTTGAGCGCCGCGTTCAAGGTGGGGCTCGGACGCATCACCGACTTGCACTTCTCGGAATCGGCCTTGTAGTAGCCGCCGATATCCACCGGGCGACCTTGCACCATCTTCAACTCGGCCACGATCGGCGCCTCGTTGTCGGTCAGTGTCTTGGCCAGCTTGGCGAAGTGGGCAGCAAGTTCCGGATCTTCCGTCTGGGCAGCAAGCTCCTGGGCCCAGAACATGGCCAGATAGAACTGGGAACCACGGTTGTCCAGTTCGCCGGTCTTGGGCGAGGGCGACTTGTTGTTGTCCAGCAGCTTGCCGGTAGCAGCATCGAGGGTCTTGGCCAGCAACTTGGCGCGGGTGTTTCCGTCCTTGATGCCCAGTTCCTCCAGAGACACCGCCAAGGCCAGGAATTCACCCAGCGAATCCCAACGCAGGTGATTTTCCTGCGTAAGCTGCTGCACGTGCTTGGGTGCGGAACCACCGGCGCCGGTTTCGTACATCCCGCCGCCGTTCATCAGCGGAACGATGGAAAGCATCTTGGCCGAGGTGCCCAACTCCATGATGGGGAACAGGTCGGTCAGGTAATCGCGCAGGATGTTGCCGGTCACGGAAATAGTGTCCAGGCCACGGGCGACGCGCTCCAGGGTGTAGCGCATGGCGCGCACCTGCGAGAGGATCTTGATATCCAGGCCGGTGGTGTCGTAGTCCTTGAGGTAAACCTCCACCTTCTTGATCAGTTCGTTCTCGTGCGGACGATAGGGATCGAGCCAGAACACCGCCGGCATGCCGGAATTGCGGGCACGGGTCACGGCCAGCTTGACCCAGTCGCGGATGGGGGCATCCTTGACCTGACACATGCGCCAGATATCGCCCTCTTCCACATTCTGGGTGAGCAGTACTTCGCCGGTGTCGATGTCAACGATGTTGGCGATCCCGTCCTCGGCGATCTCGAACGTCTTGTCGTGGGAGCCATATTCCTCGGCCTGCTGCGCCATCAAGCCCACGTTCGGCACCGTGCCCATGGTTCTGGGATCGAAGTTGCCGTGCCACTTGCAGAAGTTGATCATCTCCTGATAGATGCGGGCGAAGGTGGATTCCGGCATAACCGCCTTGCAGTCGTAAGGCTTGCCGTCAGCCCCCCACATCTTGCCGCCCTGGCGGATCATGGCCGGCATGGAGGCATCGACGATCACATCGTTGGGCGAATGGAAATTGGTGATGCCCTTGGCCGAGTCCACCATCGCCAGACGGGGCCGGTGCTCCTGGCACGCGTGCAGGTCACGGATGATCTCGTCGCGCTTGGATTCGGGCAGGGCCTTGATCTTCTCGTACAGGTCGACCATGCCGTTGTTCACATTGATGCCCAGTTCGGCGAAGGTCTTGGCGTGCTTCTCGAAGGCTTCCTTGTAGTAGATCTTGACGCAGTGACCGAACACGATGGGGTGCGAGACCTTCATCATCGTGGCTTTCACGTGCAGCGAGAAGAGGATGCCTGACTGGCGGCAGTCTTCCAGCTCTTGTTCGTAGAACGCGCACAGCGCCTTCTTGCTCATGAACATGGAGTCGATGATCTCGCCCTGCTGGAGCTTCACTTCCGGCTTCAGGACGGAGATCTTGCCGCCCTTGGCGATCAGTTCCATGCGCACGCGGCGGGCTTTGTCCAGGGTCATGGACTTTTCGCCGTGGTAGAAATCACCACCATGCATGTGGGAAACGTGGGTCTGGGACCACTGCTTCCACTCGCCCATGGAGTGCGGATGCTTGCGGGCGTAGTTCTTGACCGCGCCGGGGGCGCGGCGGTCGGAGTTGCCCTCGCGCAGCACCGGATTCACGGCGGAACCGAGGCACTTGCCATAGCGGGCCTTGATGGCTTTTTCTTCGTCGGTGCTTGGCGCTTCGGGGTAATCGGGGAGAGCGTAGCCCTTTTCCTGCAGTTCCTTGATACAGGCCTTGAGCTGGGCGACGGAGGCACTGATGTTGGGCAGCTTGATGATGTTCGCGTCCGGCTCCAGGGTCTTCTTGCCCAGTTCAGCCAAGGTATTGGGGACCCGCTGTGCTTCCGTCAGGAACTCGGGAAACTCGGCCAGCACGCGGGCGGAAACGGAAATGTCCGCCTTCTCGATCTCGATCCCTGCGGGAGCCGTAAAGGTGCGAACAATGGGCAGGAAGGCGCAAGTGGCCAGCAACGGCGCCTCATCCGTCAGGGTGTAAATGATCTTCGACTTGTTTTCTGCAGCCATACAAACCCTCCACTTCCTCTCTGAATACCACCTGAATGAATGGCAACCACCGAACCGACCGTGGCTGTCTTATCTGCAAGCAAAGAAAACCGGCAACCAACCAAAACCAAGGAGTATCGGGGCCCAAGCCAGTCCAGTCAATGCTCGCTGCCGGACTGTCCAGGTCACCCCTCGCCGTCCCGCCCCGTCTGCCCAGCCCCTGGCATCGGCCTCCGGAAAAAGCCCCGGGATTTCCCCGCCCCTGCCTCAAGTCCTGTCGGCAACATGTCGTTGATGTGCACGCCTCAGCCCCTTTCGCGTGCCCCGGAGATTTTCCGTGCTCAGCCAATTCAGTGTATCCAGCCGCCTAGCGCTGCTATGTCTGGTGATGACCGCCATCACGCTCGGCGTGGGCGCCCTTGGCCTTTTCGGTCTGGGCCAAACCGCCCGCAACGAGCAATCCATGTACGAAGACAAGCTCGTCCCCTTGCGCGAACTGGCCCGCTTGCGCCGCCTCGCCAATGAGCAATCGGAACAGCTATTGCGCGCCCTGCAGCACAACCCCGCAGCGGAATACAGCAAACTGCACACCCACCCGATCAGCGACCACCTGGACAAGGTGGCCAGTCATACCAAATGGGCGGAAGACACATTCCAGTCCCTGCGCGCAGCCAAGCTGGGTGAAGCTACTCGCGCCAAGTTCAGCGAGGCGGAAACCATTTACCAGCGCTGGCTGACGGAGGGCGTGCGCCCCACGGAGGCCGCGCTGCGCAAGGGAGACTTCGGGATCGATGCGGCAGGCCGCTTGTTTCAGGCCACACGGGCGCACAAAGACACATTCGAAAAGCTGGCCAGGGAAATCACCGAACAGGAAGCGCAAGCGGCCAAGGCAGCCTACGAGGCGGACATCGCCGCCTATGAGCAAATCCGCTTGACGGTGCTGGGCCTGCTCGCCGCAGGCGCGGCCATCGCGGGGCTGTTGGCGTACTCCATCATTTCTTCGGTATCCACCCCCCTGCGGCGCTTGCGCGACGCCATCGGCCACACCGAGCAGGACGGGGATTTCACCCGGCGTGTGGAGGCTGAAGGACGAGACGAAGTGGCCGACACAGCCCGCTCCTTCAATCGACTGATGGAAACGCTACAGCGCAGCCTCGGGGACGTCCTGCGCCGCACGGGCGACCTGGATACCGCGGCCCGCAGCATGGCCCAAGCCGCCAGCGACACGGCGCAGCGCTCTGTGGACACCAGCGAGGCAACCGGCTCCATGGCCGCTGCCATCGAGCAACTATCCGCCAGCATCACCCAGGTTTCGGACAATGCCCGCAGCGCCTTGGCCCGCACCAACCAGACCGGAACGGCCTCCCATTCCGGCAACGAAATCATCGACCGCTCCGCGCAGGAAATGCGGCGCATGGCGGAAACGGTCCAGGGCGCGGCCGGCACGATCACCACCCTGGGCGAACAGTCCCAGCGCATCTCCAGCATCGTCCAGGTCATCCACGATGTGGCGGACCAGACCAATCTGTTGGCGCTCAATGCCGCCATCGAGGCCGCCCGCGCAGGCGAGCAGGGACGCGGCTTTGCGGTAGTGGCGGACGAAGTGCGCAAGCTGGCCGAGCGAACCTCCTCCGCCACCGCCGAAATCGGGGGCATGATCAACGGCATCCAGCAGAGCGCGCAACAGGCGGTAGGCGCCATGTCGGAGGCCGCCCAGCAGGTCGGCAGCGGGGTCTCCCTGGCCGAGCAAGCCGGCCAGGCGATGGATGCGATCCGTCACCACACCCAGGCAGTGATTGCCGCCGTAGACGAAATCAGCAACGCCTTGCACGAGCAAACCGCCGCAAGCCAGGGCCTGTCGATCCAGCTCGAGCGGGTGGCCCGCTCCGCCGAGGCCAACAGCCAGGGCGCGCGGGACTCCGCCGACTCCGCCCATGCCCTGGGCACCCTGGCCAGTCAGATCCGGGATGCGGTGAGCCGCTTCCGCGTGTGACCGCCCGCACCCTCAGGCGGACGCCCCGGTCGCCACGCGCCAGTAGTCCCCGGAGCCGTAGTGATGCTTGAGATAATCGAGGAAGAGCCGTACCCGCAGGGGTAACTGCTTGCGCTGGGGGAACACGGCGAAGATGCCGTTGGGTGGCGCCGCGAAGTCATCGAGCACCGTCACCAGCCGCCCCGCCTGCAGATCCGCGCCCACCTCCCACATGCTGCGCCAGGCGAGGCCCATCCCCGCCAGCGCCCATTCCCGCAGCACCACGCCATCGTTGCATTCAAAGGGGCCGGAAACCTTGACGGTCATCGCCTCCTCCGGCCGCTCCGGGTCACGGAACACCCAGCCGCGCTGCGCGCCGAGGGACAGGCAGCGGTGCCGCGCCAGATCGTCCGGATGCGCCGGCGCGCCGTAATCGGCCAGGTAGGCCGGACTCGCCACCACCACCCGCCGGTTTTCCGCCAAGCGGATGGATACCAGACTCGAATCGGCCATGGCGCCAATGCGGATCGCGCAGTCGATCCCTTCGTTCACCAGATCCACCAGCCGGTCCGCCAGATCCAGATTGCAGGTCACGTCCGGGTGATCCTGCAGGAAACCCCGCACCAACGGCGCCACATGACGCCGCCCAAAGCCCGCGGGGGCGGAAATGCGGATATGGCCGCTGGCCTTGACGCCCCCGAGGCTCACCGACGCCTCCGCATTGGCCAAATCATTCAGGATGCGCTGGCAATCCTCCAGGAACGCGGCGCCCTCGAAGGTCAGACTCAGCCGCCGGGTGGTACGCAGCATCAGCTTCACCCCCAGGCGAGCCTCCAGCGCGTCGATCCGGCGGCCGATCATGGCCGGCGTCACGCCTGCGGCCCGGGCGGCGGCAGAAAGGCTTCCCCGTGTGGCCACGGACACAAAGGCTTCGATCTGGGCAAAGGCATCCATTTTTTACTTCTGGTACAAGATCATTTGACGAAATCCTAGCTTCTTTTTGCCCGATATAGGGAATACACTTCACTCAACTTGCAGACATTCAGGAGGGGTGGAGGAGACAAACCGTCCGGTGACAAACAAGCGCCACCAAGCGCACCGCCCGGACACCCCCTTCCTCTTTTTATTCCCATGAGTCAGCGAGCCCCGATCCGCGCGGTTGTTTTCGATGCCTATGGCACCCTGTTCGACGTCCATTCGGTCGGGCTGCTGGCGGAGCAACTGTTCCCGGAGCGGGGCGCCGCGCTGTCTCAGCTCTGGCGCACCAAGCAGCTCGAATACAGTTGGCAGCGTTCGCTGGCCGGCCGCTACAAGCCGTTCTGGGAATTGACTGAGGATGCGTTGGTGTTCGCTGCCGAAAAGCTCGGGCTCACCCTGAGCGACGCGGCCCGCGCCCAACTGATGCAGCAGTACGCGTGCCTCACCCCCTTCCCCGAGAACCTGGGCGCCTTGCGCGCCCTCAAGCGCCGCGGCATCCCGCTGGCCATCCTCTCCAACGGCACCCCGGCGATGCTCGACATCGCCATCAAGAGCGCCGGCCTCGCCGGCATCTTCGATCACGTGCTGTCGGTGGATGCAGTGGGCCACTACAAGACGGCGCCCCAGGCTTACCAGATGGGCCCCCACGCCCTGGGCCTGCCCGCCGGGCAGATCCTCTTCGTCTCCGCCAACGGTTGGGACGTGGCGGGTGCCGCCTGGTTTGGCTATACCACTTTCTGGATCAACCGCGACAGCCAGCCCACCGAGGTGCTGGACGTAAAGCCCCATCACGTCGGCACTCGGCTGACGGAGGTCGCGGAGCTGCTGGTCCCCGTAGCGGTATAGCCGCCCCGCCTGCCGCTGCACCAAGGGCCGTTCCCGGCCCGGCCCCACCCGAATACCCTTTAACTACATGGAGCACCCTATGAGCATCACTCTTCCCGCCGGCGTCCAGATCAACGCCCCCATCCAGCCCGAATGGGAATTCATCCTCAGCACCGAGGCCCTGGCGTTCGTGGCCAAGCTGCATCGCGCTTTTGAAGCCCGTCGCCAGGAGCTGCTCAAGGCCCGCGTGGCCCGCCAGGCCCGCATCGACGCCGGCGAGATGCCCGACTTCCTGCCCGAAACCCAGCACATCC
>DAITAZ010000071.1:0-7804 GCA_036824045.1 Rhodocyclaceae bacterium
GGGGTTGAGCGCCGCCGCAGGCGGCGCCTTCGTGCCAGCCATGCTGGCATCCCGTGTTAGGATGTTCCTACATCATGTGGGATATCCCGGGGGAACCATGAAGACCGTCAATATCCGCGAACTCAAGAACAACCCGTCGGCGGCCCTGCGCGACGCCCGTGAGGATGTCGTCGTGGTCATGAACCGGGATGAGCCCCAGGCGCTGTTGGTGGATCTGAAGCAGCTCGGCACCGGGGATGTGGCGGGGGTGCGGGTGGCGCTTGCGGTGGCGCTGTTCCGGCAGGGCAACGTGTCGCTGGGCTACGCCGCGCGCGTGGCCGGCAAGCCGCTGGCGGAATGGATCGCGCTGCTCGGCCGCATGGGCATCCCCCTCGTCAGCCCGACGCCCGAGGATGCGGCCCACGACATGGCGGTCGCCGACGCATGGTTCCGGGAACGTCTCCCGTCGTAATCGCCGACGCCGGGCCGCTGATCGCCCTGTCCCTGATCGGGCGGCTGGAGGTGTTGCGCCAGGTGTTCGGGCAGGTCTGGATCACCGAGACGGTGCGGCGGGAGCTGACGGCTGGTGGCGCTTTTCCGGGCCAGGAGGAACTGGTGGCGGCGTTGGAGGGCTGGCTGCGGGTTGCGGAAGTGGACGTGGCCGGATTCGAGGCGATCAACCCGGATATCGACCCGGGCGAAGCCAGCAGCATTTGTCTTGCGGAGCGCTGCGCCGACAGTCTGCTGGTGATCGACGACCGCGCCGGGCGCATCGAGGCACAGGCGCGGGGCTTGCGATTCATCGGGCTCATTGGCGTGATGCGCCGTGCCCGGCAGATCGGTGCGATCGGGGCGCTGCGTCCGGTGCTGGAGGACTTGCGCCGGGCGAATTACTTTCTCGGCGACGCGCTCATCGCGGAAGTGCTGCGCAGCGTCGGCGAAGTGCCTTGAACTGCGCGACCAGGGCGTTTCGCTTTCTTGCTCACCCCACCAACCGCTCCAGCGCTTCCCGATACTTGGCGCTGGTCTTCTCCAGAATGTCGGCGGGCAGCCTGGGGCCGGGGGCTTGTTTGTTCCAGTCCAGGGTTTCCAGGTAGTCGCGGACGAACTGTTTGTCGAAGCTGGGGGGGCTGATGCCTTCCCGGTAGCTGTCGGCGGGCCAGAAGCGGGAGGAGTCGGGGGTGAGGGCTTCGTCGATCAGGTGGAGCTGGCCGGCGGCGTCCAGGCCGAATTCGAACTTGGTGTCGGCGATGATGATGCCGCGGGTCAGCGCGTAGGCGGCGGCCTCGGTATAGAGGCGGATGGCGGTATCCCGCACCTGGGCGGCGAGCGCCGGGCCCACGAGCTTTTCACAAGTGGCGAAGTCGATGTTCTCGTCGTGGTCGCCCATCTCGGCCTTGGTGGCGGGGGTGAAGATGGGCTGGGGCAGGCGGGCGGCCTGCTGCAGGCCGGCGGGCAGGGCAATGCCGCAGATGGCGCCGGTGGCCTGGTAGTCCTTCCAGCCGGAGCCAATGATGTAGCCCCGCACCACGGCCTCGATGGGCAGGGGCTTGAGGCGCTTGACCACCAGGGCGCGGCCCCGCACCTGGGCGCGCTCTTCTTCGCTGGCCACGACGCTTTCCGGGTCGATGCCGGTGAGCTGGTTGGGGATGATGTGGCCCAGCCGGGCGAACCAGAAGTTGGCCACTGCGGTAAGCACCTCGCCTTTGCCGGGGATGGGGTCGGGCAGGATGACATCGAAGGCGGAAAGCCGGTCGGAGGTGACGATGAGCAGATGCTCGTCGCTCACGGCGTAGATGTCGCGAACCTTGCCGCGGCCGAGCAGGGGCAGGGAGCTGATGGTGGATTCGAACAGAGCGCTCACGGTGGTGTCCTGAGGGGGTGAGGGTTGTGGGTCAGTGGCCTTGGCCTTCTTCAGCGGCCAGGGCCTTGCGCATGCGGTGGGTGCCCCAGGCGACGAGGCAGGCGATCACCGGAATGGAGATGGCGGTGATGACGTCGGGCGAGGCGTGGTGCAGATCCTTGGTGCCCTTGGCCAGGTATTGCACGAGCTGGGAGCCATAGTAGGTGAGGACGACGACGGAGAGCCCTTCCACCGTCTCCTGCAGCCGCAGTTGCAGCTTGGCCCGCTTGTTCATCTGGCCCAGCAGTTCCTGGTTTTGGCGCTCCAGCTCGATATCCACCCGTGTGCGCAAGAGCTGGCTGCTACGGGAGATGCGGGCGGAGAGTTCCTCCTGACGGCGGGCGATGGCGGCACAGGTGGCCATGGCGGGGCTGAGCCGCCGTTCCATGAACTCGCCGATGGGCGGCATGTGGGGCAGACGCTCTTCGCGCAGGTCGGCGATACGTTGTTGCACCAGCCGATGGTAAGCGGCGCCCGCGCCGAAGCGGAACGAGGTCCGGGCGAGGGAGGCCTCCACCTCGGAGGCCAGATTGGTGAGGTTCTGCAACACTTCCCGCTCGTCGTCCGGGCTGTTGTTCTCGCCCATCTGGCGCATGAGCTTGGCCAGATCCTGCTCGGCCCGGCTGATGAGCTTGCCGACCTCCTTGGCCTTGGGCAGGGCCAGCAAGGCCATCATGCGGTAGGTCTCGATTTCCACCAGGCGCTGAATGGTGCGGCCGGCCTGGCGGCGGGTCATCCCGTCGTCCAGCAGCACGAAGCGGGAATAGCCGTCCGGGCCGATGAGAAAATCGGTGAACACCCAGCCGCCGCCATCCGCTACCCGGGCGCCCACGGCGGCGGGCCCGGATTGCCGGTAGCGGGCGCGCACGGCCTCCGGGGCCATCTCGCGCACGGAGCGGTACTCCACATGGGTGGCGACCAGCAGTTGCCCGGGTATGCCTCCGAGCCAGTCTGCCGGCACCGCCGACAGGGCTGTGGCCTCGGGCAGATCGTCCGGCTGGGGCTTGCGGAAGAAGTAGTAGCTGGAAAATTCGTTGTGGCGCTCCCACTTGAGGCGGAAGGCGGGGAAGTCCACCACCAGGTGGGCGCCATCCTTGATGGGCAGGGCCACCCCCAGGCGCTCGCCCAGGCGGGCCAGGTGGGCGCTTTCCTGCTCGGGGCTGGTGCCGCGCTGGAGCAGGGCGAGAAAGCTCACCTGCTCGGGTACCGCCACCGACACGGGGGGGCGGGCGTGGACCTCGTTGTTGAGCACATGCCTCAAGGGGTGCTCGCGCAACGGGTTGATGGGCGTGATGAGCGGTTCCAAGGGAGCTGTTTCGGGATTCACGTTCAGAGCTGGGAATTCTAACCGGGCTCGCCAACAAAGCAGAAAGGCCGCCAGCGGCGGCCTCCCTGTTACAGCGCAAGCCGGGGCTTACTTGACGATCTGGTTCAGTTGGCCCTTGGCGTAACGCTCGGCCATCTTCTCCAGGGCCAGCGGCTTGATCTTGCTGGCCTGGCCGGCGCAGCCGAAGGATTCGTAGCGGGCCAGGCAGATCTTCTTGGCCGCTTCGCGGGCGGGCTTGAGGTAATCGCGCGGGTCGAACTTGCCGGGGTTCTCGGCGAAGTAGCGGCGGATCGCACCGGTCATGGCCAGACGGATGTCGGTGTCGATGTTGATCTTGCGCACGCCGTGCTTGATACCGCGGACGATCTCTTCGACCGGCACGCCATAGGTTTCCTTCATGTCACCGCCGAACTGACGGATCTCCGCCAGCAGCTCTTGCGGCACGGAGGAGGAGCCATGCATCACCAGGTGGGTGTTGGGGATGCGGGCGTGGATTTCGGCAATGCGGTCGATGGCCAGGATGTCGCCGGTGGGCTTCTTGGTGAACTTGTAGGCGCCGTGGCTGGTGCCAATGGCGATGGCCAGGGCGTCACACTGGGTTTGCTTGACGAAGTCGGCGGCCTGCTCCACGTCGGTGAGGAGCTGCTCACGGGTCATGGTGCCTTCGGCTCCGTGGCCGTCTTCCTTGTCGCCCTTCATGGTTTCCAGGGAGCCCAGCACCCCGAGTTCCGCCTCGACGGAAACACCGATGGCGTGGGAGAACTCCACCACCTTGCGGGAGACTTCCACGTTGTACTCGTAGGAGGCGACGGTCTTGCCGTCCGCTTCCAGCGAGCCGTCCATCATGACCGAGCTGAAGCCGGACTTGATGGCCGCCATGCACACGGCGGGGCTCTGGCCGTGATCCTGGTGCATCACGATGGGGATGTGGGGGTAGGCTTCCAGCGCGGCCAGGATCTGGTGGCGGAGGAAGGGCTCGCCTGCATACTTACGGGCCCCGGCAGAAGCCTGCATGATGACCGGGGCGTCGAGCTGGTTGGCGGCTTCCATGATCGCCCACACCTGCTCCATGTTATTCACGTTGAAGGCGGGCAGGCCGTAGTCGTTCTCGGCAGCGTGGTCCAGCAGTTGGCGCATGGATACGATGGGCATGGTGCTTATCTCCTACAGTTTCCGTTCAAGTTGGATCGGCGATATGGTTTGATTCTCCTGCCACTGCATCCGCTGCCCGCCGATCGAGAGCGCGCTGTCAGTGGCGGTGTTCCGTGTTGCCGAGGGCCGGGGAGACAAACTCCCCGACCCGCGCGATCTTCATGGTGTTCGTGCCGCCGGATTTGCCGATGGGCTCGCCCAGGGTGAGGACCACCAGATCTCCCAGTTCTGCGGCGCCGGAGTCCACCAGCGCCTGCTCGGCCTTGCGCAGAAGCCCGTCCCGATCATCGTGCTCCAGGGGCAGAACGATGGGATTCACCCCCCGGTACATGCTGACCTTGTAGCGGGTGCGCTGCTCCGGTGTCAGCGCATAGACGGGGACACCACTGTTGAAGCGGGAGATCCACAGCGCAGTGGAGCCGGACTGGGTCATGCAGGCGATGGCCTTAACTTTCAGATGGTGCGCGGTAAACAACGCTCCCATGGCAATGGACTGATCCACGCGGTGAAAGATCCGGTCGAGGAAATCCTTGTCGAGGGAAACCTCCATGAACTTCTCGGCCTCGACGCACACCCGGGCCATGGATTCCACCGTTTCCACCGGGTAGTCCCCGGCCGCAGTTTCCGCGGAAAGCATCACGGCGTCTGTGCCGTCCAGCACAGCGTTGGCCACATCGGATACTTCTGCGCGGGTCGGAATGGGGCTGACGATCATGGACTCCATCATCTGCGTCGCGGTGATGGAGAACTTGTTGTGGTCGCGGGCCAGGCGGATGAGGCGTTTTTGCAGGGCGGGTACGGCGGCATCGCCGACTTCGACGGCCAGATCTCCCCGGGCCACCATCAGCCCGTCACAGGCGTGGAGGATGTCCTCGATGGCGGGAATGGCTTCCGCGCGCTCGATCTTGGCGACCAGCATCGCGTCGGATCCGGCCTGACGGAGCAGGTCCCGCGCCAGCCGCATGTCGGCACCGGATTTGGGAAAGGACACGGCCACAAAATCCACGTTCAGGCTTGCGGCAACCTTGATGTCCTCCATATCCTTGGGCGTGAGCGCGGGCGCGGAGAGCCCGCCACCCTGGCGGTTGATGCCCTTGTTGTTGGACAGCTCGCCTCCGTGACGGACGACGCAATGGATCTCGTCTTCTTCGATGTAATCCACATCGAGCACGATGCGGCCGTCGTCCAGCAGGAGAACGTCGCCGCTCTCCACGTCGTCGATCAGTTCCGGGTAATCCAGGCCGACGCGCTCGCGGTCGCCCAGGGTGCAGTTGCAGTCGAGGATGAATTTCTGACCCGCCTTGAGCGGCACCTTGCTCCCGGCAAATTTGCCGATACGGATCTTGGGACCCTGCAGGTCCGCCATCACGCCGACTGTGCGACCGGTGAGGCGACAGCACTCCTGGAGAGTCTCCACGCGCTTGCGATGGTCTTCCGCCTTGCCGTGGGAGAAGTTCAGACGCACCACGTTCACCCCCGCCTCGATGAGGCGGGTGAGAGTCTTGATGTCGCTGGAGGCCGGGCCCAGCGTGGCGACGATCTTGGTGGCGCGTTCCATGGTGTTAGGGTTGTCTCCGTTGCCAGGTAAGCTGGCCTTTTAGTTCTTATGTGTTACTGGGTCGTGACCGGGCAATTCGCTCCGGTCACGACTGGGTTGGAGCATCAGCCCTGGAAGCGGCTCTCGAGGATGTCCACGGCGGGTAGACGCTTGCCTTCGAGGAACTCGAGGAAGGCGCCGCCGGCAGTGGAGATGTAGTTCACCTTGTCTTCGATGCCGAACTTGTTGATGGCCGAGATCGTGTCGCCGCCTCCCGCAAGCGAAAAGGCGGGCGAGGTGGCAATGGCAGCCGCGAGGGCCTTGGTACCGTTGGCAAATTGCTCGAACTCGAATACGCCGACGGGACCATTCCAGACTACCGTACCTGCCTTGGCGATCAGGTCGGCCAGCACCTTGGCGGAATCCGGGCCGATGTCCAGGATCATGTCGTCGTCGGCCACGTCATCGATGTTCTTGACGGTTGCTGCCGCGCTGGCAGCGAACTCTTTCGCCGTCACCACGTCTGTGGGCAGGGGCACGGCTACCTTGTCCATGACCTTCTTGGCGGCCTCCAGCAGATCCGGCTCCGCCAGGGACTTGCCGATCTTCTTGCCGGATGCGAGCAGGAAAGTATTGGCGATTCCGCCACCGACGATCAACTGGTCCACCTTGTCTGCCAGCGCCTCCAGCACGGTCAGCTTGGTGGAGACTTTTGACCCGGCAACAATTGCCGCCAGCGGACGGGCGGGTGCTGCCAGCGCTTTGGAGAGCGCTTCCAGTTCGGCGGCCACGCAAGGACCGGCACAGGCCACAGGCGCGTATTTGCCCATACCGTAGGTGGTGGCTTCTGCGCGATGGGCGGTGCCGAACGCGTCATGGACCCAAATGTCGCAGAGCTTGGCCATTTTCTGGGAAAGCTCGTCGTTGGCCTTCTTTTCGCCTTTGTTAACCCGGCAGTTTTCGAGAAGAACCACCTCACCCGCGGCAACTTCAAAGCCGCCTTCCACCCAGTTCTGAACGAGACGAACAGGCTTGCCGAGCAACTCGGACATGCGGGTGGCGATGGGGGCGAGGGAATCCTCCACCGTGAGTTGCCCCTCGGTGGGGCGGCCCAGGTGGGATGTGACCATCACTGCAGCGCCTTTTTCCAGGCAATAGCGGATACCCGGGAGTGCGGCCTTGATACGGGTGTCGTCGGTGATGGCGAGGGTGTCGTCCTGAGGAACGTTGAGGTCGGCGCGGATGAACACACGCTTGCCGGCCACGTCCAGGTCGGTGAGCTTCTTGAATTGCATGCTCGACTCCGAAAGGGGGAGTGATACGAGGGAAAGGGGCGCGGTCACGGGGGAGAACCCCCATGACCGGTACAGCTACAGGGTGATTACTTGGAGATCACCCGGGCCATTTCCAGCACTTTGCAGGAGTAGCCCCATTCGTTGTCGTACCAGGACACGACCTTCACGAAGGTCTTGTCCAAGGCGATACCGGCTTCCGCGTCGAACACGGAGGTGCAGGACTCGCCGCGGAAATCGGTCGCCACCACTTTTTCGTTGGTGTAGCCCAGAACACCCTTCATTGCGCCTTCGGAAGCGGCCTTCATGGCTTCGCAGATTTCGGCGTAGCTGGCTTCCTTGTTGAGCTCAACAGTCAGGTCCACGACGGAGACATCGGAAGTCGGCACCCGGAAAGCCATGCCGGTGAGCTTCTTGTTCAGCTCGGGGATCACCACGCCCACGGCTTTGGCGGCGCCAGTGGAGGAGGGGATGATGTTTTCCAGGATGCCGCGGCCGCCGCGCCAGTCCTTGTTGGAGGGACCGTCCACCGTTTTCTGGGTGGCAGTGGCGGCGTGTACCGTGGTCATCAGGCCACGCTTGATCCCCCAGGTGTCGTTCAGCACCTTGGCGAC
>DAITAZ010000072.1:0-7713 GCA_036824045.1 Rhodocyclaceae bacterium
TGTCCATGGCGTCCTTGAAGTCCTGGGGCGTGATCTGGCCCTTGAACATCTGCTCCCGCACGTACTTCTCGGCCAGGGCCGAGTCCTTGTTGAAGAGGGCGGTGGTCTCGACGAAGCACTTCATGACCCGCTGGGCCACGTCCTTCTTTTCGTTGTAGAGCTTTTCGGTCATCACCAGCAGCCGCACCGGCTCGCCCATCCGGGTGGTGTACGGTTTCATGATCTCGACGCCGAACTTCTTGTTCAGCGCCTGGGAGGACTGGGGCTCGGACTGGCACATGGCGTCGATTTGCTTGGTCGCCAGAGCCTGGTTGAGGTCGGCGAAGGCGAGGAAGACCACCTGCACGTCCTTGCCCGGCTTGTCGGACCAGCTCAGGCCGGCTTTTTCCAGCTCCGCATAGAGCAGCAGTTCATGGGCCCCGCCCCGGGTCACGCCCACCTTCTTGCCTTTCAGGTCGGCCAGGGTCTTGATGCCGCTGTCCACCCCCGCCACCACCCGGGCACCGCCCTTGGCAAACCCGGCCACCGTGAAGATGGACACGCCGTTGGCGCGGCCGGAGATGGCCCCATCGGAAGCAAGCGCGGCGATGTCGATCTCGCCGGCCACAATGGCAGGCATGATGTCCGGCCCCTTGGGGAACATGCGCTCTTCCACCTTCAGGTTGTATTTGCCACAGTACTCCTTCATGTACGAGACAGCGCCGTAGTGGGCAAACTTGAGGTTGCCCAGCCTGACCACGTCCGGCGTCTGGGCTTGCGCGGCCAGGGGGCTCAACAGGGTCAGCACGGCGGCGGCAAAAGGCAATCGACTGCGCATGGGTACATCCTCCCGAACAGGTAATGGGGCAGCAGGGTAAACGCTCACGCGCACCCGCCCGCATTGGCGGAAACCCGGACGGGCTCCGGAACACGGCAGGGCGCGTCATTTCCGGCACAATGATCATCTGCCCTTGCCCTTCCCGCAACATGGACGGCTCCACTGACCGCGCCGCACCCGTCACCTACCAGTTGACGCTGCATCTGCCCCGGCCGACGCGCGTCCAGGTGGGGCGGCTGGGCACCTTCGACTTTCCCGCCGGCCAATATATCTATACAGGCAGCGCCCGGCGGGCCCTGGAGGCGCGCATCCGCCGCCATCTTTCCCGCGCCAAGCGCATGCACTGGCACATCGACTACCTGCTGGCGGCCCCGGGGGTCAGCGTGGTGGCGGTCACCCGCAGCCACGCGCCCGAATGCGCGCTCAACGCCGCAACTCCAGGCCGGATTGTCGCCCCGGGCTTTGGCGCCAGCGACTGCCGGCAGGGCTGTGGCAGCCACCTCAAGTGGCAGCAGCCTGCTCACGACCCCGTTGCGGACAGTGAGTCTTAACCGGGCCCGCCACGCACCCCTGCCTGCCCATGCGATTCATCAGGAACCGGTCACGCGGTTGTCGGCGCGGCCCACCTTCCGCTGTCGGAAACTGACCTACATTTGAGCACAGCAACTGTCGCCTTGAGCCGACAGGTTTTTTTCCACTTATCCACAGGCTGTCCCGGGACTTTTCCACTCAAACTGTGGATTTTCCATCGCTGACCCGGGCACCAAAGGCGGGCACTCACCCCCTTTTTTGCAACAAGTCACGTTTCAGCACTCACTTACAACTTGACGGAAAAACAAGTTATTGCGCCGCAACTTATGTCGAACAGCTATCCCGGAAAGCGCACAAAACCAATACCGGCGTGTCAAGCACTATATTTTACCCGCCTGAGGCAGCGCATTGCGCCACAGCGTCTGTCAGCACCCAAACCGTTCCGCGTGTCAGAAACTGCCCTACATTTGTGCAACGCAATTGAAACATTGAGGACAAAGGGAAATTTCAGGTTATCCACACCCAGTCCCTAAGCTTGTCCACGGGAACTGTGGATTTCGCCCGGAAGCACCAGCCTGTGGATAAGTCGTGCATAAGCCTGTTGACAGGGCGGGGAAGGAATGTGAACAGCCCGCCGCGCCGGCCGCCAAGCGGCATCCGGACGGGGCTTGCGGGAGGACAGGGCTGTGGACGGCGCAGTCGGCGTCACCTCGCCGGAGAGCGGCCCATGCGCCGTTGGATTTCCGCAACATGTTCCGCCTCTTCGACAGCGAATTCCTCGGCCATGGCCTGCACCCGGGGATCGCGGGTCGTGGTGGCAATCGTGGCATAGAACGCCAGCCCGCGTTGTTCGCTCTCCAGGGCCAGTTCCATGGCGGCGGGCACGTCCATCAGGCCATCCACGCCCCACCAGCTCGCCGCCTCCGGGGATTCGCCGTCCGGCCAGTCATAGCCTTCGGCGGGGAGTTCCGACACGTGCCGAAAGCCGGAACGGGCGAGCGCCTCGTTCAGGTGCAGGCGGGCATAGTCCGCCATCTGGCGGAAAAAGGCGGAAACCTCGGCGTTGCCCAGCGTGTCCAGGTGCTCGGCCAGTTCGTCGAAACGGCGGGCGGATTCCGCCTCCAGGCGGATGGCGTGGGCGAGAAAGTGGCGAATGCCTTCCATGGCGCTCCCCTAGCCGAATTTGAACAGGATGCCGAAGCCGCCCCGGGGGTAATTCCAGTCCACGTTGTCGGCCGGGCAGACCAAGCGACAGGTGCCGCATTCCAGGCAGCCGTCGGTGACCAGATCCACCCCGCCGGGCTCGGCCCGCCAGCAGCCCGCGGGACAGCACACGGCGCAGGGCTTGAGGGCGCAGGCAGCGCAAACCCCCGCATCCTGGATCTTGATGTGCGGACGGCCCGCATCCACCCGGTAGCGGTTCTGGAACAGCTTTTCTTCCACGTTGACCACGGGAAGCTCGGCGGGTGCATTCATTTGAAAGCCCTCAGGAACTGGTAGGCGTCACCCAGCAGGCCGAGCAAGCCCCTGCGACTGCGCAACTGGGCCAGGATGCGGCTTTGCTTGGCGGCCTTGGGCTCGCCGTCTACGGTCAGCATCTGCCGGGCCGCATCGCCGAGGAAGCGGGGATACATCTGCAACAGGTGGGGCCGGCTCTCCAGCACCTCGGGCAGGTGCTGGTATTTTTTCAGGTCGGCCATGACGAAGCTGCTGTCGAGGCGCCCCTTGTAATCGGCCAGGTTGGCTGCGCTGAAGGGCTTTCCGGCCTGTTTGAGGGCCACCAGCGTCTCGGCGGCCAGCCGGCCGGTGGTCATGGCCAGGTTGGAGCCTTCCCGATGCACGGCGTTCACGAAGCCGGCGGAATCCCCCACCACCAACCAGCCGTCTCCGTAGAGCTGGGGCAGCGCCTTGTAGCCGCCCTCCGGGATGAGGTGGGCGGCGTACTCCTTGAGTTCGGCGCCGGCAATGAGCGGCCGCACCGAGGGATGGCGTTTCAGGCCTTCAAGCAACTGATAGGGGGTGACGGACTGCCGGGCCATGTCGGAGAGCAGACAGCCGATGCCGATGGAGAGGGAATCCTTGTTGGTATAGAGGAAGCCCGTGCCCACCATGCCGCGGGTAATGGCGCCGGCGATCTCGATCACCACACCCTGGCTGCCGGTCAGCCCGAAGCGGGCCTCGATGGTTTCCTTGGGCAGATAGAGCGTTTCCTTGACTGCCAGCGCCATGTCCGCCGCGCGCACCGACTTGCGCAACCCCGCCCGGGTACCGAGCAGTGCGTTGGCCCCATCGGCCAGGATGACGCAGTCGGCCAGGATGTCGCCCTTGGCGCGCTCGGTGCGCACGCCGATGACCTTGCCCGCTTCGTCCCGCAGCAATGCGCTGACCGTGGTCTCGCAGATCACCGTGGCGCCGGCCTTCTTCACCCGATCGTTGAACCATCGGTCGAAGCGGGCGCGGACGATGGTGTAGCGGTTGTAGGGCTCCTGGGAAAAGCGCTCGTCCCGATGGCTCATGCCGGTGCAGGCGGCGGCCTCATCCATCAGCCACATGCGCTGTTCCACCACATGCCGTTCCAGCGGAGCGCTATCGCGGAAATCCGGGATGATGCGCTCCAGCGCATCGGCGTAGAGGATCGCCCCCTGCACGTTCTTGGTTCCCGGCGATTCGCCCCGCTCCAGTTGCAGGACGGAGAGCCCGGCCTGGGCAAGCGTGTAGGCGGCTGCATTGCCGGAAGGCCCGGCGCCCACCACGATCACATCAAAGCGTTCCATCACGCCCCCTCCCCGGCCGCCGCGCCGCTTGCTGCTTCCGCCCGCCGCGCCCGCGCCTGGGCCAGGCGGCGAGCAAAGGCCGCCTTGAGCGCCGGCAGCAGTTCCAGGGCGTTGCCCACCAGCGCATAGTGGGCAAAGTCGAAAATCGGTGCATTCGGGTCGGTATTGATGGCGGCGATCACATCCGCCCCCTCCATTCCCACCCGGTGCTGAACGGCGCCGGAAATGCCGGCGGCGATGTAGAGCTTGGGCCGCACGGTCTTGCCGGACTGACCGACCTGGCGCTCGGCGTCAGCCCAGCCCGCGTGCACGGCCGGCCGGCTGGCCCCCACTTCGGCCCCCAGTTCCCGCGCCAGATCGAACAGCATCTGGAAGTTCTCCGGCTTGGCCATGCCCCGCCCACCGGAGACGATGAAGTCGGCAAAAGGCAGTTGCGGCTTGTCCGCCACCGCGTCGGGGATGAAATCCAGCACCTTGGTCACCACCTGCTCCTCGGCCAGGGCCAGGGGGTGCTCGACAATCTGCCCGGTGCGCGCCGCGTCCCGCGTCGGCAGGGGCATCACCCGCGGCCGCACGGTGGCCATCTGCGGCCGGGTGGCAAGGTTGACGATGGTGCACATCAGGCTGCCGCCGAAGGTGGGGCGGCTGGAAAGCAGCGAACGGTCGGAACTGTCGATGTCCAGCCCGGTGCAGTCGGCGGTGAGGCCGGTGAGCAAGGTGGTGGCCACCGCTCCGGCCAGATCCCGCCCCTGGGTCGTGGCACCCAGCAGCAGCACCTCCGGCTGGTAGACGTTCACCAGCTCGGTCATGCCCGCGGTGTAGGGCTGGTTGCGGTAATCGGCGAGCACCGGGCTTTGCATCAGGTAGCACAGATCGGCGCCGTAGCGGATGGCTTCGTCCGCCACCACGCGGATGGCGGGATCGGGCCCGCCCAGCACCACCCCCGCCAGGGGGACACCCAGCTTGTCCGCCAGTGCGCGGCCCTTGCCGAGCAACTCCCACGCCACCGGGTGGGCGTGGCCATGCTCGTGCTCCACGAACACCCACACGCCCCGGTAGCTCTTGAAGCGCTCCGGCAACACCCGCTTGGGTTTCTTGAGCGGCTTTTGCGCCGTATCCAGGGCGTCGCTCATGAATGTTTCTCCAGATGATCGAGGAGCGCGCCTTCCAGCGCCGGATGGTCGGCAAAGAGCTTGTCCACAAAGGCGTCCGCCATCTCGGCCGCCGAGGCGCCGGGAATGCGCAGGGCCTTGATGGCGCGGGGCTTGGGCCCGAAGACCTGGGCCACCACCGTGGGCGAGCCTTTCAGCCCCACCTGGGTCAGGTCGGAGATGCCGGCCGCGGTGCGGTCCCAGTAGGGCACCGTTTCGCGTACCGCGCGGAACATGCCGGGCATCTCGGCGAAACGCATCTCGTTGGTGCCTTCGAGCATGGTGACCACCGCCGGCAGGCGGGATTCCAGCACCTGTACGCCACCCTCGGCGCGGCGCTCCACCACCAGCTTGCCCGCGGCGGCATCCAGCGACCGGATGCGCGAGACGTAGGTCAGCAACTGCCAGTCGAGCCGGGTGGCGATGCCCGGGCCCACCTGGGCCGTGTCGCCATCAATGGTCTGCTTGCCGGTGAACACCAGATCCAGGGGCTCGCGGGCGTGAAGGGTGGTCAGGGCACTGGCCAGCACAAAGGAGGTGGCCAGGGTGTCCGCCCCGGCGAAGACCTTGTCGGTGACCAGGATGGCCTCGTCCGCGCCATAGGAGAGGCACTTGCGCAACGCCTCTTCCGCCTGGGGAGGCCCCATGGTGAGCACGGTCACCCGGGCGCCGGTGCTGTCCTTGATGCGCAGGGCTTCTTCCAGCGCAAACAGGTCGAAGGGATTGACGATGGCCGGCACGCCCTGGCGCATGATGGTGTTGGTCACCGGATGCACGCGGATCTGGGCACTGTCGGGCACCTGCTTGATGCAAACTGCAATATGCACGGAATCTCCCCGGGGTAAACGTAAGGCACCCGCTTCGGTTGCTGGCCGCAAACGCGCCACTTTACCGGGCGCAACCTGCACGCCGCCTGCACGGGCGGCGTGCCCCGACCCGGCTCAGGGCCGCATGAAGGAAGCCTTCTCCCGCAGCTTCACGGTCGGATCATCCACCGCCGTGATGGAAAACCAGATGATGTTGGCCCCCTTCACGCCGGCGTCCGGATTGAGCCGCACGCTAATGGGCAAGGACTTGGTGGACGCCGGCGGCACCGCCACCTCGCCCGCGTCGGCCAGCTTTACCGACTCCACGCCATCCACTTCCAGCTTGAAGCGGCGGGGCTGCTCGGCGGTGTTCATCACCCGAAGGGTGAAGACGTTCTCGATATCGCCGCCTTCCACCTCCCGCGCCAGGGAGGCCCGGTCGCGCAGCACGTCGACCTTCAGCGGAATGCGATGGACCAGGAACCAGGAGGCGATGATCGACACCAGGATCAGGATGACGGTGTAGAGCAGGATACGGGGGCGCACCACATGACCAAGGATCTCCTTGCGGCTCAGGTGGCGGGCCATGGCGTTTTCGGTGGAGTAACGGATCAGGCCCCGGGGCTTGCCGAGTTTGTCCATCACCACGTCGCAGCCATCAATACAGGCGGCGCAGCCAATGCACTCGTACTGAAGGCCGTCGCGGATGTCGATGCCAGTCGGGCAGACCTGGACACAGATCCCGCAGTCCACGCAATCGCCCTTGCCTGCATCCGCCCCCTTCTTGCGGGCACCGCGGGGCTCGCCCCGTTCCGGGTCGTAGGTGATGATCAGGGTATCCGGGTCGAACATCACACTCTGGAAGCGGGCGTAGGGGCACATGTACTTGCACACCTGCTCGCGCATGAAACCGGCCATGAGCACGGTGAAGCCGCCGTAGAAGAAGATCCAGAAGGTCTCCCACGGCCCGAGGGTGAAATTCACCACCGAACTGGCCAGCTCCCGCACCGGCGAGAAATAGCCCACGAAGGTGAAGCCCGTCCACAAACCCACCAGGGTCCACAACAGGTACTTGGTTCCCCGCAGCAGCAGTTTGCGCCCGCTCATGGACGCGGCATCGAGCTTCATGCGGGCCGCCCGGTCACCCTCCACCCAGCGCTCGATCCACATGAAGATCTCGGTGTAGACCGTCTGCGGACAGGCATAGCCACAGAACAGGCGCCCGGCGACGGCGGTCACCAGGAACAGCATGTAGGCGCCAATGATGAGCATGGCCGAGAGGTAAATCACATCCTGCGGCCAGAAGATCATCCCGAAGATGTAGAACTTCCGCTCCGTGAGGTGCAGCAGAAAGGCCTGGCGGTCGTTCCACTGCAACCATAACAAGCCGTAGAACAAGGCCTGGGTCAGCACCACCAGCCCGATGCGCCAGTTGTCGAACCGGCCACGCACCGACTTGATCTGGATCTTCTTGCGCTTGCCGTAAAGCGAGGTGTCGTCGCCTTCCTGCGTCTGAGCCACTTTTTCCCGCTGGTTCACACTGACCCCTTCCGTCGTTCCAAGTTGAATGCCGTGCCCGCCCCGGGAAACGCCCGCGGCAGATGTCGTAGAAACACGATCAAGAGTCGTGCCAA
>DAITAZ010000031.1:0-42557 GCA_036824045.1 Rhodocyclaceae bacterium
GGGGGGGGGGGGGGGGGGGGGGGCGGGGGGGGGGGGGGGGGGGGGGGGGGGGGGTGGGGGGGGGGGGGGGGTGGGGGGGGGGGGGGGGGGGGGGGGGGGGGGTTTTTTGGGGGGGGGTGGTAGGCAATAAGCCGGCTCCGGCCCCCATGCCGGCGACCGCGCCGCCACCGCCGCCCAAGCCGGCGCCGATCGTGGTGGGGGCGGCCAAGCCGCCGGAGCGGGAGCCGCCTGCCGGCGCCGCCCCGGGCGCGCCGACGTCCACGCCGGTGGCCTTGCCCCGTTTCCCCTGGCCACCGCCCAAGGCTTCGGCCAGCCAGGAGATTCCGGACAAATGGCTGCGGAACAAGGCGGAGACCAGCCTGGGCGAGGTGGCGGACAAGCTGGAGAAAGCCATGCTCCTGGCGGAGCACGGGGAGTGGAGCTATTACGCGGTGCCCGGGGGCTTTGCCCTGGCCACGCACCTGGAGCAGATCCGCAAGGATGGTTCGCCCTTGCCGGGGGCGGACCGCTGGAAGCTGGGGGCGCCCTCCCTGGCGAGCTTGTCGCTCACCGATTTCGTGGCGGCGCTGGCGCGGGCGCCGGAGGGGCAGTACCGGACCATCGTCTTCGTGGTGAGCAACGCGCCCTGGCGGCAGTCGGCCACGGCGCCGACGGCCCAGGAGATCCAGGGCTTTGCCACCGGCGGCGGGGCGGGGCTGTACGGTGCGCTGCGGGCGCAGCCCTATGGCGCGGCCCATCAGTGCGTGGCGCTGGTCTATCAGTTCAGCAAGGCGGGGGGGAAGCCCGCGCGCATCCTGCAGCCCAGCCCGGTGGGCGGCCAGGGGCACCTGGAAAAGAGCGGCTTGTGGCGGCCGCTGAGCCTGCTGTGAGCGGGCGGGGGCCAGGCGCATGAGCAACAAGGTTTTCGTGAGCTACCGGCGGGTGGATTGCGCCGGGGAGGCCGGCCGGTTGACCGACGGGCTGGAGGAGTTGCTGGACGGGCCCTGTGTGTTCCGCGACGTGGATGACATCGCCGCCGGGGCGGATTTCGAGGCCACGCTCCGCCAGCAACTGGCGGACACCGATGCTGTGCTGGTGCTCATGGGCAAGCGCTGGCTGCCCGAGCTGGCGGCCCGTCAGGCGCGGCCGGAGCCGGACTACGTGCGGCTGGAGGTGGCCACCGCCCTGAGCCTGGGCAAGCGGGTGATTCCGGTGCTGCTGCAGGGGGCGGAAATGCCGGCGGCGGCGAACCTGCCCCCGGATCTGCAAACCCTGGCCAAGCGGCACGCCATCTCGTTGCGGGAGGAGGCGTGGAAGCCGGACATGGCGCGCCTGGCCGATGCGGTGGGCCGCCCCTTCGCCTGGCGGCCGCTGTTGCTGCGCGCCCTGGTGGCCTTGCCCCTGGCGGTGGTGCTGGCCAAGCTGGGGGTGGAGCGGATGGCGGCGGAGTCGGAAAGCCAACTGGCGCTGGCCCGGGCGGTGGTGCTGGGCATCCTCCTCTGCTACGCGGGGGGCGAGTGGCTGTGGTGGCGGCGCCATCGGCGCCCGCCGGGTTGAGCCCCCGCGCTCAGCGGGGCGCGGCCAGCGCGCGCAAGGTGGCGGGCATGTCGCGGTCCTGGGGCAGGAGCAGGCCGCTCGCCGCGAGTTTTTCCACGTGCGCCAGGGCCTCGGCGGGGGTGACGCCGCTGCCCGGCAGGCCCGCCAGGCGGATCAGGCAGACCGATACGTCCCGCTGCGCCATGGCGGAAGTGGGCATGGCCGCCGCCAGTTGCCGGGCGATGGCGAGGGATTCCTTGTAACCGGCGATGGCCTCGGCCGCCTGCTGGTTGCGTCGCTGCACGTCGGCCAGGGAGAAGCGGGCGACGTAGATGTCCCGCTGGGCCCGGGGGTTGCCGGAGGCGTTGGCGGCGAGCTGGCGGGCGGTATCCAGTTCCGCCTGGTGGTGGCTGGCCGCCCGGTTGAGGTCCCCTTCCGCCAGGGCCACCTGACCCAGCTTGTGATGGCTGGCGGTGAGCGACTGGCGCCAGAAGCGGGAGCGGGGGCTGGCGACCACCAGCTCCTGGCGCAGCTTGTGGGCCTGCTCGAAGGCGCTGCGCGCCCCCCGGAGATCGCCGCTGCGCTGGGCCTCGTCCCCCAGCCGCTCCAGGCGCACGCTGAGGGCGTAGCGGGCATCGCCCGAGCTGGGCTCGGCCTCCACCAACTGGCGCTGCAGGGCGAGGCTTTCTTCCAGCAGGGGGCGGGCGGCGGCGTGTTCCTCCAGGAGGCTGAGCAGGTCGGCCAGGTCCAGCAGGCTGTGGGCCAGGTCCTTGCGGGCCAGCGCCGAGGCGGGGTTGCTGGCGGCGAGCCGCCGGTCCTGGGCCACCCGTTCCGTCAGGTGCGCGCGGGCGCCGGTGAGGTCGCCAGCGGTGGCCAGGGTGTTGCCCAGGCGCTCCAGCGCCACTGAAAGATCCCGCTGCCACATGGCCGAGGCCGGGTTGGCGGCGGCCAGTTCGCGCGCCAGGGCCAGGCCCTCCCGGTAGGTGGCGAGGGCGCCGGTCAGGTCGCCGGCCAGGTCCTGTAGTTCCCCCAGATCGTTCAGGCCCAGGCCCAGCCCGCGCCGGGCCTCCTGGTCGGTGCGGTCGCCGGCCACCAGGGCGCGGCGCAGGGCAAGGCTTTCGTTCACGGCGGTCCGGGCGCCGGGCAGGTCGCCCGCCAGGCGCAGCACCGTACCCAGCTTGGACAGGATGATGGCCAGATCCCCTTGCGCTTCCCGCCCCCTGGTGGCCTCCAGCCGCTGGCGGCCGAGGGTGGCGCTCTCTTCCAGGTGGCGGCGGGCGGCGGCCAGATCGCCGATTTCGGTTTCCAGGTGGCTGAGCCCGGTCAGGCTGACCATGGTGTCCCGCTGGGCGGGCAGGTTGCCCGGCTGCGCGGCCAGGCGGCGCTGGGCGATGGCGAGGCCGGCCAGCCATTCCTGCCGGGAGGCGGTGAGATCGCCCCCCATGTGCAGGGCGTTGGCAAGCTTGTTGTGGCTGACCGAGAGCAGGCGCTGCAGATCGTCGTCCCGGGGGCTGGCGCCGGCGAGCTGGCGGCGCAGGGCCAGGCTGTCGCGGAAGGCGCGGATGGCCCCGGCCACGTCGCCGGTGTCCACCAGGGCTTCGCCCAATTCGCCTAGCGCGCGGGCCTGGTCGGCGGGGTTGGCGGCCAGGCGGGCGGCGGTCCGGTTGGCCTCGAGCGCCGGCCCGGCACGGCCGGCGGCCTGCTCCAGGCGCGCGATGTGGAGCCAGCTTGCCATGTGGGCGGGGTCTTCCCGGGCGGCCTGCTGCCACAGCCGCAGGGCTTCTTCCACGGGGATGTCGCCCCGGTCCCGCGCGTCCAGGGCGAGGGTGGCGTTCTGGCGGTAGTCCTCGGCGGCCTTGAGGCGGTTGGCCTGATCCCGGGCGCTGCGCTCGGCTTCGGTGATCGCCTCCAGAACCCGCAGGGCGGCCTTGCGGTCGCCGTCGGCGTAGCGGGCCAGGGCTTCGCGCCGCTCGGGGCTGGGCGAGGCGGCCAGGGCGGCGATCTGGCGGCGGTACTCGGCCAGCTCGGTGCGGAAGGCGGTGTCCTTGCCTTCCAGTTCGCTCACCAGGCGGCTGCGTTCCTGGGTCAGGCCCGCCAGTTCCTGCTGCAGGCGGCCGCTGTCGCTACGGGCTTGCCGCAAGGCTTCGCGCAATTGCTTGTCGCGGTTCTCGAGCTGGGCGAGCAGGGTGTTTTCCCGCTCGCTGGCGCGGCGGTTGGCAGAGGCCAGGGAGGTGGCCCGGTCGAGGACGAGGCGTTCCACCAGGGCGCGCTGCTCCTCGGCGGTGTTGGCGGCCCGGGCGCCCGCAGGCGCGAGCCCGAGCAGGGCGAGGCAAAGGATGAGCAGGGCTGCGCGCATGGGGGCCGGAGCAAGTGCAAGAAAGGAGATGATAGCCCTGGCGGGGCGGGGGAGGATCCCGGGATGCGCGCGGCGGGCAGTGGGTCTATGCTTTTGAGTGTGGGGACTTGCCGAGGATCGGGGCATGGAAAGCGCGGAGCAGTCTGCCCGCCGGGTGGCGGTGATCGCGGTGCATGGAGTGGGGGATCAGGCCCCGGGGGCGACGGCGCGGGCGGTGGCGCGGGCCCTGCAGCGCAGCGGTGGGGCGGCTTACAGCCCCTTTCTGGAAGAGGCGGTGAGCGTGGAGGTGGGGACGCCGCCGCTGCCCCGGGCGGAGCCCGTGACGGGCAAGGCCGCGGCGCCGGGGAGCGTGCGTTCGGAGTTTGCGCGGCGCAACTGGGCGCAGCCGGAGGCCGGGGACTGGGACGCGAACCTGGAATTCACCCGCCAGACTCTGGAGGCGGTGCGGCTGGAGGGCGGAGGCCGCCATTACGACACCGTGTGCCTGGGCGGGCTGCGGCAGACGCCGGCGGGCCCGGTGGAGGTGGATATCTACGAGTTGCACTGGTCCGACCTTTCCCGCCTGGCGGGCGGGCCGCTGCGGGTGCTGAGCGAGTTCTACCAGGTGTTGTTCCACCTGGTGAGCGTGGGGCAGAAGACGCTGGAAACGGCCACGCTGGGGCTGCATCCCGCGCCCTCGGGGCTGGCGGGGCTGTTGTGGCTGCAGCGGGTGGCGGAGTGGCTGCTGTGCGTGGCGGTGCCGGTGCTCAACCTGTTCATCGCCGGGGTGTTCCTGCCGGTGGCGCTGGAGGTGCTGGCGCCGGGCTGGTTGCGGCCGGCTGCGGCCCTGCTCGGCGCGGCGATGGCGGGCTGGCTGTGCTGGCGGCACGTGAGCCGCCGGGTGCTGGGGGACGGCACGGCCAATCCGCGCCGCCCTTGGGAAGGCTTGCTGGCGCTGCTGGGGGTGAGCCTGGGGTGCGGCGGCGTGGCTTATGCGGGGCTGGGCGCGGTGCCCGATGGCACATGGTGGGCCTACGTGCTGCTGACGGTGGCGGGGGCGGTGCTGGCGCTGGACCTCTGCCGGCGCCTGCAGCGCGCCCGTGGCCTGGGGGGCGGGGCGCCACCGCGCACGCCACTGGCTTACCTGGGCTGGCCCGCCGGGGCCGGGGCGGTGGTGGCGACCCTGGTGGTGGCCACCCTCACCTGGCTGTGGGCGCGCCCCCCGGGGGAGGCGCCACTGACGGCCGCGTGCCGGTTCCAGACCACGCTCCATGCGGAAGAGCCGCTGCTGGCCCTGCTCAACGGCCTGTGGCTGGTGTTCATGGCGGTGGGGGCGGTCCATGCGCTGCTGGGCCTGTGGCTGCGCTGGCGCTGCCGCGCCGTGCCGGTGCTGCCGGGCGCGGTGCGCACGGCGCTGATCAGCCTGGCGGTGCCCGGCAGCCTGTTCATCGTGCTGACCATGGTGCTGTGGTACGCGGTGTTCGAGTTGCTCAAGAGCGCCCGTGCCATTGCCGACTGCGGGGTGCTGCAGATCTGGTTCTTCGATCGGCTGCCGGTGGTCGGGGCGCCCGGGCTGCGGGCGGAAGGGGGGCTGCCGCCGGATCTCTTCTTTCAGGGTTTCGAGAACCTGCTGGCGGGGCCGGGGGCGGATCTGCTGGTGCTGATGCTGGCGGCGGCCCTGGCACTGTGCGTGGCGGCCATCCTGCCCAGCGTGCTGGCGGAGGTGCGCCGGCCCCGGCACGGCCCGCCGATGCGCAGCGAAGGGCTGGGTGGCTGGCTGGATCAGGGTTTTGGCTTCATGAGCGTGGCCGGGGCACTGGTAACGGCGGGGCTGTTCTTCGTGTTTCCCGGCGTGGCGGCGGCCGAACTGCTGGGGTGGAGCCCGGCGGGCGTGGGCAATACCCTGCTGCCCTCCCTGGGTTCGGCGGCGGTGGGTACCGCCGGTGTGCTGGTGGCCCTGCGCAAGCAGCTCATGGCGGGCTCCGGCGCGGTGCTGGACATCTTGCTGGACGTGGATAACTGGCTGCGGGAAAAGCCCCTGGACCGGGCGCCCCGGGGGCACATGCTGGCCCGGGCCTGGAGCCTGCTGCGCCATGTGCTGCGGCAGGGGCGTTATCAGCGGGTGGTGTTCGCAGCCCATAGCCAGGGCACGGTGATCGTGGCGGATCTGCTGCGGGCGCTGGCCCACTATCAGGTGTGGCCGGTGCGGCGGCCGCCGCCGCTGGCGCTGCTCACCTTTGGCTCGCCCTTGCGCCAGCTCTACCAGCGGCGCATCACGCCCTTCTACCGCTGGGTGGCGGCCTCCCGGGGCATGCCGAAGGCGTTGGGCCTGACCCTGTGGGTCAACGCCTACTGCAGCGGCGATTACGTGGGCCGGCAGCTTTGGGATGGACCGGAACCGTATGCCGTGCTCGACGACGGGGCGGCCGTGCCCCAGGCCGGCACCCAGGACCGCTGCCTGGGCCCCGGGGCTCACACCCATTACCTGGAGCCGGGGGAGGACGGGGTGGCGCGGATACTGGACCGGATGATCTGCGCCCGCTAGCGGGCGCGCCGCGGGTGGTCAGGGCTCAGGCGGAGCGCTCGGGGAGCATCAGGATCGCATCCCGGTTGCTCCAGGAGAAGCAGGCCGCGGCCGCCTCCTGCCAGGGCAGCCAGCGCCAGGCCCGGTGTTCGTCCGGGGCGATCTGCACCGGCTGCGACGTTGGCAGACACAGGCTGAATACGTGTTCCACGTTGTGGGTGACCCCCGGTGCGTAGCGCTGACGCCACTGGGGAAAGATTTCGTACTCGTTGCGCAGGCCCCAGGGCAGGGGCCGATGGCGGGTGGTGTCAATGCCGGTTTCTTCCAGCACCTCGCGGCAGGCGGTGGCGAGGAGGTCTTCGTCGCCTTCCTGGCTGCCGGTCACCGACTGCCAGTAGCCCGGGTGGCGGGCGCGCTCCAGCAGCAGCACCTCCAGTGACGGCGTATGGATCACCACCAGGACGGAGACGGGCTTCTTGTAGGCGTGGCTCAAGGCAGGGGGCGTACGTCTTCGCTGGGGTGGGCCAGGTCGGTGAGCACCCGGAATGGCCGCTGGGCTTCCTGCCAGCTCTCGGCGGCGCTCTCCAGCACGCTGACCAGGGTGTGCCAGTCCTGCCGGTGCGCGCGGGCATAGGCGTCGCTATGTTCCAGCACCAGGACATAGCCCTTGGCCGGGTGCCAGGCCAGGTCGGCCAGGCAGTCGGCCAGGGCGTCCCAGTTGTGCCCGAAATGTTCCGGGAAGGCCAGGGCCTGGGCGAAGGTGTCCAGCAGCGTGGACTTGCTGGCCACATGGGCCAGGTCGAGGCGGAACAGGGCATGCCCGGCGGCATGGGCAGCCGCTTCCAGTCCGACCATCCGCTCGGCGGGAGCCTGGTAGATACCGTTGAGGCTGGCTTGGGGGAGCGTGTGCGCCCAGTCTGCGCGTGTCATGGCAGCGCCTCCTAATCGATGATGCGTTTGAAACTCTGGTAGTGGTCGTCGGTGTAGTAGAACTCGCCGCCCTGGCCGCTGACGATGCGGCGGGCGCCCCGGTTGCGCGCTCCGGGGGTGGGCACGGTGTACTCGTGGTAGTAGCCCCGGCGCTGCTTGGGCAGGATGCGCTCGAAGTTGCCAAAGACGATGCCGTCCCGCTCATAGGGGAAGGGGCCGCCCTGGCGGATGAGTTTGAGCGTGGTGACGGCCTCGGGCGGCAACTGGGCGATCTGGATCACCGGCAGGCCGTCGACCCGGGCCGCGGGTTCCGCCGCCTCCCGGGCGCAGGCGGGCAACAGGCCGGTGCAGGCCAGGAGCAGCAGGAAGAGCCAGCGGCAAAAGCGAGGCATGGAAATCCCCCACGGGTCGCGCATGAAAAAGGCCGGAAGCGGGATGCTTCCGGCCTTGAATTGTAGAGGGTTTTGCCGGCCCCGCAGCGGCGCGGCAGGGCTTCCCTGCGGGTCAGACCTTGGCGGAATCGGACTGGCGCACGCGGATGTGCAGTTCCCGCAACTGCTTTTCGTCCACCGGGCTCGGCGCGTTGGTGAGCAGGCACTGGGCGCGCTGGGTTTTGGGGAAGGCGATCACGTCGCGGATGGACTCGGCGCCCGCCATCATGGTGACGATCCGGTCCAGGCCGAAGGCCAGGCCGCCGTGGGGCGGGGCGCCGTATTTGAGGGCGTCGAGCAGGAAGCCGAACTTGGCTTGTTGTTCCTCCGGCCCGATGTTGAGGGCGTCGAACACCTTTTCCTGCACGTCAGCCCGGTGAATACGCACCGAGCCGCCGCCGATCTCCCAGCCGTTCAGGGCCAGGTCGTAGGCCTTGGCCAGGCACCGCCCCGGCTCGGTGGTCATGAAGGCCTCGTGGCCGTCCTTGGGGGAGGTGAAGGGGTGGTGGCAGGCGCTCCAGCGTTTTTCGTCCTCGTCGTACTCGAACATGGGGAAATCCACCACCCACAGGGGTTCCCAGGCCTTGCCGTTGACGAAGCCCTTTTCGTGCCCGAGCTTGACGCGCAGGGCGCCCAGGGCGTCATTGACGACCTTGGCCTTGTCGGCGCCAAAGAAGATCAGATCGCCGGACTGGGCGCCGGTGCGCTCGACGATGGTGCGCAGGGCGTTCTGGTGGATGTTCTTGACGATGGGGGACTGCAGCCCGGATTCATTGAGCTGGCTGGCGTCATTGACCTTGATGTAGGCCAGGCCCTTGGCGCCGTAGATGCCGACAAACTTGGTGTACTCGTCGATCTCGCCGCGGGTCAGGCTGGCCCCGCCGGGCACGCGCAGGGCGGCCACCCGGCCGCCTTCCGAGTTGGCGACGCCCGCAAACACCTTGAAGGCCACGTCCTTGACCGCGTCGGTCACCTCGGTCAGTTCCAGGGTGACGCGCAGGTCGGGCTTGTCGGAGCCGAAGCGGCTCATGGCGTCGGCGTAGCTCATCCGCGGGAAGGGGTTGGGCAGATCGACGGCCAGGACTTCCTTGAATACGGTGCGGATCATCTCTTCCATGATGGCGGTGATTTCCGCCTCGCCCAGGAAGGAGGTCTCGATATCCACCTGGGTGAATTCGGGCTGGCGGTCGGCGCGCAGATCCTCGTCCCGGAAACACTTGGTGATCTGGTAGTAGCGGTCGAAGCCGGCAACCATGAGCAACTGCTTGAAGAGCTGGGGGGACTGGGGCAGGGCGAAGAACTGTCCGTGATGCACGCGGGAGGGCACCAGGTAGTCGCGTGCGCCTTCCGGCGTGCTCTTGGTGAGCATGGGCGTTTCGATGTCCACGAAGCCCTGGCTGTCCAGGAAGCGGCGGAAGGCCATGGCGGTCTTGTAGCGCAGCATCAGGTTCCTGGCCATCTGCGGGCGGCGCAGGTCGATGACCCGGTGGGTGAGGCGCACGTTTTCCGACAGGTTCTCGTCATCCAGCGGGAAGGGGGGCGTCACCGCGGGGTTGAGCACTTCCAGCTCATGGGCCAGCACTTCGATCTCGCCACTGGCGATGTTGGCATTCGTGGTGCCTTCGGGGCGCCGACGGACCTTGCCCACCACCTTGAGCACGAACTCATTGCGCACGCTTTCGGCCAGCTCGAACATCTCCGGCCGGTCCGGGTCGCACACCACCTGCACCAGGCCTTCCCGGTCGCGCAGGTCGATGAAAATCACGCCGCCATGGTCGCGCCGGCGGTGCGCCCAGCCGAAGAGGGTGACAATCTGGTCCAGGTAGGCCGTGTCGATGCGGCCGCAGTAGTCAGTACGCATGATGTGTTCCGTTAGGGCGCCCGACGCGCGCGGCGACGGGCGGTGAGTCGATCTCGGGTTGGAGGGTTCAGTGGGTTTCGGCTTTGGCGGTGCGGCGCTGGGGCGGCGCCACCACCCCCATGGAAATGATGTACTTCAGCGCTTCATCCACGCTCATGTCCAGTTCGATGGCGTCCTCCGCGGGCAGCATCAGGAAAAAGCCGGAGGTGGGGTTGGGCGTGGTGGGGACATAGACGCTGACATAGTTTCCCGGCAGGTGCTTGGCCGCATCCCCGCCCGGGTGGCCGGTGAGGAAGGCGATGGTCCAGGCGTCCCGTCGCGGGTATTCGATGAGCAGGGCCTTGCGGAAGGCCTGGCCGTTGCTGGCCAGCAAGGTGTCGGAAACCTGCTTGACGCTGCGATAGATGGCGTTGACCACGGGAATCCGCGCCAGCATGCCTTCCCAGATCAGGATCAGGCGCTGACCGAGGAAGTTGGCGGCCACCAGTCCGGTGAGCAGCACCACCAGCAGCGTGAGGATGACCCCCACGCCCGGAATGTGGAACCCGAGCAGATTTTCCGGCCGCAGGAAAGCGGGCACCAGCAGCAGCGACTGATCGAGCGTGCTGACGATGAGATGCAACACCCAGCCGGTGATGGCCAGTGGAATCCAGATCAGCAGGCCGGTGATGAAATACTTTTTCATGGGTTAGGCGGTGAGGCTCCATCAGGCCATGTGGCCCGGCAGCGTAAACGGCAACGGGCGCCGCTGTGGGCGCCCAGATCTGGCGCCCTGCACGCGGGCGCCGGGACTGCGTGGCTCAGGACGTGCGGCTGAGCCTGTCGTGCTCAGCTTGCCTCGGCGGCGGGGCAGGCCTGGCAGGCCCCCGCACCGCAGGGAGGCGTCTCGGTCTTGGCCGGTTTGGCACCGCCCTTGAAGTCGGTGGCGTACCAGCCGCTACCCTTGAGCTGGAAGCCGGCGGCTGACAGCATCTTGGAAAATGTTTCCTTGCCACACTCCGGGCACACCGTGTGGGGGGCATCGGAATGCTTTTGCAGGTATTCTTTCTGGAAGCCGCAGTCGCTGCAGCGATACTCGTAGATCGGCATGTGTCTCTCCGGCAGAACGCTGAATTATAGCTAGGCGGATGCTAACCCGGAACAAGGGTGCGATGCAGCATTCGCTTGCGCAACCCCACGGGAGATGTGGGCCGGTCGCCGGATTTCAAGCCCCGCATGCTACAGCCGCTGCAGGTAGGCGTCGGTCAGGGGTTTGCCCCACACCAGGGCCAGTACCCCCGCCGCCGCCAGATAGGGGCCGAAGGGGATGGGAATTTCCCGGCCGCGACGGGCGATGACGATGAGTCCCAGCCCGACCACGGCGCCCACCATGGAAGAAAGCAGAACGGTCAGCGGCAGCATCTCCCAGCCCAGCCAGGCGCCGATGGCCGCCAGCAGCTTGAAATCCCCGTAGCCCATGCCTTCCTTGCCGGTGGCGAGCTTGAACAGCCAATACACCGACCACAGGGTCAGGTAGCCCGCCGTGGCGCCGATCACCGCTGCGGGCAAGGGCGCGAACATTCCCTTGATGTTGACCAGCAGCCCGAGCCACAGCAGCGGAAGTGTGATGGCGTCGGGCAAAAGGGTTGTGTCCAGGTCGATGAAGGTGAGCGCGATCAGCGCCCAGACGAACACCACTGCCGCGGCGGCCTGCCAGCCGGGGCCGAAGTGCCAGGCGATGGCGCCGGAGAGCGCGGCGGTGAGCAGTTCGATCAGGGGGTAGCGCGGGCTGATGGGGGCCTTGCACTGGCGGCAGCGGCCCTGCAGGACGAGGTAGCTCAGCACCGGGATGTTTTCCAGCGCGGTGATGGCGTGTCCGCACTGATTGCAGCGGGAGCGGGGGGTTGCGAGGTTGAAAGGCTCGCCCGGGGGCAGCTCCTCGCCCCGGATCTCGGCTGCCTGGGCCTGCCATTCCCGCTCCATCATGACAGGCAGGCGCAGAATCACCACGTTCAGAAAGCTTCCGACCAGCAGGCCAAGCATTGCGCAAAGGCTGGAGAAGACGACAGGTTGCAGGGCGGTTTGGGCGATCTCGGGCAGGGGGCTCATGGGGAATCTGGGCGGGCAGGAGGGTGAAACAGTGGCGGGGGGCGGAGAGCCGTCTGGGCCCGGACCGGCTGTGCCGTGCGTCCGGGCCGACGGGCTGTCCGGTCAGACTACGGCGGCGACCTTGAAGATGGGCAGATACATGGCCACAACCAGGCCGCCGATCACGGTGCCCAAAAATACCATGATCAGGGGCTCCAGCAGGCTGGACATGCCGGCCACCGCGTCGTCCACCTCGCCCTCGTAGAACTCGGCGATCTTGCTCAGCATGGTGTCCAACTGGCCGGATTCTTCGCCGATGGAAACCATCTGCACCATCATGCCCGGGAACACGCCCGTGTTGTGCATGGAACTGGTGAGGCTGGAGCCGGTGCTGACATCCGACTGGATCTGCCGGGTAGCCGCTTTATACACCGCGTTGCCGGCAGCGCCGCCCACCGAGTCCAGCGCCTCGATCAACGGCACCCCTGCGGCAAACATGGTGGAAAGGGTTCGGGCCCAGCGGGCGAGCACCGCCTTGCGCACGATTTCACCGATCACGGGGGCCTTCAGGATGGCCTGGTCAAAACGCACCCGCAGGGTGGGGGATTTTTTCCAGGCGTACATCAGCGCCGCCACCCCCGCGCCGGCGACGGCCAGCATGTAGGGCCAGTTGTTGACGAAAGCATCGGACATCGCTAGCACCGCCATGGTCGGGGCTGGCAGATCGGCGCCGAAGCTGCTGAATACCTTCTTGAACTCGGGGATCACGAAGATCAGGATCACCGCCGTAACGATCATCGCCACGCCCACTACTGCGGTGGGGTAGAACATCGCGGACTTGATCTTGCTCTTGATGGCGAGGATCTTTTCCTTGTAGGTCGCCAGGCGATCGAGCAACGTGTCGAGAATACCCGCCTGCTCGCCGGCAGCCACCAGGTTGCAGAACAGGGCGTCGAAGTGTTGCGGGTGCTTGCGGAAGGCCTGGGAGAGGCTGCTGCCGGTTTCCACGTCGGCCTTGATGGTGTTGAGCAGCCGCGACAGGGCCTGATTGGTGGTGCCTTTGGCGGTGATGTCGAAGGACTGCAGCAGCGGCACGCCGGACTTGAGCATTGTTGCCAGTTGCCGGGTGAACATGGTGATGTCCTTTTCCGCCACCCGGTCGCCAAAGCCCTTGAAACCGGACTGCTTCTTCACCTTGCTGACGGTCACCCCCTGGCGGCGCAGGGTGGCGCGCACCACCGCCTCGGAAGGGGCGCGCAGTTCGCCGCGTACCGGTTTCCCGGCCTTGTCCCGGCCTTCCCAGGCAAAGCTCTGGTCCTGGTCGTATCGGGCTGAGGTCGGCCGGCGCGGCGCCGCCTTGGTTGCAACGGACATAATCCTGGTCTCCCGCTGGTTGCCCGCCGCGTCCCGCGGCAGCGCATCTGTGAGCGATCGGGCGTCGT
This sequence comes from Rhodocyclaceae bacterium, assembly GCA_036824045.1. Lineage (GTDB taxonomy): Bacteria > Pseudomonadota > Gammaproteobacteria > Burkholderiales > Rhodocyclaceae > DAITAZ01. Next base: position 13,106 of record DAITAZ010000031.1, read on the forward strand.
GCGCCGGCTCAGGCGTCGGGCCTGAACAGGCGTACCGTCTTCACCTTGCGGTCTTCGGTGTGCACCACTTCGACATGCACGCCGGCAATGCGCAGGCTGACGCCACCATCCGGGATGTCCTCGAAGTGCTCGAGTATCAACCCGTTAAGTGTTTTCGGCCCATCCAGCGGAAGGTTGAGGTCGAGGGCGCGGTTGAGTTCGCGCAGAGGCCGGGTGCCGTCCACCACGACGGTGCCTTGGGCATCCCAGCGCAGGGCACGATTGCCACCCGGGTGGCTGGAGGTGAACTTGCCGATCATCTCCTCGATGATGTCCTCGAGGGTGATCAGGCCCAGCAGGTCGCCATACTCATCCACCACCAGCGCCATCCGTTCCTGTTTTTCCTGGAAGTACTGGAGCTGGGTATAGATGGGAGTGGAGGCGGGGATGAAATAGGGCTTGGACAGTTCCGCCCGCAGCCGCTCCCGGTCCAGATCGCCTGCCAGGGCCGCGCCCATCAGCCGGCGCAGGTGGACGATCCCGAGCACGTTGCCCGGCTCATCCTCGTACACCAGCAGGCGGGTGTGATAACTCGTGGCCAGTTGCTCGCGAATGGCCTCCAGCGGGGCCGCCAGATCGATGGCTTCGATGCTGCCACGGGGGGTCATCGCATCTTCGACGGTGATGCCTTCGAGATCGAAGAGGTTGAGCAGGATGCTGTGGTGTTTTCGCGGAATGAAGTTGCCCGACTCCAGCACCAGGGCGCGCAGTTCTTCCAGCGAGAGCGAGGTGTGGTCATGCCCCTGGGCGCGCTTGAGCCGCAGGGCGCCAAGCATGGCATTGACGAAGAGGTTGACGAACCAGATGACCGGGCTGACCAGGCGCAGCAGGGGGCGGAGGATGTATGCGGAAAACGGAGCCAGGGTGTCGGGATAGTTGGCACCGATCACCTTTGGTGTGATCTCGGCGAACACCAGGATGAGGAAGGACACCAGCAGGGTGGCGGTGCCCAGCACCCATTTTTCCTCGCCGAACAGTTCGCCCGAGAGATAGCCCGCCAGGGTGGCGGTGGCGGCATTGATCAGCGTGTTGAACAGCAACACCACGCCCAGCAGGCGGTCGGTCTGGCCCAGCAACTCCAGCACCAGCCGTGCTCCGCGCTCGCCACGGCCGGCGGCCGCCTTGAGCCGATAGCGGTTGGTCGCCATCATGGCGGTTTCCGCCATTGCAAAAAAACCGGAAAGAACCAGCAAGACGCCCAGCGCGGCGAACTGCGCTGCTAAGGGGATATCGTCCAAGAACGGGGAGGCATGGGAAAGGAGGGAGCAGTATCCGAATGGCTCCACGGCCTGTCAAGCCGGGTAGGGTGGCGAAATTGCCGGTTCAATTGTTTTGAGCGTTATTGCTGCGTCTTGCCCTGCCAGCGGATGGTCGCCTATTATGCCTTCGGGCAATCGGGTCCTCATTGATCATCGGCGCAGCCGGGCGTACGTCCCGGGGCGCTTTCCCCCACCCCTATCAAAGAGCCAGAACATGATCTCCCGGCGAATTTCCTTCCTCGGCGCGGCACTGGCCGCCGCCTTTGCAGCCGGCTGTGCAACCCAGCCCGGCCAGAGTCCGGGTGCCCCCGGCTTGTTCGATCCGGATCCGGCCAACACCTTCGAGCGACGGATTCAGGATGCCGCTTCGGTCGCGCCCATCCACCCCGCTTCGGTGCAGCTCGTGACCGACAACGACGAGGCCTTCAAAGCCAAGATCAACCTGGTCGAGCGCGCCAGCCAGTCGCTCGATCTGGTTTATTACATCTACGGTGACGATTACTCCTCCTCCCGGATGAGCGAAGCGCTGATCGCGGCGGCCAAGCGGGGGGTCAAGGTGCGCTTGCTGGTGGATTACGCCACCAACTACGCGCGGCTCGACCTGTTCGGCTATCTGGAATCCCAGGGCGGCGGCAACCTGGAAGTGCGTTTCTACGGTCGCCCCAGCCGCAACATCGTGCGTAACGCGGCTTACATGACCCTCGGCTGCGGTCGCGCCGACCCGCCCCCGGGGGACAACTGCTCCGCGGAACGGATGGCGAAGATCGACTTGCTGTTCGACGGCGAGCGCATCAACGGCGAATCGGCCGAGCGGCGCAACATCTCCAACGTCAACACCGGGGCTTCGGGGTTGTTCCTCTCCGGCCTCTACGCCAAGCGCCCGGACATCATGGCGCTGGCGGTGCAGCAGGGCCAGACACTGGACCGCAAGGCCATGACCGACGCGCTGGCCACGGCGGCGCCCATTGGCCGGGAGGACCTGCGCCAGGTGGGACGCTCCTTCTGGCGGGCCAGCACCGGCAATGCCTTTGCCCGCGTGCAGGGGCAGGTGGCCCTGATGTTCGCGTTCGCGGCCTATGGCGACCGGCTCAACCCGCTGGTCAAGCAGATGGAAGCCTTCATGCCGCCGGCGCGGGACATGGGCCCCGAGACGGTACGGGACTGGGACCACCTCTCGGACTTCACCCACCACAAGCTGCTGCTGGCGGATGATCGCTGGCTGACGATGGGGGGGCGCAACGTGGAGGACAGTTACCACATGCGGCTCAACAAGCTTTCCGACAAGTATGTGTTCATGGACACGGACGTGGTGGTGGATCTCTCCGACGCCGGCGGCGAAGGCCGGGCTGTGGGCTACAGCTTTGACGGGCTGTGGGAGTTCGACCGCATGGTGGCCACGCTCAAGGAAGTTCGCGCCCATGCGCCCAACGATTTCGTTGCCAACGCGGAGGTGCTGAAGACGGTCACCGAACAGTGCAGCAAGCGGGTTTCGCCCGCCCGGCGCGAGTCCTGCGTGGCCACCGAATTCGAAAACCGGGCTTTGCCCCGGGCCGCCCGGGAGCAGAAGGCCGGCGAAGCGATGGCGCGCAACGCCGCTGTGTATGCCAGGGAGTATGCGCCCACGCAGCCAGCCAGCCACGGACCGAGCTTTGCCGCCGAAGGCAAGAGCTTGCTGGCCTATCTGGAGAACCTGCCTTTCGACCCGGACACCAACGAGCCGGACCGGGTGCGCTTCTACGGCGCTTCCGCGGGTGAGCCGCAGGGCTCCGCCAAGGGTATCCATGCCGCCTGGTTCGATCTGCTCACCCGTGCCTGCGACGGCGCGAGCGCGCAGCACCCGAAGCGGGTCATCTTCCACAACGCGTATTTCTTCCCTTCCGCGGACACCTTTGCCCAGTTGCAGAAGCTGTGGTCCGGTCAGACGGATTGCTCGAACGTGACGGTGACGGTGCTGACCAACTCCATTGAGACCACCGACCTCAATGTGGTCAACATCTTCGCCCGGCACAGCACCAAGGCGTTTCTGGAGCGGGTGGGGCCCGCCGCCGCCAAGGGGCCCAAGTTCCAGTACTTCGAGTACACCCGGCCCGCGGGCGCGGACAAGGCGTCGTCCTTGCACACCAAGCTCACCCTGGTGGGGGATGACCTGATCGTCGGTTCGGCCAATGCCGATGTGCGCAGCCTGATGATGGACAGCAACAATGCGATGCTGATTCGCGGTTCGGACGGGCTGCGCAGGCAGTATCTGGAATGGCTGGACGGCCTCCTCGCCGACCGGGGCAAGGTGCGGGAAGTCACGCCCAGCCTCATCGGCACGCCCCGGGAAACCATGGTCAAGGAGGATATGGCGACGCTGGACGCCATCGCTGCCAAGTACCGTGCCGAGCGCTTCCTGGACGATGCCCAGGAGGCGACGGTGAAGAAGCGGTTTGCCGAACTCCTGGATGCCGCGTATGCCCTGACCCGCCAGGCGCTGGACCCGAGCGCTCCGGAGTCCGAACGCCGTAACGCCCAACAGACTTTCAACGATCTGTTCAAACCCATCTGAGGCGAAGCGGGGGCGGCGTGGGCCGTTCCCGCCGCCTTGCTGCATGCGCGGGGATTACGGGCCACGGGGATTCCCTTCCCCCGTGGCCCGTAATCCCCGCGTCACGCACGTTTCCCGGGTCTTGTTTCACACTGGAGCCTCGGGAGCCTGAATTAACCGATTTTTTTCATTTATCCCCTCCGAATCCCCCTTGTGGTGCGCGGCTACAGTTGGGGCGTTGTCAAATACCGCCTGGAGGCTTGGGCCATGGTTCCCATCGGGGGTGTGCTCCTGCATGCTGTTTCGCTGATTGCATTCTTTGTCCTGCTCGTGTCTGCCTTTCGGTTGCTGCTGCTGTTTGGCGAGCCCGATGTCAGCGAGGTCGGGCGGCGGATGTCGGCGGCAGCGGTGGGTGCCATGCTGTACGGCGCCTTCGGGCTGATGGATGTCTCGGTGCCGCTGACCATCTTCAAGGCCGTCCGGGGCGGGGACCTGGCACGGCTGATGGTGCTCGCAGTGGCCTTGCCCGTGCTGGTGGGCGGGCTCACCGGCTCCCTGTGCCTGAGCGTGCCCACCCGGGCCAACATGCTGGCCTTGCGCAGCCGCCTGGTCCCCCTGGGCTTCTCGGTCGCCTGCATTCTCGATTGTTACGTGGAAAGCACCGTGTCCCTGCCCGACGGCGGCATTCAGGCCTTGCTGCTGCCCTGCGGGCTGTTCACCCTGGCGCTGGTGGCGCCACGCATTCCCGCCTTGCGTCAGGGGCAGGGCGTATGGCCTGAAATCGCCTGAGCGCGGCAAGCCATGTCCGCGCCGGTCAGGCGTTGCTTGCCCGGCGGGCAAGCCAGATCCCGGTGAGTACGAGCAGGCCTCCCAGCCACTGCCAGGGGCTGAACAATTCGCCAAAGAGCAGCCAGGCGAACAAGGTGGCCATCACCGGTTGCAGCAGCAGGCTGATGGATGACAGGCTTGCCTGCAGGTGGGCCACCGCATAGGTGATCAGGGTTTGCCCCGCCACCTGGCACACCAGTGCCGAAGCCACAAGGATGGCCCAGCCCCGCCACGATACCGGTAGCAGGGGTTCGCCCAGGGACACCGCCACCGCGCCCAGGGCCAGGGCGGCGGCGACGCCGCTACCCGCAAGAATCTGCGGGGCGCTCAGATGCCCGCGCAGGTGCTTCACGCAGAGTTGATAGGCGGCGTAGAACACCGCCGCCACCAGTGCCAGTGCGTCGCCGTACAGGGCCGCATGGCCTCCCAGATTGGCCCCCACCAGCAACGCAGCCCCCGAGAGCGCCAGCGCCAGAGCGAGCACGAAGAGGCTGCGTATGCGTTCGCCAAACAGCATGGCGGCGCCGATGGCGACGAACACGGGCGCCAGATTCACCAGGAACGTGGAGTTGGCGACCGAGGTGGCCTGGATCGACACATGCCAGAAGCCCAGGTCGCCCGCGAAGGCGACTCCGGTTGCCGCGAGCAGCGCCCAGCGTTTGGGCTGAGGCGGGGTCGAGCCGGCCTGCACCCGGCGGGCCCAGGCGAACAGGATCGGCAGCGCCAGCAACAGCCGCCAGAAGGCGGTGGCCACCGGCCCGGTTTCCGCCATGCGGACGAAAATGGGGGCGAAGGCGATACCCGTTGCCCCCGCCAGCAGGGCCGCCAACGCCCATCCCGGGCGGCGGCGGGGTGCTGGCGGCCGTGCGTGGACGGCGAGGTGTTCCGGAGGCTGTGGTGTGGGCATGGGCGGGCGGCAGGGATGGAGGCCGATTATGGCCAGCCCGCGTCCGCCTGGCGCTTGCGGACTTCCCTTATGGCTGGTGCGGGTCGGGGGGATCGCCCAGCATGCGTGGGCGCCACTGGGGCATTTGCAGGTGCTCGCTCAGCCAGGCCAGGGCCTTGCCCTCCTGGCGGGCACGCCAGGCCAGGTGCAGCCGATGGCTGGGCATGGGGGCGGCCAGCGTCTTGATCACCAGGCGGCCGGCGGCAGCTTCCCGTTCCGCTTCGCCCCGGGGCAGATGTCCCACACCCAGGCCGGCCCGCTGGGCCGCAAGTTTGCAGGCGTGGTCTGCCACGGTCAGTCGTTCTCCCTCCTGCAGACCGAAGGAGCGGGCGGCCAGGGCGCGGGAACTGTCGGCGATGGCCACCACCCGGTGCGGCCGCAGGGCTGCGTCGGTCAAGGGTTCGGGCGCATCCGCCAGCGGATGGTGCGGCGCCACGCAGAAAGCGAACTCCACTTCGGCCAGCGGGCGGGTGAGGTAGCCGCTCGCGGGCGGGCCATCGGTGGCGCCGATGGCCAGATCGGCGCGCCCGGTCGCCAGCGCATCCCAGCAGCCGCCCAGGACCTCGGTGCTCAGGCGTAGCCGGGTCGGCCCGGCTTCGGCGTAGAAGCGCTCGATGAGGGGAAAGAGCGAACGGGCATCCACCAGCGCATTGACCGCGATGGCCAGTTCCGGCTCCCAGCCGGTGGCAACGCGTCGGGCGCGGCATTCCAGCTCGCCGGCGGCGCGGAGCACAGCGCGGCCATCCTCCAGCATGCCCCGCCCGGCCGCGTTGAGGTGCGCCCGCCGGCCCACCCGGTCGAACAGGGGAAAGCCCAGGTCGTCTTCCAGTTTCGCCACCGCATGGGTGATGGCGGAGGGCACCCGGTTCAGTGCCGCGGCCGCCGCGCTGAAGCTGCCGCGGGTGTCAATGGCGTCGAGGATGAGCAGGGCGTCGAGGGTGATCTTCATGGTGAATATTATTCACTGTTTTGTTCAGAAAATATCAGCGGTTTTGCCGGAGGCAGCCCCCTATAGTTCAGTCGTCGCGCCCGGTGTCCTTCTGCAATGAGGATGTGCGGGAGCAGGCCTGGGTTTTGGATACTGTTGGATTGTTCGGAGATTTTCATATGGCCAAGATTGTAATCGCCTATTTCAGTGGATACGGGCACACCGCCCGGCAGGCGCAGGCGGTGTGCGAAGGGGCTGCAGCGGTGGCTGGGGTGCAAGCAGCGTTGCTACCCGTGGCGGAACTGGACGATGCGGGCTGGCAAACGCTGGCCGAGGCGGACGCCATCATCTTCGGCGCGCCCACCTACATGGGCAGCGTGCCGTATCAGTTCAAGGCGTTCATGGACCAGAGCTCCAAGGTCTGGTTTTCCAGCGGCTGGAAGGACAAGCTGGCCGCCGGCTTCACCAATTCCGCCTCGCAAAGCGGCGACAAACTGGCGGCCCTGAGCCAGTTGATGGTGTACGCCAACCAGCACGGCATGATCTGGGTGAGCCTGGGCCTGATGCCGGGCAACAACAGCAGCCAGGGTTCCACGGCCGACCTCAACCGCCTGGGGTCCTTCTCGGGGGCCATGGCGCAGTCCAATGCCGACCAGGGGGCGGACGCGATGCTGGAGTCCGATCTGCGCACGGCGGCCCATCTGGGGGAGCGGGTGGCGCGTCTCGCCCTGCGTTTCGCCCCCCGCGGCACCTGAAGGCAAGCGCTGCCGGCCATTTACATCCCTTTACATCTCCCTCACCGCGGTTAACGCGGCGCCCTCCCATACTGGGGTCGTTGTTTCGGTCGCCTTTCCCGTGGGTGGCCGATCCCTTCCCCATGTCACCTTCCCCTGGTGGCATACCCCTTGAGGGGCGGCCCCGGCCGCCCCTTCTTTTTTCAGCGCCGGCCCACCACCGTCACGCCGGTGAGCACCAGCGCCGCCCCGGCCGCCTGCAGGGCCGAGAGGCTTTCATCCAGAATCAGCCAGCCCAGGAAGATGGTGATGACGGGGCCGAGGGTGCCGACCATGGCCACCTTGCCCGGCGAGAGGCTCCGCATGGCGCGGGCCTGGAGGTAGATGGGTACTACCGTGGAAACCAGCGCCAGCAACAGTCCGTCCACGTACACCCGTGACGGGACCACCAGGGCGGAAAAGGGTCTGGTGGCGATAAAGTGCCCCAGACACAAAAAACAGGCGAAGGTGGAAGCGAAGGCGGTGAAGCGGGCAGCCCCAAGCCGGGCGACCACCTTGCCGGAGCCCATGAAATACAGCGCGTAGGTCACCGCGCTGGCGAACACCCAGGCGCCCCCCGTCAGCAACTGCCCGTGATCCCCCGAGAATTGCAAGTCGTGGGCCATGGCCAGGGCGATGCCGCCATAGCACAGGGCCAGCGCCAGCAGGGTGCGGCGGGTGAGGGCGTGGCCGAGGAATACGGCGGAGAGCAGCACCACCAGGGTGGGGTAAAGGAACAGGATCAGGCGCTCCAGGCCGGCGGTGATGTACTGCAGGCCGAGGAAGTCGAACAGGCTGGAGAGGTAGTAGCCCAGCACCCCCATGGCCGCCAGCCACAGCCAGTCCCGACGAGCGATGGCCGAGCCACCCACCTGCCAGGCCATGAAAAGAAATATGGGCAACGCAAAGCCCATGCGCAGGGCAAGCAGGGTGACCGCGTCGCCCCCGTGGGCCAGCCCCAGCTTGACCAGGATGGCCTTGAAGGAGAACCCCAGCGCCGAGAGGATGGCAAATGCCAGGCTCCAGCCTTCGGATTTTCCGTGTTCTCGCGGGGTGGTCATGGGGGGCTCCAGTCCGTCGCCAGCGGCCAATTGTGGTGTCCGGGTTTAAGTCGGGCACCGATTTAGCCACGCCGGCCCAGAACGGAGAAGCGATAATCCGCGTTGAATGGATTCGGATAATCCGAATCCTCGCTGCCGGGTGTGCGCCCATGCATTACGACCTGACCGACCTGCGCGTCTTCCTCGCCGTTGCCCAGGCGGGCAATGTGACGCGGGGCGCTGAAACCGCCCACCTTGCGCCTTCCTCTGCCAGTCAGCGCATTCGCGATCTGGAGCAGGCCCTGGGCGTAGCGCTTTTCCAGCGCAACGCCCGGGGCGTCGTCCTGACGCCGGCGGGGGAGGCCTTGCAGCGGCATGCCCGGGAGGTGCTGGCCCGGCTGGAGCAGATGCACGCGGATCTGGCGCCCTTTGCCGCGGGCATCCGCGCCCATGTTTCCCTGTTCGCCAACACCAACGCCACCAATTCATTTCTGCCCGACGACCTGGGCAGTTTCCTGCGTGCCTATCCTCAGGTCAGCATCACGCTGGAAGAGCACACCAGCCCCGATATCGTCCGTGCCGTGGCTGCTGGCCAAGCCGACCTGGGGGTGGTGGCCGGGCAGGACGGGGCGGAGGGACTGCGTTTCCTGCCCTATCGACAGGACCGGCTGGTGTGGGTGTTGCCGCCGGGGCATCCGCTGGCCGGCGCGGAAGGCTTGCGTTTCGCCCAGGTGGTGGGCGAGCCCTTCGTTTCCCTGCAGGCCGGCACCGCCATCCACACCTTTACCATGAACCACGCGGCCGATCTGGGGCGCCATCTCAACGTGCGCATCCAGGTGCGCAGTTTCGACGCCGTGTGCCGCATGGTGGCCGCGGGGGTGGGCATGGGCATGGTGCCCCGCTCCGCCGTAGCCCGCCTGGAAGGGGTGCGCTGCGTGACGGTCGAGATTCAGGAGCCCTGGGCCCGGCGCGATCTGCACCTGTGTCTGCCCGCGGGCGGGCCGGGCAACCCCTTTGTCGCCGCGCTGGTACAAAGCCTGGGGAGCCAGGCGCTTGTGGCGCCTGATGCACCGCTTTAGTGCTTGCGTTGGTCCCGGTGCTCGGCGGGTTCCACCGTCGGTGCGCACAGCGATGCGACGATCAGCAGAATCTGCATCAGCGCCAGGGTCACCGCAAATGCGGTGAAGCTATCCAGCCCCAGCCCCAGTTCCAGCGGCAACACGAACAAGCCGCAAGCGAAGAATTCCGTCAGTGCAGTCCAGCGGTCCATGCCGTCCTCCTGTCATCACCTGAACAAGTTGGCCCTCGTCAATTGTGCGGTGCACAAAACGTGCCTGAAGTGCTGGCCACGGGCCTGACCCAAGAGGACGTGCGGCGAACGGCGCGCCCGTGGGCCGCAGACGGCGCCAGTGGCCGCGCGGTGGCGGAGCGCACGGGCCACACCGCCCGTTGCCGTGAATGCAGGCCATGTCGGCTTTGACGGTTTCGTCACGCACCTGGCGCAAATCCCCTTTGTGGGGTTAACGGATGCTTGGCGGCGGATTTGACGGCGATCGATGCCGCCATCGGGTACCCGGCCGATCTCGCCGGCCACGGGATTTTCCCAAAGCCTCGCCCGCCAGGCTGTACCATCGGCCTCCCACGCGGGCCGCAGGAGGCCGCGGATGATCCGGAGCTTGCCATGTCGCCCCCTGTTGTTCCCTTGCTTGCCGCTGCGCTGGCTGCGCGGGCGGACCTGATCGCGCGCCTGCTGGCGGAGGGGACGGACGCTTACCGACTGTTCCATGGCACCGTGGAGGGGGCGCCCGGCTTGACCGTGGACCGCTATGGCGACCTGCTGCTGGTGCAGAGCTTTCACCAGAGCCTGGGGCCGGATGAACTGGCGGCGGTGGAGGGGTTCTACCAGGCCACGATGCCAGGGCTTGCACTGGTCTACAACGATCGCAGCGCAGCCAATTCCCGCATCGGCAACGCGCTGGCGCCGGAACAAGCGGCGGCGGCGGGCCAGATGCGGGTGTGCCACGAGATGGGGGTGCGTTTCTGCGTGCAGGGGCGCCACGAGGGACAGGACCCCTGGTTGTTCCTGGACCTGCGGGCGGCACGGCGGCGGGTGATGCGGGAAGCGCCCGGCAAGTCGCTGCTCAATCTCTTCGCCTACACCTGTGGCGTCGGGGTGGCGGCAGCCAGCGCCGGGGCGAGGTTCGTGGTCAATGTGGATTTTGCCGAGTCCAGCCTGGCGGTGGGCAAGACCAACGCCCAGCGCAACGCCTTGCCCATCCGCCCGCGTTTCATCAAGAGCGATGCCTTTGCGGCCATGCGGCAGTTGGCCGGGCTCGGCCAGCCGCAGATGGTGCGGGGCCGGCGCATGCCTGCTTTCCCTCGCCTGGAGCAGCAGCGCTTCGATCTGGTCTTTCTGGATCCGCCGCGCTACGCCAAGAGCCCGTTCGGGGTGGTGGATCTGGTCAATGACTATCCCTCGGTGTTCAAGCCGGCGCTGCTGTGCGCCGCGGAGGGGGGTGCCGTCATTTGTTGCAACAACGTGGCCCAGGTGGAGCGGGAGCCCTGGCTGGACCAGTTGCTGCGCAGCGCCGCCAAAGCCGGCCGGCCGGTGCGGGAGATGGAGTGGATCGAACCGGAGGCGGACTTTCCCAGCGCGGATGGGCGGCCTCCGCTCAAGGTGGCCCTGCTGCGGGTGTAGCGGCGTGGCAAACCCTGCCGGATGCAGGCATGAAACGATCGGGATGGCGGGAGTGGGTTAGGGCCCCGGTGCCGATCTGACGTCGGCTACCGGGAGGCTCGGGTAAGGCGGCGTGGGACGCCGCTTACTGAGTGTTCTGCCCTGGAGAGTGGTGGCAGGCTGACGGTGCGTCTGACAGCGAGTCACTGCTTGCTTTTTCGCGCCCCTGTTGCGCGGGGTCTGCTTTTTAGTGCTCGGTTCCGAGGTGAGCGACAAACTTGGCGCCGAATTGCTCCGGGAACTGGAAGCGGTCCAGCGCGCGGCGGATGGTGTTTTCCGCGCTGCGGCTCTGACCGTTGAAGCTGATGCCGATGGCGCGGCCATTGGTGGCCAGGGTCATGAACGCGTAGCGCCAGCGGTAGGTCTCGGCCAGCCGTTCGCGCAACTCGGCTTCGTTGGTGATTTCGATCCCGGCTGCCTTGAGCGAATCAAGAAAGTCGGAATAAGACTCGTCGCAAAGACTTCCCATGTATATCTCCTTCTGGATGGTCTGGGTGTGTGTCCCCCACAGGCTCATCAACGCGCCTGCCTCGCGGCAGGTTGACACGCCCTGCGCACGCACGGGCTTGTCAAGCAGATTTGCAGAAATTACCAATATTCGACGTCGGAGCAGCGCGTCAGGGGGCATCCGCCACTTTGGCGTGTTGCCGGGTTAACGTGTGCTGGCGGGCAAAATTGAACCGCTTGGCCGGGGATTGTGCGTGGGCACGGGGCGCTCGCCCTGGAGGGTTGGGGCGCCGCCTGCCCGGTGCCGGCGGACGCTGGCGGCAGGGATCGGCTCAGTTCTCGGCGGACGGCGGCGGGCTTTCCAGGTACTTGCGGTCCAGCCGCGCCATGGCGCGGGCGTAATAGAGGATGATCAGGAAGTACACGATGAGGGCGCCCTGGGCGCCCACGTAGAAGGAAAACGGCCAGCCAAAGAAGGAAAAGCTCAGTTCGCGCGCGAAATAGGTGAGGACGAACGTCACCAGAAACCAGATGGCGAGCAGCGTGCCGGTGATGCGCACGTTGCGCCGCCAGTAGGCTTCCAGCCGGGGGTTGTGCTGCTCATCCATGGGCTACGCTCCTCTCAGACGCCCACTTTAGCGCGTAAGCGCGCGGGCTGCACCGGGGCCGGGCCCATGGGGGGTGCCCCCCATGGCTTGGCAGGCCCAAGCCGGCAATGATGGCGCCTCACGCATCGCAAGGACGATCAACATGGACCGCGCACCTTTTAACCGACCCGCCCTCGCAGTGCGCTTCACCGGGCGCGGGTCGGAATACTTCGGCATCTGGGCCGTCAACCTCCTGCTCTCGGTTCTCACCCTGGGCATCTACTCGGCCTGGGCCAAGGTCCGCCGCAACCAGTATCTGTACCGCCATACGGAGCTGGCCGGAGCGGTGTTCGACTACCACGCCTCGCCCCTGGCCATCCTCAAGGGGCGGGCCATCGCCTTTGTCGCCTTTGTGGTGTATTCGATGGCGGGCCAGTTGCACCCGGGGCTGGCCGCGCTGTTGATGTTCGTTTTCTGGGGCGCGCTCCCGTGGCTGGTGGAGCGTTCACTGCGCTTCAATTTGTACCAGACCAGCTATCGGGGCCTGCGTTTCGGGTTTGAAGCCCCGGCTGGTCGCAAGTACGGCGCGCTCCTGGGCTGGCCATTCCTGTCCACCGTTTCCTTCGGCCTGATGATGCCCTTTGCCCAGCAGCGGTTCTTTGCCTATCTGGGCAACCACTCCCGGTTTGGCGGGCAGGCTTTTACCCTGAATCTCAAGCCCGCGCAGTTCTACGCCCTCTATGGCCGGGCGCTGGCGCTGCTGGTGCTGGGGGTGGCCGGGCCCGCCCTGCTGGTGTTCGGACTGGCTGCGGGCGATGTGCCCGCCCAGGGGCCGGCGCGGGCACAGGGGCAGTTTTTTGCCGGGCTGGCGGCGGGGGGCGTGGCTTTCCTCCTGCTCATGTGGGTGTGGGCACCCTATCTGCGGGCGCGTTTGCAGAACCTGGTGTGGAATGCGCTGGAACTGGGCCCGCACCGCTTCGCGAGCACGCTTTCCGCCCGCCGGCTGGCCTGGGTGAGCATCAGCAATCAATGCCTGATCGTCCTGACCCTGGGCCTTTACCGGCCCTTCGCCGTCATTCGCAGTGTGCGCTGCCGGCTGGAGGCGGTAAGCCTGTTGCCCCAAGGCAGCCTGGATGATCTGGTGGCGGGCGCCCGCGGGCAGCAGGGTGCGGTGGGGGCCGAGATGGCGGAAATGTTCGACGTGGACGTGAGTCTGTGACGGCCGCTGCGCACCTGCCCGCGCCGGTGTCGGCGGACTATTTCGACGGGCGTGCCGCCCGCCGCCACCCGGTGCGTCTGGGCCTGCGGGCCGGGCACCTGGTGGTGGAGGGCGATGGCGTGCAGCGGGAGGCTCCGTGGGCCGAACTGCGCGTTTCCGAGCCCATGGGCGGTGCGGCGCGGCTCGTCCACTTTGCGGATGGCGCCTACTGCGAAGTGCGGGATCTGGCCGGGCTGGCGGCGCTCCTTGCCGCCGCCGGTCATCGGGATGCGGCCCATGTGCGCTGGCAGTTCAGCGCCCGGGCGGTGCTGGTTGCCCTGGCGGCGCTGGTTGCCCTGGCCTGGGGCATGTTCCGGTTCGGCCTGCCCGCGGCGGCCGTCTCGGTCGCAGAGGCGTTGCCGGATGCGCTGGTGGCGGCCTTGAGCCAGCCGACGGAGGATCTCCTGGACCAGCAGATGCTCAAGCCCTCCCGCCTGCCGCCGCTCCGCCAGCAGGCCATCGCGGCCAGGCTGGCAGCGCTGACCGCCCGCCCGCCGGGCGCGGCGCCGCCGGCGATCCGCCTGCAGTTCCGCGATGGGGGACCCCTCGGGGCCAATGCGCTGGCGCTCCCCCACGGCACGGTGTTTCTGACCGACCAACTGGTGGCCCTGGCCGCCAGCGATGACGAGGTTGTGGCGGTGCTCGCCCACGAGACCGGCCACGTGGCCCGCCGCCACGGTATGCGGCTGCTGGTGCAGAACGCCGTGGTCGCCACGCTGGCCGCCTGGTACCTGGGGGATGTGAGCAGTGCCGCCGCCATGCTCGCCACTGTGCTTGTCCAGGCCCGCTACTCCCGGGGCATGGAGCAGGAGGCGGATGACTATGCCGCTGCCTGGCTGGAGGTCAACGGCCGCTCCCCGCTGCTGCTGGCGGACATGTTGCAGCGCCTGCAGCATCAGCACGATGCGAAACGGGGCGGGCCCAGTCCGGCCCCTGCCGGTGGGGGCGAGGCGCCGGACTGGTTCTCCAGCCACCCGGCCACCCAGGAGCGGATCGAGCGCCTGCGGCGTGGGTCGATCCGCTGAGCCGGCTCAGTCCACAGGCAGGATGAGGCTCTCTTTCACCTCTTCCATCACCACGTAGCTGCGGGATTCCGCCGCCGAGGGCAGCTTGAGCAGAATGCTGCCCAGGAGCTTGCGGTATTCGCTCACATCCCCCAGCCGGGCCTTGATCAGGTAATCGAAATCGCCGGAGACCAGGTGGCATTCCAGCACCTCCGGCACGAACTGCATTTCCCGCTTGATCCGCTCGAACACCTCGTCGGACTTGGCCGCGAGTTTGATCTCCACGAACACCAGCAGCGTCTTGCCCAGCGCCCGCGGGCTCACCCGTGCGTGATAGCCGGTGATCACCCCTTCCTTCTCCAGCCGCTTTACCCGCTCCGCCACCGGCGTGGCGGAAAGCCCCACCTTGTGCGCCAGTTCGGTCATGGCGATGCGCCCGTCCCGCTGGAGGGCTTCCAGGATGCGGCGGTCAATCCGGTCCAGCTCCCGCATGTTTCCCTCCATGCGCCATTGCGGCCGAGGTGGGTTTGAGAGAATTCACTGAAACTGGAAACAAGTTTAGTGAAAAAAACTGCTCGCTGCTGCCTAGACTGCTCATGTTGTCTGCCCCAACAGCAAACAGGAGAGAACCATGCGAGTCATCGTCCTTGGCAGTGGCGTCATCGGCACCACCACCGCCTATTACCTGGCCCGGGCAGGCGCCCGGGTGACCGTGGTGGACCGGCAGGACGCACCGGCGCAGGAAACCAGCCACGCCAACGCGGGTCAGGTCTCCCCCGGGTATTCCACCCCCTGGGCGGCGCCGGGTATTCCCCTCAAGGCGGTCAAGTGGCTGTTCCAGCGCCATGCGCCCCTGGCCATCCGGCCGGACGGCAGCCTCTTTCAATGGCGCTGGATGCTGCAGATGCTGGCCAACTGCAACGCCGCCGACTACGCCGTCAACAAGGCCCGGATGATGCGGTTGGCTGAGTACAGCCGGGACTGCCTGCGCACCTTGCGCCAGGAGGCCGGCGTCGAATATGAACAGCGCAGCCTGGGTACGCTGCAGGTGTTTCGCAGCCAGGCCCAGGTGGACGCGGCGGCCCGGGATATCGCCGTGCTGGAGCAATGCGGGGTGGCCTTCGAGCTCCTGGACCGCGCGGGCCTGGCCCGGGCCGAACCCGCCCTGGGCCGGGTGAGCCACCGCCTGGCCGGCGGGCTGCGCCTGCCCGGCGACGAAACCGGGGATTGCCAGCTCTTCACCACCCGCCTGGCGGGGAAAGCGCAGGCCCTGGGGGTGGACTTCCGTTTCGGGCGACCGGTGGCGCGGCTGTTACGCACGGGCGCCGGCATTGCCGGCGTGGCGCTGGCCAGTGGCGAAACGCTGGTCGCCGACCGCTACGTGCTGGCCTTCGGCAGCTATTCCCGGCAACTGGCACGGGATCTGGGCCTGGATCTGCCGGTGTACCCGGTCAAGGGCTACTCACTCACCGCGCCGCTGGTGGATGCGGCGGCGGCACCGCTGTCCACCGTGCTGGATGAAACCTACAAGGTGGCGGTCACGCGTTTCGAGCAGCGCCTCCGCGTTGGTGGCATGGCCGAACTGGGCGGTTTCGACCTGCGGCTCAACCCCCGCCGCCGCGCCACCCTGGAAATGGTGGCCGGCGATCTCTTCCCGGGTGGGGCCGATCTGCGTGCCGCCTCGTTCTGGACCGGCCTGCGGCCGATGACGCCCGACGGCACGCCCATCGTCGGCGCCACCCCCGTGCCCAATCTGTACCTCAATACCGGTCATGGCACCCTGGGCTGGACCATGGCCTGTGGCTCCGGGCAGGTGCTGGCCGACCTGGTCTGCGGCCGCCAGCCCGCCATCCGCCACGACGATCTGGCGCTCGCCCGCTACGCTCGCGGCCAACGGCCGGCCGGCTACCGTCCGGGCTTTGC
This sequence comes from Rhodocyclaceae bacterium, assembly GCA_036824045.1. Taxonomy (GTDB): domain Bacteria; phylum Pseudomonadota; class Gammaproteobacteria; order Burkholderiales; family Rhodocyclaceae; genus DAITAZ01. The sequence goes on from DAITAZ010000031.1 coordinate 29,402, forward strand.
CTGAGCCCTCGCCCTTGGGTGCCGGGGGGGCTCTCCGGTAACATCCGGGCCGGTACCGGGTTGGCTGTGACGCCGGTATCGCCCACCGAGAGAGAGTCCCCCATGATCACAAGCAGGCATCTTGAACTGCTGGCCCCCGCCAAGAACGCGGATTTCGGCATCGAAGCCATCAACCACGGGGCCGATGCCGTCTATATCGGCGGCCCGGCCTTTGGCGCCCGCTACGGCGCCGACAACACCGTGGCGGACATCGAGCGGCTCGCCACCCACGCCCACCGCTATGGCGCCCGGGTGCTGGTGGCGCTCAACACCATCCTGCGCGACGACGAGATCGACCAGGCCGAGCGCCTGGTGCGGGAGATCCATGCCGCCGGCGCCGATGCCCTGATCGTGCAGGACATGGGCCTGCTGGAGCTGGACCTGCCCCCCATCGAACTCCACGCCAGCACCCAGACGGACATCCGCACGGTGGAGAAGGCCCGCTTTCTGCAGGACGTGGGTTTTTCGCAGATCGTGCTGGCGCGGGAACTGAGCCTGGATCAGATCAGCCGGATCGCCGCCGCCACCGACTGCGTGCTGGAGTACTTTGTGCACGGCGCCCTGTGCGTGGCCTACAGCGGCCAGTGCTACATCAGCCACGCCCATACCGGGCGCAGCGCCAACCGGGGCGAGTGCTCCCAGGCCTGCCGCCTGCCTTACGACCTGGCCGACGCCAGCGGGCAGGTGGTGGCCAGCGGCCAGCACCTGCTGTCGATGAAGGACAACAACCAGAGCGACAACCTGCTGGCGCTGGCCCGGGCCGGGGTGCGCTCCTTCAAGATCGAGGGGCGGCTCAAGGATCTTTCCTACGTCAAGAACATCACCGCCCACTACCGGCAGTTGCTGGACGGCATCCTGGCGGCGCACCCGGATTTCCTGCCCGCTTCGGCCGGGCGTTGCCGCTACACCTTCACACCCCGGCCGGAGAAGACCTTCAACCGGGGTTACACCGATTACTTTGCCAACGGTCGCCAGCACGGGATCGAGGCCTTCGAGTCGCCCAAGTTCGTGGGTGAGGCCATCGGCCGGGTGCTGCGGGTGGACCCGTCACGCCGCCATGTGGACGTGGAGGCCGTGGCCCCCGTCCATAACGGGGACGGTCTGAGCTGGTATGACCCCAAGGGCGAACTCTGCGGTCTGCGGGTGAACCGGGCCGAGGGCAATCGCCTCCACCTGGCGGAGGCGATTCCTGCCTCGCTGGTGGCGGGAACCTCGCTCTTTCGCAACCACGATCAGGACTTCGAGCGGGCGCTGGCCCGCAAGTCCGCCGAGCGGCTGATCGGCGTACGGCTCCGGCTGGAAGCATACGGCGAGGGCCTGGTGCTCCAGGTGACGGACGAGACCGGCATCACCGCCAGTGCCACGCTCGCCCAGCCCCTGGAGCCGGCCCAGAATCCGGAGCGCGCCCTGGCGGCCTTGCACGAGGGCCTGGCCAAACTGGGAGGCACGCTGTTCACCGCTACGTCTGTCGAGGTGGCGTTGGCCGCGCCCTGCTTTCTTCCCGCCGCCAGCCTCAACGCCCTGCGGCGGGAGGCCATCGCCGGGCTGGAGGCCGCCCGGGCGGCCGCCTACCGGCGCCCCGTCCGCCGGCCGGCGGTGGAGCCCCCGGTCCCGTACCAGGACGAGGCGCTTACCTACCTGGGCAACGTGCTCAACAGCAAGGCGCGGGCGTTCTACGAGAAGCACGGGGTCAAGCTGATCGCCGACGCCTACGAAGCCAACCAGGAGCCGGGCGAGGTTTCCCTGATGATCACCCGCCACTGCCTGCGCTACAGCTTCAACCTCTGCCCCAAGGAAGTGAAGGGCATCCGGCCCGACCCGATGACCCTGATGAACGGCAAGGAAAAACTCACCCTGCGCTTTGACTGCAAGCGCTGCGAAATGCACGTGGTGGGGCGCATCAAAAAATCCGTGCTCAACGCTCCGGCCATACCCCTCACCTTCCACCGCCAGCGGCCGCCCGCCGCCCACTGAGCCACCACGCGGCGCAGGCGGCAGCCGGATTCAGTAGTGGGGCGGGATGTCCTCGCGCAGGTCGCGCGGCTCGTCGGGCAGGTTGTCCTGCACGAGCTGTCGAAGCTGGCGCAACTCCCGCTGCAGGGCCTCGATTTGCTGCTGCTGGCGGAAGACGGTTCGGTTGAGGGTCTCGATCAGGTCTTCGGTAAAGCTGTAGCGGATTTCCAGCTCGGTCAGGCGGTCTTCCATGGCGGTTTGGGCGGCGTGGCTCGGGTCGGCATTGTAAGGGGCCGCGCCGGTGATGGCGCGGCGGATCGGGTTGTGGTGCAATCCGCGCCTTTGGCTCTTCCGTTTGCCCTTGTCCGATGAAGAACGTTCTCGCCATTCTGCTGCTGATAGTTGTTGTCGTTCTGGCCGCGCCGCTGGTGCTTCCCCCCGGCGAGCACAAGGCCACGCCCGGGGTGGGCATGCCCTGGGAGGTGACGGTGACGGAAGAGGGGGCGTCCAAGGTGTTCGGGCTGCAGATCGGCGCCAGCACCCTGGGGGAGGCGCGGCAAGTGCTGGGTGCGGATGCCAAGGTGGCGATCGTGGCTGCGCCGGGGGAGCTGGGCCAGTTGGAGGCCTACTTCGAGCAGATTGCCCTGGGCATGCTCACCGGCCGGATGGTGGCGACCGCGGCGGTTCCGCAGGCGATGCTCACTGCCTGGCGGGAGCGTGCCGCCAAGGGCGAGTACATGGAAAGCACCACCCGCAAGTTCACCCTGGCCGAGGCCGATCTGCCTGCGGCCTTGCAGGCGCCGGTCGCCGCCCTGAGCTTCATCCCCTCCGCCCAACTGGACGAGGCCACCGTGATCAGCCGCTTTGGCCAGCCGGCGGAGCGCGTCCGCACTGGCGAGACGCTGGAGCATTTCCTCTACCCGGAAAAGGGCCTGGCCTTGACCCTGGACGCCAAGGGCAAGGAGGTGTTGCAGTACGTGGCGCCGCGGGAATTCGCCCGTCTGCGCGAGCCGCTGCTCAAGGCCCGGCAGGAGGCGCCCAAGACCGAGGGCAAGTAGGCGGTGTGGTCCGCGCGTCAGCCCAGCCGGGCGAGCAGTGCGGATACCACTTCGTCGATGCCGCTGGCAGTGGGTGGCGGCGGGGCGGGCTGGGCCACCAGCGCGTCCAGCCGTGCAGGCAGATCCCCCCGGGCGAAGGCTGAGGCGGGCGCGGCCCGGACGCGGCCGTGGGCCGCGAGCCAGGCCACCAGCCACGGCTGTTCCGGCCAGTCCGGCCGCTCGTGGTAGAGCACGGGCGTGCCGCACAGGGCGGATTCCACAAAAGCGCCATAGCCGGGCTTGGTGATGAGGGCGTCGCTGCTTGCCAGCACCTGGCGGAAATCCCAGGGCAGCGCTTCCAGGTCGATGAAGTGCGGCCCCCGCACGCCCCATTCAGCCGGCACGATGTAGTGCCAGCGCGCGTCGGTGGGCCAGGCCTCCACCGGCAGCCGGTGGGCCACCCCGCCCATCGAGAGCAGCGCCAGCCGGGCCGTGGCGGGCAGGCCCAGGTGGGCCTGCAGCGCCGGCCGGACGCTGGCGGCGGTTTCGCCCACCGGGCCGGTGGGGCGGGCCGCGGCCAGCCCGGACATGGGCAGGAAAGGCGTGAGCTGGAAGAACACTTCGGCCTGGTTGTAGGCGGTCCGCATCGTTTGGCACAGTTGGGCCGCCTCCCCATCGTCCGGGCAGTAGCCGCCGAGGATCTCCGCCCAGTTGAGGCTGCACATGGCCACGCCGGGAACACCGGCTTCAAAGGCGGCCGCGAGGCTCAGGTAGGGGGCGTTGGCAAGCAGCAGATCCGGCGCCAGGCCACGGAGGATGGCGGCCTCCCGGGCGGTGCGCTCCGGCCAGCGGGCGTGGAAACGGCGGTAGGCGGCCAGGCTGGCGGGGACGTCCACGGTGACGGCGTCGGCCATGACCATGCCGAAGTCCAGCGCCGCTGCCTGGTACCGGAATGGGGTGCGCAGGCGGCGGGCCACCACCGCCTCGGGCAGGGCGGTGCGCACGGTCAGCCGCAGGCCCGGCAGCCGCTGGGCGAGCCGGTTGAGGACGGGCGCGGTCTGGGCCAGATGGCCGAAGCCGTGGCCCGAAACGTCTACCACCAGATGCCGCGTCACAGGAACCGCCAGTGGCTGAAGGTGGCGGCCTGGCCGTAATGCCGGCCCTGCGCGTCCGCCACGTTCCACACCATCGCCTGGTCGATCATGAAGCGGCGGCCGGATCGGGCGATGCGCACGCCGCTGTAGTCGTCGATGTAACCCTGGCGGGTGACCCGGTCCAGCAGGCGGGCCCGCTCTTCCCGGTTCGGCGCTTCGGCCGAAAAGCGCGATGGCAGGGCGATGAAGGCCGGCCAGTCGAGCTCGAACAGGCTTTGTGCCGCCTGGTTGGCATAGTTGAAGACCGGGTCGGCCGCCGTGTCGTGGGAGAGCAGGACGAAAGGCGCTTCGTACACGAAGCGCGCCGCCTCGGTGCCCGTGCGGCCCGGGGCCAGATCGGCGCCGGTCAGCGCCCGGAGGCTGGCGAGCAGGCAGGCAACGTGGCTGGCCAGATAGTCGTTGGCCGGGCAAGGGGCGGTGGAGCGGTCCATGGGCATCGGGCGCGGCGGAAGAGGGCGGCAGTATACGCATCCGCGCGGACGCCGCGCCCGGCACTTTGTCCCGGTGGACAGGGCCCCGCGGTTTCGTCCGATGGGCGATGGCGGCACAATGGCGGCCCGAGCCCGTTTTCCCCCGCCATGAAACCGTTCACCCTCATCCTCACCCTCGCGCTCGTCGCCCTGACCCCCGCCCCGGGCCACGGGGCTGAAACCTTTGCCGTCACCGCTGCCGAGCCTGAGGCGGCGTCCCCGCTGCAAGTGCTGACGCGGCTGATGGACGCCCGCCTGGCCTTGATGCCGGCGGTGGCCCGCCACAAATGGGTGCGGGGTGGCGCCATCGAGGACCCGAAACGCGAGGCGGAGGTGGTGGCGGCGTTCAGCCGGCAGGCGCGCGCGGCGGGCGTGCCCGAACTGTGGGCTGCCCACTTCATGCGGGCGCAGATCGAGGCGGCCAAGGCCTACCAGCGGGCACTGTTTTCCCGCTGGCAGCAGGGCCGCGTACAAGCCCTGGAGCCGGGGCCGGATCTGGCCCGGGAGGTGCGGCCGCAACTGGACCAACTTGGGCGGGACATGGTGCGGGCGCTGGCGGCGGCGTGGCCCGAACTGGCGGCCGGGCCACGGCTGCCGCCGCAACTGGTGCTGGCCGAGCAGCAACCCTACGTGGCTTTCCTGGCGCTGGCCCCGTTGCGGGAGGGCAGCCTGCCGCCGCTTCCCCGGCGCTAGAAGTCGTGGGCGATGCTGGTGGTGATGAAGCCGGCTGATCGGCCGGGAATCTGCGGGACCAGCAAACCGCTGATGGAGAGCTTGTCCATCAACCTGAACTTGTAGGCCAGGCCGGCGCCGGCCAGTATGCCCGTATCGCCCAGGGCATTGCGGTTGCGCTCGTAACCGCTGGCCGCGCCCAGCCAGATCCCCATTTGCAGGGAGCGGGTGACGGGCGCGTACAGGAGTACACCGGCGTACACGGAATCCTCGCGAAATGAATTGCGGAATGTCCCGCCTTCAATCCGTGTTTCGTAGCCGCCGGATTTGCTGATTCCGCAACCAATGCCAAATCCGGGGTTGCTTTCATTGGCCCCGTGTTTCTTTTCGTATTGGCTTTCGTAGCCGAAATGCTTGGACGCCCCGTGCAGGCTGATGTGCTTTCCTTCGCATCCGAAACGGGGTGTCGAATCGGCGCTGACGTCGTCCCAGTCGGCGCAGTGGGCCGCCGAAGCCATCCCCAGCGCCGCGGTCAGTGTGACAAACCCTTTCAGAACAGCGCCGTACTGATTCCGTTGCATCGTTTTCCCCCGGCAGCGTTGCGAAGCAGCGAATGCTTCAGTTAAACAATTGCACCGGGGGCCTCTCGCGGGCTCTGATTAGGGTGGCAATTGCCTTTGTTGCGGCATTGTTATTGCCGCTTTGTGTTTGTTTTTCATTTTGTCTTGTTTCGTCGAATTGATAATTTGGCGAAACAATTTGAAGCATTATTTGAGAGATTGTTGAAAGCCCGTGTGATTTATTTCACGTCCAGCGAATGGCTTTCTTTGAGCATTCAGCGGGTGTCTTCAGCCTTTAAAGATTCAATGTTGCAAAAGGCTTCAGCCAATTGGCGAAGCACCCGCTTTCGGGGTAGAGACTTGGTGGGATAAGAACCGCCGATTACACTCGGGAAAAATGCCCGGAGCCGGGCTGTGTCCGGCGCAATCTTTCGGGAACGGGTAATCCACGGAGCGCCAACATGTACATCGCCATGAATCGCTTCCGCATCGCGCGGGGGCGGGAGCAGGATTTCATCGACATCTGGAAGAACCGGGAGTCGCACCTGGCCGGGGTGCCGGGGTTCAAGAGCTTCAACCTGCTGCAGGGGCCCAGCGTGCCCGAGCACACCCTCTTCGCCTCCCATTCGGTGTGGGAGAGCCTGGCCGCTTTTGAGGACTGGACCCGCTCGGAGGCCTTCCGCCGCGCCCACGGCGGGGCGGGCGCCAGCCGGGAGATCTACCTGGGGCCGCCCCAGTTCGAGGGGTTCGAGGTGGTGCTGTAGCGAGGTTCAGTCTGCCGCGTCCTCGGCGGCGGGTTCCGGGGGCGGGGCGGCCGCGAGCATGGCGGCGCGGGTATCGGGGGTTTCCAGGCTGATGCGGCCCAGGGTGCCGGAGCGGTAGTCCGTCAGCAGGATGAGGGCGGCTTTTTCCAGGTCCCACTCCGGGCCGTCTTCCGTGCGGCGCTTGCCGCTGATCCGGCAGCCCCGTTTGCGGGCCACGGCTTCCACCACGCCTACGCCGTCCAGCCCTTCGGTGCCGAAGCCGTAGCGCTGGGTGAGCAAGGCCGGGTAGCGGGCCAGGAGCAGGCCGCCCAGGAAGGCGGCCACTTCTTCCTCGATCACTGCGTTGGTGCCCACCGCGTGGCTGGCGGCGAGCATGTAACCGTCGCTGTCGTGGGCGATCTTGGGCCAGAGCAGGCCGGGGGTGTCCACCAGGGTCATGCCCGGGCCCAGGTCCAGGCGCTGCTGCTGCTTGGTCACCGCCGGTTCGTCGCCCACGGCGGCCACCTTGCGCTTGAGCAAGGCGTTCATCAAGGTGGACTTGCCCACGTTGGGGATGCCCATGATCATCATGCGCAGCGGCTTGGTCAGGTCGTTGCGGTGCGGGGCGATGGCCTTGCACAGGTTGGGCACCCGGGCCACTTCCGCCGGTTTGCGGCAGGAGATGGCGACGGCCTTCACCCCCGGCTGGCGGTTGTAATGGGCCAGCCAGGCCTGGGTGACCGCCGGGTCGGCCAGGTCGGACTTGTTCAGCAGCTTCAAACATGGCCGCTGCCGGAACAGGCGCAGTTCATGGATCATGGGGTTGGTGCTGGCCTCGGGCAGGCGGGCATCGACCACCTCAATCACCACATCGGTCTTGGCCATGGTCTCGGCTGCCTTGCGCCGGGCGGAGGTCATGTGACCGGGGAACCACTGGATGGGCATGGGAAGACTGGAAACGGAAAGGGTGGGCGATTATCCCATCTCTGACGCCAAGGCCGCAGACCCACTGGCACTGCAACTCGTGTGCCGGCACGAAGATTTCCTGCTTGTGGCCAAGCCCCCGGGCCTCAGCTTCCATCGCGAGGGGGGCGAGCCGGGGCTGCTCGAGCGGGCGCGGGGACAGTGGGGGGAGCCCGTGCTGCATGCGGTCCACCGCCTGGACCGCATCACTTCCGGTCTGGTCTTGCTGGCCCGGCATGGCGCCGCCGCCCGGGATCTGGGCGCCCTGCTTGCCCGGGGTATGGTGGAAAAGTACTACCTCGCCCTTTCGCACCGCAAACCGGGCAAAAGCCAGGGGTTGGTGCGGGGGGCGATGGTGAAAGGCCGGGGTGGAAACTGGCGGCTGGCCCCGGCGGGCGGGCCTCTGGCGCTGACCCAGTTCTTCAGCCAGGGGGTGGCCCCGGGACTGCGGCTGTTCGTGCTGCGGCCGCGCACCGGTCGCACCCATCAGCTACGCGTGGCCCTGAAGAGCCTGGGGAGCCCGATCCTGGGGGACGCGCGCTATGGCGGTGCGCAGGCGGACCGGGGTTACCTGCATGCCTGGGCGCTGCGTTTTTCCTGGCGGGGGGAGATGTTCAGTACCCTCCTGCCGCCGGCGCCGGGCGAGCATTTTGAAGCCGGGCCGCTGCCGGCGCGCCTGCACGCGCTGGATGCGCCCTGGGCATTGCCTTGGCCCCGGCTGAACCATGCTGGTGCAGACGCATTCCCCACACTCGACGAGGACTGACGACATGAATACCCCGGACAAACCCTTCGCCCCCGCCTGCGAGCGCAACAAGGGGCCGATTCTGGAGGTGCTCGTCCCTTGCCTGGCCGACCGCCGCCGGCTTCTGGAGGTGGGGAGCGGCACCGGGCAGCACGCCGTGCACTTCGCTCCCGCGCTACCCCACCTGCAATGGCAGTGCTCGGACCGCGCCGAGAACCTGCCGGGCATTCGCGCCTGGCTCGCCGAAGCGGCGCTGCGCAATACGCCACCACCGTTGGCGCTGGACGTGGCGGGCGCCTGGCCCGCCGGTCCCTTCGATGCGCTGTTCTCCGCCAACACGCTGCACATCATGGCCTGGCCGGAAGTGGAAGCCCTGTTTGCCGCGCTGCCCGCGGTGCTGGATACCGACGCGGTGCTGGTGATCTATGGGCCCTTCAAGTATGGCGGGTGTTTCACCAGTGCCAGCAATGCCGCGTTCGACGCGAGCTTGCGGACCGATGCCCCACACCGGGGCATCCGGGATTTCGAGGCGGTGGATGCACTGGCACGGGGCATTGGCCTCCGCCTCGAGGCGGATGTGTCCATGCCGGCCAACAACCAATGTCTGGTCTGGCGCAGGGCGGGGCCGGACTGACGCTCGGGGCGCGTGGCTGCTGCGCCGCAGCGTGTTTTTTTTTCGCATCGGAGATGCAAAAAAGTATTCGTCTTGGGCCGAAAAACGTGTATCTTGGCGGCGCAGTCGATTCAAGCAGTTCGTTGTCGTGGTGTTCGTCCGTGGCTTCCTCGTTGTGCCCTGGTTTGAATCCCCTCAGTCACGTTTCTTGATCGTTCCTGCGCGCCCGGGCTTTGCCCAAATTTTTTTCTATGGAACGCAATATGAGCACTCAAACCGGCACCGTTAAGTGGTTCAACGACTCCAAGGGCTTCGGCTTCATCACCCCGGACGGCGGTGGCGATGACCTGTTCGCCCACTTCAGCGAAATCCAGTCCAAGGGCTTCCGCTCCTTGGCCGAAAACCAGCGCGTGCAGTTCGAAGTCAAGCAGGGTCCCAAGGGCATGCAGGCTGCGAACATCCGCCCCCTGTAAGGGTGGCGGCTGTCACGCAATGAAACGCGGCCCCGGCCGCGTTTTTTCATTTCTGGGGCGAACCCCCTCGCGCCCCCGCAGCGAAGCTGCCGCACCCTCGTGTGCTGTGTGGATGTGATTTTCCGTTGTTGTCCCGCCTCCCCGGGAGTCCAAGATGACCGACACCGTTGAGACTTTCGCAGAGCTCCAGCTCTCCGCTCCTCTGCTTTCCGCCCTGGCCGACGTTGGCTATGAAACCCCGTCGCCGATTCAGGCGGCCTGCATTCCCTTCCTGCTGGAAGGGCGCGATCTGCTGGGCGAGGCCCAGACCGGCACCGGCAAGACCGCGGCTTTTGCCCTGCCGCTGCTGGACCGCATCGATCTGGCCCGGCGCGAGCCCCAGTTGCTGGTGCTGACCCCGACCCGGGAGCTTGCCATTCAGGTGTCGGAAGCGTTCCAGAAGTACGCAGCCCACCTGCCGGACTTCCATGTGCTGCCCATATACGGTGGCACCAGCATGGTGTTGCAGTTGCGCAGCCTCTCCCGCGGCGCCCATGTGGTGGTGGGTACGCCCGGGCGGATCATGGATCACCTGAAGCGGGAAAGCCTCAACCTTGCCAGTCTGCGCGCACTGGTGCTGGACGAGGCGGACGAGATGCTGCGCATGGGCTTCATCGAGGATGTGGAGTGGATTCTCGAACACACGCCCGCCGAGCGGCAGACCGCACTGTTCTCCGCCACCATGCCCGAGCCCATCCGTGCCGTGGCTCACCGTCACCTGCGCGAGCCGCAGGAGGTCAAGATCCGTGCCGCCACCACCACCGTGGCGGCCATCCGCCAGCGCTACTGGCCGGTGGCGCGGGGCGTGGACAAGCTGGACGCGCTCACCCGCATTCTCGAGGTGGAAGAGGACTTCGACGCCGCCATCGTGTTCGTGCGGACCAAGCTGGTGACCGAGGAACTGGCCCAGAAGCTGGAAGCCCGGGGATACGCCGCCGCCGCCCTCAATGGCGACATGACGCAGGGGCTGCGCGAACGGGTGATCGAGCAACTCAAGAACGGTGGGCTCGATATCGTGGTCGCCACCGACGTGGCGGCCCGGGGCATCGATGTGCCCCGCATCAGCCACGTGATCAATTACGACATCCCCTACGACACCGAGGCCTACGTCCATCGCATCGGGCGTACCGGCCGCGCCGGGCGCGAGGGCACGGCCATCCTCTTTGTCGCCGCGCGGGAAACACGCATGCTGCGCGCCATCGAGCGCGCCACCCGGCAGCCCATCGAGGCCATCGCCCTGCCCACCCGGGCCGAGGTGGCCGACCGCCGCGTGGCCCAGTTCAAGGAGCAGGTGGACGAAGCCCGGGCCGGACTGGATGGGGAATCCCTGGCCTTCTTCAAGGGGCTGGTGACCGAAATGCTGCAGGAAGACGGCCCCGATCTCACCGAGATTGCCGCCGCCCTGGCAGCAATGGCCCAGCGGGACCGACCCCTGCGCCTCGACCCGGCGGACTGGCCCGACGAGCGCGCGGCACGGCCGCCCCGGGCCAACCGGGACGAGATTCTGGCCCGCCGCCGGGCCGCGGCCGATGGCGAACTGGTGCGCTACCGCATTGAAGTGGGCCGCGTCCATGGCGCCAACCCCAAGGAAATCGTCGGCGCCATCGCCAATGAAGGTGGAGTGGAAGGGCGCAATATCGGCCAGATCCATCTGCTGGATGACTACAGCACGGTGGAACTGCCGGCGGACCTGCCGGCCGAGGTGTTGGCCGCGGTGGGGCGGGCGCGGGTGCGCCAGCGCCCCCTGGCCGCCCGCCTGCTGGGCGCCGAGGAAGTCGCCGCCCTGGCTGCCGCGCCCAAGCGTCGTCCCGCCAAGGGGGCTGCCGCCAAGCCCGAACGCCCCCCGGCAGAGCGCAAGAAGGAGCGCAAGCCCGACGTCAAGGCCGAGCGCAAACCCGAGGCCAAGCCCCGGCAGCCGGCCGAGCCCCGGAGCGACGAAGAAGTGCAGGAGCGGGATTCGCAACTGGACTTCGGCCTGGGGGGGCCGCGGGACTACAACCCCCGCCCCAACGCCTGGGACATGCCCTGGACCTTCCGCGACGGTTCCCCGCCCCCCTTCGCCTGGGCCGGCGGGGAACGCCCTGCTCGTGGTCGGCCCGGGCAGGGTGGCCCCAAGCCGCCCCGGGCCGGTGGTCCCCGCCCGGGCGCCGGCAACAAGACCCAGGGCCCCAGCGGCAGCAAGCGTCCGGCGCCCCGCACCGGCCCGCCCAAGGCCAGCAAGCCGAAAAAGAAAGCCCCATGATCCGTTTCCCCGGCCGGCGCCCATTCCTGGCCGGGGCGCCTGCGGGAGTCTGAATCCATGACCATGAAACGAACCGACCTGGAGAAGAACCTGGGTCTCAAGATCCGCGGCCAGATGCGCGCTGCCGGCACCCCCGACCGCTTTGGTCAGGGGGCGGCCAAGGGCAAGGACGGCAAAGCCGCAGCCGTCCCTGGCCTGATGGCCAAGCTGCTCAAGAAAAATTCGGCGGACGAACCGCCTCAGGGCGCCTGATGCAGATCTGGGTGGACGCGGACGCCTGCCCCGTCCCCATCAAGGAAATCCTCTACCGGGCGGCGGAGCGGATGCGGCTGCCCCTGGTGCTGGTGGCCAACCACGCCCTGCGCACGCCGCCCAGCCCTTGGATCCGGGCGGTGCAGGTGGAGCGCGGTTTCGACGTGGCCGACAACCACATCGCCGCCCAAGCCCTGGCGGGAGATCTGGTGATCACCGCTGATATTCCCCTCGCCGCCGCGGTGGTGGAGCGGGGCGCCCTCGCCCTCAACCCCCGGGGCGAACGCTACAGTGCCGAGAACATCCGCGAAGCGCTGGACATGCGGAATTTCATGGATACCCTGCGCGCCACCGGGGTGGAAACCGGTGGCCCACCGGCACTGGGCCAGGCGGATCGCCAGGCCTTTGCCCGGGCGCTGGATGCCATCCTCGCCCGGCTTCCCCGTCCGTCCAAGGACTAAGCCGGGGCTTTCAGCACCTTCGGAGTGATCTGCAAGGTGGCCTCGCCGGCCGCCAGCCACACGTGGCCGTCCTGCACCGTGCATTGGAGCTGCATGTTGCGGCTGGCCAGCGCTTCCAGCCCGGCTGACTCCTCGCCGCTCACCGCCAGCACCGTCAGGTTGTCCAGCCGCGCCACCGCCGGGCCCTGCTTGGCCCACCACACATCCACCGCGCGGCCGCCATAGGCCAGCACCGCCAGCCGCTCCGCCCGCCCGGCGGCGCGGCGCAGCAGCTTTTCATCCGGCAGGCCTACCTCGATCCACAGGCGAATCTCTCCGCCGTAGTCCCGCAGCCACAGGGCCGGTTCGTCGTCGGTGGAGATGCCCTTGCCGAACTCCAGCCGCTCGTCCGCATGCAGGGCAAAAGCCAGGACCCGCACCATCAGCCGCTCGTCGGTTTCCGAAGGGTGGCGGGCCAAGGTCAGCGGGTAGTCGCCGAAATGGCTGCGGTCCAGGTCCGCCACATTCAGCGCCGCCTTGTAGATGGTGGATTTCAGGGCCATGGCTGCGCCTTACTCGCTCCCCCGCTTGGGTGCGAACAGGGCGGCCTGGGGCCGCGCTGCCCGGGGGGCTGTGGTGGTTTGGGCCCGCGGGCTGCCCGGGCTGGCGCTGCGGCCTTGCCCGGCGTGGGCGCCGTTGCCGTTGGGGCGGCTGCCCTTGGCCGGCTGGGCCGGGCCGCGTTTGGCCGCCGCGGCCGGCTT
>DAITAZ010000002.1:0-173637 GCA_036824045.1 Rhodocyclaceae bacterium
GGGCCCGGTTTGAATTCTGGCTTTCGCTGAGTTTCAGGGGTTCTACGGACGCAGCCTCTCCGTTATCCGTCCTCACTTGCATTGGGAGTCCAAAGCGTTGCGAACGAGGGTGGTCTCTGCGGCCCGCTGTTGATCGTCCATGACCTCTCGCTCCCCGTTACCATTGAACCGTACGATTCGCTGCCCGGACTCGAGCGCCCGCAGATGTGCGCGGTTTTGATCACAGGCGCGCTTGCGCTCCTCACCGTGTGCTTTTTCTTGTTCCAATTTTGTCTTCGCTTCAGCATCGGCGGTTCGCCGTTTCCGAAAATCGAGTTCCTGTTCTGAAATACTCTTATCTTTGCCTGCCTGATCGGGGGGAGGAGTGCTCAGCTTATCCAACTTCCGTACTTGGGTGGCTCCTGACGGTGGATGGTCGCCGTATGCAGTACTGCCGCTGCTTTCCTTCCAGCTATAGATGTCCGCATAGGCGGTTGCCACGACGACAGCCGCGAGGACGCCCAGAATCGCTCGGAAGTTCATGTGTTACTCCGTTACCGTTTGCCTCCGCTGCCGCGGATAGGAGCCGGGCCTTCAACTGAGGCTGGGCTCCATGTATAATTTTCATTTGCCCGAAAGGACTTACCTTCATGCGAGTGATCCAGAAGGCGCTGACGTTTGACGACGTCCTGCTAGTTCCCGCCCACTCGACTATCCTTCCGCGCGACGTTTCGCTCGCCACGCGCATTACGCGCAACATCCGCCTCAATCTTCCGCTGGTTTCGGCAGCCATGGATACGGTCACCGAATCCCGGTTGGCCATTGCGCTGGCTCAGGAAGGTGGTATCGGCATCGTTCACAAAAATCTTACGGTCAAAGCACAAGCGGCTGAAGTCGCCAAGGTGAAACGCCATGAGTCTGGCGTCCTCAAGGACCCAATTACCATCCCCCCCACGATGACAGCGCGTGAATTGCTCGCGTTGACCAGGAGCCACCGCATCTCGGGATTTCCCGTGGTTGAAGGGAAGCGTGTGGTTGGGATCGTCACCAATCGGGATCTGCGCTTCGAAACGAATCTGGACCAGCCGGTTTCCGCCATCATGACGCCCCAGAGCCGCCTGGTCGTGGTAAAGGAGGGGGCGTCCACCGACGAGGCAAAGGCGCTCATGCATCGCCACCGGCTTGAAAGGGTGCTGGTCGTAAACGATGAGTTCGAGCTCAGGGGCCTCATCACGGTCAAAGACATTCTCAAGTCCACTGAGCACCCTTTGGCTGCTAAGGACGAGATGGGGCGGCTCCGTGTCGGCGCCGCCATCGGTGTCGGACCGGGTACCGAAGAGCGCGCAGCAGCGCTGGTCGAAGCAGGTGTTGATTTGCTGGTTGTCGATACCGCCCACGGACACTCACAGGGGGTGCTGGACCGAGTAAGTTGGGTCAAGAAAAGCTTTTCGGGAGTCGACGTCATTGGTGGCAACATCGCCACGGCGAATGCTGCCCGGGCTCTGGTCGATGCCGGTGCAGATGGTGTAAAGGTTGGAATCGGACCTGGTTCAATCTGTACGACTCGGATCGTGGCGGGGGTCGGCGTGCCGCAGATCACTGCGGTGGATGAGGTATGTCAGGCCTTGGCAGGCACGGGTGTGCCGCTGGTCGCGGATGGTGGTATCCGGTACTCAGGGGATATCTCTAAAGCGATCGCCGCGGGTGCCAACGTGGTTATGCTTGGTGGGCTCTTTGCTGGAACGGAAGAGGCACCGGGCGAGACGGTGCTTTATCAAGGGCGCTCCTACAAGTCCTACCGCGGGATGGGGTCCTTGGGCGCGATGCAGCAGGGAGCTGCCGACCGGTACTTCCAGGATGCCGAGGCAAATGCCGACAAGCTTGTCCCGGAAGGCATTGAAGGTCGGGTGCCTTATAAAGGTCCGGTAGGCGCGGTAATCCACCAACTGATGGGAGGCTTGCGCGCATCGATGGGGTACTGTGGTTGTGCAAGTGTGGACGAAATGCGTGAGCGGGCGAATTTTGTCGAGATCACATCCGCGGGCATCCGTGAATCGCACGTCCATGATGTGCAGATCACCAAGGAAGCACCGAATTACCACGTGGATTGACTTTTCGAGGTTAGCGTCAGGGCGGCGGCAGCCGCCCTTTTTCATTTAGGAAGTGGCGGAAAAATGGCCCACAAAAAGATCCTCATTCTCGATTTCGGCTCCCAGGTTGCGCAGCTCATCGCTCGTCGGGTCCGAGAGCAGCAGGTCTATTGCGAACTTCACCCTTTCGACGTTACCGACGCATTTGTAAGGGAGTTTGCCCCTGACGGCATCATCCTTTCGGGAGGGCCGGCGTCCGTGTATGAGTCCGTGGACTGGCGCGCTCCGCAAACCGTTTTCGAACTCGGAGTACCAGTGCTGGGCATTTGCTACGGCATGCAAACAATGGCTGAGCAGCTGGGTGGGAAGGTCGAAAGCTCTGGTAAGCGCGAGTTTGGCTATGCACAGATCCGTGCTCGGGGGCATTCGGCATTGTTCAGGGACATCCAGGATCGTGCCAACGCCGAGGGGCACGGCTTGCTCGATGTATGGATGAGCCATGGAGACAAGGTTACCGAGCTTCCGCCAGGCTTCAAGGTCATCGCCAGTAACGACGCGTGCCCCATCGCTGCAATGGCGGATGAGAGCAGGGGGCTATATGCCGTACAGTTCCATCCCGAAGTGACGCACACACTGAAAGGCAAGCACATAATCGCCCGATTTGTTCATGACATTTGCGCTTGTGGACATGATTGGAACATGCCCGACTACATCGGCGAGGCTGTTAGCAAAATTCGCGCCTTGGTGGGCAACGAAGAAGTCATCCTGGGTTTGTCCGGCGGAGTGGATTCGTCCGTGGCCGCAGCGCTCATTCACCGTGCCATTGGCGATCAACTCACCTGCGTGTTTGTCGACAACGGGCTGCTGCGCTTGAACGAAGGCGTACAAGTGATGGAGACCTTCCATCGCAATCTAGGTGTAAAAGTTATTCACGTTGATGCCTCAGAACAGTTCATGCGTCACTTGGAGGGCGTGTCCGACCCTGAGGCGAAGCGAAAAATCATTGGACGCGAGTTCGTCGAGGTTTTTCAGGCAGAAGCGGCCAAGCTGCCAAACGCACGTTGGCTAGCGCAGGGAACCATTTATCCTGACGTGATCGAGTCTGCCGGAGCCAAAACCAAGAAGGCGCACACCATCAAGAGTCACCACAACGTTGGTGGTTTGCCGGAAACGCTCAATCTCAAGTTGCTCGAGCCATTGCGCGAGCTCTTCAAGGATGAAGTCCGGGAATTGGGGGTTGCACTAGGCTTACCCCATGACATGGTTTATCGACATCCATTCCCGGGCCCAGGGCTCGGGGTACGCATTCTCGGTGAAGTCAAGCGGTCCTATGCAGATCTGTTGCGTAGGGCTGACGCCATTTTCATCGACGAACTTCGTGCGGCGGATTGGTACGATAAGACATCCCAGGCCTTTGCAGTCTTTCTTCCTGTGAAAAGCGTAGGAGTGATGGGGGACGGGCGCACGTACGAGTACGTAGTTGCCTTACGGGCGGTACAAACACAAGACTTCATGACCGCCCAATGGGCGGAATTGCCCCACAGCCTGCTCGGTAAAGTTAGCAATCGCATCATTAACGAGGTGCGAGGTATCAACCGCGTCGTCTATGACATCTCAGGAAAACCACCGGCGACGATCGAGTGGGAGTGACGTGATCCCATGCGGAACCCAGTGGAGCATTGTGCTACTCAATGGCCGTATCTAATTCTCAGCTACCGGCTGACACACAGGGGATCAGGTGATTACTCGTTCCGCAACGGAGAAAAGCAAAGGGCAGCTTGCTAGCTGCCCTTTGCTTGGCGATCTTTGGTGCCGCTTGTCCGACTCGAACGGACGGCCTATCGCTTACAAGGCGATTGCTCTACCAACTGAGCTAAAGCGGCGCGTACTCTCATGCGAACCGAAATGCGCAATGCTCACACTTCGTAACACAGAATAGCAGAGCATTATAGCTGCATTCTGTTGATGGTTCGAGACCTCTGTACTCACCACCTCCGATCTGAGCAGCATTTCGGCTTAGTGACAGGATTCACTCCCCTAACGGTTCATGCCGCAAGGAATTTCGTGCCCCTCGCGTGATATAGTTTTCATTTTGAATCGAATTAGGCAGAGATTGTGGAGCATTTCGACGTATTGATTATTGGTAGCGGGTTGGCGGGTCAATCGCTTGCCTTGCGTCTCGCCGAAACTAAGCGTGTGGCGATCGTCACCAAAAAGAGCATCGAAGACAGCGCGAGCGCTTGGGCACAGGGAGGGATTGCCGCAGTGCTGGATACGGCCGATTCCTTGGATGCCCATATCCGGGACACCCACATCGCCGGTGCTGGCCTGTGTAGTGACAAGGCAACCCGCTTCGTGGTTGAAGGGGGGCGGCGTGCGATCCAATGGCTGATCGATCAGGGCGTGCCTTTTACTCCTGACCAGGGTTCTGACTTGGGATATCACCTCACGCGCGAGGGTGGTCATAGTCATCGGCGCGTGATCCATGTGGCCGATGCCACAGGTCTTGCCGTGCAAACGACGCTTGCTGCAAAAGTGTTGTCCCACCCAAACATCAAAGTATTCTCCAATCACATTGCGGTGGATCTTCTCACCGGAACAAAGCTCGGGCTTAATTCAAAGGATTGCTTTGGGGCATATGTGCTGGACATCGAAAAGGATGAAGTCAGAACTTTCGGCGCTCAGCATACAGTGTTGGCAACGGGTGGAGTAGGGAAGGTCTACCTCTACACGACGAACCCGGATATGGCGACAGGTGATGGAATTGCGATGGCGTGGCGCGCGGGTTGCCGCGTGGCGAATATGGAGTTCATTCAATTCCACCCAACATGTCTATATCACCCTCACGCCAAGTCCTTCCTGATAACCGAAGCAATGCGGGGTGAGGGAGGAATTCTCAGGCTTCCGGATGGCACCCGTTTCATGCCCAGTCACGACGAGCGCGCCGAACTCGCTCCCCGGGACATCGTCGCCCGGGCAATTGACTTCGAGATGAAGCGAAGTGGCGTTGACTGTGTGTTCCTCGATATGACTCACAAGTCCGCGGATTTCTTGATCAAACACTTTCCTAACATCTACGCTAGTTGCCTCGACTTGGGCATCGATATCACCCGGGAGCCCATTCCAGTGGTTCCTGCGGCGCACTACTTGTGCGGCGGGATTGTTACCGATCTAAAAGCGCGAACCGATCTGCCACGACTGTATTCGGTGGGGGAGTCCGCATTTACCGGTCTCCATGGCGCTAACCGGCTTGCCTCCAATTCCTTGCTGGAGTGTCTGGTTTTCTCGGAAGCAGCAGCGAAAGACATACTGGCAACAGCTGACGCTGATCTGCCTATCCTTCCGGACTGGGATGAAAGCAGGGTTTCCGATGCTGACGAGCAAATCGTCATCTCCCACAACTGGGACGAACTCCGGCGTTTCATGTGGGATTACGTTGGTATCGTGCGGACGACCAAGCGGTTACAACGTGCGCAACATCGAATCCGCCTCCTGGCAAAAGAAATCGATGAGTACTATTCCAACTTCCGGGTAAGTAACGATCTGATCGAGTTGAGAAACTTGGTGGTCACTGCCGACCTGATTGTTCGTTCCGCCATGCGGAGACACGAAAGCCGAGGCTTACACTTCAGCAGGGACTACCCTGACATGGCATCGCAAGCAAGGAATACGGTCCTGCGGAATCCTCTGCGAGGGGCCTAACTCCACTCGAAGTTACTCCGCCAGCGCAGCCACATTCTGAGCTGGCGGAAAGGTTCTTCGTCCAGCATGTCAGGTAACACAACGAGGCTGCTGCCTCTGCCAGTTAAGCTAATCAGTTGCAGCAGTACAACCGGTCCCAGCAACAGAGTGTCACCCCCAAGTTGCCCAACCCATGGACCATCATCGCGATAGGAGATTTGAATCGAACCGTCGCGCAACAGCGTAAGCGACGTCGGGGAGCAGTGTTTACACCTTCCCAGCACGATTGAAAACAAAAGAACGGAAAAACCAACCGAGGATTCCAGGACCGACAATCCTGCGGCAACTAACCCCGCTCCTCCGGCTACATGCAACACTAAAATAAATGTAGGCAAGAGCCGGGACGGGCGCAGAGGAATCTCCAAGCAGGCCGTCGCATCCACGGCCAAGGACCGTCACACCCGGCGGAAGATCAAGGAACCGTTAGTCCCTCCAAACCCGAAATTGTTTTTCAGTGCGACTTCAATCCTCATTTCCCGAGCTGTATTGGCGCAATAATCCAGATCGCACTCAGGATCCTGATTAAAGATGTTGATGGTAGGCGGAGATATCTGGTTCTTGATTGCGAGCACCGTGAATAGTGACTCAATCCCACCTGCCCCCCCCAGCAAATGTCCGGTCATGGACTTGGTGGAGTTCACCACCAGCCCCTTGGCGCCATCTCCAAATGCCAATTTGATGGCGTCAGTTTCGTTCTTGTCGCCAAGAGGCGTTGAGGTGCCGTGCGCGTTGAGATAATGGACATCTCCCGGATTAACCGCCGCGTTACGCATGGCTGCCTGCATGCATCGGCGAGGGCCATGAACATCGGGAGCCGTCATGTGATAAGCATCGCCACTCATTCCGTAGCCTGAAAGCTCAGCGTAGATGGTCGCTCCACGAGCTTTGGCATGTTCCAGTTCTTCAAGAACCAACACGCCAGCACCTTCACCCAAGACAAATCCGTCGCGGTCCTTGTCCCAAGGACGACTCGCAGTAGTAGGATCATCATTTCGAGTGGAAAGAGCACGGGCTGCGCAAAATCCCCCCAACCCCAATGGGCTCATAGCCGATTCCGCGCCGCCGGCAATCATGATGTCTGCGTCGCCATATTCAATGATTCGACCCGCTTCGCCAATACAGTGGGTACCTGTCGTGCAGGCAGTGACCATGGAAACGTTTGGCCCCTTGAAGCCAAACATGATCGACAGGTTGCCCGAGATCATGTTGATAATGGAACCGGGAACAAAGAAGGGAGAAATCTTCCGTGCTCCACCAGCGAGATATTCGTCGTGAGTTTCCTCGATCAGGGGGAGACCACCAATCCCTGAGCCGATGTTGACACCAATCCGCTCAGTGTCACCCTGGTAGCCTTCCAACCCCGCATCTCTAACCGCCTGGATGCCGGCAGCCAAGCCGAAATGGATGAATGCATCCATCCGGCGGGCTTCCTTGGGCGACAGATAGTCGCCAACCTTGAAATTCTTGACCTCCCCGCCAATGTGCACGGGGAAGCCCGAAGGATCGAAGCGGGTGATCCGGTCGATGCCGGAGCGACCGTTAACAATGTTGTCCCAAGCTTCCTGAACAGTGTTGCCGACCGGCGAGACAATACCCAGCCCGGTCACGACGACTCGACGACGTGCCAACGTTCGCTCCGAAGAAAATTAGGCTTGGTTGAGGTGGGCGTTGATGTAGTCCACCGCCTGCTGCACTGTGGTGATCTTTTCCGCTTCCTCGTCCGGGATCTCGCACTCGAACTCTTCCTCGAGTGCCATCACCAGCTCGACAGTGTCGAGGGAGTCCGCGCCCAGATCATCCACGAACGAAGATTCGAACTTGATGTCGGCTTCGTTCACGCCGAGCTGCTCGGCTACGATCTTCTTGACGCGTGCTTCAATGTCGGACATGAGTCTGCTCCTTCCCTGAATTAATCGGGTGTTTCAAATAAACCTTGTGATTCTACCAAAAAGCTCCCTTTCACCTTGAAAGAGAACTCAAACCATGTACATCCCGCCGTTCACATGCAGGGTGGTGCCGGTTACATACGCAGCAGCAGGCGACGCCAGGAAAACCACAGCCGCCGCAATTTCTTCAGGCTTCCCTAAGCGTCCCAAGGCAATCTGTTGCTGGAGTGCGGTCTTTTGGGCCTCGGGGAGCGCATCGGTCATATCGGTTTCGATAAACCCGGGTGCAACACAGTTTACCGTGATATTCCGGCTTCCCAGCTCCCGCGCCAGTGCCCGACTCATCCCTGCAACCCCCGCTTTCGCGGCGGCATAGTTTGCCTGCCCGGCATTACCGGAACTTCCCACTACAGAAGTGATGTTGATCACGCGCCCCCCGCGGGCTTTCATCATCCCGCGCATGACCAGTTTTGCCATACGGAAGACGGACTTGAGGTTGGTGTCCAGCACCGCGTCCCATTCGTCTTCTTTCATCCGCAGAGCCAGATTGTCCCGGGTGATGCCAGCGTTGTTTACAAGTACGGCGATTGACCCGAATTCTTTTTCAATCCGGGCGATGAGTGCTTCGCAGGCCGGGCCGTCGGTCACATTCAGCACAGCGCCCAATCCTTTGACGCCCGAGGCGTCAAAGGCCTGCTGGATAGCTGAGGCTCCGGCGTCACTGGTAGCAGTTCCAACCACGAAGGCACCCTCGGCGCCTAGAGCAAGTGCGGTTGCCCGGCCAATTCCTCGACTGGCACCCGTCACTAGGGCAACTTGTCCTTCAAGCACTCCCATGATCATTCTCCGTTCGTCGTCGCAAGGGCCGCCTGCAGGGATGCAGCATCTGCTAGCGCTCCACCTTGTACGCCGCCTGCTAGACGCTTTGTCATCCCGGCGAGAACTTTGCCAGGGCCGCACTCATAAAGGTGGGTGACACCCTGAGCCGCCATCGATTGGATGGTTTCGATCCAGCGTACTGGGGAAAACGCTTGCCGCACCAGTGCATCGCGAATCTGCGTTGGGTCGGCGTAACAGGCGACATCCACGTTATTCACAACTGCTATCGCCGGTTCCGAAATCTCGATAGTCTTGAGCCGCTCAGCCAATTTCTCGGCAGCAGGCCTCATCAGCGAACAGTGAAACGGAGCGCTCACAGGCAACAGCACAGCTCGCTTGGCCCCCCGTTGCTTGGCAAGCTCGGCGGCTCGCGCGACCGCCGAAGCCTGTCCCGCGATGACAATCTGGCCAATGGAATTGAGGTTCGCCACTTCAACGACTTCGCCTTGCGCCGATTCATCACAGACGGCGCGGGCAGTCTCTTCATCAAGACCAAGCAATGCCGCCATGGCACCCTCGCCAGCGGGCACGGCCTCTTGCATGGCCTGGGCACGGAACCGAACCAAAGGTACTGCATCCCCAAAGCCCAGGGCTCCTGCTGCCACCAGCGCCGAGTACTCGCCCAGACTATGTCCGGCGACCAGTTCAGGCTTGACGCCGCCTTCTTCCAGCCACGCCCGGTATACCGCGACGCCAGCGGTCAGCATCAGCGGCTGGGTATTCGTAGTCAGGTTGAGCGACTCTGCAGGGCCTTCGTTCACAAGCGCCCAGAGATCATCCCCCAGCGCGGCCGAGGCCTCGTCAAAAGTTTGACGAATGATCGGGCTGTCTCCGTAGGCCTGCATCATGCCGAGGGACTGGGAGCCTTGGCCGGGGAATACGAAAGCTAGTTTCATGGGAATTAAACTCGGATCAGAACTGCACAAGGGCCGCGCCCCAGGTGAATCCACCACCGACCCCCTCCAGCAGCACCCGCTGGCCAGATCGAATGCGTCCATCACGTAGTGCCAGGTCGAGGGCGAGGGGGATCGAGGCGGCCGAAGTGTTGCCATGGACATCTACCGTCACGATAACCTTCTCCATTGGAAGTTTCAGTCGCTTGGCAGTGGCTTGCAGTATTCGAATGTTGGCTTGATGCGGAATGAGCCAGTCGACTTCCCTCGTGCTCATGCCGGCACTCTCCGACACCTCAACCGCAACGTCTCCGAGCACACGGACGGCGAATTTGAACACGGCCTGGCCATCCATCTGCAGGAAGGGGGACCCAATCACTTGCCCGCCACATACCGCGCCAGGAACCGAGAGGATGCCATGGTGGCTGCCGTCCGCATGCAAAGCCGTCGCGAGCACACCAGGAGTGTCGCTCGCCTTGAGCACAACCGCCCCGGCGCCATCGCCGAACAGAACGCACGTGGTGCGGTCCTGCCAGTTCAGGATGCGTGAAAACACCTCACTGCCCACGACAAGTGCACAGCGGTGACTGCCGGACCGAATGAATTTTTCTGCCGTCGCAAGGGCGTAAACAAAGCCGCTGCACACAGCTTGGACGTCGAAGGCGGCGCCACCTGCAATGCCGAGCCGAGCCTGCAACAAGCACGCGGTGCTCGGGAAGACATAATCCGGCGTCGAAGTGGCAACGATGACGAGGTCTACGTCCTGCGGCGAGACAGATGCGTCGTCCAGCGCTATTCGAGCCGCTACTTCCGCCAGATCGCAAGCCGTTTGATTGGGCTCGGCGAAATGGCGAAAACGGATGCCGGTGCGCTCGACAATCCAGGAGTCGGACGTGTCAATGCCCCGCGCGACGAGGTCATCGTTAGATACCGGGGAGCCAGGCAAATAGCTGCCGGTGCCTGCAATCCTGGAATGAATCACGCTGCGGCCCCTTGCGCGAGTTGCCGGCTGATCTGCTCGGCAATTCGTTCGATTAATCGATTTCTGGCTTCGTCAGCTGCTCGCACCAAGGCCTGTTCAAAAGCGTAAGCATCGGCAGATCCATGGCTCTTGACCACGACCCCCTTGAGCCCGAGCAGACTGGCTCCGTTGTAGCGGCGATGGTCCACCCTTTGCTTGAAGCGCATGAGGATCGGTTTTGCAAGCAGGGCAACAATTTTTGTCCAAAGGCTTCGGGAGAACTCCTGCTTGAGGAAGGTTCCCACCATCTGCGCCAGTCCTTCGGAGGTCTTCAAGGCTACGTTACCGACAAAGCCGTCGCAGACAACCACGTCAGTGGTTCCCCGATAAATGTCGTTGCCTTCCACGTTACCGTAGAAATTGAGGCCGCTTGTCCTGAGCAGTTCTCCGGCCCGCTTGACCACCTCATTCCCCTTGATCTCTTCCTCACCGATGTTGAGCAGCCCGACCAAAGGACTGGGCTTCTGCTCCACTGCGGCTACAAGAGTCGCACCCATGATCCCGAACTGCAGCAGGTGCTCCGGCGAACAATCCACGTTCGCACCCAGATCGAGTACATACACATGCCCGCGCACAGTGGGGAGGATGCTCGCGATCGCGGGGCGATCGATTCCGGGGATCGTCTTCAGGACGAACCGGGAAATGGCCATCAGGGCCCCCGTATTACCCGCCGAAACCGCTGCCTGGGCTATGCCGTCTTTCACCAGATTAATGGCGACCCGCATGGATGAGTCCCTCTTGCTGCGGAGAGCCTGCGCAGGAGGTTCATCCATGGCTACGACTTCCGTGGCGAAGTGCAGCCTCAAGCGATCCGGGAACTCCTGCAACGCAGAGCCCAACGCTGCGGATAAGTCAGCATCCCTGCCAACCAGGACCAACGAAACCGATGGGTCGCGGCGCAGGAAATTCAGACAGGCGGGGACCGTCACGGACGGGCCATGATCGCCGCCCATGCAGTCGACTGCTAGCGTAACGCTCATTGGGGGGAGGACCAGCAAAAACCGGGAGCCAGAGGCTCCCGGTTTCGTGCACTGAAACGCGCCAAGGTTGCTTATTCGCCCTTGGTCTTCACGACCTTCTTGCCCCGGTAGTAGCCGTTGGGGCTCACGTGATGGCGCAGATGCACTTCCCCAGTGGAGGGCTCAATCGCCAGCGGCGGGTTGGTCAGAAAGTCGTGGGCACGGTGCATGCCGCGCTTGGACGGAGACTTCTTGTTCTGCTGAACAGCCATTTCATACTCCTTAAACTAAACGATGCGGGCCACCAGGGTGACCTAGCCGCGCTTGAGAAGCTCAAGCGCGGCAAATGGATTGGGCTTCCCTCCGGTTGCCTTGGCTCCCGGCGAATCACAATGATCGTGCCGCGGCGCCAGCGGCAAAGCCAGCACCAATTCGTCTTCGACCAGCGTAAGGAGATCCATCTCCGGTTCGGCAGGAATGGCATCGAACGTGTCATCTGCCAGCTCACCTTCTGGTTCGACCCCTCCTGCCGGAATCAGCAACAGCCTATTGCTGATCTCCACCGGAACGTCGAGGGGTCCGAGGCAGCGCTGGCAAGTTACTTGGAGCACCCCCGATACCTCGAGATCGAGAAACGCCCCATCTTTGCCGGAGAATCCCTGAATCGAGAAAGTCGCACTCCCTTCGCGAGACGCCAGCGCGTCGGCCAGCCGATCGAACGAAGAGAGAGGAATCTCGCCCGAGCGTTGCCGCCTTTGGCGAGCAAACTCAAGAGGATCAACCACAATGCCGGTCTTAGACATAAGAGCGGGATGATATTATGTACGTCTTTGCCTGTCAAAAGGCTGCTATCGACTGCCGTGCGTTTGCAGCCTCAACCTCGCCTAGAACTGCCATGGCTTCCCGCAATATCGTCTTAGCCTCCACTTCTGTTTATCGTAGAGAATTGCTGCAACGCTTGCGGCTACCATTTCAGACCATGGCGCCCGATGTGGACGAAAGTCCGTTGCCCGGAGAGGGCCCCGTCGTGCTCGCCAATCGGCTTGCCTACGCGAAGGCTGCGGCCGTCGCACAGCACTACCCGGACGCGTTGATCATTGGGAGTGATCAGGTTGCCTGGGGTGACGGGCAGCGCTTTGGAAAGCCGGGTGACCGGGAGCGAGCCATTGCGCAGCTCAAAGCGATGCGCGGACGTAGCATCGTTTTCCACACAGCCGTGTGCGTCCTGGACTCCCGTAGCGGCAGCCATGCATGCGTGAATGTTCCCACTGACGTACGCTTTCGCCTGCTCAGCGACCGCGAGATCGAGCGCTATGTGGATGCGGAGCAGCCATTCGATTGCGCGGGGAGCGCCAAGTCTGAAGGCTTGGGGATTACGTTGCTCGACCATATTCGGGGTGATGACCCGACCGCGCTGGTAGGGCTTCCCCTGATCGCCGTATCCCACCTGCTGCGCGATGCCGGTTTGGAGTTACCGTGAGCGAACCACGTGGCGCCGGGCAGCGTGAGGTCGTGTCGCCTGCGCCCTTGTACCTCCTTCCTGCCAGCCTTGGGCCCTCTGAATGGACCTCGACACTCCCGCAAGGGGCCTGGGAACTCGCCGCTGGTTTGAACTATTTCATCGTGGAGAACGCCAAGACCGCGCGAGCGGAATTGCAGAGGCTGGCCTTGCCCGGACGAATCCAGGACATGGAAATCGTCGAGCTCCCACGATCTGCAACCAGCGCGGAGTTGGATGCCTTGCTGTTGCCTTTGACGATCGGGCGACGCGGAGCGCTGATGTCTGAAGCCGGATGCCCTGCAGTTGCGGATCCGGGTTCCAATCTCGTCCTGCGTGCGCACCTGGCCCGCATTCCGGTTCGCCCGCTCGTGGGACCTTCGTCCATTCTCTTGGCGCTCATGGCCTCGGGGCTCAACGGTCAAAGTTTCTCCTTCCATGGATATCTCGCCAAAGAAGGGGAAGACTGCGTCAAGCAGTTGCGCGAACTGGAAGCCGAGTCCCGAGCGAAAGGGCGGACTCAGATATTCATCGAAACCCCTTATCGCAACGCGCGTATGTTTGCCCATGTACTGGAGGCATGCCGGGGGGACACCCTGATCTGTATAGCCACCGACATCACCACAGCCGACGAAAGCATCCATACCCGCAGTGTCGAAGCGTGGCGAGTCCAGCCACCGCCTACCCTGGACCGGCGTCCCACCTTGTTTTTGCTTCTCGCACCCTCCGGTTCAAGGGAAGTCAGATCGTCTCGCGCCGGCCGATCGAGCAGGAGCCGGTTCAGAGTCAAATAACCCGCGGGTAAGAAAACGCAGGACTGATCCTGGGGTCCAAGCTCTTCCCGGCCATGGCCCGGGTCTCCATCAAATGCACGGAGACACTCTTGGAGTGAAGAGCCTTCAGGATCAGTCCGGATCGGGCCGGTCTCCGCCTTGTGCCCTCCCACCCCCGGAGGGGGTGGGAGGGCACGCTGGAAGACTGCACTTACTTCTTGCGCATCGGGGGGAGGTCCGTGCATACCCCTTCGAAGACCTCGGCAGCCATGCCGATACTCTCGCCCAGAGTGGGGTGAGGGTGGATGGTCTTGCCGATGTCCACCGGGTCCGCACCCATCTCGATGGCCAAGGCCACTTCGCCGATCATGTCCCCCGCGTTGGGACCGACGATGGCGCCACCGACAATGCGGTGGCTTTCCTGATCAAAAATGAGCTTGGTGAAGCCGTAGTCGGCGCCGTTGGCAATGGCCCGGCCGCTGGCAGCCCAGGGGAATTTGCCTACGCCTACCTTGCGCCCCTGTTTTTTGGCCTCCTCCTCGGTGAGGCCAACCCAGGCGACTTCCGGCTGGGTGTAGGCCACGCCAGGGATCACCTGGGCGTCGAAGTGGCTCTTTTGGCCAGCCGCAGCTTCGGCAGCCACATGGGCTTCATGCACTGCCTTGTGGGCCAGCATGGGCTGGCCGACGATGTCGCCGATGGCGAAGATGTGGGGCACGTTGGTGCGCATCTGGCCATCCACGGGGATGAAGCCCCGGTCGGTCACCGTCACGCCGGCCTTGTCGGCAGCGATCTTCTTGCCATTGGGCGCACGGCCGGCGGCCTGCAGGATCATGTCGTAGCGCTGGGGCTCGGCGGGCGCTTTCCCCCCCTCGAACGTGACCCAGAGGCCATCTTCCTTTGCCTCCACCGCCACCGTCTTCGTCTTGAGCATAATGCTGTCGAAGCGGTGGGCGTTCTGCTTTTCCCACACTTTGACCAGATCCCGGTCCGGGCCCTGCATGAGGCCGTCCAGCATTTCGACCACGTCGATACGCGCACCCAGGGTGCTATACACGGTAGCCATTTCCAGGCCGATGATGCCACCGCCGATCACCAGCATCTTGCCCGGCACCTGACGCAACTGCAGGGCACCAGTGGAGTCCACGATGCGTGGATCGTCCGGAATGAAGGGCAGGCGCACGGCAGCGCTACCAACGGCAATGATGCATTTCTGGAAGCGGATGACCTGCTTGGCACCGGTTTTCTCCTGCCCATCACCCGTAGTGGCTTCCACCTCCAGGTGGTTGGGGTCGAGGAAGTGGCCGTAGCCACGCACGATCTGCACCTTGCGCGCCTTGGCCATGCCAGCGAGCCCGGTGGTGAGCTTGCCGATCACCTTTTCTTTGTGACTGCGCAGTTTGCCGATATCCACCTTGGGCGGCGCAAACTCTACTCCCAGGTCGGCAAAGTGGGCAGCTTCGTCCATCACCTGGGCCACATGCAGCAACGCCTTTGAAGGGATGCAGCCCACGTTGAGGCAAACGCCGCCCAGTGAGGCGTAGCGTTCCACCAGCACGGTTTTCATACCCAGGTCTGCCGAGCGGAAGGCAGCCGAGTAGCCGCCAGGGCCAGCGCCCAGGACCAGCATTTCGCATTCCATATCCGCGCCGCCGGCGTGGGTGGCAGCAAGAGGCGCAGTTGCCGGGGAGGCAGCAGGGGCTTGTGCAGCCGGCTGCGGCGCGGGTTCGGCTGCACCAGCTGTCGTCTGGACCTTGATCAGGGACGCGTCTTCGGATACCCGGTCGCCCACCTTGACCAGCACCTCGGTGACAACGCCCGCCGCGGAGGAGGGGACGTCCATGGTGGCCTTGTCTGACTCCAGCGTACAGATGGCGTCGTCCACCTTGATTGTGTCGCCAGCCTTAACAAACAGATCGATGATGGGGACATCGGCGAAATCACCAATATCCGGGACTTTCACTTCCACAACTTGGCTCATGGGAACCTCGATGTTGGGCTCCGCCCCCGGGGGTGTCGGGGCGGAGAGGATGCATGATTCGTGGCGGAGCCGCCTCGGCAAGCCGGGGCGGGTGGTGGGCAGTTGTAGGGCTACCCGGTCTCCAGCCAGTCGGTTACAGCAGCACGCGCCGGAAATCGGCAAGCAGCTGGGCCAGATAGACATTGAAGCGGGTGGCCAGTGCACCGTCGATCACCCGGTGGTCCGCCGTCAGCGACAGCGGCAGGGTGAGCCGCGGCATAAACTGCTTGCCGTCCCACACTGGTTTCATGGTCGACTTGTTCACCCCGAGAATGGCCACTTCCGGCGCATTGACGATGGGTGCAAAGTACGTCCCGCCAATGCCACCCAGGCTGGAGATGGTGAAACAAGCGCCGGACATGTCCGCCGGCCCCAGTTTGCCGTCCCGTGCCTTTTTGGCCAGTTCGCCGGTCTCCGCGGCGATCTCGAAAACACCTTTCTTGTCGGCGTTCTTGACCACCGGCACTACCAAGCCATTGGGCGTATCCGCCGCAAAAGCGATGTTGTAGTACTGCTTGTAGACCAGATTGTCGCCGTCCAGGCTGGTGTTGAACTCGGGGAATTTCTGCAGGGCCGATACGCAGGCCTTGATCAGGAAGGCGAGCATGGTGAGCTTCTTGCCCGACTTGTCGTTTTCCTTGTTGATCAGCACCCGGAAAGCTTCAAGATCGGTGATGTCAGCGTCCTCGTGGTAGGTGACGGCCGGAATCATCACCCAGTTGCGCGAAAGGTTGGCGCCCGAGATCTTCTTGATCCGGGAGAGGGGTTTAACCTCCACCGGCCCGAACTTGGCGAAGTCCACCTTGGGCCAAGGCAACAGATCCAGAGTTCCGCCGCCGGTAATGCCACCTCCTGCTGCGGCCGCCGGAGCAGTCTTGCCCGGCACCACACCGCTTTGCATGGCACCTTTGACAAAGCCGGTGACGTCCTGGCGCAGGATGCGGCCCTTGGGCCCGGTTGCCTTGACTTGGGCGAGATCCACCCCAAGTTCCCGCGCATAGGCGCGTACCGAGGGGCTGGCGTGAACCTTGGACCCGAGCGGGAGCCCGGCGGCTGGAGCTGCCGCCGACGGCGCAGGCGGCGTTGCTATCGGGCTCGCCTGGGGCGCTGAAACTTGTGCTTGGGGCACTGCGGGCACGACTGCGGCCGCACCGCCCGGCTGAACCTTGATCAGCGCCGTACCCTCGGATACCCGGTCCCCGAGCTTGACCAGCACTTCACTCACAACGCCAGCAGCGGAGGAGGGGACGTCCATGGTGGCCTTGTCGGATTCCAAGGTGCAGATAGCGTCGTCCACCTTGATGGTGTCACCCACCTTTACGAAAAGGTCGATGATGGGTACGTCGGAAAAATCACCGATATCCGGCACCTTGACATCCACGGCACCTCCCGTCGGTGCTGCGGCGGGGGCTACCACAGGCGCCGCAGGGGCTGAGCTCGCGGTCGCCGGGGCGGTAGTTGCCGGCGCATCGGCAACGCCGGCCGTGTCCACCTTCAGCAACACGGCGCCCTCGGATACCCGGTCGCCCAGCTTGACCAGGACTTCACTCACAACACCAGCGGTGGAGGAGGGGACGTCCATGGTGGCCTTGTCTGACTCCAGGGTGCAGATGGCGTCATCCACCTTGATGGTGTCGCCGACCTTCACGAACAACTCAATAACCGGGACATCCGAGAAATCGCCGATGTCCGGGACCTTCACTTCAATTACTTGGCTCATGTTCAGGACTCCGGACGATCAAACGGACATGGGGTTGGCCTTGGCCGGGTCGAGGCCGTACTTGTGCAAGGCTGCGGCGACCTTGTCCCGATCGATCGCTCCATCGTCCGCCAACGCCTTGAGCGCACTCACCGTGACCCAGTGACGGTCCACCTCGAAGAAGTGACGCAGTTTCTCCCGGGTGTCAGAACGACCAAATCCATCGGTGCCCAGGGTCACGTAACGACGCGGCACATAGGGCCGGATCTGCTCGGCGAACAGGCGGATATAGTCGGTGGCGGCAATGACCGGACCACGCGTATCCGCCAGGCAGGCCTCCACGTGGGATTTGCGCGGCGCTTCCAGCGGGTGGAGGAGGTTCCAGCGCGCGACTTCCTGGCCATCCCGTGCCAGTTCGTTGAAGCTGGGGCAACCCCAGAGGTCGGCTTCCACGCCCCAGTCCCGGCGTAGCAGATCCGCCGCGGCGATAACCTCGCGGAAGATCGTGCCCGAACCCAGCAACTGCACTCGGGGACCATTCGAGGCATGACCCTGCTGGAAGGCGTACATACCCTTGAGGATGTCCTTCTCGACACCGGCAGGCATCTCGGGATGTTCGTAGTTCTCGTTCATCACCGTGATGTAATAAAAGACGTCCTCCTGCTCCTCGTTCATCCGGCGCAGACCATCCTGCACGACTACCGCAACTTCATACTGGAAAGTCGGGTCGTAACTGATGCAGTTGGGGATGAGATTGGACAGGATCAGGCTGTGGCCGTCTTCATGCTGAAGACCTTCGCCATTGAGGGTGGTCCGCCCGGCAGTGCCCCCCACAAGGAAGCCACGGGCCCGTTGATCTCCCGCTGCCCAGCAAAGATCCAGCGTCCGCTGCAGACCAAACATGGAGTAGCAGATGTAGAACGGCACCATCTGCACGTTGTGCACGCTGTAGGCCGTGCCTGCAGCGATCCAGTCCGCCATGGCGCCCGCTTCGTTGATGCCTTCCTGCAGCACCTGACCGGTCTTGGATTCCTTGTAGAACATGAGCTGGTCGTGGTCTTCCGGCACATAGTTCTGGCCTTCCTGGTTCCAGATGCCGTACTGCCGGAACATGCCCTCCATGCCGAACGTGCGCGATTCGTCCGGCACGATGGGTACCACATGGCGGCCCACACCCTTGTCCTTGAGCAACATGTTCATGATGCGGACGATGGCCATGGTGGTGGAGAGCTCCCGCCCTTCGCCCGATGCCTTGAGCAGGCTGTCAAAGGCAGCAAGAGCCGGCACCTGCAGGGGAGCAGCCTTGCGGCGACGTTGCGGAAGATAGCCCCCCAGAGATTCCCGACGCTCCTTCATGTACTTGAACTCCACGGAGTCATCGGGGAATTTGAGGTAGGGCAGCGCTTCCAGTTGGTCATCCGGAACCGGCAGGCCAAAGCGGTCGCGGAAGCGGCGGATGGCATCCACGTCCATCTTCTTCTGCTGATGGCTGATGTTCATCGCCTCACCCGCCTGGCCCATGCCAAAGCCCTTGATGGTCTTGGCCAGAATCAGTGTGGGCTGGCCCTTGTGCTCGGCGGCGGCCTTGTAGGCAGCAAAGATTTTGAAGATGTCGTGCCCGCCCCGGTTCAGTTGCCAGATTTCGTCGTCAGTCCAGTCCGCCACCAGCGCTTTCAGTTCGGGGGTATTGAAGAAGTGCTCACGCACGTAAGCGCCGTTCTTGGCCTTGAAGGTTTGGTACTCCCCATCCACGCACTCCATCATGCGCTTCTTGAGGATGCCCTTTTTATCGCGGGCGAAGAGGGCATCCCAGTGGGTTCCCCAGATCACTTTGATCACGTTCCAGCCGGCGCCCCGGAACTCGGCTTCCAGTTCCTGGATGATCTTTCCGTTGCCGCGCACCGGGCCATCCAGGCGCTGCAAATTGCAGTTGATGACGAAAATCAGGTTGTCGAGCTTTTCGCGCGCGGCCATGCCGATGGCTCCCAGCGATTCAACCTCGTCCGTTTCTCCGTCGCCGAGGAATGCCCAAACCTTCCGGTCACCCCCATTGATCAAGCCGCGGCTGTCCAGATACTTCATGAAGCGGGCCTGATAGATCGCCTGAATCGGACCCAGGCCCATCGATACCGTGGGGAACTGCCAGAAATCTGGCATCAGCCAGGGATGAGGATAGGAGGACAGTCCCTTCCCATCCACTTCCTGACGGAAGTTGTCCATCTGTTCGTCGGTGAGGCGGCCCAGCATGTAGGCCCGGGAGTAGACGCCGGGAACAGAATGCCCCTGAAAGAAGATCAGATCACCGCCATGCTCGGCGGTGGGCGCACGCCAGAAGTGGGAAAAGCCCACATCGTAGAGAGCGGCAGCGGAGGCAAACGAGGCGATATGGCCGCCGACGTTGGTGTGCTTGTTGGCGCGGACCACCATGGCCATGGCGTTCCAACGGATATACGAGTGAAGCTTGATCTCAAGATCCGGATTACCCGGGTACTTGGGCTGTTGATCGCTGGGAATCGTGTTGATGTATTGCGTGGTGGCCGAGTAAGGGATGTCGGCACCTTCTTCGCGGGCCGCTTCGATCAGCTTTTCGATGAGGTAATGGGCACGCTCGGGTCCTTCCACTTCGATCACCGCCGCCAGAGCGTCCAACCACTCTCTTGTTTCCTGGGCGTCCGGGTCCGCCTGCAGCAATAGATTAGGTAGTGCAGTCATGTTGTCTCCTCTCCTCAATGGATCCTTGTGAGATGTGGCTATCCCGCTACGGGTGGCGGCGGGCATGTACAAAAAGCTGTTCGGTGCAACTTGTGAGGCATGCAGCACGGGGGTCGCCCGCTGCAGCGTTTTTCGCATTATAAAAACGTAGTTCGGTATGCGCAACGTCCGCAACGAAAAAACTCGGCGTTTTCGGGGAGTCTGCGCGTCTCTGGCTGGATGGGGAAGCACGTGATGCAGCACCTGCGCCTAGTCACGTCGTACACCGCTCAGGCGTTGCCCCACCCCCTCAACCAGCGTGGCAACAGCGCTCGGAAATAGCCTTCTCGGCAGACATTTCGGGTTAAACCTGTAGAGCTCGGCACAAGAATTTGAGCTGCCCGAGGCAATGCGCTATTTGATGCTTGCGGCCAGACGCAGGAAAGCCGATACGCATAGCAAGGTACTGATGGAGCAGAGCCCTTGATTCAATCTCTGGAGGGCAATTGGTGCAAGACGCCGTATCGATCTGCACTCGAAGGGTGAGATGTATCTGGACACTGGGATTTTCAAGCTTCGACAAAGGATGCCTTTATCTCCGGTGTCGTCGCTCAGCAGGCCAATTTCCTTCATCTGATCAATGGCGGAATCTGTCTCAAGCCAAGTGAGTCAAGTCCTTGGAATGCCACCCCAACACCAAAGCCTGCGAAACCAGATCCCCGAAAGGAATAGGCCTGTACCGCTTCTCATGAAGCTGAGGAAAACGTGTTCAAGGAACCCAAGCCCAATAGGGCAAGGACCGGAGAATGAGGCAGGCACCAATCCTCTTTGAGCGCACCCTGCATGGAATACTCCCCCCTCAATAGTCGCGCGAAGCTTGTCCTTTGATTTCAGCGTGTTGCCTTGAATAATCGATGGCCAATGCACATCAGGAGGATAGACCGATTCCCGGCCAGGGTCATGTGATCCACGTCGGCTCGTGTGTGTTTTCACTGAGCATGCGCAAGAAAGACTGCCACTTTCAGATTCGAGAGCAGATTACCCCTTACTTAGCGGTTGCTTTTGTGATTGAATTAATTTATAAGGCGTTCAAGAAGATAATTCGTCTTCGAATGTAGGTATTGAAATTAAGGATTAGGTCTATGGAAGATTCCATGTCTCTTGACGATGTTCGAAAGTTGCGCGAACAGCGTGCGCAGATTGATCGACAACTCGCCGACGCAAAAGGTGTGGTGGTAAAGCAGATCGAGGCTCTGGCCAGAGAATTCAACCTGACCGCGGCTGACGTTGGCTACATTTTCTCGTCAGAAAAAACCCGCGAGCGCAGTAGCGGGAAGTCTATCCAAGCGAAGTACCGGACACCGGACGGGCAGGAATGGACTGGAGTGGGGGCAAACCCTCCGAAAGCCTTCGTTCCGTACATTCGCGACGGCCGCTTGCACGAATTGTGTATCGACAAGAACGAGAAGAATATTCAGAAAGCCAAAGACTATAGCGAGAAGTGGCTCCTTCGTCAGAAGGGCTGAGTTTCCAGCTATCGCCATTTCGTAGCGAATCGAGTCAAGGCCTCCGCCTAGGTGGAGGCTTTTTTTTGGCTCTTATCACACGCGACATACACCTTGAAGCGCAGTCCCCGAACGATTCTTGGCACTGAAATTTGGTTTTTGCTCTTTCTGGGCCAGATGCAGTTAAGTGGCGAATTTGGATCGACGTTCAGGCTTAGGTAGCCATAAACAAACACTAAATAAAGTTTACATAACACACATTATGCGCATAACTGTTACCGCGAGTGCGCAGCGAGAGGACAGCCCGACACTGTGTTTTGTGGGTACGAGGAAAGGACATCCCTTCAATCGGTGGCACCGAGTCCCGTCAACTGTTCCGCGATATCGGTATTTCCCGTCGCTTTCGCCCAACCCACGGCGGTCCTGCCGTTGCTATCCCGAAGATTCAAACCTGCTCCAGCTTCCAGCAAGGAGCGGACCGCAGGTTTATGGCCATTTCTTGCAGCTGCAATCAACGCGGTCATCCCGTTCGGGGCTTGAGCGTCCAAGTCAGCGCCTCTTTCCACGAGCATATCAACGATCCCCGCATGCCCTTGGAAAGCCGCGTAAATCAGAGGCGTCCAGCCAGAGTGATTGATAGGTGCCTTGGCCTGCAATAAACGCCGCACGACTTTCTCATGCCCTCCCATCGCCGCGAGCATGAGCGCAGAGTCGCCATAGCGGTTGCGACTGCTCACCCTCGCGCGCAGCTTGATCAGATGATCCACCAGTTCATCATTGCCCGTACGGGCAGCTAGCATCAGCAGAGTGTTTCCCTGCTGATCGGTGGAATTCACGTCCAGGCCTTTCTGAAGAAGTACTCGGGCTTGCTCGTTGTCGCTGTTTTCAATGGACTTTACCAGATCATCCAGCAAACCAGCATACGCAGCGGGAGCACCCAGAAGGACTGTCAGTGCCGCAA
Source organism: Rhodocyclaceae bacterium (assembly GCA_036824045.1). GTDB lineage: Bacteria > Pseudomonadota > Gammaproteobacteria > Burkholderiales > Rhodocyclaceae > DAITAZ01. Next base: position 22,596 of record DAITAZ010000002.1, read on the forward strand.
TCGTTAACAGACGAAGTGTATTCATTGGCGCGCGGAATGAAATAGTTCGAAGAAGTTTTCTGTCGTCGCTGTGCCGACAGCTTCGACGGTCAGGCCCCTCAGCTTTGCAATCGCCTCGGCAACGCGAGCCACATAGGCCGGCTCATTGACTTTGCCTCGATGGGGAGAGGGTGCGAGATAGGGGGCGTCGGTTTCAATAAGCAGGCGATCAAGCGGGACGCGTGTCGCTACCTCACGCAGTTTCTCTGCATTCTTGAAGGTAACGATGCCCGAGAAGGAAATGTAGAACCCCAAATCCAGGGCGGCTTTTGCGACCTCCCATGTTTCAGTGAAACAATGCATGACTCCACCCGCTTCAGAGGCGCCCTCCTCCTTGAGGATTGCAAGCGTATCGGAAGCTGCCTCACGCGTATGCACGATGAGCGGTTTGCTGGCCTGCCGAGCAGCACGGATATGAATGCGGAACCGTTCCCGCTGCCAATCCGTATTTCCCTTGTGCCAATAGTAGTCGAGTCCGGTTTCGCCGATTGCGACTACCTTCTCATGCGCGGCAAACCTCACCAATGTCTCGACTGTGGGTTCCGCCACATCCTGGCCGTCCGGGTGGACACCCACGGAAGCAAAGAGATTGCCGTGAGCTTCAGCCAGCTTGATGATTTGGGGAAAGCCTTCCAACGATACCGACACGCATAGTGCATGCGCCACGCGATTTTCGGCCATCGCGGCGAGCACTTCAGGTATCCGCTCGACCAACTTGGGGAAATCCAGATGGCAGTGGGAATCGACAAACATACGGATCACGGGACTCACGTGCGCTGTGCCCACAATCGGGCAACTCGCAGCAAAAGGTCATCAAGAAACAGTCTCGGATTGACGGGATGGAGCGCTGTGCTTTTTAAGCTCGCAACCTCTCTGTACACCCGGGCCAACCCGGCGGGAGAAAGGGTGGCGGCGATACGCGCAAACACTTCCTTCCGATCAGGGAAATAGCGCGCGTTGCCGCCGCTGGTGACGAGAGTGAGGTCCACCAGCCACTTCTGAAGCCAGGTCACAAGGGTCGGAAGGTCCATGCCTGCGGACTCTTTCGATTTCAACCAGGCTTCCCATTGTCCAGCCAAAGAAATGGGGTCCTGAACAGGCAGGCCCTCCACATCACGGACAAAGCGCTGACGAGCCTGCCATCCGGCGCCACTTGCCAATTCCTGGGCAGAAAGCGGGAGGCCACCACAGAAAGCAATGACCTCCGTCCCTATGTCCACCCCCTGCCCTTCCAGCCAAGCACGCGCTTCATCGAGACGAGGGCTGGGTAGCTGGATGGACTGGCAGCGACTACGTATGGTTGGAAGCAAGCGACGCGCTTGATGGGAAACCAGCAGGAAGACCGTGTTGTCCGGCGGTTCCTCGAGCACCTTCAACAGCGCATTGGCTGTTGGCACGTTCATGGCCTCTGCCGGCTGAATGACAACCACACGCGCCGTTGGGCGATGGTGCGTGAAACCAACATACTCGGCCAAACTTCGAATCTGCTCGATGCGAATCTGGAGCGAGCGCTTGTCTTTGCCCCCGCTCTTGGCGGGCTCGCCATCACCCGCACCTTCCTCATCGGCGAGTTCGGCCTCCGGGGTGATCAAGCGGTAATCCGGATGGTTCCCGGAGGCAAACCAGCGACACCCTTCGCACACGCCACAAGCTAAATTACCTTCCGTAGGATGATCGCAGAGCAGACGTGCGGCAAGGACTTGCGCAAACGCGCGTTTACCCAAACCTTCCGGGCCACCGATCAATAGCGCGTGCGGCAATCGGTTCAGCCGATTCGCCAATTGCTGCCAAGCGTCCAAGTGCCAAGGATAAACCATTGTTTAACAGATTGTTAAGATAGCTTCTTCAACTTGATTGTTAATTGAATCAACCGGACCTGAGGCGTCGATCACGCGAATTCGGCCCGGGCAGGAGGCTGCACGCGTCAAATACGCATCCCGGACACGTTGAAAGAACTCCCGCCGCTCCTGCTCAAAGCGGTCGAGTGCTTGACCGCCCTCTCGAAGACGTTCAAAAGCCACATTGAGCGGCACATCAAACACGAAAGTCAGATCCGGTTGCAGGTCGCCCTGGACCCATTGTTCCAGAATCGCAATTTTCTGCGGACAAAGTCCCCTTCCTCCGCCCTGATAGGCATAGGTTGCATCCGTGAACCTGTCCGAAAGCACCCACTGCCCTCCCCTCAGCGCCGGCACGATGGTTTGGTGGATATGCTCCCGGCGGGCGGCAAACATCAACAACGCCTCGGTTTCGAGATGCATGGGCGTATTGAGCAGGATGTCCCTCAGCCGCTCTCCCAAAGGTGTGCCGCCCGGCTCGCGGGTTGTAATGAAGGGGATCCCCCGTTGTTCGAGATTGCGTTGGACAAGCTTGAGCTGAGTGCTTTTGCCGGCCCCATCCACACCTTCGAAGGAAATGAATTTGCCACGCTGCGGTGACGCTGCTGTATTCATGAAGGAATTCTCGATTGAGTCCTACTGACTGCCTGCAGGCGGTGCATCACCGCCCTGCATCCCTCGCCGCGCGGCGCTTCTGGAAGCGCAGCACGGCTTGGTTGTGCTCTTCAAGTGTCCGGGAAAACTGGCTAGAGCCATCGCCCCGGGCAACGAAGTAGAGCCACTCCGTTCTTGGAGGGTGCAGGACGGCCCTGAGCGCGGCCAAGCCGGGCATTGCGATGGGCGTGGGTGGAAGGCCCCGGCGCGTATAGGTGTTGTACGGTGTATCGGACAGGAGATCGGATTTCCTCAAATTCCCATCAAAGCGATCCCCCAATCCATAGATCACGCTGGGGTCAGTCTGCAGGAGCATGCCTTGACGCAACCTGTTGTAGAACACGGAGGCTACCAGAGGACGGTCGGCTGCAACGCCCGTTTCCTTTTCGACCAACGAGGCTAAAACCAGTGCCTCGTAAGGCGTCGCCAAGGGCACATCTCCGGCCCGGCCGTCCCAAGCCGCACCAAGCTGTTTCTCGCCCGCACGGTATGCGCGGCGAAGAACATCCAGATCGCTCGAGTTCTTGGGAAACAGGTAGGTGTCGGGAAAAAACCGCCCCTCCAGCCGGATATCTTCCAAGCCCAGGCGACCTGCAATCTCGGTTTCGCTTATCCCTCGGGTGTCGTGGCGAAGGTGCTCATGCCTATCGAGCGCTTGGCGCAACTGGCGCAGTGACCACCCCTCAATGATCGCCAATTCGGCCTGGGTGACGTCGCCACGAGTGAGTTTCGACAGCAAAGCGTTCAAACTCACGCCTTGCTCCACCTGATAGCTCCCTGCCTTGACAGAACTCGCACGCTGGGTGAGCCTCGCCAGCAGAGTCAGTTGCCATGGAGGCACCCCGACACCAGCCTCCGCCACCTGGCGAGATACTTCACGCATGGTGCTGCCGGGCTGGATGGTGAGGTCGAGAGGAGATTTCTCCAGCGGCAAGGGGCGATGGATCACCCAGGCTGCGCCACCCCACGCAAGCAGCCCGAGCAAGGCAATGACCAGCAGCGTTTTCAGGAAACGAGACATGCAGCAGAAGCAGGTAAGCGGGGCAGCAAAGGGCGGGAAACAGCCCCGCTATAATATCACCCAACCCCAACAGCTTCGGACGAATAGACCATGAGTAACAACTGGCGGGACCTTATCCCCAACCTGGGCGGACGTTTTGCTGACTCAGGGGCGTGCGCATTTGAAGATTCGCCGGCAGCCGCAAGCCAAACTGTGGCTGCGGGGCCTGTGATGGTGCCGCTGACGCATCTGGGCATTCTTTCTGTGACCGGAAACGATGCGGCAAGCTTTCTCCACAACTTGTTCACCAACGACGTAAAAGGTATCGGAACAAGCGACGCACGGCGTAACGGCCTGTGTACGGCCAAGGGCCGGATGCTGGCAAGCGTGTTGATGTGGCGAAAGGGGGAAAGCGTCCTGCTGCAGATGTCCTCCGATATTCTGCCGGGCGTGCTGAAAAAGCTCAGCATGTACGTGCTCCGAGCCAAGGCGCAACTAGCCGACGTGAGTGACGCAGTGTTGAGTCTGGGCATCGGTGGCCCGGCAGCAGGGGAAGTGTTGGCACGGGCTGGATTGCCAGTGCCGGGCGCCGCAATGCAGGTTACCCCGGGTGATGACGGCGTCCAGGTGATCCGAATCGAAGGGGAGAGATTCCTGGTCGTTGCACCGGGAGCGACCATGGCAGCACTCTGGCCGCGTCTGTCGGCCGCCGGATTCCGCCCTGCGGGCACTTCCGCTTGGCGCTGGCTTGAAGCCGAGAATGGCATTCCCCTTGTCACTGGGCCAGTGCAGGAGGAATTCGTGCCGCAGATGGTGAATTTCGACCTGATTGGAGGCGTCAGTTTCACCAAGGGATGCTATCCGGGCCAAGAGATTGTGGCGCGCATGAAATACTTGGGGAAACTCAAGAAACGGATGTTCCTTGGCCACGTGGAGACCGAATCGGAACCGGCTCCAGGTGCTGACTTGTTCAGTCCCGAGTTGGACGCGCAATCAGCGGGCAAGGTGGTGTTTGCGGCAGCGGCCCCTGGAGGCGGCTTCGATGTACTTGCGGTGTGTCAGCTTGCCAGCCGGGAAGCGGATGCGGTCACCCTTGGGGCGCCGAATGGCCCTCGCTTGAGCTTCCGTCCCCTGCCCTACTCGCTTGAGTAGCCCCCGCGCATATTGGAACGGAGCCATTTCTTCTGTCAGGGATGTCCGGGGCTTCCAATGAACTGAAGCCCAGGGCCACGGGTGAGGAATTCGGCTCCCCCTGTGGGCGTTGAGACCAGAAGGGGATTCCGGGCTTGTGATGCCGGACAGGCCCTATTGCCGCCACTCGTTGAAAGGTTCGACCGAGGGTCGCTCGAATGTGCTTGGTTTTATTGGCCTGGCGCGCGCATTCCGAATTCCCGCTGATTGTCGCGGCGAACCGGGACGAGTACTTCAATCGCCCAGCCTTGGCAGCCCACTGGTGGGCAGATTTTCCCGAAGTGCTGGCGGGCAAGGATGTGAGCGGCAGCGGGACTTGGCTCGGCATCAGCCGAGGCGGGCGTTTTGCTGCCCTCACCAACTATCGTGACCCGCACCGGGTGATTGCCAATGCACCGTCCCGAGGCGGCTGGGTCTCCCGGTTTCTGCACGCAGCAGTGCCTCCTGAGGATTTCCTTCAGGAGAACCTTTCATCGGCCACCGCGTACAACGGCTTCAACCTCTTCGTCGCCTCCGCAGGGAAACTCTTCTACTTCTCCAACCTTGAAGGGCGATTCACTCTCCTGCCTCCCGGTGTTTACGGGCTCTCGAATCACCTACTCAATACGCCTTGGCCCAAGGTGCAGGCGGGCCGCTCTCGGCTGGAGACTTCGCTGGCGTCTGTACCGGATCGTGAACCTTTGTTCCGGTTGCTCAGGGACGACAGGATTGCGCCCGATGACCAACTGCCATCCACGGGTGTCAGCCTCGAATGGGAGCGGTTGTTGTCTGCCGCTTTTGTGCGCTCGCCAGATTATGGCACCCGATGCTCAACGGTGCTGTTGCGGCGCGCCGATGGAAGCGGATGGTTTGAAGAGCGCAGTTTTGGCCCCGCAGCACTTGAAACAGGACGGGTGAGCCTTGAGTTACCGGCATACCACTCTTGGTGACTAAGCCCTAACCCAGCCAAAGCTCCCTCAGTTTGGGGCCATTCGCCAGAGGTTCCGGCGCCTCGTCCAAGCGCCATTTTTCGTTGGCAGGTGCTTGCAGGCAGACTTCGTATGGCAGCAATTCGTCCCGACGAAATGCGTGGATGGTCACTGTTTCACCGGGTTGGTAACGGCTGAGTAATTTGTCGAGATTGTTGGCACTGACTTTCAGTCCGCCAATGGCTACCAGCGTATCGCCCGCGGAGAGCCCTGCCCGCTGGGCCGCACCGTCGTCCATGACGTGACTGATTCGACAGTTCGAACCTTCTGCGGCTGTCCGTACGCCAAGCGATGGGGTGTTGCTCTCCGCCTCTCGGCTCAGCCTCATACCCACGGATTGAAACAGCTCGGATAGCGGTGGATCTTCGGTCCCAAAGACGAGTAGATCCAGAAAGTCAGCAAGATTGAGGCTGGAGAGCTCGTTCAACAGGGCTGGAAAGGCGTCCTCCGGCAAGCCAAGGCCGGTCTGGCCGTACCGCTGCCATAGTGTCTTCATCACATCATCGAGCCTGATCCGGCCTTCCGTGTCCGCAAGGAGTCGCAGATCCAGTGCCAAGGCCACCAATGCGCCCTTGGTGTAGTAGCTCACAATCGCGTTGGGGCTGTTTTCGTCCTGGCGGTAGTACTTGGTCCAGGCATCGAAGCTGGATTCCGCCACACTTTGCTTCAGGCGCCCACTGCCGCGCATGACCTGGGCGATTGGTTTCGCCAGAAGCGTGTAGTAAGCGCTACGGGGAATGGTGCCGGAGCGCACCAAGGCCAGGTCGTCGTAGTAGGACGTAAAGCCCTCGAACAGCCACAGCAGCCGGGTGTGAGCCTCCCGGCTCAAGTCGTAAGGGACAAATGCGGCGGGCTTGATGCGCTTGACGTTCCAGGTGTGGAAGTACTCGTGGCTACAAAGACCAAGAAAGCCCAGGTAGGCATCGCTGGCTTGCTGCCCCATCCCGAGGGCAGGCAGGTCGTCCCGCGAGCACAGCAGCGCGGTGGAACTGCGATGCTCCAGCCCGCCGTAGCCCTCTCCAACCGCCATGACAAGAAACAAGTAGCGACGCATTGGCGGAGGCTCGCCAAACAGACGAATCTGCCAAGTACAGATTCGGGCCAGATCCGCGCACAAGCGTTCGCCGTCAAAGCGGGCCTGCCCGGTGACGGCGATCTCGTGCTCGATGCCACAGGCCTCAAAACGCAGGAGCTGGAAATCTCCCATCTCCACCGGGTGATCGATCAATTCGTCGTAATCCATCGCCCGATACCAGCCAAAGCCGTAGCGCTTTGCCCCTCCCTCCCCCGGTGCTTCCGGCAAGGTCGTGGCAACCCGCCAAGGTTTACTCACCCCTTGCGCGGGCGGGAGGATATGAACCCGACAGGGTTGATCGTGCTTGCCCTCCACCCGCAGAAAGACTTGGGTGCCATTGAAGAAGCCATGGCTCTGATCCAGGTGAGCACAGCGCACGGAAAGATCCCAGGCGTAAACCTCGTAGCTGAGCGTCAGGGGGCCGGTGGCCGGGGACGCCTGCCAAGTGTGCTTGTCGAGTTTAGTCAGGGGGGCGGGGCCATCGGCTGTCCAGGCCCGGATCCGGACGATGTTCCGCGCAAATTCGCGAATCATGTAGCTGCCGGGAATCCAGCTTGGAAGCGTAAAACGCTGCCCCCCCGGATCGGGGTTGAGAACCGTGCAACTGACCAGAAACAGGTGAGCACCGGGATTGGCTGGCTCTATGGTGTAGACGATTTCATCCATTGATCGGTAACCGTGCGTTGGTATCCGCTTGCCGGAAAGGGTCTCCGGCGTGCAAGTGCGTGCTGGTTGACGACTTAAGCCCGGGACTGGCAAATTACTGTATATATACACAGTATTTCGGGTGCTCGGCGCGTATCAAAAGCCGGGCCGCTATTGTTGAAGGATCTCATGGTTCCAGGCTACGCAGAACTCTACTGCCAGAGCAATTTCACCTTTCTTGAAGGGGCTTCGCATCCGGAGGAATTGGTGGAACGCGCCGCGGAGCTGGGCTACGCCGCACTGGCCATCACCGATGAGTGCTCGGTGGCGGGGGTGGTTCGTGCCCATTTGGCCACACGGGGGTTGGCGTCTTCCGGGCTGAAGCTCATCGTGGGGACACTCATCCACCTGCAGGACGGCCCCAGCCTGGTGCTGCTGGCGTGCAGCCGGCATGGGTACGGCAATCTGGCCAGCCTCATCTCACAGGGGCGCCGGGCCGCTCCCAAGGGGAATTATTGCTTACACCGGGCAGATCTGCACCAAGGCCTGGACGACTGTCTGGCGTTATGGCTGCCCGGGTCAGATAGTGAATCCTGTGCCATGCAAGGCAAATGGCTGAAAAAGTGTTTCCCGGGTCGCTCCTGGCTAGCGGTGACGTTGCCGCACGGGCCGGATGACGCTCGTCGGATGGCCCGGTTGCTGGAGTTGGGGACGAGGCTGGATATTCCCCCTGTAGCAGCCGGTAATGTCCTGATGCACGACCCGGATCGGCGCGCTTTGCAAGACACGCTGACAGCCATTCGCTTGCGCACGACCTTGCGTGAAGCAGGCTATGCGCTCCACCCGAACGGGGAGCGATACCTGCGACCGCTCCCCGATCTCACACAGCGCTACCCGCCGGGGCTGCTGGCCCAAACCCTGGAGATTGCGGATCGCTGCCAGTTCTTGCTGGATGAACTACGTTACGAATATCCGGATGAAATTGTGCCGGCAGGCGAAACACCCGCTAGCTGGCTTCGCCGCTGTGTCGAGGACGGATTTGGCCGGCTTCACGGAGCAGCCCTGCCCACCGCCGACATTCGCCATCAGATTGAGCATGAACTCGCGCTCATTGGTGAAATGCGCTATGAGCCCTACTTTCTGACCGTTTATGACCTGGTCTGCTTCGCCCGGGAGCACGGGATTCTGTGTCAGGGACGAGGCTCCGCCGCAAATTCGGCGGTTTGCTACTACTTGGGGATCACTGCCGTTCCACCGGTTGAGGGAAGGCTTTTGTTCGAACGCTTCATCTCCAAAGAGCGGGGTGAGCCGCCTGACATTGATGTGGATTTCGAGCATGAGCGGCGCGAAGAGGTTATCCAGTACATCTACCGCAAGTACGGTCGGGAACGTTCCGCCCTGGCTGCCGCCCTGATCACCTATCGTCCTCGTAGCGCACTCAAGGACGTGGGGCGCGCCCTGGGGCTGGAGATGGGATGCTTGAACCACCTGACCCGGAACATGGCGTGGTGGGATCGGCGCGAAAACATGGCGGAACGCCTGCAGGAAGCTGGGCTGGATCCGGGTGCGCCTGTCGTGCAGCGCATGCTGCAACTGGTGCATCAACTATTGGGATTCCCTCGCCATTTATCCCAGCATACCGGGGGGTTCGTGATCAGTCGTGGTCCGATATCGCATCTGGTGCCCATCGAGAATGCCGCAATGTCAGGGCGCACCGTGATTCAGTGGGACAAGGATGATCTCGACGCTTTGGGACTCCTGAAGGTGGATGTCCTGGCACTGGGCATGTTGAGTGCGATTCGCCGTTGTCTGGCAATGGTCAATGGCTGGAACACCCGCTTTCCGAAGCTAGCTGCCGCGCCCCCCCTGACGCTGGGAACAATCCCGGGGGACGACCGTGAGGTGTATGCCATGCTCTCCCAAGGGGATTCGGTTGGGGTGTTCCAGGTGGAATCCCGCGCGCAAATGAGCATGCTGCCTCGGCTCAAGCCCAGCTGTTTCTACGATCTGGTCGTGGAGGTCGCCATTGTCCGGCCAGGTCCGATACAAGGGGGGATGGTTCATCCTTATCTGCGCCGCAAGCAGGGGCTGGACCCCGTTCGCTATCCTTCCGAAGCGGTGCAGTCGGTGCTGGAAAGGACCCTGGGAGTACCGATCTTTCAGGAGCAGGTCATGCAGCTTGCCATGGTTGCAGCAGGTTTCACCGCGGGCGAGGCGGATGAACTGCGCCGCTCCATGGCTGCCTGGCGGCGCAAGGGAGGCCTCTCCCGCTTCGAGCACAAGCTGAAGAAGGGGATGACGGATCGAGGTTACGACCAGGAATTTGCGGATGCCATCTACCGCCAGATATGCGGATTCGGTGAATACGGTTTCCCGGAATCCCACGCGGCGAGTTTCGCCATCCTTGTTTATGTATCTGCCTGGCTGAAGTGTCATTACCCGGCCGCTTTCTTGTGTGCCCTGCTCAATAGCCAGCCGATGGGCTTTTATGCGCCATCACAACTGATTCAGGATGCGCGACGGCATGGGGTTTCCGTGCTGCCTGTCGATGTGACGGCAAGCCAGTGGGAGAGCGAACTGGAAGCTCTGCACGGGGAGTCGGCCACGCCTGGCGCCCGCCTCGGCCTGTGCCTGGTGCAAGGGCTGGACCACGCTGCGGTGGAGCGCCTGATTCAGGCACGCCAAGAGCAGGCGTTTCGCTGCACGGAAGACCTGGCCCGGCGGGCAAAACTGGGGCCTCAGGCGCTCGGTAGACTGGCCGCCGCGGGGGCACTCGGAAGCTTGGCAGGCAATCGCCGGCGTGCTCACTGGCAGGCGGCGGGTAGCGGCTATCAGCCCGGACTGCTCGCCGATGGGGGGCCGCGGGAACCCTGCGTCGACTTCCCCTCCCCTTCCGTAAAGGACGACGTGCTCGCGGATTACGGCTCCCTGGGCTTTACGCTGGGAGCTCATCCCCTCGCCTTGCTGCGCCACCAGCTCCAAAGCATGCGCCTCATTCCTGCCGCGGCAATCGCTGACAGCCAGGACCGGTGCCTGGCCCGGACAGCGGGCCTCGTCACCTGCCGCCAGCGTCCGGGTACTGCAACCGGTGTCGTGTTCGTCACGCTTGAAGATGAAACGGGAGTCAGTAATGTGATCGTGCATCACACGCTGGTGGAACGGCAGCGACGGGAACTGCTGAATGCCCGCCTGCTGGGCGTTTATGGACAGATTCAGCGCGCTGGGCCGGTCGTCCATCTGGTCGCCATGCGCCTGATTGATTACTCTGCGCTGCTGGGAGGACTGGCTACCCGGAGCCGGGATTTCCATTGATCCCGCCGAAGGATTTGAGCTGGACTGATTCCGCGCATCCGGCTGCGAGGAGTCTGCAGTGCAGGATGCGCAAAGACTTCGAAATTTCCCGTGATCCTCCCGTGTCAGTATCTGCATGGCGGAAACACTGGCAGAATCTGTGCCCTTTCTTTGCGGCAAGACCGAACTGGATGGATCCAGTCCCTCCAATCAAGCGATGAAATCCCAGAGTTACGACGAGAGTTCTTTCAGAGTGCTCAAAGGACTGGAACCAGTCCGCGAGCGCCCCGGGATGTATACCCGAACCGATTCGCCCGCCCACATCATCCAGGAAGTGATCGACAACGCGGCGGATGAGGCGCTCGCGGGGTTCGCGAAGTCCATTCATGTGCGGCTGCATCTAGACGGTTCAGTGACGGTGACTGACGACGGACGAGGCATCCCCGTTGGGCTCCATCCGGAAGAACAAATTCCGGTCGTCGTGCTGGCGTACACGCGCTTGCACGCAGGCGGAAAGTTCGACAAGAAGAAGGGGAATTCCGCTTACGCATTTTCGGGTGGTTTGCACGGCGTCGGCGTAGCGGTAACCAATGCGCTATCGCTGAAAGTTGAAGTTGAGGTCAAACGGGAGGGCAAGGTTTTCGGCGTGTCCTTCAGTCGCGGAGGAGAGGATATCTCTCCACTGAAGGAACTGGGGTCTTGTGGCCGGAAGACGGGAACCAAAGTCCAAGTCTGGCCGGACCCCGTCTATTTCGAACAGCCACGGGTTCCTCAGCCAGAGCTGGAGCGCATGCTCCGCTCCAAAGCGGTGCTGCTGCCGGGGACGAAAGTCACCCTCGAAATCGAGCAAAACCAACGGGAACCTTTGATCAAAAGCTGGGCGTATCCCGATGGACTCTCGGGCTACTTAAAGGAACTAGCGGGCGATCTCGAAGCCGTGACCCCTCCCTACTCCGGGGAGAAATTCGCGGAGGATGGCCATCCGGATTTTTCCCCGGGCGAAGGTGCTGCGTGGGCAATCGCCTGGTTTGAACACGCGGTGTCCAGTGAGTCCTACGTCAACCTCATCCCTACCGTGGCAGGAGGTACCCACGAGTCGGGCCTGCGAGCCGGCATTTTCGATGCGGTTAAATCGTTTATCGAGCACCATGGTCTGCTCCCCAGGGGAGTGAAACTGCAGCAGGAAGATGTCTGCGCACGAATGGGTTTTGTTTTGTCCGCTCGGCTTCTGGACCCCCAGTTCCAAGGCCAGGTGAAGGAAAAGCTGAACTCCCGCGAGGCTGTAAAACTCGTTTCGAGCATGATGCGCGATCCTTTCGAGATCTGGCTGAATCTCAACGTCGATGCGGGCAGGGCCATTTCCGAGTTAGCCATCAGGCAAGCATTGGCCCGCCAGAAAAACGCACAAAAGGTCGAAAAAAGAAAACAGTCCGGCGTTGCGGTGTTGCCAGGAAAGCTCTCGGATTGCGAGTCTACCGATCTGACCGAGAACGAACTCTTCCTCGTCGAGGGTGACTCCGCAGGCGGTTCCGCCAAGATGGCGCGGAACAAGGAAACCCAGGCGATCTTGCCCTTGCGGGGAAAGGTCCAGAACGCCTGGGAGATCGAATCCGGGCGCTTGCTGGCAAACAACGAGATCCACGATATTGCCGTCGCGCTCGGCGTGGACCCCCACAGCCAAGACGACACCACCGATCTGTCCGGCCTGCGTTATGGCAAGGTGGTCATCATGTCCGATGCCGACGTGGACGGCGCGCACATCCAAACCCTTCTTCTGACGCTGTTCTTCCGCCACTTCCCGCAACTCATCGAGCACGGCCATATCTATATCGCCCAACCTCCCCTCTACCGTGTGGACATTCCGGCGAGTGGTAAGAAGCGCCCTGCCCGGCGCCTGTATGCCTTGGATGAGGGGGAGCTGACCGCGATACGGGACCGACTGGGGCGGGAAGGAATTCGGGAAGATCAGATTGAGGTCGGGCGCTTCAAAGGGCTTGGAGAAATGAATCCGGACCAACTACGCGAGACCACAATGGACCCTGCCACACGCCGCGTACTCCCGGTGTATGTGAGGCCAGATGCGGCCGCCGAGACCCGACACATGTTCAACCTGCTCATGGGAAAAGGGGAAGCGTCTTCCCGCCGTGCGTGGATGGAAAAGAACGGCGATTCCGTCGAAGCCGACATTTGACCCTCGTCTTCGTGGCGTATGCCCCCCGGCTCCGAACAACCTCGAATTTCAGGCCGCGCATGCCCCCCCGGCCGTCCGGACTCCAGTGGTAATAAACAACTGTCAGTCAGTCACCTAGCCCCTCTATGAACCAAGAAACCCTTGATCTCTTCCCCCCTACCCCCTCCTCCGGTAACGATGTTCCAGCGGGGGATGACTCGGCGGACGAACGACTGGCACTGGATTCATATGCCGAGCGGGCCTATCTGTCCTACGCCATGAGCGTAGTCAGATCCCGCGCGCTGCCGGAAGTGGGCGACGGCCTCAAGCCCGTCCAGCGACGCATCCTATATGCCATGAACGAGATGCGCCTGAGCGCCACCGCCAAGCACGTCAAATCGGCACGGGTAGTCGGAGACGTGATCGGTAAATACCACCCTCATGGCGACACGAGCGTGTACGACGCGATGGTACGTGTGGCCCAGGATTTCTCACTGCGCTACCCGTTGGTGGATGGGCAAGGCAACTTTGGCTCGCGGGACGGAGATTCCGCTGCTGCCATGCGCTACACGGAATGCAGGCTCACACCCATCGCTGATCTGCTGCTCTCTGAGATCGATCGCGGCACCGTGGACTTCGTCCCGAACTACGATGGTGCTTTCCGGGAGCCAAGAATGCTCCCCGCCCGCCTTCCCTTTGTGCTTCTCAATGGCGCATCGGGTATCGCGGTAGGCATGGCAACCGAGATTCCGCCCCATAACTTGCGGGAAGTGGCTGCGGCAGTCTGCCATTTCATCCGCAATCCGGACGCGACCATTGACGAACTGCTTGACCACCTGCCCGGTCCGGACTTTCCTGGTGCCGGCCAACTCATCTCCACACCAGCAGATATCCGCAATGTCTATGCCACTGGGCGAGGCAGCTTCCGCATGCGCGCGCGCTGGCGGATCGAGGAACTGGCCAGAAACCAGTGGCGCGTCATTGTGACGGAACTCCCCCACGGCGTTTCAACAGCTCAGGTCCTGAGCGAAATCGAGTCCATCACTAATCCCCAGCCTCGAGCAGGAAAAAAAGATGTCAGCCAGGAACAGAAAGTACTGAAACAGCTTGTGCTCGCTGCGCTGGATACGGCGAGGGACGAATCGAACGAGAAGGAACCTGTACGACTGATGCTTGAGCCGAAGTCTTCCCGGATGAACCGGGATGACTTTATGGCTGTGCTGCTCATGAACACGAGCCTGGAAGCGAATGTTCCCGCCAACCTGACAATGATCGGAGGCAACGGTCGTCCTCAGCAAAAGAACCTCCTGCAGATCATCTCCGAGTGGGTGGAATTCCGTTACACGACGGTCACCCGCCGCTGTCTGAATCGCCTCGAAGAAGTGAAGCGGCGGATGCACATCCTGGAAGGGAGGCTATCTGCATTCCTTCGTATCGAGGAAGTGATCGCTTGTATTCGCGGGTCCGACGACCCAAAGAGCGACCTGATAACGCGCTTCTCGCTCACCGAAATCCAGGCTGAGGACATTCTGGAGATCCGGCTGCGCCAACTGGCGCGTCTGGAAGGGATCAAAATTGAACGGGAGCTTGCTGGCCTCAGTGACGAACAAAGCGAGCTTTCTCGCATCCTGAGCGAACGGCAGGCGCTTACCGCCCTGATTCTGCGGGAGATTGATGGAGATTCGGCCAAATATGGCGATGCCCGCAGAACGCTCATTGAGGCAGTCGCTCCGGCGGTCACCCAAACCCTCAACGTACCGGACGAGCCCGTGACAATCATCCTCTCCCGCAATGGCTGGATCAGGATGCGGCAGGGCCACGGAATCGATCCGACGAGCATCAGCTATAAGGCCGGCGACTTCCCGTTTATCGTTGCGGAATCCCGGACCACCTGGCCGTTGATCCTGATCGACACGGAAGGGCGCGCATATTCCCTGCGAACGCATGACCTGCCTACCGGCAGAGGCGATGGCGCACCGGTATCCACCATGATCGAACTCCCCAAAGGCGCTCGTCTGGCCCAAGCCGTAACAGCACCGACTGACAGTTCATGGCTCTTCGCAAACTCGGGTGGATACGGATTCATCGCGAGCCTGGGAGAACTCGTTTCCCGGAACAAAGCCGGGAAATCTTTCATGACGCTGGAGCACGGGGAGGACATCTTGCCGCCTCAGCCGGCAGACGCGCGATGGGTCGCTGTCGGCACTTCGAACGGAAGGCTGGGGATCATCGAGATTGCTGAAATCAGAAGACAAGCTGCGGGCAAAGGCACACTGCTGCTCAAGTTGGACAGTGGCCATACGATCACTGCTACTGCAACCCTGGATGAAACAGCTCTGCTGGTCAGCGGAACAAGCAAAGGAAAAAAGAGAGTGGAACCGACTCTCTCCCTTCAACAGCTAAAGCCTTACCAGTGTTCAAGGGGAAAGAAAGGCCATCCCGTCCCCGGCGTGGCAACCATTGCCCTGCTCACTCGCGTAACTGCCAAATAACTCAACCTCTCTGGCCCCTGAGTTTGGTCAGAATCTGCTATCGAACTCGGGCAATAACATGGCGCCTCACTACGGATAACGAAGCGCCACAAGCGATCAGCGAAAGAACGCCAACCGACAGGAGAGTCACAACATTTCCAAATGATCGCCCGGAAGTGGCAGGGCCGTGTATTGCGTACAAACCCCAAACCATCAACACCGTTGCAATGATCGGGTATGCGAAAGATTCCCGAATCCAGCGTATGCCCTCACCCTTCATGATCCGCATATGCATTGCCGGAATGTAAACCACTAAGTAAACCACGTTAACGATGGGCCACACAAAAGCCGCCCCGGTCAACCCAAAGTTTGTTGCGAGGAAGTAAATCAGCGGTACGACACCAAGGGCAACGAAAAAACTGGTCCGAACCGACAAGCTTGTCCATCCATGAGCGATCTGTGCGCAGTAAGGAAGAAAGGACAGCGCATTGAGCATGTTGCCGAAGCACAACAGCGTCAGTGGCCACTGAGCAGCTTTGGCAATCGCTGGATTCTGGGTCCAGAGTAACAGGGTGTCGTGTGCAAAGAACGCAATTGAAACCGATACAGGAACAACCGCAAAAGCCATGAATTGACTACTGCGATGATATAAATAGCTCGCACCAACTGGATCGTCGGCCGCAATCAGCTCAGTCAATCTGGGACCTACTGCAGTCGAGATCGGAAGTGCCAGACGCATCACGACAACCGAAAGCGTCCATCCAATTGTGTAGTAGCCGTAATCTTCAAGTGGAAGCAGCGCAGACAAGAACAGCTTGTCTGCGTACATGATAAACAACCCAAACAAGTTACCTGCCGCAACGCCCGCAGCAAAGTCTTTCACTCGTACGAGTTCCTGAATATGCAGACGAGGCAATCGCCATCTAGCGGGCAACTCGGTCCAAACACATACTCTGAGAATTACAATGCTAGCGACGCCAACCAGCAACTGCCAGTATAAGAATGCTTCCAACGTGGGGGACACGAGCCAGAGAATTGCCCCCCCTCCAGCACTTCGCGCTGTATTAACCACTGCACCAACCCAATTGTTGAGAACCTGACGCTGTTGCCCACTCAGACAACCAGCGTACAATGAATTGGGAAAGTACAAGCAAAACAACAATGATTGAATTTGAATCGCATTAACAATCTCTGCCTTCGGAATGGCAGAGCTGTTAAGCCACTTGCCGGCAATGAAGGGCGCGGCCAGAACCGCTACCAGGGCAACAAAAGCTCCAATGCAATAAACAACAATTTCCAGGCTCTCCAGAAGCCTTTGGACCCTGCGTTGGTCCACTTCCCCCCCACCACCAGAAGCTTTGGCCAATTCTTGTGCCGCAGCGGCCCCGATTCCCAGTTCCAGGACCGAAAACAGCGAAGTCATCGTAGTAAAGAAGCCGATCATTCCGTAGCCTTCCGGGCCAAGGAAATGCAGAAATACCGGGACAAACACGATCCCTATAATCGACCCCCAAACCGTGCCAATTACATTTGCAACCGTGTTTCTTTTTACTACGCTCATTATCCAAACCTAATAATTGTGGTCAATAATACAATCCGCTACAAACTCATCGGCTCAACAACTCATCAAGAATAGTTCTTCAGAAAGCTTAGTGCAAGCACCAAGAACCTTCGCATGAGCAAAAAAAAAGCAATCGAACCGATTGCTTTTTCCTGGAGTCTACGACCTGCTACCTGGATCTGTTCCCGCCCTGGTTGCGTTTTGACTGCAAAAGCGCAGCGCGATAGTAATTAGCCATGCCGAGTAACAAAAAGACGGTTGGCGCATAGGCAACCGCCATAAATGTCACAAACGTCACAACCATGCCAAGAAATACCGCGCTCGGCGTGAACTGCAACGAGAACGGAATTTTTGTTCTCGCCAACTTCAATAGCTTGAAGCCACTGCCAACGATCACCGCTATGATGAGTCCTAGGCCAACAATCCCAAGCTCGGAAATAATCTTCAGATAGCCGGCTTTTGCAGTAAATGCAGTATTGGCCGCATAGCTTGCATATTCTTCAAGCAAGTAAGCATTGGCGTACAAGTGTGCATTACCCAGACCGAGACCAAATATCAAGTTAAGAGGATGATCGGCAAAGTAAGCAATGATTGCATCATCAAAATCCTCAATGAGCGGATCAGGGCGACCAATCGTACGGGAATAGACCAGATCCCACAAAGAGTAATCAAATATCCATTCAATCAACGTAGCAGACACGGCTACAAATACGAATGTTCCAAGCAGCGCCTGCACAAAGCCAGCCATCGACACCACTCTGAGCAATGGTCCTGCCAGGAAGACCACACTGGTAAGAACCACCACTCCAATCGCCAGAAGAATAAACGACGATGTGGACCAGGTGAGCAGAATGCCGATCAAGAGTATCAATGCTGACAAAATCTGGATCGCTTTGAAGCGGGCTCCGGCCTGCTTCATCGCGAACATCATCAATAGCGCTGTTGCAAGCGAAGTACCGCAATTTCTTGGCTCACCGCTAAGCGAATTCATCCGCGGAATCGCGTCCCCCCCCATACCGATCAATGCTTCGCGCGATGCTTCACCGGTCAGCCATTCATTAAACGCGCCAATGGGTAACGGATTGTTGCCCGTTGCCATCCATACGGCAATTTGAAAGTACCCGACAAGCGCTAGAAGCACACATGAGTAAATAAATACGTTACCCACCTTGTCGACTTCTAGTGGATGACGTAAGAGCGGGGGAATGACAAAAACTGGAGCCAAAGTCAGCACAAACACCACAACCTGCAAGATCCAGCGAATCTCGGTACTTCTTAGCACACCACCATATACGTCAATGTCCGGCAGATTGAACGAGTTGAGAATACTGTTCGCAAGTACGTAGGCACACAGAACTGCGACGGGTGCGCCGATAGCTCTAATCCTCTTGTTAAAGATCGCTCTGACCAGAAGAGGTAAAAAGAATACTTGATAAGCAGAGATTGCCACACCTATGTCCGCACCAACCCCGGACCACGGAATTAGCGCCACCGCGCACATTACTGCCAGCGCAGGGCGCTTTATGGTGAGCCAAACAGCAATTACCGAAATTGCTCCGATAAAGACATAGGCTAGCATCTGACCCGCTCCTAATTTTAGTTCTATATTTGATCTGAAAAACGATTGCAGCTACTCGATTCATTCCATCGAGTAGCTGACTGTATTCAATTTAAGACTTCCACACCATCCACGGTGGGTTCGGTTTTTTGGCCAGTTCTTCCAAGTGGTTCTTGTCCCGAAGGCTGTCCATTGCATACCAGAAATCACTGAACTGATATGCGACGAGGTTCCCTTCCGTCGCGAGTGCTTGCAAGGGTTCTTTTTCAAATACGGTTGAGTCCCCCTCGATATAGTCGAACACACTTGGCTCGAGCACAAAGAACCCGCCATTAACCCATCCACCATCACCGACAGGCTTCTCCTGGAAGCGCCGAATTGTGCTTCCTTCCATTTCGAGCGCACCAAAACGCCCAGGAGGCTGAACAGCCGTCATTGTCGCCTTTTTCCCATGGCTTCTGTGGAAACTTAAAAGCTCATTGACGTTGACGTTACTCACGCCGTCCCCATAGGTCAGGAAAAAAGTCTCCCCACCCACGTAGTCTTTGATGCGCCGAACCCGGCCGCCCGTCATAGTCTCCAGGCCTGTCTCGACGAGCGTAACCCGCCAAGGTTCAACGTATCGTTGATGCACCTCCATACTATTTTCCTTCATGTCGATGGTTACATCCGACATGTGAAGAAAATAGTTCGAGAAGTACTCTTTAATCACGTATCCCTTGTATCCAAGACACACCACAAAGTCATTTATCCCATAGTGAGAATAAAGCTTCATGATGTGCCACAAAATGGGCTTTCCTGCAATTTCAATCATCGGTTTCGGACGAAGGTGTGATTCTTCGCTGATCCGAGTCCCATACCCACCTGCAAGAATGACAGCTTTCATAGTCGAATATCCAACAGTATCAATGGTCGAAACGTGAAATTACAATACTAATGCCACACCGCAATAGGATGTTTTGCTTGATCGTTAGTATCGGAAACAATTTCAAGAAAATACTTCGCGGCGCGACTTGGGCTGATCAAATTACCAGCACGTTTTGCTCTATTCTTGAGGTCAACGAGCTTTTCCCGATTAGATATCAGTTCATCGAGAATGAGATAAAGTTCTCCGGCACAGCCAGAACGGAACACTTCGCCGCAATGTGCATGGTTGAGTACGTCGGATGCGCCAAGCCGGTCACTCGCTACAACCGCCATGCCCAAATGGATACCCTCGTTGATCCGGATCCCCCAGGGTTCGTCGAGGCCCGGGCAGACCAGAATATCTGAGCGCGCAAGCAAGCACTTAAGATCGGGGTCGGAGACGAACCCATGAAAGTTGACTTTGTGAGAAATCCCCAACGCTTCCGCTTGGCGTTTGAGCGCATCGGCTTGATCGCCGGAGCCGACAATTTCGCACACATACTCTCTGTTTGCTTTGTTCAAGTAAGCCAACGCATCCAACAGAACGTGGTTTCCCTTGTAATGAGACAGATACCCCATTGAGATGATGCGGACAAGGGCATCGTGCGACTGCGCCAAGCTTTCTCCAGTAATCTGAGGTTCAGGAAAATACCCGAAACTGCGCACTTTCTCGATTGGCCACCCAGCCGCGATGCTTCCGTCTATTCGCTCACCCGACAAGCAGAACAGATGTCGAGCTTTCTCGATAATCCCTCTGCCTTTTCGGGGAACGCCCCACCTGAGGTATAGCTCCTTGGCGAGTTTCCTCAGCCCAGACTCCATGTTCAAGGGGCTTTCAGCCATGACGCAGTACGGTACTCCAAGCCGAGCCGCCCTCAGTGCTGCATAACGCCTTGCGGTGGGAGACAGATAGCCTCCAAAGACGTGCAGAGAATCTTTCTCTTCTCCCAGAATGCGATCAGATACAGATTGCCAGTCATCTGGCGGAAGTACGTCTAACTGAAAAGAGGTATTCAGATCGACCGTCCATCCCATTTTGGTCCGGGTAGCGTCCAGAGCCTCTTCAACTACCACACGTACACGATACTCACCGATCGCCGCACATTCCCGAAAGAAGGGCATGACCGACCTGCAGGCGTTGTTCCACCAGAAAACAATTGCTTTATACGGCATGGGGTGCCTTTACGCATTCATACACAGGCATCCCCTTCCAGCGAAACGTATCAAGCAACGCACGGGGAGTCGCAAGAGTGACTGCTCGATGCAGGCGCGAATACAACGCCCCCCTTCGGCTATCAAGTTGAACCCCGTAGCGCTCAGCTATCAATGCTGCTTCCCTATTTCTCTTTCCCCATACCGGGTGGTTGGGATCCGCCATTGCGCTGCCTGCAAAGTTATGGCCACTCATCTTGGCTTCAGGATGAAGCCGCAAAGCCCAGAGATATCGCGGCACAACGGCGTACCGGTATCCACGCTGGGCGAACGCGAACCACAAATTAATGTCCATCATGTAATGGAATTGAAGATCTACGCCCCCGATTTCGTCGTACATCTTTCTCGTGAAAAACGAACTCGGCGCAGACACACTGCAAACTCCATTGTCAACCAAGGTTTGGCAGTACCCCGCATTCCTCGAGGCACGAATTACCTTGGCATCCGGGTCCACCCAAAGGCATGATCCCGCTATCCAGGAAGCCCCCGAGGCTCCCCCCTGCCGTATGAACGTTTCGCCAACGGCACGCAGGGCACCAGGCAGGAGCAAATCGTCACTATTGCACCAAGTCAGCAGTTCACCTGTTGCTCGCTCGAACCCTTTATTCAATGCGTCGCTTTGGCCTTTGTCTCTCTCGCTTACCCAGTACGAAAGCCTGTCCGCATACTTTTTGATTATCTCGACCGAGCCATCAGAACTTCCCCCGTCGATGATAAGCAGTTCTACTTCTGGATAGTCCTGCTCCAACACCGACTTGATTGCATCTTCGATGTACGAGGCTTGGTTATACGATGGCATTACAACAGATATTTTCGGATAACTCATTTCTTGACCAGAAGCCATTCGAGCATGAATCAAAAAGCAATTATTAAATCGACTAAATCCTGAACACGGACCAGACCTTATACAATGGTCTTAAAGTATGCGATCGTTTCCTTCAATCCGTCTTCAAGAGACACCTTAGGCTCCCAAGACAACTTTTCTTTTGCCAGCTCAATATTTGGCTGACGTTGCTTCGGGTCATCGGAAGGAAGGGGTTCGAATATAAGCTTCGAATGACTATTGGTGAGTTTCAGTACTAACTCGGCCAGTTCGAGCATTGTGAACTCACGAGGGTTTCCAACATTTACTGGTCCAGTAAAGCCTTTTTCCGTCTCCATGAGACGAACCATACCCTCCAACAGGTCGTCCACATAACAAAATGAACGGGTCTGTTGTCCTGTTCCATAGATTGTAATTGGCTGCCCTTTAAGGGCTTGAACGATGAAGTTACTGACAACCCTGCCGTCATTTGGATGCATGCGGGGGCCGTAGGTATTGAAGATTCTGATTACCTTGATATCAAGGTTGTGTTGCCGGTGGTAGTCAAAGAAGAGGGTTTCGGCGCAGCGCTTCCCTTCGTCGTAGCACGCCCGGATGCCAATTGGGTTAACCTTTCCCCAGTAGCTCTCCGGCTGGGGGTGCACTTCCGGATCGCCATACACTTCGCTGGTAGAGGCTTGCAGGATTCTGGCTCGTACGCGCTTGGCAAGGCCAAGCATGTTGATTGCGCCATGAACACTGGTTTTCGTTGTTTGTACGGGATCAAACTGATAGTGGATTGGAGAAGCCGGGCACGCCAAATTGTATATTTGATCAACTTCCACATATAGAGGAAAGGTGACATCGTGCCGCATGAATTCAAAACGGGGATTCCCGATCAAATTCAGAATATTCGTCCTGGTGCCGGTGAATAGATTATCCACGCAAAGGATGTCATAGCCCCGAGCAAGCAGCTTTTCGCACAGATGTGACCCCAGAAAGCCAGCGCCACCTGTGATTAGTACTCGATTCTCCATTGCATTCCTGTCTTCGTGATGTGAGCGTCTTTCACTCGTTGCGATTTGACCAGACCCGTTCTGCTGGAACGCAACCACAGTGCATTTGCCAGATAACTGGCTATCGGCGCTTAGCGCCCCCGGCTTGAGTGCCTAGACTCCAAGTCGTAATGAAACACTATAGTCGGTGAGATACGCGATGACATCCTTCACAGCGCATGATGAAGGACTGTCGAAGCAAGCACCGCGTCCACCGCCACATCCACACGCGAAATGGCCCTCAAGCGCAGGGCGCCGAGGGCCATTTGGTGCTCGGTCACTAACTGGCGTTACGCGCGATTTTCCGTGCCGTACTGGTAGTTCTTCCCGTACTTCCCGTAGCCGCCGTGCTCGCCGTAGTAGCGCTCGGCCTTCTTGAAGTCGAGATGATTCAGGACTACACCAATCAGATTTGCGTCAGCGGCCTGGAGCCGTTTCAGGCCACTGCGGGCCAACTGGTAAGGCGTTTCGTCGGCTTTGACAACGTATGCGACTTCGGACGCCAATGCCGAGACGACGACCGCGTCCGACACTGCTTGGACCGGCGGCGTGTCTACCACGACCACTTCGTATTGTTCTCTCAAGCGCGCCAACAAGTCCTTGAAACGGCGCGAGAGCAACAGTTCGAGCGGATTCGGAGGAATCTGCCCTGCAGGCATGACCACCAGATCGCTTCCTTCCACACGGCAGGTGCACTCGGAAATAGGTACGTCACCCGCTACCAACTCGGACAAGCCCTTTTGGCCTGCTGGAAGATTCAGATATTTGGCAGCGGTTGGCTTGCGCATATCCGCTTCGAGCAAAATTGTTTTCTTGGTTTGAGCATGGGCCAAGGCCAAGTTGATGGCAAAAGTCGACTTCCCTTCGCCCGGAATAGACGAAGTGACAGCGATGACTTTGTGCGCATCATCCACTGCCGACAGCATCACCCCGGTACGGGCCGTGCGGATGGATTCAGAAAAAACACCATGCGGTTCGTCCAGATACAAGCGAGCTGCGCCTCCAGTACCCAGCATTTTGCTCGTGAGAACAGGGAGCGTGGTCAATACCGGCTGCTTGAGCTTGGTTTCAACGTCAGAAGAAGTCTTCAGCGTGTTGTCCAGGCGGTCCATCAGGAGCGCGAGCACGATGGAGAGGAGCAACCCAAGCACGCCCGCCACTCCGATTATTTGCCCCCTGACCGGACGCGCAGGAACCTGAGAAGGCACGGCCTCTTCCACCACCCGCGCAGTCAGAGATTGCATATCTCCGGCTGACGAAGTTTCCTTGAAGCGATTGAGGAACATCTGGTACAGCTGCCGATTCGCGGACACCTCGCGTTCGAGCTGACTCAACTGAATCTCTTTTCGGTTGATGCCCTGGATGTTGCCGCGGGCAGCACCCAGCACGCCTTCAATCGAACGCTCGGCCGCGCGCGCAACCTCGTACTCTTTGTTAATGGTAGAGGTGACGGTCTCCACTTGCCGACGAGCGTTGTCCTTGGCGGCCTTGAGTTCTGCCTCGGCAACCGAACGTTTTGGATGATCGGGCCCATAGCGTTGCGACATCTCAGCGAGGCGTTTCTCGGCTTCGGCTTCAAGTTCCTTGGCTTTGATCACCAGCGGATTCCTGGCAATCGCAGGTGCAGCCTCAATGTTCCCGGACTTGGCGGCCCGAACCTGCTCGAGGTTATGCTCGGCCTCCATGCGACGAACGCGCGCTTCAACCAACCTGGAGGTTACGTCCTCAAGCTGCTTGACAGTCCCGGTGAGTGCATCGCCCTTCACATCGAGTATGCCCTCACGCTCACGATAGGACTGCAGCGCACGCTCCGAGGCATCCAGCTTCTCCCGAAGGCTAGCCAGACGCGAATTCAGCCACTGCCCAGCCTGTTGGGTCATTTTGAAGCGGGTATCCAGATCCGCCTGGATAAAGGCCTCGGCCACCGTGTTTGCGACCTGCGCCGCCAACTGCCGGTTCTCGGACTCGAAACTCACTTTAATGAGCTGGGAAGAACGGCTAGGCTCAACTTTCAGGCGGTTAAAGAATGCTCCGAGCACAGCATTCTCGACATCTTCATCGGTAAGCTTATTCGCACCATCTCCACCCATCGACCCAATGATCCCACCTAGAAAACCCGTTTTGGCTTGTCGTGGATCGAACTCGGGATTTTCCATGAGTTTGAGCTTGTCGATCACGCGCAGTGCTACATCCCTGGACCTGATCAACTCGGCCTGCGTAAGAAAATTCTCCCTTGTTCCACCGCTGGAGCTATACACCTCATCGACCGACAAAACTTTGGTCTTCCCCGACTCGATCATGATCGTTGCGGTTGAACGATAGATCGGCGTCTGCAGTGAGACCAAAACCGCAGTCACTACAACAATCAAGCCAGTCAGACCGAGAATCGACCACTTGTTACGCTGGATTGATCTCCAGAACTCCAGCATTTGAGAGGGGCCCTCTGCCTCCTCCGGTGCCGCGGGGGCAGGCGAAGGTGTTGGCGTCCAGTAGCCCTGTTCCACGTCTTTGAAACTCATTTATTTTCTCCCGACCGAAAATTCATATGCAATTCTTCTGGAAAGAACGGCTTAATTGTTTTTTGCGTAACTGGCTGCTTCCTCCAGTACCCCAATAGTATCGTGAGACAAACACCTCAAGAAACGGATTTGCCAGAAACGCCGAGTTTGCCTGTGAGACATATCTTGTTGATTAGTCGTCTTGAACGTCGGGGAGTGCCCTCTCAAGATCGTCACACCGTAGAGGTGTCTCGACTCGCGCACTACCTGCCATCACACAGGCATCGCTCGGGAGCCAAGCTCGATATAACAGCCCACTCCGAGCCACAATCCTAATACGTGCCGCATCCGGACCGCGTGAAAAACTGGTGAATTCAGCACCATCTAAGAATGATTAACGACCGGCCGGCACAGATCTTGTGGTGTTTGTCGATGCGCAAGCACTTACGCATCCACTCAGCCCTTGCGGTCAGGCGCGTGACTAACCGGACGGCAGGCGACACGCATTCAGGACACTCCCGGCCTGCTTAGTGCCCCGGGAAACGCTGGTGAGCGCTACGATCTTGACCTTGTCTGACCGAATACGGGGTATGCGATACCGGAACAAAGACGCCCCATACTCAGGGCGGGGATGTGCGGGAGAATGGTCTCTACAACTTTACTGAACAGCCGAGCGATCTTGATGTTCTGATCGCGAACTTCCCCCGGCGGAACGTGGAGCCCGATTGGGCACTTGAACAAACACTTCATCCTGCTTGATGAACCCGAGTTCGAAACGGGCTCTTTCCTCAATCGCGTCATACCCGGACTTGAGGTCTCGAACTTCGGCGTCGAGGCCCGCATTACGGGCCTCGAGCCTTTGGTTAACCTCCCGCTGGGCACCAAGCTGGCGATCAACCTCCCACGCCCGAAACCAACTCCCCTTGCCCATCCAGAGAGGGTATTGCAGTAGCACGAGCAATGCTACCAGCACGAACGTGGGCCACCTCACAATCACACCCTGTCAGCTAAATTTGCGCAGGTTGTAGAACGCATTGCGCCCGGGATAGCTGACGGTATCCCCCAGGTCTTCCTCGATACGAAGCAATTGGTTGTATTTCGCAATCCGGTCCGAACGGGACAGGGACCCCGTCTTGATCTGCAGCGCGTTCAGGCCGACCGAGATATCCGCAATAGTGGAGTCTTCCGTCTCGCCAGAGCGGTGGGAGATCACTGCCGTGTAGCCGGCGCGCTTGGCCAGTTCAACTGCGGCAAAAGTCTCTGTCAGGGTGCCGATCTGATTGATCTTGATCAGGATGGAGTTGGCAACGCCTTGAGCGATCCCTTCGCGGAGAATCTTGGTGTTGGTCACAAACAGATCATCCCCAACCAGCTGCACCTTCTTACCGAGCTTCTCAGTCAGCAGCTTCCACCCAGCCCAGTCATTCTCCGCCATGCCGTCCTCAATGGAGACGATGGGGAACTTGTCGCACAAGGTCGCCAAGTAGTCGGAGAACCCGTCTGCGGTCAGGGACAGGTTTTCGCCCTCAAGATGATACTTGCCATCCTTGAAGAACTCCGAACTGGCGCAATCCAATGCAAGTACCACATCGGTGCCCGGTTCATAGCCCGCCTTGCTGACGGCTTCAAGGATCATGTTCAGCGCTTCCTCTGTCCCGGAAACATTGGGAGCGAACCCACCTTCGTCACCCACGGTCGTGGGATAGCCTTTTTTGTCCGTTAGTTTCTTCAGCGCATGGAAGATCTCGGCGCCGCAACGGAGCGCCTCGCGAAAGCTCTGAACGCCGACGGGCATGATCATGCATTCCTGAATGTCCAGGCTATTGTTAGCATGAGCACCGCCGTTGATGACGTTCATCATCGGTACCGGCATCTGCATGGGGCCGGACCCGCCAAAGTAACGGTAGAGGGGCAGGCCAGCCTCTTCCGCCGCAGCCTTGGCGACAGCCATCGAAACAGCCAGCATCGCATTGGCCCCCAACCGGGACTTATTCTCGGTGCCGTCCAGATCAATCAGGGTCTTGTCGATGAAGGCTTGCTCTTCAGCATCCAGACCGACGATGGCCTCGGAGATCTCGGTGTTGACGTTCTCCACCGCCTGCAACACACCCTTGCCCAGATACCGCTGGGCATCCCCATCCCTCAACTCGATCGCTTCACGGGAGCCGGTTGACGCACCGGAGGGTACGGCGGCACGGCCCATGGCGCCCGATTCCAGCAGCACATCGGCTTCAACGGTCGGGTTACCGCGGGAGTCGAGAATCTCCCGTGCGACGACGTCTACGATTGCACTCATCGTTATGTCCTTGATTGAGAGTCAGAAACAAAGCAAAAACACCTGCATGTGGTAAAGGAGAGTGCATTACCAAATGCACTCATCCAGCCACGAAAAATATCGGCATCCAATTGCCTGATACTACCTTCCTGTAGCAACCTACACTGCGGGGAATTGCACGGTAATGCGCTGGATCAGCTAACTTGCGTGCCCCGAGTCATCGAAGGGCAGCCATTTAGGCTCATGCAGGCCGTCTCACGCTAGCTCACCAGCCCCAAGCCCCGCGGCTTTCACCAAACGGTCCAGATCAACAAGCACCTGCAATAAAGGCTTGATATGTCCGAGAGGCCAGCTATTGGGCCCATCAGACAAGGCTTGCTCCGGATTCGGATGGGTTTCCATGAAAAGACCAGCAATGCCCACTGCGACCGCAGCCCGAGCCAGCACCGGAACAAACTGCCTTTGCCCACCCGAAGCCGAGCCCAGCCCCCCGGGCAGTTGGACTGAATGCGTAGCGTCGAACACAACGGGGCAACCCGTCTCGCGCATCACCGAAAGGCTACGCATGTCAGAAACCAGATTGTTGTAACCGAAAGACGCTCCCCGCTCGCAAACCATGATGGAATCAGCTCCCCCGTTGGCTGCGCGAGCCTTCTCCACGACATTTTTCATGTCTTGGGGCGCCAGGAACTGTCCTTTTTTGATATTCACAGGCTTGCCGCGCGCAGCAACGGCCTGAATGAAATCGGTTTGACGGCAGAGGAAGGCGGGTGTTTGCAGTACGTCCACCACTTGAGCCACCTGATCGATCTCTTCGATCCCGTGCACGTCCGTCAGCACTGGCACCGAAAGCCTGGCCCGGACTTCGGCCAGTAAATCCAGCCCAGCCTGGATTCCGGGCCCCCTGAAGGACTTGTCCGAACTACGGTTGGCCTTATCGTAGGAGGCCTTGAAAATGAATGGGACACCCAATTCCCCGCACACGTCTTTTAGGCGTGCAGCGGTATCAAGCACCAACTCTTTGGACTCGAGTACGCAAGGCCCGGCAATCAGGAACAAGGGATGGTTGCCGCCAACCTCAAAGCCGCACAGTTTCACAGGGTATCGTCCAGTTCAGCCGAAACATTCGTCGCGGCGGGCCCGTTTTGGGCAACGGCGAGTTTGTGCCGGAGGGCGGCACGAACAAAGGAAATAAACAGCGGATGCCCCTCCCGGGGATTCGACGTGAACTCGGGGTGGAACTGACAGCCAAGGAACCAAGGGTGGCCGGGAAGCTCGACGATCTCGCACAGCGGATCACCTTCCTCCGAGCGGCCGGAAACCTTTAGACCCGCAGCCTCTAGTTTGCTCAGGTACTGGTTATTCACTTCGTAGCGATGGCGGTGCCGCTCCATAACCCGCAAAGATCCATAGACCTGATGGGCGAGGGAACCATCCTCCAGAGCACACCATTGCCCGCCGAGGCGCATGGTGCCACCTAGATCAGAGTTCTCGCCCCGCCGCTCGACGCGGCCTTCCCGGTCCAACCATTCGGTAATCAGGGCAATCACCGGGTGAGGCGTCGAATCGTCGAACTCGGTGCTGTGAGCGCCGGGGAGCCCCGCCACATGACGGGCATACTCGACAACCGCCAACTGCATACCCAGACAGATACCCAAATAAGGAACTTTCTGCTCCCGCGCATAGCGGATGGCTGCGATCTTGCCTTCGACCCCACGCCGACCAAACCCCCCCGGAACAAGCACTGCATCCATCGGCTCAAGCGCGCTGTAGCCTGAGCGCTCAATCTCCTCCGAATCAAGATAGTGGATCTGGATTCGGCAACGGGTGTGGATGCCGGCATGGATCAGCGCTTCGGACAAGGACTTGTAGGACTCAGTCAAGTCTACGTACTTACCCACGAACGCGATGTTTACCGTGTACTCGGGGCTCTCTAGAGCGTGCAGCAGTTGCTTCCAGCGCGAGAGATCCGCCGAACGGGCCAGAATACTGAGCTTGTGACAGACAATCTCATCGAGCATCTGGTCATGCAGAATGAGGGGAATCCGGTAAATGCTGTCCGAATCCGGCAACGAAATAACCGCTTCCGACTGCACATTGGTGAACAGGGCAATCTTGCGTCGCTCGTCGTCCGGAGTCTCCCGGTCGGCACGACAGAGGAGAACATCCGGCTGAATGCCGATCTCCCGCAACTCCTTGACCGAGTGCTGGGTGGGCTTGGTCTTGAGCTCGCCAGCGGTGGCGATGTACGGCAACAGGGTCAGGTGGATGAAACAGGTGTTGTTGCGCCCCTCTTCAATCCCCATCTGGCGAATCGCTTCCAGGAATGGCAGCGATTCGATGTCACCCACGGTGCCCCCGACTTCGACGATGGCTACATCGGCGCCCTCGGAGCCACGCTTCACGTAGAGCTTGATCTCGTCCGTGATGTGCGGGATGACCTGGACGGTCTTGCCCAGATACTCGCCGCGCCGCTCCTTCTTGATCACTGACTCGTAGATCTGGCCGGTAGTGAAATTGTTCCGGCGTCCCATGCGGGCATGGGTGAAGCGCTCGTAGTGCCCAAGATCCAGATCAGTCTCGGCGCCGTCCTCGGTCACGAAGACTTCACCGTGCTGAAACGGGCTCATCGTGCCCGGATCAACATTGATGTACGGATCCAGTTTGAGGTGAGTAACAGTGATGCCACGGGATTCGAGGATGGCACCAAGAGAAGCGGCAGCAATGCCTTTACCCAACGACGAAACGACGCCGCCGGTCACGAAGACGTACTTAGTCATGAAAAACAATGGCGCGGGAAAGACGCATCATACCGCATTCGGCGCCCCACCCTCAACGCACGCCCTCGACCCGGGCGCGTTCAGTGGCGGGCGGCGACCAATACCGGAGCCGCTTTCCGCAAGTAGTAGACCATGGACCAGAGGGTCAGGAGCGCTGCGAGGTAGATGAGGAAGGTTCCGAGGCGATGGAACTCGTATCCGCCGACAGGGTTGGCGTACAGCAACATGGGGATGGCGACCATTTGTGCTGAGGTTTTGACCTTCCCCAACATGGACACTGCCACACTGCGGGAGGCACCTACCCGCGCCATCCATTCGCGTAGCGCGGAAATGGTGATTTCCCGCCCAATGATGACGAACGCCACGAGCGCATCCACCCGATCCAGCTCAACAAGCACGATCAAGGCCGCCGCCACCATCAGCTTGTCTGCCACAGGATCCAGAAAAGCGCCGAACGCAGAAGTCTGCCCCAGGCTACGGGCCAGATACCCATCCAGCCAATCGGTGACAGCCGCCACCACGAACACCACTACGGCAAACAGATTCTTGCCCGGCAGGCTGACTATGGCATCGGGCAAGTAATAGACCCCGACAAACAAGGGGATCAGCAGAATGCGAGCCCACGTCAGGGCATTGGGTATGGTGAACGGCATGGTAGTAAGTGGCTGGGGCGCATCAGCGCAATGCTTCGTGTATCTGCTCTGCGAGTTTACGGTTGATCCCCGCTACGCGACATAGATCCTCAGGTGTTGCGTCGCGCACGCCCGCCAGCCCCCCGAAGGCGGAAAGGAGCTTCTTGCGACGTGCGGGACCGATACCGGGGACGTTCTCCAGAGCGGACTCTCGCCTCGCCTTCGCCCGTCTCGCACGATGTCCGCCAATCGCGAATCGATGAGCCTCGTCCCGAATCTGCTGGATCAAATGCAACGCTGGATGATCTTCGGGCAAGTGTATCCCGTCCCGGCCATCAGGAAACACAAGTTCCTCCATCCCCGGCTTGCGCTCGACGCCTTTTGCCACCCCAATCATTGGTACATGATCGAGACCACAGTCGGCTAGCACCTCCCGGGCGATTCCAACCTGCCCTTTCCCGCCATCAATCAGAATGAGATCCGGACAAACACCCTCCCCACTCGCCACCTTCTCGTAGCGACGGGTCAGGGCACTGCGCATGGCTGCGTAGTCGTCCCCCGGGGTGATGCCGGAAATGTTGTAGCGGCGATACTCGGATTTCTTCATGGCGCTTTCAACAAACACCACGCACGATGCCACTGTGCCCTCCCCCATGGTATGGCTGATGTCGAAACACTCAATCCTCGCCGGGACGTCATCCAGTTCAAGCAGTTGCTGAAGCGCCTGGACGCGGGCCTCGGTGCGGGAAGCGGTGAGGGCCTGCACTTCCAGGGCGTGAAGTGCATTCTTCTCCGCCATCTCCACCCACGCCTTCTCGCTGGCAGTGCGCGGCGCGGCCACCTTGCACGGCGCCTCGCTCACCTCGGCCAGCACGTTTGCCAGCGCGTCTAACGAGGGGATGTTGACAATGATCTTCTGCGGCAGATCATGCCCCCGGTAGTGTTGTTCGACAAAAGCGAGAAGCGCATCCACAGCGGCATCCTCTCCCGCTCCCTGGGGAATCAGGGGGCGATCCCCCAGATGCCGCCCTGCCCGGACCATGGCCAGATTGACGCATGGAAACCCACCTTGCTGGACTGCCACAATCACGTCTACATCCTCGTCCCGGTCGCTGCTTACATATTGCCGATGCAATACCGCCTGAACAGATCTGATCTGATCACGAAACAACGCGGCCTCTTCATACGCCAGACGGTCGGATGCTTCATGCATCCGTTGTTCGAGCGAACGAACCACCTCCGAGTGTTTGCCATCGAGAAAAAGCATCGCCATGCGCACATCGTTACGATAGCTCGCCTCGTCAATCATTCCCACGCATGCGCCTGAACAACGTTTGATCTGGAAAAGCAAACACGGCCGGGAACGATTCTGGAAAACCGAGTTTTCACACGTACGCAGCAAGAAGATTCGTTGCAACAGATGCAAGCTGTCACGAACGGCCAACGAATTCGGAAACGGCCCAAAGTAGCGGGAGCCCTTGTCAAACGGTCCCCGATGAAAAGCCAGGCGAGGCTGGGCATCCCCCGAAATGCAGATGAAGGGATAAGATTTGTCGTCCCTGAACAGGATGTTGTACTTGGGCGCGAGGCTTTTGATCAGGTTGTTTTCGAGGATCAACGCCTCGGCTTCCGACCTGGTCACGGTGATGTCCACCCGAAGCACTTGAGCCACCATCAGGGCAATGCGGGGACTTGGGGCGGAACGCTGGAAGTACGACGAAACCCTTCGCTTCAGATTCTTCGCTTTCCCTACGTACAAAACGGCCTCGTCGACGCCAATCATCCGGTAGACGCCCGGGTCCTCGGGCAAGGTCCGGATGAAAGTCTTGCTGTCGAACATGCCTTTTCCTGCCGATTCCGAGCCTACGCCATCTCAGCATCGGCGATCCGCTTTCGCACCGCCGAAAGCCGGAACGGGTCGATACTACTTGGCTGCGGAAGAAGTGCCGCAATGCGGGTGGAAGCCTTGGGACAAACGGCGGGCTTCCACCTTGACAGCAATACACGCGCAGCTTCCGGCGCATTGCACACCAGTACCATGTCACAGCCAGCACTCAGGGCGGCGCTCGCTCGATCCACCACATCGCCGGCTACGCTCGCGCCTTCCATGCTCAAGTCGTCACTAAATATCACGCCGCCAAACCCCAAGTGACGCCTCAGCACTGTCTGCAACCAAAACGGTGAAAAGCCCGATGGTTTGTCGTCGGCCGCCGGGTACGTCACATGTGCAGGCATTACACCACTGAGTACCCCAAGCAGCGCCGCCGAGCGATAGGGCTGCATGTCTTCAGTCCAGATCGCTTCAAACCGCCGGGTATCCACCGGGATGGCAACATGGGAGTCAGCCTGGACTGCGCCATGGCCGGGAAAGTGCTTGCCCACTGCCCCCATTCCCACTTCCCTCAAGCCTTCGATAAGCGCAAGTGCCAGGGCGGTCACGGCTTTGGGATCCCGGTGGAAGGCGCGATCGCCGATCACCGAGCTCACCCCATAATCGAGATCCAGCACAGGCGTAAAGCTGAGATCAACACCGTGGCTTCGCAACTCCGCCCCAAGCAGCCAGCCAATGTCCCGGGCACGGGCACAGGCATCGTGCTGCGCCGCATCCCACAAGGCGCCTAGAGTACGCATGGCGGGAATCCGGCTGAACCCCTGGCGGAACCTTTGGACTCGTCCTCCCTCATGATCCACCGCGATCAACAGCGATTGCCTGCGTGTCGAGCGGATGGCGTCCGTCAGTAACGACAATTGCAAAGGGTCCTGATAGTTGCGACTAAACAGGATGACTCCGCCGACCAACGGATGCTGAAGGACTTCGCGCTCCTCCGCAGTCAGTTCAAGTCCGGATACGTCCAGCATCACCGGCCCCGGGAGGAGTGCCTCAAGTTCCCCTATCATTCCCGCTCCCCGACCAAGATGTCGATAACCACAAAAGCTAGCGCGTACTCGCGTTCATCCGAGATACTCAAAGAAATCTGCCAGCGCTCACGCTCCACCAAAGCCTGGAGCTCTCCCTTGGTGAACAACGACGGCTTTCCGTGCATATCATGGCCAATCCACATGCTGGTGAGCAGCACAGGAGCCCGGATACCCATCCCCGTCGCCTTTCCGAAAGCCTCTTTGGCAGCGAAGCGCTTGGCGAGAAAGCGCGGCTTGTCACTGGTGTGGATGAAAGCGTCCATTTCTTCAAGCGCCAACACCCGCCTGGCAAGCCGCTCTCCGTGCCGCTCGACCAAGGCCGCGAAACGGGCGATCTCGACCAGATCAGTCCCGACGCCTTGAATCATTGTCGCGCACACGACGCTTCGCGCATCAGGCGCTTCATCTCGCCCACAGCTTCGCGCATGCCGACAAACACCGCCCGCGAGACGATGGCGTGCCCAATGTGCAGTTCCCGCACACCAGGCAGAGCTGCAACTGGCTGAACGTTGAAGTAATTGAGCGCGTGGCCGGCATTGAACCGCATCCCCAAATTCCGGATCGCCTCTCCCGCCTCCCGGATGAGCGCCAACTCGGCAAGCACCGCGGGGCTCTCTGCATCGCGGCCTCTCGCGTGGAAGGCGTGAGCGTAAGGACCGGTGTGTATCTCGCAAACGCGCGCGCCGATTCGGGCTGCGGCCTCAACCTGCCGCAAGTCAGGGTCGATGAAAACGCTGGTCATGATGCCTGCATCCGCCAGACGGTGAATGATCGACTTCAGGCGCGCTTCCTGCCCCACCACATCCAGCCCCCCCTCAGTGGTGATCTCCTGCCGGCCCTCTGGAACCAGCATCGCCATCTCGGGGCGCACATCGCACGCGATCTCCACCATTTCATCGGTGGCCGCCATCTCCAGATTGAGCTTGATATGGGTCAGTTCCCGCAGGCGGCGGACATCCTTGTCCTGGATATGGCGGCGGTCTTCGCGCAAATGCACTGTAATGCCGTCTGCCCCCCCCAAGTGAGCCTCTACCGCTGCCCAAACAGGATCAGGCTCATGCCCTCGGCGGGCTTGGCGAACAGTTGCTACGTGATCGATATTGACACCGAGTTCGATCAAAAGAATCACTCCTCAAAAGGATTGAAGATCGCGAAACACCCTTCGAGACTGGAGCGGAACGTCCCCCAGATAATGTCCGATGATGGCACGCATCAGCAGCTTGCACTGCAGCAGTGTTTCGGGCTCCGAGTAGTCTCCCCGGGCGATTGCAAGGAGGGTCCTGCCGGCGTAGGTCTGGCAGCCGGACCTGGGCGCCTCAACAGCCACCAATCCCTGATCGGCTTCGTAGCGGTAGAGCGCGTCCGGTGTAAGGGCTTCGCCAGTAGCCGCGTCATGTTCGAGCGAAGCGCCGTACCCCAACTGTTGCAGCAGCACGACTTCAAAGCGGCGCAACCAAGGCTCAGGTGGATCTCCTTTGGCAAGAGCACCGAGGGTGGCACGGTAGACATCAAACAAGCCCGGGTGAGAGTCGTCGCGAGGCACCAGCCGAATGAGCAACTCATTAAGATAGTAGCCACACAGCAATGCTTCGCCTTGGAGGAGCGGCTGTCCGCCCGCCCATTCCGCCGTGGTCAGCGTACGAACTTCGCCGGCTCCAAACCATCCTAACTCAAGGGGCTGAAAAGCCAGCAATACCCCCCTGAGCGCGGAACGCACCCGGCGAGCCCCCCGGGCCACCAAGGGCACACGCCCCCATTCGCGGCTGAATACGTCTACGAGCAAGCTGGTTTCCCGGTAAGGGTGAGCGTGCAGCACAAACGCAGGCTGCCCCTCCACCCGCTGGCGCGCACCGCTCACTCCGCGTGCCCCGGCACAACATGGGAAAGACCGGACACCCCTTGCGCTTTAACCAATGGCCCGGCCCAGAGTGCCTCGTTGCGCAATTGCCTTTCCTGCCTTACCCGGCTGACCGTTCTGGTTACAGGTGATTGTGTGCCGGGCCCATTGGTCCGCCGACGAATTCCGCGTCGCTGGCTGTCAGTCGTAGCCCAGACTCTTGAGCGCCCGTTCATCATCCGCCCAGCCACTCCGCACCTTGACCCAAGTCTCCAGGAACACCCGCCCGCCAAAAAGGCTTTCCATATCCCGCCTGGCCGCAGAGGCAACCTCCTTGAGTTGCTCCCCCTTGGCACCAATGACAATGCCTTTGTGGGCCGGGCGATCCACGATGATTGCCGCATGGACGCGCCGCAACGCGCCCTCCTGCTCGAATTTCTCGATCTCCACCGTCAAACCATAGGGCAGCTCGTCGCCCAGACGGCGGAAGAGCTTCTCGCGAATAAACTCCGCCGCGAGAAAACGCTCGCTACGATCCGTAACATCGTCCGGCTCGAACACCGGGTCACCCTCAGGCAAGTACCGACCCGTGATCTCCAACAACGCATCGATACCCTTCCCCTTCGAAGCACTGACTGGTACGACTTCGGTGAAAGCGAACTCGGAGGAAACCTGGGCAATGAAGGGCAATATCCGGTCTCGCTTATCCAACTCATCTGTCTTGTTGATCACCAGAAACACAGCCTTACCCTCTGGAATCAGGCGAAGCACTTCCCGATCTTTGGATCCGAACCGCCCAGCCTCGATGACCAGAAATACCACGTCAACATCCTGAAGCGTCTGGACCACGCTACGGTTCATCGTCCGATTCAGCGCATTGCGGTGCTGGGTTTGGAACCCTGGTGTGTCCACGAATATGAACTGTCGTCCCTCTACAGTCAGAATCCCGTGGATGCGGTGGCGGGTAGTCTGCGCTTTTGAGGAAACGATGCTCACTTTCTGCCCGATCATCCGATTGAGCAGCGTGGACTTCCCTACATTGGGACGCCCAACGATCGCAATGTAACCCGTTCGGAACGAATCTTCGGTCGTTTGAGTCAGCTCATTCACTGCGGATCCACCCTTTCCAAAGCACGCTCAGCCGCAGCCTGCTCCGCCGCACGACGGCTGGCGCCAACACCGGTTGCCGAGCACTGCAGCGCGTCGACAAAGCACTCCACTTCGAATGATTGGGCATGCGCTTCGCCCCTGACTTCCTTAAGCACATATCGCGGCAAAGGATGGCGGCGAGCCTGTAGCCACTCCTGCAAGCAGGTCTTCGGATCACGCAGGGCGCGCCGAATATCAAGCGACGCCACCTCAGGTTCAAAGCAGCGCACCAGCATTTCCTGCGCGGCTTCGAATCCCCCGTCCAGCCAAACAGCCCCAGCCAGGGCCTCCAGCGCATCGGCGAGGATGGAGGGGCGTTGGGCGCCACCACTTCGCACCTCTCCTTCGCCAAGCCGGAGACTGGAGCCGAGTTCCATCCGCAGTGCGATCTGGTGAAGGGTATCCTGACGTACGAGTGCAGCACGTAGCCGCGTCAGATCCCCCTCGCGCAGACTCGGAAAGCGCTCAAACAGGACACCGGCTACTACGCAGTTCACAACGCTATCGCCAAGAAACTCCATGCGTTCATTGTGGGGGGTGCCAAAACTGCGGTGCGTAAGGGCTTCATGAAGCAAGGAACGATTCCGGAAGCGGTAGCCAAGTCGCGCTTCCACCGACGAATCTGGAGTGCGGGCCATGTGTAAGGGACTACTTGGGCATCGAGGTATGCGAAAGATCCAGATAAAGGCTCACAGGCCCGGCAAGTGGCACCTTCTTGCCGTAGCTGATCCTCAAGATGGCTCCTCCCGACGCTTTAACGATTTCCAGATCCTCCCCGGAAACGGATGTCACGTTATCGACACTGGCTTTGCGATTGAACGACGCCCGAATTTCGTTCTGAGATCCGGTGGTATCTCCCCCTCGAGCCATCCCATCCATGATACGGGTGACAGCGAAATACTCAGTCATAACGGGCACAAGGCGCATTCCGACAACCATTGCAATCACGATGATTGCCACCCAGAAGATCAGGCCGAACAGCCCTGCTCCCCGTTGCCTTTGCCTGCACCTCATCATTTGAAGAATCCGACTCGTTTGATATCGCTGAAATTAAACCAGATCAGGAAAGCCTTGCCGACAATGTGATCATCTGGAACGAATCCCCACACCCGGCTATCGCTACTAGCATCCCGATTATCACCCATGGTGAAGTAATGCCCCGCCGGCACTTCGCAGATGATTCCCCGAGCGTTATAAATGCAAGCGTCCCTGAAAGGGTGTGTCATGACTTGGCTGACAAATGCTGGGGCATCGGGTTCAATCAGAATTGCGTGTTCAGTGCTTCCCAGTTTCTCGCTAAAGCGTGGCGAGTAATAGTTGCGCTCCGGATGGAAGTATTCCCCCGTGGCGCTTGTCTCCACGGTGTTTCCGTTAATGGTGAGTCGCTTGTCCTGGTACTCCACCCGATCACCCGGGAGCCCCACCACTCGCTTGATGTAATTGAGGGAGGGGTCAGCCGGATAGCGGAAAACCATCACATCGCCTCGTTGAGGTGCGCCGAGTTCGACGACTTTCTTGTTGGCGATGGGCAACCGGATACCGTAGGTGAACTTATTCACCAATACAAAATCCCCGACCAGCAAAGTCGGGATCATCGACCCGGAGGGAATGCGGAAAGGCTCGACAACAAAGGATCGCAGGAGAAACACAAACACCAGAACCGGGAAGAAACTCGCTCCATACTCCACCCACCAGGGATCTGGAGCCCCCGGAACTCGACGCCGGCGAAACACCAGCTTGTCCGCCAGCCAGATGACTCCCGTCACCAGAGTCAACAAAAACAAAATCAACGCGAGATCCAAATCAGCGCCCTTTCTCGCTAGTCGCCGGTTGCCCGTTGCAATGCCCGATCATTTGTCACCCACCCGCAGCACCGCGAGGAATGCTTCCTGCGGGACTTCCACCGTTCCGATCTGTTTCATCCGGCGTTTGCCGGCTTTCTGTTTTTCGAGAAGCTTCTTTTTGCGGGTGATATCGCCACCGTAACACTTGGCCAGTACGTTCTTGCGCAAGGCCTTGATGGTTTCGCGGGCAACAATATGTGACCCAATAGCCGCCTGCACAGCCACGTCATACATTTGCCTGGGAATGAGTTCCCGTAGTTTGGACGCAAGCTCCCGTCCCCTGTACTGGGAACTCGCCCGGTGGACGATGACCGACAGTGCATCAACCCGATCGCCATTGACCAGGATATCCAGCTTCACCACATCTGCAGAACGGTACTCCTTGAAGTCGTAGTCCAGCGATGCGTAGCCTCGCGACACAGACTTGAGCTTGTCGAAGAAATCGAAAACGACTTCCGCCATGGGCAACTCGTAAGTCAGCTGTGCTTGGCGACCGTGATACTGAAGGTTGGTCTGGGACCCCCGCTTTTGCTCACATAGCGTAATTACTGCCCCCAGGTAGTCCTGTGGCAAAAAGATCGACGCCGTGATGATCGGCTCCCGGATTTCTTCCACTTTCGACACATCCGGCAGCTTCGATGGGTTCTCCACCATTACGACGCTTGAATCCTTCATGAGCACCTCATAGACCACGGTGGGAGCTGTGGTGATGAGGTCCATGTTGAATTCCCGTTCCAGGCGCTCCTGCACGATCTCCATGTGCAGCAGCCCAAGAAAGCCACACCGGAACCCAAAACCAAGCGCTTGGGAAACCTCAGGCTCGAACTGGAGCGAAGCGTCATTCAGCCGAAGCTTCTCGAGCGACTCTCGAAGCTGGTCGTACTCGTTGGGCTCGACCGGGTAAAGCCCAGCGAACACCTGAGGCTTGATTTCCTTGAACCCGGGAAGGGCCACCGCTGCGGGGCGATCCGTAGTGGTCACGGTATCGCCTACCTTAGCCGCCTTCAACTCCTTGATGCCGGAGATGATGAAGCCCACTTCGCCGGCAGACAGATGCTCCCGCTGTACTGACTTGGGAGAAAACACCCCTACCTGGTCGCACAGGTGCTGAGCACCGGTAGACATGAGGAGCATCTTGTCCTTCGGGCGCAGCACGCCGTCCACCACCCGCACCAGCATGACTACACCGACATAGTTATCGAACCACGAATCAATGATCAGCGCTTTCAAGGGAGCCGCGGGGTCGCCCTTGGGCGGTGGCACCTTCGCGATGATCGCTTCGAGGATGTCATCCACGCCCAAGCCTGTTTTCGCGCTTGCGAGCACAGCATCGGTAGCATCGATCCCGATAACATCCTCGATTTCCTGACGCGCATTATCCGGGTCGGCCGACGGCAGATCGATCTTGTTCAGGACCGGGACAACCTCCACCCCTTGCTCGATGGCGGTGTAACAGTTGGCAACCGTCTGAGCCTCCACCCCCTGCGAAGCATCTACAACCAGTAAAGCTCCTTCACATGCGGCCAGGGAACGAGACACCTCGTACGAAAAATCCACGTGCCCAGGAGTGTCGATGAGGTTCAGGTTGTAACGGTGCCCATCCCGTGCGACATAGGAAAGCGCAGCAGTCTGGGCCTTGATCGTAATTCCCCGTTCGCGTTCCAAATCCATGGAATCCAGTACCTGTGCCTCCATCTCCCTGTCGGAGAGTCCTCCGCACAACTGGATAATTCGGTCGGCCAGGGTGGATTTGCCGTGGTCGATGTGGGCGATGATGGAAAAATTGCGTATGTGGTCCATGGGGGCGAACAGAAAAAAGGGTGCCCCAACAGCACCCTTTAGCGAATACTCACGAAAGCGCGAATTCTAGCGGAATCCCAGCAAATGGGCACGCACCGCGTCCTGGTCGAGAAAGTAGTGACACAACTCAAGCTCACCATCACAAAGGACCGGAATACGCTCCCCATAGTGATCATCCAGCACAGGGTCCGTTTCGACATCGACCAAATCAAGATCGAACCCGAACTCATCCTGCAGCGGTTTCAACTGGGCAATCAAGTCATGGCAGAGGTGGCACCACTCACGTAGGTAGACAGTGAGTATCCTACGCTGCGTCATGGAGCTCCCTCCGGCGGACACTTCGACGCGGTTGAACGAGAAAGCTTATGGAGCATTTTGACAATGCCCCCGACTGCGACTGACGAGAATCTTTGGAGCGCGAAACCCAACCACTCGCGAAACGCAGTACCAGCCAATGATACCGGCCACAGCGCCAACCAATGCCCCAGCGTCTGGGGCCAGTTGGGCACGAAAAACCAGCGTCCCACCCGCCGCCCCAACGAGCAATGAAACCAGAGGCCCTCCGTAGGCCCATGCAGCGCTTCGCCACAAATCCCCGTCACGGATCTCCAACTCCACCCAATCACCCGCACTCAGGCCAAGGCCATTGTCGACAGCGAACGTCCTACCGCCCGGCCGCCCTGTCACCTGGTTTAACAGCCCGGATTTGCAGCCGCCAGCTTCGTGGCAACGACCACAGCCTCCGTTGTCAGCCACCGCTACCCAAGCCTTTCCAGCCTCAGACCGAGTCACTTGCGCACGGGTCTTCATTGTCTGGTTTTGGGCTCAAGCCCATCCCCAAGCCGCTTCAATGCCGCAACGGGCACTTCGCCGATCAACGTGATCAGGCGATCACCCTGAATCCTGCGATAGACGTTAAAGGGAGAAGCCATTGACACCCCCAGCTTCTCAGGGCGGTTCACTGCAGGCTCGATGAATACGGATATCGCCGCCAAGCCATCTGTGAATACGACCTGGTGAGCCAATTCGCCCTTCACCGCCGCCATTGAGCGCGAAAAGACCGCGCTTTGCCAATACCCCGGAGGAACGGTCGCAAAGACCCAGTTGATGTCCTCATGCCCACTCTCCGCTGATCGGGAATGCACGATTTTCCAATCACTGGGCGTAGAGGCGAAACGGGGCTTGACGCGAGACTTGTCCACCGCTCCGATGGATATGTCAGAAAACACCAGTTGTTCGATGGTTTCATTCTTCTCGTCGAACATCCGAGACTTCAGCAGCAAGCCACTCGACACTTCCGCCCACAGAACATGGCCATAACGGAAACCGTCCAGTGGCTCGAGCACGATCGTCTGCGCATCCATGCCCGCTACGCGAGTAACCTCCCCCTTCCTCACACGATAGTAATCGCCAAGCTTCGAAAAAGACTCCGGCACACGAGTGGGAATGACTGAAGCAGGAGCAGCCAAGCGATCAACGATCACTTTCCTTTCGGAAGGAAGAAAACAACGTACTTCTTCGTTGATCCGGACAACCTCTCTCGGGCTCCCGTCCAAAACCTCCAGGCGTTCCTTGGAGGTTCCGCCCTCAACGAGATGGGTCACACGGGACGTCTCTGTACGCGCCCCTGACGAGTACACAAACGTTCCGGAAAAGTTGGTTTTACGGGATGCAGTCGCAATGCGTTGCAACCAAGCCATCCCATCCCCTGGAGTAGGTTCAGCGTACCCCACCGAGGGCACCACCAGCATACAAAATAGCGTCTTCAGGACGGCCCGGGAACTCAAAACCATTACTCGGCGCCCTGCCGCACATCGGCAACCGAACGGACATAATGAGCAACCCCTCTTACTCCCGCCATGGGAGAGTAGGCCTGGTGGGCAACAAGATACTCGTTACCCGGCCCTCCTACCCCCACGCTCACCGCAGCCGCGCCACCTGCCTGCCCATCATTAGCCGCGGGAAGCGCAGAACTTCTCGCGCCAAGTGAAGGGACGGTCGAAACCACCTGCACCCCGGATGAAACAGGTACCCCCGAAGAGGCATTCATCATCTGGTGCTCCCCTACATGAGCATCCGGAGACAACGCAAGCCAGGCAACAACACCAATCCCAGCCACTGAGGCCGCAATTGGCATAATGTAGCGCCTGGACAACTCAAATGCATGGCGCTTGACGTTGGCTGGCGCAAGCACCGTTGGCTCACTCGCCAACTGGCTCATGACCTTCTGAGTAAAGTCGAGGGACACATCAACTCTCTGCCCCCGCACACAGTCGCCGATCAAGTGCCACGTGTCCCAATCGTCTTTCAAAGCCGCATCCGACTTTAGCGCTTGCAAGACGCCTGCCGAAAGATGCTCCTCAAGGGCACCATCCATGAGTTCAGAGAGCTTCTGCTTCATCTTCTTACCACCGTTTATCTGGCGATGTATCAAGTAGCGGCCGGAGTCGAGCAGCAATCGCCTCCCTCGCCCTGAAAATTCGGGAACGCACCGTGCCGATCGGGCAATCCATGATTCGGGAGATATCTTCGTAGCTCAAGCCTTCAATCTCACGCAGCGTAATCGCAACTCTCAGTTCCTCCGGAAGCGCTTCCATTGCCGCATTGACGGTTTCACCAATTTGCTTGGACTGCAGTACGCGCTCGGGGGTATTGATGTCACGGAGCTGACCGCCGTCTTCATAGGTTTCCGCCTCCTCGGAATCCAGATCTGTCGCCGTCGGAACCCGACGACCCTGAGAGACCAGGAAATTCTTGGCCGTGTTGACTCCTATCCTGTACAGCCATGTATAAAAGGCACTGTCTCCCCGGAACGACGGCAACGCCCGATAAGCCTTGATAAACGCCTCTTGCGCCACGTCTTCGACTTCCGCGGGATCCCTGATCAGCCGCGACAGCAACCGTACCAACTTTCTCTGGTACTTGGAGACGAGCAAGCCAAAAGCCTGCTTATCCCCACGTTGAGCGCGCTCAACCAGTTGTTGGTCTGCCTCGCGATCATTCATCCAAAGTTACCCGCATAAATACACCTGGCATGTCCCATTTTTTGAGGGTCACCAAGTATACCTGAAGGTATTCAGCGCCTTTGGCCTCCGTTAGCTGATCTGTACGTAGAGGAAGACAGAAGGAGATCACAATAGTTCAGCCGCGAGCGGTCTTCGCCAACAAGAGTTAGCCTAGATCAAACGAACACTACGCCCACCAGAAATTCGTCGCTCAACTCCCGCGAACGACATGGAAAATAGTTGACCCACAGTACGACCTCCCGTATAGTTCGCGGCCTTCGGGCGGTTAGCTCAGGGGTAGAGCACTGCCTTCACACGGCAGGGGTCACTGGTTCGATCCCAGTATCGCCCACCAGAACAAAAGGCCAGCAGAAATGCTGGCCTTTTTACTTCGTGTTCTCCCGAGTCCTACCTGGCGCTGTAGCGAACATGGCGCGTTACAGAAACCAACTTGTTACATTGATCACAAGTAACTTGTACGGCCACCCCGTCAATCGGGGCCTCCGGTGCCAGCTCCGATAGGCGTGCTCCGCAATGCGGGCAGATGGGACGCCGCGATCTGGCGCGCTGCAAAGAAACCTCGGTACGCTCCCAGGCTTGGTACAACATATCCATCCTGGACCGCGCAGTGCCCTCCTCCGAAAAAATATAGTCGGTCACAGCTGAATAAAGGGCATCAAGCGCGCTGTTCTCCATGTGCAAGCGATGGAGTTGCTCCTTCCCACAAAGATGCTCCTTGTAGGCTCTCAGTAATGCTGGGGCAGCATCGCGAAGAGCAGCCACATACTCCCGATTCATCACCCCCTCAGTGTCATAACCTAACGGGAGATCCTCGCCATCCCACGGCCCAGGCGTGGCAGCTCCTTCTAATAGCTCCAGCTCGCGAACATCAAACTCCTCCACCCAATCAGGCAAAGCCTCTCCCCCATCGTCACCTGTGATGCCTGGCGGGTTACCAACAATCTTGTTCTGCACATTGCACCTGGGTCGTGGATCTCTCCGGGTTCTTCATTACGCAAATCTATAACGCCCGTGACGCATCTGCATTCTAAGCAAATCCGCTCTCACGCGCTTTCCTATCCCGTTCCGCACGCATTACGTACTTCTGGATCATGCCCTGCTGAGACGCAGGTAGATCGACGAACTCGCACCCCGCCCTG
Organism: Rhodocyclaceae bacterium; assembly: GCA_036824045.1. Classification (GTDB taxonomy): domain Bacteria; phylum Pseudomonadota; class Gammaproteobacteria; order Burkholderiales; family Rhodocyclaceae; genus DAITAZ01. Next base: position 66,931 of record DAITAZ010000002.1, read on the forward strand.
TGCATGAAGGATCCATCCTTCTCAGTGAGTCGAAACACGTTCTTCACTCTCAGCGTAGCGTGTATATGCCCCCCATCTGGCAAGGCGATGTGGCACCCCTTTAGTTCCTGATCAGCCGAAAGCGAGAACTTCTCCGGCTGCTCCATGAGTAACGCCACACCACCTCCCGATATATCGATTACAGGGGCGCTGACGACCCGGGTACGTTCTCCACGCTCCGCCGCCGGATGCCTTATCTGCGCGCGCAACTCTTGCGAAGCGGGCGCAATGAGCCGATAGAACTCCCTGCGCTGCAGACGCAGCACTGATCGAGGAAGATCAGCCCGAAACGCCTTCTTTCCTTCGTGATCAATCAACACTACGTTGTCAGCATGGAACTGAATTCGGACCCCTTCGAGCTGTGTCACGCACCGGAGCTTACCGCAACTGGCAATCCTCGAATTCACTTCGGAATTTCCAAAAGCGTCAAGCAATATGAAGCTATCGAAGCCCGCATAGGTTGTTGGCAACAGCGTCGTCGGAACGACTTCACTGCGAACACCATAAATTCCAGTAACGAGTGTTTGCTTCTGCGCCAACACCCATAGCAGCGACTGAACGGCCAAGGGTTCGCTGAGAATGAATCGGCTTTCGTCCGTTGCCTGCATAAGTTCGATGAGCGGTACAAATTCGACGGAGGTGCCCATCTCCATCTCCGAGGATGTGGTGAGAATCCCCAGCTTACCGAACACCAAGCCGCCTCCCCCGGCCGAGGAGCGGCCAAGGTCGCGGCCAATTCATCAGTGAGCCGTCAGCATCCTGCGCTCGCGTTTGTCCGCTGCCGCCGGGCTTCATACAGACAGATCCCGGAGGCCACGGATACATTGAGGCTTTCCACCAAGCCAAACATTGGAATTCGCGCCAGTTGATCGCAGGTTTCTCGGGTCAGACGCCGCAGTCCGCTCCCTTCGGCACCCAAAACCCACGCAACCCCACCCTTCTGATCAATGTGATAAAGGTCTGCATCAGCCTCTGCGGCAGCACCAATCGTCCATATATCCCGTTCGTGAAGGTCTCTGAGTGTTCGTGCCAAGTTTGTAACCGTGACATACGGCACAGTATCAGCTGCTCCACAAGCCACCTTTGCCGCTACCGCGGACAGCCCAACCGCCTTGTCCTTTGGTGCAATTACTGCGTGGGCGCCCGCCCCATCTGCCACTCGGAGGCAGGCACCGAGATTGTGAGGATCCTGGATGCCATCCAGCACCAAAAACAAAGGCGGCTCTGCAAGCCCTTCAAGAACATGATCGATTGTCAGCACTCGCTGACGGCCATCCACCCGTGCCACGACACCCTGGTGCCGACCATGGCCAGCCATTCCGTCCAGTCGGACGCTGTTTGCAGGGATCACACGAACTCCGAGCAGTTCCGTTTGCCTGAGGAGATCTCTCACGCGGGGATCTTGGCGTTGCTCGGCAACAAATACCTCCAAGACGGCCTCAGGATCCTGACGCAGTTTGGACAATACGGCATGAAAGCCATAGATCAGGCGGGTTTCAGCCACGTTTGGGCTCCTTGAATTGAGCACGCCTACCTTGCTTCTTGCTGGGCAATTCATCGATCAGCCTGAAATCGATCTTTGACGTCTCCATATCCACCCGAACCAACTGCACATCCACACGATCCGACAACCGGAATCGGCGACCGGATCGCTCGCCAACCATCTGGTGTTTGGCATCATCGTAATGAAAATAATCTGCACCCAATTCTGACACGTGGACCAATCCTTCAACGAATACACCATCCAGTGCGACAAATATTCCAAACGGCACAACTGCAGATACACTTCCCGAAAAACATTCTCCAATTCTGTCGCGCATGTAATAGCACTTTAGCCATGCCTCAACATCCCGGGTAGCTTCATCTGCACGCCTTTCAGTTTGCGAGCAATGCAAGCCAATCTCATCCCAATCTCCAGGAGCATAGGTTTCATTTTGCAAGCATGCCTTGATACAGCGATGAACAAGCAGGTCCGGATAGCGTCGAATCGGAGAGGTAAAATGTGTGTAAGCTTCATATGCCAGCCCAAAATGTCCCACATTATCTGGGCTGTACATTGCCTGGCGCAAAGATCTGAGCATCACGACCTGAATCAGGTGGCGATCGGGGCGCCCTTCGATTCGAGTAAGCAAATCGGCGTAGTCCCGTGCTTTCGGCTCCGCCCCCCCTTTCAGCTCCAATCCAAACTCTTTCAGGAACGCCCTCAGCTTCTCCAGCTTTTCCACAGAGGGGCCTTCGTGTATCCGGAACAGCCCCGCATGCTGACTGGTACAGAGAAGATCAGAAGCGCACACATTGGCTGCAAGCATGCACTCCTCGATCAGTCTGTGAGCATCATTTCTTTCATAGGGGAGTATTCTGGAAATCTTTCCTTGGTCATCGAACTCCATGCGAGTTTCGACGGTTTCAAAATCGATCGCACCCCGCTTCTCTCTTGCGGCAAGTAACACCCGGAATACCTCGTCAAGGCATTGGAGATGCGGAAGCAACCCTGCCAGCCGATGCAATGTTTCGGGGTCACCAAGATAGAGCGCAGCAGCCACCTCGGTATATGTCAAGCGAGCGTGGGACCAGATTACAGCAGGGTAGAAACGGTAGGTCGTGACACAACCCGTCCGGTCAACTGTCATATCACAAGCCATCGCCAGCCGTTCGGCTTCCGGAACAAGCGAACACAAGCCATTGGAAAGTTTTTCCGGAAGCATTGGTATCACTCGCCTGGGAAAATACACGGAGTTGCCCCGTTCACGCGCTCCTTCATCGAGTGCTGAGTCATCCCTCACGTAATGGCTGACGTCCGCAATGGCCACGATGAGCCGGAATCCATCATCGAGACGTTCGCAATAGACCGCATCGTCGAAATCCTTTGCGGTCTCCCCATCGATGGTGACCAAAGGGAACTTTGTGAGATCTTCCCTTCCTTTCCAATCTTTCTTGCGAACCGCTACAGGAAGTCTTCTCGCCTCAAGCTTTACTGCACTGGAAAATTCAAACGGTAAGGCATGCTTACGGAGCGCAATCTCGATCTCCATGCCAGGATCCGCATAATCCCCAAGTACCTCAACAACCTTTCCCATCGGTTGCGCATGCTTTGATGGCTGTTCAATCAGCTCCACGGTCACAACCTGTCCCGGGCGAGGTTTCTTCCTGGAGCCCGGAGCTAGCAGAATGTCCTGATTGATCTTCCGGTTCTCAGCCACGACAAATAGCAGCCCATGCTCGTCAAAAACCCGGCCCACCAATCTTGAATTTGCGCGGGCGAGTACTTCGACAACTTGCCCCTCGGGCCTGCCTCGACGGTCCATCCCTCCGATTCGGACCAGCGCGATGTCTCCATGCAAGACTTGCCGCATCTCCTTCGGGCCGAGGAACACGTCTGGTCCGTCGTTGTCGGGGATGAGGAATCCATATCCGTCGGGATGCCCTTCAACGCGTCCTTGAATCAGGTCCGCTTTAGCAGAAATAAGGTACGCATTCCTGCGGTTCTGGAACAATTGCCCATCGCGGCACATCGCCCCGAGACGCCTGGCAAACAGATCGAGTTCCTTTTGCTTGATATCCAGCAGCACAGCGAGCTCTTCCAAAGGCAGGGGCGCTCCTCGGGCTTCAAGCGTGCTAAGAATGTACTCTCGGCTAGGAAGTGGGTGGTCGTAGTTGGCCAATTCGCGTTGTAGGTAAGGATCTGCACTACGCACTTCACTCAGTGCCGTTTTTATAAAGCGTTTAGTCATTGACAATTTTCGTTTGTGATCTATAATGCGTCTCTGTCGCCCAGATGGCGGAATTGGTAGACGCACTAGGTTCAGGTCCTAGCGGGGGCAACCCTGTGGAGGTTCGAGTCCTCTTCTGGGCACCAATTTCAAGCAGAAGCCCGCAGTAGCGGGCTTCTGCTTTTTGTTGCGCTACTTCTTGTGATAAGCACAGCGCTAAGGCGACAGGACGCTTCGCAAGGAGCGTCCTGTCGTATTTGGCAAGCATGCACCTCAGGCGAACGGGTGACGCCTCAATATCGTCTCGTCCCGCTCCGGCCCTGTGGACACAATATCAATCGGGACTTCGCAAAGGGACTCCAAACGAGTGAGATACGCCCTTGCGTTAGCCGGCAACTCACGCCAATCTTTCACTCCAAATGTGGACTCCGTCCAGCCGGACATGGTTTCATAGATCGGTTCGCAAGCAGCGACTTCTTCCGCGCCAATAGGCAACAGATCGATCTCCCGACCATCAAGCCGATAACCTGTGCAGATTTTGAGTTCGTCGATACCATCGAGAACATCTAGCTTGGTTATACACAACCCCGTCAACCCATTGATGCGGGCAGACCGGCGAAGCGCTGCCGCATCAAACCACCCACATCGACGTTTTCGGCCGGTTACTGTGCCAAACTCTCGCCCCTTTGTGGACATCTGGTGCCCAGGTTGCCCCACTTGCTCAATATCGAGTTCGCTCGGAAAGGGCCCGCCCCCTACACGAGTACAGTAAGCCTTGGTGATCCCGAGTATGTAATGCAGCATACCGGGGCCAACGCCAGCACCAGCTGCGGCTTGCCCGGCGACGCAATTTGACGAAGTCACAAACGGGAAGGTGCCGTGATCAATATCGAGCAAAGTACCCTGAGCACCTTCAAACAATAAGTTCTGCCCCCCCCGATTTGCGTCAAACAGCATGGCGGAAATATCGGCCACCAGAGGTCTTATACCTTCTGCATCAGCCATGGCTTGTTCGAGCACCATCGCATAATCCACAGGCTCAGCACCGAGATACTGCGTCAGCACAAAGTTGTGATATTCGAGGTTTTCGCGCAACTTCTGTGCAAAGCGGTCAGGGTAAAACAGGTCATACACCCTGAGTGCCCTTCTAGATACCTTGTCTTCGTAGGTTGGGCCTATGCCCTTCCCCGTAGTACCAATCTTCGCTTGGGCCGATTTGCGGGATTCCCGGGCCTTATCCAGTGCGGAGTGGTAAGGAAGAATCAGGGGGCAGCCGGGACTCACTTTCAATCTGGACCTTACATCAATTCCATCTCGTTCCAGAATTTCGATTTCTGCCAGCAAATGATGAACATCCAACACTACACCGTTACCAATGTAGCATTGCACGCCTTCCCGCACGATCCCTGATGGAACAAGATTAAGCTTGTATTCCTTGGTCCCAATAACCAAGGTATGCCCCGCATTGTGCCCACCTTGGAACCGTACAACGCCCTGTGCATGGCAGGTGAGCCAGTCGACGATCTTGCCCTTACCTTCGTCGCCCCACTGCGTACCTACCACGACCACATTCTTGGCCATTGATGCTCACTCCCCTTCCAACGGCACGACAACCCAGTTGCCATCCCGAATAACAAGTTTCCTATCGCAACCGGCCTCAGTCCAAGTGCCTTCGTGTCCGGGCAAACAATCCATAACCACCTCTCCCGAGCTCCTGAGCGCCGACACCTTTTCCTCAAGGCCGAGACTATCCTCCCCAAGCGGAGCCAAGATTGCGCCGGGCTGACTTTCAGCCTGAGCAATCCGGCTCAACTCTCTCAGATCCAAGCTAAACCCCGTCGCTGGGCGTCCCCTTCCAAACGAGCGACCTATATGGTCATACCGCCCACCTTGCGCCACAGCTCCGGGTGAGTCGGAGGCATAAGCCGCAAATACCATCCCGCTGTGATAGTGGTAGCCGCGGAGATCCGCCAAGTCTATGCTTACAGGAATGTCACCGAGGCGATCTATCAGCGACGCTAGCTGGCGCACTGCCAAGACGGCTTGGGGCAGTGACGCCATGTCTTGCTCGGCCTTAGCAAGGATCTCCCGTCCCCCGTAATAATCCGCCAAGCTCAGCAAAGCAGAACGATAAGGCTCGCATATCCTCCGAACGAGACTTCGGATGGTCGCGTGATCTTTTGCCTGCAGCGCGGCGAAAATCGCCTCTTTATCCTCAGGGGAAAGTCCCTCTCCACCTTCGGTTAGCGCGCGAAACACACCGATATGGCCGAAGTCGAACCTGACATGCGCAAGCCCGACCGCATCCAGAGCGGCTTTAAGTAATCGGACTACCTCGACATCTGCCTCAATTCCCGCATGACCATATAGCTCAGCCCCTACTTGTATGGGCTGACGAGAGATCAATGAAGCACTGGGAAGAGTATGGAGGACTGAACCCGCATAGCACAGCCGCGCCACGCCCCGACGATTAAGCAAATGAGCATCAATCCGCGCGACCTGAGGCGTAATGTCCGCACGAACCCCCATGGTGCGGCCTGAGAGTTGATCAACCAACTTGAACGTACGAAGATCGAGATCACGCCCGGTTCCCGTGAGCAACGATTCCAGGTACTCAAGCAACGGCGGAACGACAAGTTGGTAACCATGCGCTCTAAAGGTATCCAAGAGCGTGCGGCGCAGCGTTTCCATCCACGCGGCCTGCCGGGGAAGGACATCTTCAATGTGTTCAGGCAATAACCAGCGCATGGCTCACTGTAATACTTACCGGATCAACAATAGCAATACGATACCAGCCAACATCGAACACAAGCCGATCACCCGTATTTGTTGATCGGTCATTTCTATGGCTTTTTTGAACAACTCACGCCAGAAAGCAGGTGCAGCAAAAGGCAGGATCCCCTCAATTACGAGCATGAGGGCGAGGGCTGAAGTAAGGGAGAGCACAAAGAACCTACTTTGACGGCCGACCAGTACTCTTCAAATACTTGAAGAACTCCGAACTCGGATCAACGACCAGCACGTCATTCTTTCCCCGCAAAGAAGCGCGATAGGCTTCGAGACTACGATAAAAGGCATAGAACTCCGGGTTCTGGCCAAACGCTTGAGCATACACTGCCGAAGCCTTGGCATCACCCTCGCCCTTTATCTGCTGAGCTTGCCTGTAAGCCTCTGCAATAATGATTTCTCGCTGACGATCAGCGTCCGCACGGACTTTTTCCGCCTCAGCGGCGCCTTCAGAGCGAAGCTCATTCGCCACCCGCTTTCTTTCTGCTTCCATTCGGTGATACACGGACTCAGACACTTCACTCGGCAGATCGACTCGTTTTAGCCGGACGTCGACAATCTGCACACCAATCTTGCGAGCATCTGTATCTGCCTTGCTGCGCATTTCATCCATGATGCGGTCTCTTTCACCTGAGACCACATCATGTACTGTGCGTTTTCCGAATTCCTCTCTTAGGCCGGCATTCACTGTCTGCTCGATCCGGGTTTCAGCCCGACGCTCGTCGCCGCCTACGGATATGTAGTACTGACGAACGTCAATAATCCGCCATTTGACAAACAAATCGACGAGAACATTCTTCTTCTCGGAAGTAATGAACCGTTCAGGCTCCCTCGAATCCCATGTCAGTATCCGCTTATCAAAATAGCGGACATTCTGGATAAGTGGAAACTTGAAGTTAAGCCCGGGTTCGGAAACGATTTCTTTAATCTGCCCGAGCTGAAACACGATTGCGAAATGGCGCTGGTCCACCGTGAACACGGACATGCTCAATACCATGAGGGCCACGATCGCCGTGGCCAGACCAATGGCAACACGTTCACGCATCAGCGATCTCCTCTTTCCCGCGACCGCAAAGATTCTCTGGACCGATAATCAGGCACTGAAGGGGTATCCACTTTGGGCGGAGTCGAAGCACTTTCCTGCGACACGACTGGCCCCGGCCGTGCAGCCGAAGCACTTGCAGGCTGCTCGGCTACCGAGGTATTTCCTTGGCTTGTGGACTGGATGAGCTTATCCAACGGAAGATAAAGCAAGTTGCCTTGTCCCTTCGTATCAACCACGACCTTTGTGGTGTTCGCCATGATCTGCTGCATGGTTTCCAAATACATTCGCTGCCGCGTCACTTCCGGCGCTTTCTTGTACTCAGTAACGATCTGCTGGAATCGACTGGCATCTCCCTCGGCCGAAGCGGTGACCCTCGCTTTGTAACCACTCGCCTCCTCGAGAAGACGGGCGGCAGCCCCCCTTGCCCTCGGAATCACATCGTTGGCGTACGCCTGGCCTTCGTTCTTCTGACGCTCGCGGTCCTGCCCCGCTTTGACTGCGTCATCGAACGCCGCCTGCACCTGCTCAGGCGGCTGGGCGTTCTGCATCGTCACCTTGCTGATTTGAATGCCCGTGCCGTAGCGATCAAGAATCTCTTGCATCAGCCTGGACGCATGAACGGCAATCTGCTCACGGCCTTCGTACAGCACGAAATCCATCTTGCTTTTGCCAACGATCTCCCGCACTGCAGTTTCCGCAGCTTGAACGACAGCCTCGTCGGGATTCCTGTTATTGAACAGATATTGCTGGGGATCCTTAAGGATGAACTGCACTGCGAACTGAATATTGATGATGTTTTCATCATCAGTCAGCATCAAGGACTCTTTCAGAACCTTGTTCTTCTCGCTCCCTCGGTAGCCAATTTCGACTGTGCGTACCCCTGAGAGATTCACCAGTTCATGGCTCTGGAACGGATATGGCAAGCGCCAGCGCAAGCCTGGATCCGTCGTTTCCAAATACTTGCCGAACTGCAATACAACACCCCTCTGGCTGGCATCGACAATATAGAAACCGCTGGCAAGCCAGACAACGCCCACCAGGCCGGCCAGCATGCCAAGCCCTCCCCCGATGTGACGCATACCCGGGAACTCTGGTCCGCGGCCAAATCGACCGTTACCGCCGTCATCGCCGCCGCTCTTGCGGCCAAACATTGAGGAGAGGCGCTTATTGAAATCACGCCACAGCTCCTCCAGATCCGGGGGACCTTGCCCATCTTTGCCAGGCCCGCCTCGTCCGTTGCGGTTACCCCACTCGGGATCATTCAGCGACATAGATTCTTTGCTCGGAGTATGGGAGGTGAAAACAATGGTGATCAGAAGGCATTTTGCGACAATCGGGAGCTCTGATCATCCGATCGGGTCCGGACATGTTCCAGGATCGCCTCGCGAAGTAAATCCAGCCCTTCGCCGGTACGGGCGCTAAGCAAAACGCGCCGGATTCTACCACACGCTTCGCGATCCACTCCTGGGCTAACCTTCGTAAGGTCGATCTTGTTCCAAACGAGAATCTGAGAGCGATCACCCGCCCCGATCTCCCGGAGAACGTGATTGACCGACTCAATCTGCTGATCGCGGTCAGCGCTCGCCGAATCTACTACATGGAGAAGTAAGTCTGCGGACACCGTTTCTTCGAGAGTAGCGTGAAAAGCTACAACCAGCGCATGAGGCAGATCGCGCACGAAACCTACGGTATCCGACAACACAACCTGTGCGTCATCCCCAAGGTACAGACGCCTGGAAGTTGTGTCGAGGGTTGCGAACAACTGATCTGCCGCGTAGGTCCCTGCATGCGTCAACGCGTTGAACAACGTGGACTTGCCCGAGTTGGTGTATCCAACGATGGACACGGTGACCACGCCACTTCTGTTGCGAGAGCGACGCTGCACGTGCCGTTGCTTTTCCAGTACCGCGAGCCGGTCCTTGAGCAGCTTGACTCGCTTTCCAAGAAGACGCCGGTCAGTCTCCAACTGGGTTTCGCCAGGGCCTCGCAAGCCAATACCACCCTTTTGACGCTCAAGGTGACTCCAGCCCCGAACCAGTCGGGTGGAAAGGTACTCCAGCTGAGCAAGCTCAACCTGGAGCTTCCCTTCATGAGAACGCGCGCGCTGGGCAAAGATATCGAGAATCAAGCTGGAACGGTCGATTACCCGACACGCCAAGATTCTCTCCAAATTGCGCTGTTGGGCCGGAGACAGCGCATGGTTGAATATAACCACTTCAGCGCCTGAACTGACCACAGCCAACCGAATTTCCTCGACTTTGCCTTTACCCGCAAAAAGAGCAGGATCAGGACTATGACGACGGCCAGTCACACAGGCAACCATCTCCGCACCGGCGCTATTGACCAGCAAAGTAAATTCGCTCAGCCGCTCCTCGAAACTTCCATCCTGGAAATCCAATTGGACCAGAGCTGCACGTTCACCCGCCTTAGGGCGCTCAAACATTCGTCAGAGCGCCCCAGTTGTCGGCGAGTGCCTGGCCCGAAGGGCCAGCAGACACATCATTTATCGTCTTGATCGTGGGAAATGTGCACCGGACGCGCAGGCACAACAGTAGAGATAGCATGCTTATATACCATCTGAGTGACAGTATTCTTCAGCAGCACGACGTACTGATCGAAGGACTCAATCTGGCCCTGTAGTTTGATTCCATTGACCAAATAGATCGAAACGGGAATATGTTCCCGCCGAAGGGTATTCAGAAACGGGTCTTGTAGCAATTGCCCTTTGTTGCTCATGGTTATGCCTCAGTTATTGTGTTGTGCTGAAACTTCACTTTAATGGATTTTCGAATGCCCGGCTAGAACTCCGACCCGCAATTCTCAGGGACGCGCCTTGCCACAAAGCACTTGACACCCATAAACAGACTCAATGCTTGTCGGCAAACGGATTGTGGCCTGAACGGAACTCCACTCGAACGGGTGTCCCCCTTAGTTTGAACGATTCGAGAAAAGTTCGCTCAAGATAGCGCTTGTATGAAGCTGGGACATGATCCAATGCGGTTCCATGTACGACAATCACGGGCGGATTCGATCCGCCTTGGTGTGCATACCTCATCTTGGGTCGAAAAATGCCGTGCCGCGGCGGGGCTTGACGTGCAACCGCCTCCTGCAGAACCCGAGTGAGCAATGGCGTCGCCAGCTTCGCCATTGCAGCTTTATAGGCAGCATCAACCGACCGAAGCAAGGCGTTGATGCCTTGGCGATGCAACGCCGAGATCCAATGAACCTGAGCAAAACCCAGGAAATTCAGCTTACGCGCCACGTCCTCCTTGACTCGTTCGCGTCGATACTCGTCCGCCTTGTCCCATTTATTGACGGCAATCACCAAAGCCCTCCCGGTTTCCAAGGCGAAACCGGCTATATGCGCATCTTGATCGGATATGTCCTGGGAAGCATCCAGCATCAGCACGACTACATTCGCCTGCTCGATAGCTTGCAAGGTCTTGACCACCGAGAATTTCTCGATAGTTTCGAACACCTTTCCCTTGCGCCGCAGTCCCGCAGTATCAATCAAAGTGTAATGTCGCCCCTCCCGTTCGAAGGGGATGGATATGGCATCGCGCGTTGTCCCCGGATGATCGAACGCAATCACCCGCTCTTCTCCCAACAGGCTGTTCACCAAGGTGGATTTTCCAACATTGGGACGCCCCACAATGGCAACCTTGGGCCCAGGCGCCTCGTTGGACAATCTGTCGTCTTCCAGAGGAAAGTCGGCGAGCACTTCTTCCAGCATCTCGCGCACACCGTCGCCATGAGCCGCTGAGATCACCATCGGCGCGCCGAGCCCAAGCCTATGGAACTCGGCACCAACCACTGCGCGATTCATCCCTTCGGCCTTATTGACGACCAGATGCACGTTCCGCCCGGTGCGCCGAAGCAAATCGGCCACTTCTTCATCCCCGGGCGTCAGGCCCGAACGACCATCCAGGAGAAAAACCAGCGCATCAGCCTCTGCAATCGCCTGCTCAGCCTGGCGCACCATCTCCTGAGTAATCCCGTCTTTTGAACTGGGCTCGAATCCCCCGGTATCGACAACCAGAAATGGCCGCTCTCCCAGTCGCCCCTGGCCATAGTGACGATCTCGGGTCAATCCCGGCATATCGGCCACCAACGCGTCACGGGTACGGGTGAGCCGATTGAACAAGGTGGACTTGCCCACGTTGGGGCGACCAACCAATACAACGGTGGGAATCACTATCAGATCAGTCCGTAATCGTCCGGTTCATCGAGTTTGGAAGGCAAACAAGCCGCCGTCCTCGGTTTGAGCGAGAAAAACTCCGGTGTCGAGCCGCTGCAGTGGTGCCCGAATCGCACTTCCATCGGTCGCCATGCGCGCGGCAAACGATCCATCACGTTGGTTCAATAGGTGGACAAACCCCTTGTTGTCGGTGACCGCAATATAGTCGCCCATCGCCAGCGGTCGACCAACCCCGCGCAGGAACAGTTTGTCCTGCTTCCACACGCTGTTGCCACTCGCGGCGTCAAGCGCATGAACGGCACCCTTGTCGTCAGTCACGTACACGTTGCGCTCATCCCTGTCGATGCCCACGTAACTCGAGATGTCCCTACCCCAAAGGGTTGCGCCCTTTCCGAGATCGAAGCAACTGACGCGGCCTTGATAGGCAGCTGCACATACCTCTTGCCCACTCACCACCGCCGGACTGGTCACATCGGCCATCCGCTCCAGTTCAGTGGCGCCCTTGGGAATCGAGATGGGGAGCTCCCACAACGCGCCTCCGTTACCCAGATTAAGGGCCACCAGCTTCCCACCGGGGAAGCCGGCCAGCACCACATCCTGGTGGACGGTTATGGGGGCCTGCACATGAAGCGAGAGCGAGGGTGTTGCCCGCTGATAGATCCATCGACGCTGTCCATCGTTTGCGTCAAACGCGAAAATTCGGCTATCTCCACTCCTGACCAGCACCACACCACCTGCCACAACTGGTGCGCCGATCACTTCCGTGTTGACCCGAGCTTTCCACGCCGGCTTCCCTTCGCCGTCAAATGCAAATATTTCCCCCTTCAGCGTGCCCACAACAACCAAGCGGCCATCGCTACCGACTCCGCCAGATAGTGGCTGGCGTGCATCTGCACGCCACACGACCTTACCGTTGTCGAAACGCACAACGATTCCATCACGGCCAGCTGCGAACACAGCGTCGTCGACAACTGCCGGCTCGAAGAGGTGGCCCTTTGCACTGCCCACGCTGGCACGCCATACCTGTCGAAGATCTACTGAACTCTTTACTGGCGTCAGTTCCGCAGGCTTGGGTCTATTCCCTCCGGAAGAGAAACAACCACCCATCAAGAGCACCGCGGACAACAACGCCGCAAACTTTGCGCCTTGCTTCATTGCCCCACTCCCAAGGACTCCAGTTTCACCTGCAGCATTTGCTTCATCAGCGGTTGTCTGTCGACGGACTTCACCGGGAAATCCGCATCTACTCTCGCCAAGGCGTCTTGATACGCCTTGACTGCCAGTTCAGGCTTACCCTGCAGCACGAGGATGTCCCCCTTGAGGTCCAAGAAACGGGAAGCCAAGGCTGGGACAGGGTCCTTCTCCAGGAGCTTCAGTGCATCCTCCTGAAGCTTTTCATCAAGCATCACGTGAGCCAGCCGCAGCCTGGCCAGGTCCTTGATTTCTTCGTCCTGAGCATGGTCCTTCGCCCACGCTAACTGCGCATGTGCAGATTTGACATCACCAGAGTCAAACAGCACCTTTGCCGATACCAGCGCGCCCATTCCCGCATAGGCAGTGCTGCCATGTTTCTCGAGCAACTCTCCCGCAGCCTCTTTGACCGACTTCACATCCTTGGCAACCACCGCTTTCTCAAGACGGCCATAGGTTGCAGACGCAGCCAGACTCTCGGTGCGTTGATACCAATTCCACCCTTGGTAGGCGGCCATCCCGACAGCCACCGCCAGCAATCCGCCCGTGACCAGATTGCCGTACTGAGTCCACCACGCCTTGATGGAGGAAATCTGTTCCTGCTCTTCCAGGTCAAACGCTGCCATTATCTTCTTCCCATTTATACAGCAGATCCGCTACAGCTTCGGTAACGTCGTCAATTGGCACTCGGATTTGCCCGCTACCGCCCCTCAAGACCTTCAGTGTCACTGCTTGCTGCGCCAACTCATCCTCCCCAAGGATCACAGCGATGGAAGCGCCCGAAGCATCAGCCTTGCGCATCTGGGACTTGAAACTCCCACCGCCACAGTGCGTTACCGCAGTCAGTCCCACGTCCCGCAAGCTCTCGGCGATCCGGAAAGCGGCCTCCTGTGCGGCCGCCCCCGCATGGATGAGGTAAACATTGGTGGCTTCCGTTTCCGGCAGGCAACCGGACTCCTGCCACAAGGCCAGCACCCGCTCCACCCCTAGCGCAAAACCGCACGCAGGCGTCGCCTTCCCGCCTAACTGGCTCACCAGACCATCATAGCGCCCCCCGGCGCAAATAGTCCCTTGCGCACCGAGCTTGTCAGTCACCCATTCGAACACCGTCAGATTGTAGTAGTCCAGTCCTCTGACCAAACGGTGGTTAATACGGAAGGGTATTGCCGCATTGCGCAGTAGCGCCTGCAACCGTTCGAAATGCGCCTTCGAGGCGTCTCCCAGATGGGATTCAAGACGAGGCGCCGCTTCGATCAATGCCTGCATCGCAGGATTCTTGCTATCCAGAACCCGCAGTGGATTAGTCACCAGTCGACGCCGCGAATCTTCGTCGAGTTGGGCCGTGTGAGCTTCCAGATAAGCAACCAATTCCCTGCGATAACTGGCCCGCTCGTCATGACTCCCAAGAGTATTGATCTCGAGCCGCACATCCTGTTCGATGCCAAGGTCCGCCCACAAACGCGCGATCATGATGATCTGTTCCGCGTCCATATCCGGCCCTTCAAAACCGAACGATTCGACCCCGAACTGGTGAAACTGACGATAGCGCCCCTTGGCGGGTCTCTCGTGCCGGAACATTGGTCCGCCGTAATAAAGGCGCTGCGGGCCCTGATGCAGCAAATTGTGCTGGAGAACTGCGCGAACACACGAGGCGGTCCCTTCCGGGCGAAGCGTCAAAGCCTCCCCATTGAGACTGTCGACAAAGCTATACATCTCCTTCTCGACAATATCGGTCACCTCTCCGATTGCACGGGAGAACAGCGGCGTTGGTTCAACAATCGGCATACGGATGGGCTTGTAACCATACGCATGCAACCAACTGCGCACGAGATCTTCGAATACCTCCCACTGCTCAGCTTCGGCCGGAAGAATATCGTGCATCCCACGAATGGCTTGGAGATTCTGACTCATCTATGTTCGGGTCGGCGCAGCAGCGCCGCTATTTGGATAATCTGGATGCCGGCGTCCCGGCAGGCTTATTTGGCAAGGGCTCTTGGTGGGTACTTACGTTCAACGTAAGCATCAACTATCGCGCGAAACTCCCCCCCGATATTCTCACCCTTCAGCGTGAGCGCACGCTCACCATCAATGTACACCGGTGCCACAGGGACTTCGCCCGTCCCGGGCAAGCTGATGCCTACGTTCGCATGCTTGCTCTCCCCGGGGCCATTCACCACGCACCCCATCACGGCAAGCGTCATGTTCTCGACACCTTCATAACGCTCGCGCCATGCGGGCATCTGATCTCGGACGTAAGACTGGATATCCTGAGCAAGCTGCTGAAAATACGTGCTGGTCGTTCGGCCACAGCCTGGGCACGCCGCTACTTGGGGCGTAAACGCCCTCAGCCCCATGCTCTGCAGTATCTCCTGAGCAACGACCACCTCTTGCCGCCGATCTCCACCGGGCTCAGGAGTCAGTGAAACCCTGATCGTATCGCCAATGCCCTCCTGCAGCACCACAGCCAAGGCGGCTGTCGACGCGACGATACCCTTTGACCCCATGCCGGCCTCGGTCAAACCCAGGTGCAACGGATACTGACACTGTCCTGCCAACTCGCGATAAATCGCAATCAGGTCCTGCACCCCGCTCACTTTGCACGAGAGCACAATCTGGTTAGCGGGCAAACCGAGCTCTTCTGCGCGTTTGCCGCTCTCCAACGCGGATGTGACCATCGCTTCGCGCATCAACTCTTTCGCACCAAGTGGCGTTTTCCGCCTGGCGTTCTCATCCATCATCCGCGCGAGCAGATCCTGATCCAGGCTTCCCCAGTTGACACCAATACGCACCGGCTTGTTATGCAAGCATGCGATTTCAATGAGCTGGGCAAACTGCTCATCCCGTTTGGCGCCTTTGCCAACGTTGCCCGGGTTGATACGGAGTTTGTCCAAAGCGTCCGCGCAAGCCGGGTTATCCCCCAAGAGCTTGTGCCCATTGAAATGGAAATCCCCGACCAGTGGAACGTGGATATCCATCTTCAACAATTGCTCCCGGATCTCCGGAACCGCTGCGGCGGCCTCCCTGGAGTTGACGGTGATCCGGACCAACTCCGACCCAGCCCGCGCCAATTGCCCGATCTGGACAGCCGTGGCGATTACATCCGCCGTGTCGGTATTGGTCATGGACTGAACCACGACGGGCGCACCACCGCCCACCACCACTGAGCCAACTCGCACCGCGTAGCTCCTGCGGCGCGCAATTGGCGCATCCTGATCCATCAGCAGCACACCTTCCCCCATCATTCCACCTTAAGGCGGGCAACCATGCCCTTGATATGGGGCTGCAGGTCCACGGGCTTGCCCGCGTAGTTCAACGTCACACCATTGGCATTGCCAACAATTAGGGACATTGCCCCCTCACCATCGACGACCTGAGTGGAACCCGGAGCGTTCAGCTTGGAAAACAGCACTTTTCCCTTTCCGTCCCGAACCTCCACCCATGACTCCTGAGAAAAAGTCAGTGTCAGGCGCTTGGTTCCCGGGGCAGCAACCGTTCCCGCCCCATCCGGAAGCGAGGGAGCGGGAAGCGGAGCA
The DNA here is from genome assembly GCA_036824045.1 of Rhodocyclaceae bacterium. Lineage (GTDB taxonomy): Bacteria > Pseudomonadota > Gammaproteobacteria > Burkholderiales > Rhodocyclaceae > DAITAZ01. The sequence continues at coordinate 83,434 of DAITAZ010000002.1, forward strand.
ACCGTTGACGGTGGCACTGGAGAGGACGCAACCGGAGGTGGCGCCACACTCACGGGAGCAGCCGGTTCAATCGCAGCGGGAGGAGCCGAAGGTGGCGCCGTAACAGGAGCCGCAGGCGTTGCGACCGGCGCGCCTACCTGCGCAGAAGGTGACCCAGCACTATCATTCCCCGAGGCAGTCCCAGGGGCAGAAACAACAGGCGGAGTCGGGGGAAGCACGTTTTCTCCCTTCTCGGCCCGCGTACCTTGCCCCGAAAGTGATTCAGCCGGAGGCAATCCCTGCTGCACCGGCCGGTACCAATCCAGATACCATCCCAGCGCTGCAGCTCCAGCCACGAGCACCACCAATGCCACGGCGGGAGCGAGTCCTTTACGCTCGCTATCGAGTTCGGGAAGGCGCCCCCTGGCGTTTGAAACAGGTTCGAGCTCGACACGGACGCCCCCTTCCGGCGCATCCAGATGAGCGAGCAAGCTTTCTGCGTCTACACCCAGAAAACGCGCGTAGTTCCGCACGAACCCCCGCGCAAAGGTGGGCCCCCTCAGCCGATCAAACTGGTTGGCCTCGATCGCCTGAATCTGACGCACACTCAACTTGATGGCGTCTGCCACCTCCTCGACGGTCTTGCCTTGAGCCTCACGGGCCCGCCTCAAGGAGATGCCTGGCTCGCCGTCCACCCCAGGCAGTGCATTGATGATCTCAGTCATATTTCCCACTGGTCAGTGCTTCAAACTCGGGAGTTCCGGCAAAACGCCGACGCAATTGGGACGCATAGCCTGCCTCGCTTTGGCGGTTGCCCAGCCGGCGCTCAATCCGCGTAGCGAGCCAAAGGGATTCCGCATTGGGCTCATCCTTGGCCATGACTTCGCCAATCAACTGCCGCGCCTGCCGGTAGTCCCCCTTTCGGTACTGAACATCAGCCATCAGAAACAAGGCTTGGACACTTCCAGGGTTGTGTACAAGCGCATACTGAAGATGGCGTTCAGCCTGATTCACGTCCTGAAGCATCAACGCACACAACGCGGCATTCGTGAAAGGGCGGGCGGGCGCCGGGTTGTAGGGGTTGCGCGCAGCCACCACCAGCCGCTCGATCCCATCCCGAGGCGCCCCGTTTTTGCACAGGAACCAGCCAAAGTTGTTGTTGATCTCCGGGTCGTCCGGGGCCAGCCGCAAAGCCTCCTGAAAGTGTTCGCGAGCCATGCCAGGTTCCCCAACAGCCATATGCACAAGCGCCTTCAGATTGTGCGCCGGAGCATAACGGCTATCAAAGCCCAACGCTTTCCGTGCCTCATCCAACGCCACCGACAATCGGGAGTCCTGCAAGTAGGCAAGCCCCAATTCGGTGTGGGACTGAGCCCGACTGCGCGCATCTTTCGCCACTGGCGCCGGCGCCGGCAGCGGTTCAGTGACAACTGGGGCGTTACTCCGCCGCCCGCCCAGAGAGTCGCAGCCGGCCATCAGCAACGGAACCATCAGAGCGAGTATCAGAACATGTTTCACTAAGCCAACCTCTGCAACGGAACAACCCTTCTTTCAGAGCGCTTTGAGCGGTCCTGAACCTGTCCCGCCAATTGCCCGCATGCGGCATCGATTTCATCGCCCCTGGTCTTGCGGGTAGTAGTGACGATGCCGGCAGCCATCAGCATTTCGGCAAAGCGCCGGGTTCGTTCCGCTGATGAGCGCCTGAATCCGCCCTGAGGAAACGGATTGAACGGAATGAGATTGAACTTGCAGGGCACATCCCTGACCAGTGCAATCAGTTGGCGAGCGTGTTCATCAAGATCATTGACGCCGTCGAGCATCACATACTCGAACGTTACAAAGTCACGGGGCGCGCGATCAAGATACCGCGTACATGCCGCCAACAGCTCCCTCAGGGGATACTTCATGTTGATGGGCACGAGACGGTCGCGCAGGGCGTCGTTCGGGGCATGCAGCGACACAGCCAAGGCCACGGGCATCTCATCCCGCAGTCGATCCATCGCCGGCACAATCCCCGAGGTGGAAACCGTTACCCGTCGCCGCGACAGCCCGTACGCGTGGTCGTCCAGCATCAACCGCAGCGCCGCAACAACATTGTCAAAATTGGCCAACGGTTCGCCCATCCCCATCATCACCACATTCGAAATGATCCGTTCGCCATTTCCCAGCGCTCCCAGCTGCCGGTTGGCGTGCCAGAGCTGCCCGATGATCTCCGCCGTTGAAAGGTTTCTGTTGAAGCCCTGCTTCCCGGTAGAGCAGAACGCGCAGTCCAGAGCGCACCCGGCCTGAGAAGACACACACAAGGTGCCCCGCCCGGTCTCCGGGATGAACACCGTCTCTACCGCATTGCCGGCACCAACGTCCAGCAGCCATTTCCGCGTGCCGTCCGCTGACTCGCTATCCCGAAGCACCGGAGGCGCGGAAATGAAAGCTTGCTCAGACAACCAACCGCGCATGCTCTTGGCAATGTCGCTCATCTGCTCGAAATCACTGGCACCAAAGCGATGCATCCAGCGCAACAGCTGCCGCGCCCGAAAAGGCTTCTCGCCACGGGCAGCGCACCACTGAATCAAGCCATCCGCATCGAAATCGAGCAAATTCTGCATGGGGGTCCGTTTGGCTGCACCGGCTACGAACCACCAGTGCAGCCAGAATCGATCAGCGAGAGTAGACGTTCATGCCCGGGAAGAAGAAAGCGACTTCCACCGCCGCGGTTTCGGCAGCGTCCGAGCCATGCACCGCATTGGCATCGATGGACTCCGCGAAGTCAGCGCGAATGGTGCCCGCAGCAGCCTTCTTGGGATCGGTGGCCCCCATCAGCTCGCGGTTCTTGGCGATGGCACCCTCGCCTTCCAGCACCTGGATCATCACCGGGCCGGAGGTCATGAAGGAAACCAGATCCTTGAAGAAGGGGCGCTCCTTGTGCACAGCGTAGAACTGCCCGGCTTCCTGCTCGGACAAATGGGCCATCTTGGCGGCGATCACTTTGAGGCCAGCGTCTTCGAAGCGCTGGTAGATCTTGCCGATCACGTTCTTGGCGACGGCATCGGGCTTGATGATGGAAAGCGTGCGTTCAACGGCCATGAATCAACTCCGGTAAGAGAAACGAAAAAATCGAAAACAGCTTAACTTTCCATTTTAACAGGCTTTGGCTGCTCACATGAGGTTCCGCCAATGAACAAAGCCCGGCATCAGCCGGGCTTTGAGTCGGACAACGCCTACGGACGCGCGCTACATCATTCCCAACATGCGGGGGAACCACAAAGACAGGGCAGGCCAGTAGGTCACAACCACCAGGAACGCGAGCATCGACAGTAGCCACGGCCACACCGCCACCGTAAGTTCCGTGATACCCATCTTGGTGATACCGGAGGCCACATAGAGATTCAGACCAACCGGAGGATGGCACATGCCCACTTCCATGTTCACCGTCATGATGATGCCGAAATGGACAGGGTCGATGCCCAGCTTGATCGCGACGGGGAAGAGAATCGGCGCGAAGATCAGCACGATGCTCGACGGCTCCATCACATTGCCCGCGAGCAGCAGCAGAATGTTGACCGCCAGGAGGAAGGCAATCTGCCCGAGCCCCTTATCCAGCATCCAGTCTGCCAAAGTCTGCGGAATGTTCTCGTTGGTCATGATGAACGAGAACAGAACGGCATTCGTGATGATGTACAGCAACATCGCGCTCATGTTGGCCGAGTTGAGGAGGACCTTCGGCACATCTTTCAGCGACATGTCCCGATAGACGAACACCGCCACGATGAACGCATACACCGCGCTCATCGCTGCCGCTTCGGTCGGCGTGAACATTCCCGTATAGATCCCGCCCATCACCACCACGATCAGGAACAGACCCCAGATCGAGTTCTTGAAGGCCTCTGCGCGCTCACCCCAGCTCGCGCGTGCCTGGCGCGGATAGTTGTTCTTCCAGGCCCGGTAGAACGTGACTCCGCCCAAGGTGGCAGCCAAGGCCAATCCTGGCACCACCCCTGCCATGAACAACGCGCCAACCGAGGTGTTGGTCGCAACCGAGTACATCACCATCACGATCGAAGGCGGAATCAGGATGCCAAGCGCACCGGAGGTGGAGATCACCCCTGCCCCGAACCGATTTGGGAATCCGGCTTTGACCATCGCCGGCAGAAGAATGGAACCGATCGCCACCACCGTTGCCGGGCTGGAGCCCGAAACGGCTGCGAACAACGCACAGGCGAGCACGCCCGCGAGACCCAGGCCACCATGCCAATGCCCCACCATCGAGGTGGCGAAGTTGATCATCCGTCGCGCCACCCCGCCGTGCGTCAGAAAATTGCCCGCGAGGATGAAGAACGGGATCGCCATGATCTCGAACTTCTCGATCCCGGTAAAAAGCTTGAGGGCAACCGATTCCAGCGGAACCTGCGTCATGGTGAACAGGAACGTCAGAACCGTCAGACCGAGGGAGATGGAAATCGGCATCCCCGTCAGCATCAAGGCAAACAGCAGGCCAAAAATAATCAAGGCGTTCATTTGCGGCCTCCCTGCCCATCGGCACCGTCGTCGCCCAACTGGACATGCTTCAGATCGTGGGGATGAAGGTTGTCGCCCATGGCGTAGGGGTCTACGTCCACGGGAACACTGTCTTCCTCAATCCCGTCCACGTGCCCGTGGTCGTGATGGGGCAGCTCTCCTGTGCGGATGAATGCGTAGGTGACCTGCAGGAACCGGAAACACATGAGGTAGGAGCCGAACGGGATGGCGCTATAGACAATCCACGTTGGCCACTCCAGGTCTGGCGTGGTCGGCCCCTCGGGTATATCCGTCAGATCTTTGCCCAGCCACGAGAACACCGCGTGATGCGCCCCGTTCTCCCATACAAAGTGCGCCCCCAGCGAGCCGACGATCCCGGTGAACAGCGCTCCAGCCAACAAGCCGAATATGATGAAGCGGCTACGGTTCTTGTCGTTGAGCCGATTGATGAGCACATCGACGCCCACGTGAATGCCAGTCCGTACGCCGTAGGCGGCACCGAATTTGGCCATCCACACAAACATGATGATGCAAAGCTCCTGAGCCCAACTGGTGTTCAGGCTCAGCAGCCAGTCTTGCAGGCCGGGAATGGCATACCCGGCGAGGTAGCGATGGACGACCGCCGCAAAAATGATCAAGGTTGCGCCGCCTATGAGGAACGTGATCAGTAGTTCCTCCAGGCGATCAAGCACGCGCATCATGCGTTTCTCCTCCGCGTTCGCACGCTCTGCCGCCAGTGTCCCGGCGGGAGACGAAATCAACCGGGGAGGAGCGGTGCTCCTTCCCCGAGACCCACATTACAGCTTGGAGGGATCGAACTCCGTTTCCTTGTAGATCGCCTGGATGAGCTCCTTGCCGATCCGGCCTTCCATCTTCTGATGCACCGGCACGAGCGCTTTCTTGAATGCCATGCGCTCCTCCTTTGTCGGCACATAGACTTGGGTTTTGCCGCTCTTCTTCACCCCGTCCAGAGCCTTTTCGTTGTCCTTTTGGGCGATCTCGTTGGCGAACGCGGTGGCGTCCTTCATCGCCAGGGTCAGTTGCGAGCGAACGTCAGCCGGGAGTCCTTCCCAGAACTTCTTGTTGGTAATGACCGCGTACCCCAGATAACCATGATCGGTCACCGTCAGGTGCTTTTGCACCTCATGCATCTTCTGGGTGAAGAGATTGGAGTGAGGGTTTTCGGTACCATCCACCACCCCGGTCTGGAGCGCCTGATAGACCTCGGAGAACGCCATTACCTGCGGAATGCCGCCCAGAGAACGTATCTGCTCCTCCAGCACTTTGGAGGACTGGATCCGCAATTTCTTGCCCTTCAGATCAGCGGGCAGCTTGATCGGCGTGTTGGCCGAGAATGACTTAAACCCGTTGTCCCAGTACGCGAGACCAACAATGCCTTTCGGCTCCAGCTTGTTCAGGATGCCCTGCCCAACCGGACCCTGGGTGACCTTGTGCAACTCCGCGTAGCTATCAAAGATGAAAGGCAGGTCGAAAACTTCAAATTCCTTCACGCCCAGAGGTCCGAACTTGGCCAGAGAGGGCGCGAGCATCTGAACGGCGCCTAGCTGCAGCGCCTCCAGTTCCTCCTTGTCCTTGTACAGCGCACTGTTGGCGTAAACCTCGACCTTGACCTTGCCCTTGGTCAGTTCGGCGGCGCGCTTGGCGAAGTACTCCGCGGCCCGACCCTTGGGTGTATCCTGCGCCACCACGTGACTGAACTTGATCACAATTGGATCGGCGGCAACAGCAAGCGGTGCAAGCAGCGATGCAAGCAGACCAAGCAGCAAGGAACGGCGTTTCATCATCTCTCTCCTCTATCTCAATAAGGAATCTGTTGGCGCAATGCGCCCCTTTGGTGCAGGGATTCTCTTGCGCGGGGGCGTGGGTGGGAATTGTGGATAACCGAAATCGGTCAAGCACCGCGCAATGAAAGTCTCCCCCACTGGCGAAGTCGACCTGCCGGCAAGACCTGCCGTCTACCGGGCAGCCCCGCCGCGCTGGGTCTGGTTGCTGCCAAGGGTAGCGGCTGTTCTGGTTGTGATCAGCGTCGCAGGGCTGCTGTGGTTGTTGCACCGCTCAGAGCGGGAGGAGCAGCGCGCGTCACTGATCAGCGACCTGTTGTGGGTCGAGCAAAATCTTCGTTTCCAGCTCAGCCGGGATCAAGACAGCCTGCGCCAGCTTGTGGAGGCAGCAAACCTTCCTCCGCACTCCCTGGAACAACAGGACTCCAGGATGCGGTTGTTGCTGGCCCAGAAGTCCGGCTTGGTGAGGATTGCGTTGGTGGATATGGAAGGGCGGATCCGTTACTCCCACCCGCCGATTGCCCGTGTCGACGACCCCACCGGGCTCGACAGCATGGATGTCACGAAGGCTGCCCACGAAGCCCAGCGCCTGGCCCAGCCCATCTACCGGATGCTGCGCCGACACCCCGACGGTGACAGCAGCTTCCAAGTGCACATCCCCGTGTTTTCCTCCGGTCGTTACATCGGCGGCGCCATTGGCATGTACTCGGGAAAGGAATTGCTGGCGCAGTTTGTCCCTTGGTGGTTCGCGCAGCGCTACCAGGTCGCCCTGGTCAACATGGATGGCGAAATCCTCGCGCGTAAATCCAACCTTGCCGACAATCCCTCGGATCTCAGCTACAGCCTGCCGTTCGATCCGCCCGGGCTAGGCCTGTTGCTCAAGGCCACGGCTTACCGCAGCGAGACCCGCCTCCTCCCGGCCCTGTTGGTGACCGTAATCGTGCTGCTCTCGGTCACCATCGTCTGGAGCCTGCGCTCCTTGCGCAGACATATGAGCCGCAGTCTGCGGGCGGAAGAAGCGCTCAGGGAACAGCATGCCTTCCGCAAGGCCATGGAGGATTCATTGCACACCGGCATGCGTGCGCGGGATCTGGCGGGCAGGATTACCTACGTCAATCCGGCGTTCTGCGAGATGGTGGGGTTCAGTGCTGACGAATTGATCGGCCGCGGCCCTCCCATGCCCTACTGGGCGCCCGAGGAAATCGAAGACACGCAGGCGCTGCACGCCCAGGTACTGCGAGGCGAAGCCCCTGCCGAAGGTTTCGAAATCCGGCTGATGCGCAAGAACGGAGAACGGTTTGACGCCCTGATCTACGAAGCCCCGCTGATCGACAGCGCTGGCCGGCACACTGGCTGGATGGGTTCGGTACTCGACGTTACCGAGCGCAAGAGAGCCGAGGAGTTCAACCGACAACAGCAAGAGCGGCTACAGGCCACCGCGCGCTTGGTCACAATGGGGGAGCTGGCTTCCTCGCTCGCGCATGAACTAAACCAGCCCCTCTCGGCCATTGCCAGCTACAACACCGGCTGCCTCAACAAGCTCGAATCGGGCGAGTTCACTCCCAGCGAACTGATGGATGCGCTCGCCAAACTCGGACGCCAAGCCCAGCGGGCTGGACAGATCCTTCACCGCATGCATGGCTTTGTCAGGCGCTCCGAACCGAAGATGCAGATCTGCAAGGTAAGCGAAATCATCGATGATGCGGTGCTTCTTTCCGAGCCCGAAGCGCGTCGCCGTCACATCCGCATCGAGGCAAATCTGCCCGACGCTCTACCACCGATACAGGCGGACCCGGTGATGATTGAACAAGTTTTGCTCAACCTCATTCGTAACGGCATGGATGCAATGGCTGCCATGCCCCCGGCGGCGCGGAAACTGCACATCACCGCATGCATCAGCGAAGGCATGATTCAAGTCAGCGTTGCCGACGAAGGCGCAGGGATATCTCCTGATATCGCCGCACGGCTTTATGCGCCATTCTTCACCACCAAGGCCGAGGGGATGGGAATGGGACTGAACATCTGTCGCTCGATCGTCGAATTGCACAGGGGCCGATTGTGGTTTGAAACCAACCCTGGTGGAGGCACCTTGTTTCACTTCTCGCTGCCAATGGAAACATGAGTACAAGCCTGGTTCACATCGTGGATGACGATGAGGCCATCCGGGATGCCCTGGCCTGGTTGCTACAAACGCGTCATCTCACCAGCGCCACCTGGCCGTCGGGTGAAGCCTTCCTGGCCGGGACACTGACTGGAGTCAGGGGATGTGTGGTGATGGACATCCGCATGGGAGGCATGAGTGGGCTGGAGTGTTTTGACCAGATGCTGGAGCGCGGAGATGCCCTGCCAGTGATATTTCTGACCGGCCATGGCGATGTTCCGCTGGCGGTTGAAGCATTGCGCAAAGGCGCGTATCACTTCATCGAAAAACCGTTCAACGACAACGATCTGGTCAAGATTGTCCAGCAAGCCTTGGCGCGGGACGCTGCGCGGTGCGAGGCGATGGCCAGCCAGGCATCGGTCAGTGCGCGTCAATCCAGCCTGAGCCCCCGTGAGCAGGAAGTCATGGAGCGCATCCTCACCGGCAAGCTCAACAAGCAAATCGCCGACGAATTAGGGATTTCCATCCGGACGGTGGAGGTGCACCGGGCACGCATTTTCGAAAAAATGGGCGTGCGTTCAGCGGTGGAACTCTCCCAACTCCTGTCCGGGCAGCGTTGACGGGCGCCAACAAGGAAGTACCCCGTCTTCGCCAGCTTCGCACGCCCAGCCGGCCGCTACTCCGACCCCTGCCACCCACACGAGCTCATCACCACACCACAGCAACGGCAGAACCTTTCGCCACCAGGGAGGCACTCCCGCTTCCTGAAAGAGGTTCTTCAGGCTGCGCCGGGAATGGCCAGGTCCGTGCCGCAGGCGCTCACCGCCAGCGCGGGAACTGATCCGTACTTCAGCCAGTGCCAACTTTGAACGGGCGATTCCCTCGCCAACGATTGCTTTGAACGCAAGGACTCCCCCGGCCCACTCAATGGACGATTCTCCTCGCCACACCAATGTAGCAGTGGACGACGAAACGGGAGGCACAACGATCAGTTCGCCCCGATAACGCCGCAGATAAGCCCCGCCAAGTTCCACGGCCAGCGTGCCGTCGTCGCGCGCACTGAGGCTTTGACGAAGCGCTTCTGCGAGAGTGGATTCATCTGGCGCGGGCAAACCCAAGCGATGCAGATGGCGGCGAAGCACGTTACGCGCACGAGCATTCGAGAGCGCTCTCAGCTTTGCCACCAGCATTGTTCCCCGGGGCGCGCAGATTGTCAGGTCGGCATCGGCCAGATCATCGAGCAACGCGCGCGCTTCCGCGAAATGGCGCGCGGCCCGCACAAGCGTTCGTGCAGGTGCACCGTATCTCGCCTCAAGCAGAGGGAAGACCTCGTGGCGCAGGAAGTTCCGGGCTAAGCCCGTGTCGGCATTGCTGGCGTCCTCGACCCATCGCAGCCCGTGGGCACGGGCATAGGACACCAACTCCTTCCGTCCGAGCTCAAGCAGAGGGCGGATCAGCATCGTTCCACCCGGCAAACTGCTCTCCAGCGCACGTTCTGAAAGGATTCCGGCAGCGCCCGCCACCCCTGCGCCTCGCAGCAAGCGATGCAGGACGGTTTCCGCCTGATCATCCTGATGGTGTGCAAGTGCCAACCACCGCGTACCGCAACGGGAGAACACCTGGTAACGGGCGATGCGGGCCGATGCCTCCAGGCCCTTTGAACTGGACCGATCCACTTCCACCTGCTCGGACCAGAACGAAACCTGGAGGTCGCGACAAACACCGGCACACCAAGTCAGCCAATCGTCAGCGGCGGGATTCAAACCGTGATGCACGTGTACGGCTGTCAGCTCCAACCCGAGTCGGCCGCGCAATCCAGCCAGCACGTGGAGCAACACCGTCGAATCAAGCCCCCCGCTGAACGCCACCGTTAAGCGGGCCTGGGCAACGCCCCAACCCAGCAACGCTGCCTCGACGACTGCGGGTACTCTTGCCGGATCAATCATCATGGGCCAAAGCCAAAATGAACAGGGGCTCCGATGAGCCCCTGGCAATCATAGATCGAGCACCCGTCTCAGGACAGAGGCCGTTCCTTGAACCGCCCATACTCCATGAGCCGGTCCAGACGACGGGCAATCAGCTCACCGGGGGAGAGATCCGAGACCTGACGAAGCGCTTCCTGCAGAGCACGACGCAAATTCTGGGCGGTAACCCGATGGTCCCGATGGGCGCCACCCGGAGGCTCGGCAATCACCTTATCCACAAGATTGAGGCTCTTCAAGCGGGCAGCCGTGATGCCCATGATCTCCGCGGCCTCCCCCGCCTTCTCGGCGCTCTTCCACAGAATCGACGCACAGCCTTCCGGCGAGATCACAGAATAAGTGGAATACTGCATCATCAGCACCGAGTCAGCCACGGCAATGGCCAGCGCTCCGCCCGAACCACCTTCGCCAATAATCGTCGTGATGATGGGAACCCGCAGTTCAGCCATGACATATATATTATGGCCAATGGCTTCCGACTGCCCCCGCTCCTCCGCATCGATTCCCGGGTACGCGCCGGGAGTGTCCACGAAAGTGAACACCGGAATCCCGAACTTTTCTGCCAGCCGCATCAATCGCAAAGCTTTGCGATATCCCTCGGGCCGCGGCATGCCGAAGTTACGGAAGATCTTCTCTTTCGTATCACGCCCTTTCTGGTGGCCGATGACCATACAGCTATGGCCATTGAAGCGCGCCAGACCACCAACAATGGCATGGTCGTCGGCAAAACTGCGATCTCCGTGGAGTTCTTCGAAATCCGTAAAGATGTGTTCTACGTAATCAAGCGTATAAGGCCGCTGGGGATGACGGGCAACCTGAGCGATCTGCCAGGGCGTAAGCTTGGCGTAAATGTCCTTGGTCAGCGCCTGGCTCTTCACTTCCAGCCGAGAAATCTCTTCCGAAATATCCACGGCTGAATCGTCCTGCACAAACCGCAGGTCCTCAATCTTGGATTGCAGTTCGGCAATGGGCTGTTCAAATTCGAGAAAAGAGATCTTCATCGCCAAAGACGAGGGTCAAGAAAGAGGCGGATTCTACCTGAACAGCGCCAGCGGCACTTCTCCACTGCAAGCGCCCTCAATCGCCCGATTGCGCATCCATCCCCGGGAACAGCACGTCAGAGAACCCGAAACGCGCGAAATCCCGGACCCGCGACGGATAGAGAATGCCGTCCAGATGGTCGCATTCATGCTGCACCACTCTGGCGTGAAAACCTTCAACCGTGCGGTCGATGATCACGCCGTGCTGATCACGACCGGTGTAGCGCAAGCGGCGCCAACGCGGCACACAGCCTCGCAGGCCGGGCACTGAAAGGCACCCCTCCCACCCCTCCTCCTCCTCCGCCCCCAAGGGAATCAGCTCGGGGTTGATCAGCACCGTAAAGGGGACGCTCTCCGCGTGGGGGTAGCGCGGATTCCGATCGAACCCGAAAATCACCACGCGCAGGCCCACACCGATCTGGGGCGCCGCCAAACCCGCGCCGGCCAGATGCGCCATGGTGTCCCGCATGTCCTGGATCAGCGCCCCCAGTTCCTTGGCGTCGAAATCGGTCACTTCCTGCGCCCGCGCGAGCAAGCATGGATGCCCCATGCGCAGTACTTCGCGGATCATGGCGCGCACAGGTGATCAAGAATACGCCGGACCCGGCCCATCGCCGTCCGGAGCGTTTCCTCGATCGTTTCCATGTGAATGATTTCTGTGCTGTCACCGCGGCCAGCCGCGTGGTTCGCCACGGGATTGATTGCCGCATAAGGCAAATCCAGCTCCCTCGCCAGCGCAGCCTCCGGCATGCCCGTCATGCCCACCAAATCGGCCCCGTCACGCTCCAACCGGTTGATTTCCGCCGCCGTTTCCAGCCGTGGCCCCTGGGTGGCGGCATACACCCCGCCGTCCACAACCGCCTCACCCGCTTCTCCGGCGGCATCCAGAATGCGAACCCGCAGATCTGCATCGTAAGGATGGGTGAAATCCACATGCACCACAGGCTCCTCCCCGCCTTCGAAGTAGGTGCTCTTGCGCCCCCAGGTGTAGTCGATGATCTGGGAGGGAACGACCAATACGCCGGGGCCCAGATCTGAGCGTATACCACCCACCGACGCCACCGAGACCACACCTTTCGCACCCGCCTCCCGCAAGGCCCACATGTTCGCGCGGTAGTTCACCAGATGGGGGGGAATGGTGTGGCCATAGCCGTGGCGGGCCAGGAACACCACCTCACGTTGGCATATCCGCCCGAACAACAGTGCGCCAGACGGCTCTCCCCAAGGGGTTCGCACCACCTCCCGGCGCACCACGTCCAGATTGGCGAGCTGTGTCAGCCCGCTCCCGCCAATGATTGCCAGCATGTTCGTAAGCCCATGAAAAACCGGAAATTCTAACACGTCGAGAGCGACGCATCCGGGCCTGCCATGTTACAATCCAAAGCTTTTATTGTGCAGCGCAATACAACCATGACCCGTGCCATCCGCAACATTGCCATCATCGCCCACGTGGACCATGGCAAAACCACGCTCGTAGATCAGCTTCTGCGCCAATCCGGCACCTTCCGCAGCAACCAGCAGGTGGCGGAACGGGTGATGGACTCCAATGATCTGGAAAAAGAGCGGGGCATCACCATCCTGGCGAAAAACTGTGCTATCGAGTACGAAGGCACTCACATCAATATCGTGGACACCCCTGGCCACGCAGATTTCGGCGGCGAAGTTGAGCGCGTGCTCTCGATGGTGGACGGTGTGCTACTGCTGGTGGATGCGGTCGAGGGCCCCATGCCCCAGACCCGCTTCGTGACCCGCAAGGCACTCGCGCAGGGCTTGCGGCCCATCGTCGTCATCAACAAGATCGACCGCCCCGGTTCCCGCCCTGACTGGGTCATCAATCACACATTCGATCTCTTCGACAAACTGGGAGCAACGGAAGAGCAGCTCGATTTCCCGGTCGTATACGCATCAGCCTTGAATGGCTACGCAATGCTTGAAGCCGATAAACCAGGCGTCGACATGCGCCCCCTTTTCGAAGCCATCCTGGAGCACGTACCCCAGCCTGAAGTGGACTCGGAGGGGCCCCTGCAGATTCAGATTTGCTCGCTGGACTACTCCACCTACATCGGCCAACTCGGCATCGGTCGGGTCAAGCGCGGCTCCATCCGCCCCAACCAGGAAGTCGCCGTGCTCTACGGAGAAGAAGCCAAGGGGAAAGCCAAGGTCGGCCAGGTGCTTACCTTCAAGGGCCTAGAGCGCAGCGCCGCGGACTATGCCGAAGCCGGCGACATCGTGCTCATTTCCGGCATTGAACAAGTAGGCATCGGCGTCACCCTCTGCGATCCCGACACGCCTGAAGGCTTGGCCCCGATTGCGGTGGATGAACCCACCCTCACCATGAATTTCATGGTCAACACTTCTTCCCTTGCGGGACGTGAAGGCAAGTTCGTGACCAGCCGGCAGATCCGGGAGCGCCTGGAAAAGGAACTGCTGAAGAACGTGGCGCTGCGGGTTAACTTCACCGACGATGCCGACGTCTTCGAAGTTTCCGGCCGGGGCGAGCTGCACCTGACCATCCTGCTCGAGAACATGCGGCGTGAAGGGTATGAACTTGCCGTGGGCCGTCCCCGCGTGGTGTTCAAGGACATCAACGGGGAGCGCTACGAGCCCTACGAGATGCTCACCGTCGATGTGGAGGAGTCCCACCAAGGCGGCGTCATGGAGGAACTGGGGCGCCGCCGGGGCGAAATGCAGGACATGCAACCCGACGGGAAAGGTCGGGTTCGGCTCGAGTACAGAATTCCCGCCCGAGGGCTCATTGGTTTTCAGGGGGAGTTCCTCACCCTCACCCGTGGCACCGGTCTGGCCAGCCACGTCTTCGACGATTATGGCCCAATGGCGGGAGCCATGTCCGAACGGCGCAACGGGGTACTGATCTCCCAGAATGACGGCGAAGCCGTTGCCTATGCCCTGTGGAACCTTCAGGACAGGGGACGCATGTTCGTCAATCCAGGAGACGTGCTCTACGAGGGCATGATCATTGGCATCCATAGCCGGGACAACGACCTGGTGGTCAATCCCATCAAGGGCAAGCAACTCACCAACGTGCGCGCTTCCGGCAAAGACGAGGCAATCAACCTGACTCCGCCGATCCAGCTTACTCTGGAGTCCGCCATCGAATTCATCGCCGACGATGAACTCGTGGAAGTCACCCCCAAGTCCATTCGACTGCGCAAGCGCTTCCTCAAGGAACACGAGCGCAAGCGCGCCAGCCGCGAAGCAGAGCAGTAATCACTCTGGCGGAGTTCCGCACGTTGCAATGAAAAAAGGGAACCTCCTGGGTTCCCTTTTTTGTCTGGAACGGAAGTCGCCAATCAATCGCAGGCCAGCGCCCGAACCTGAGGCAGATTCCTCCAGGCACCTTTCACATCCATCCCGAAACCAAACACATAGCGATTTGGCACCGTCACCCCGACGAAATCGGCAGTAATGGGTTTGCTCAACCCCGTGTCTTTGTCCGCGAATACCGCGCACAGGCACTCGGTGGCACCCTGCTCAAGCACCCACTTCCGCAATGCCGCGAGCGTAACGCCCTCGTCCAGAATGTCGTCCACCAGCAGCACCCTGCGACCAGCCAGGGCAACTCGCGGTGTGGCCAGCCATTCAAGGGCGCCGCCAGCGGTCTTGTCGCCATAACGGGTCACGTGAACGTAGTCCAGGTCCAGGGGAAACGCCAACCGCGGCAGCAACTGACCGGCAAACACAACGGCTCCGGTCATGACGGTCAGCACTACAGGATTGGCATCACACAACCGCACGGAGATCTCGGACGCCAGTCGGTCGAGAGCCTGGCTGATCGCGACCTCATCCACGAGCAAATCCGAAGCCCTCAGCAACCCATGTGCGTCAGAGTCTGGCATGTTTGGCATCCACGATTTCTGAGGTGACCGGATCCGATCAGCAGCCGCCCGCCGCATGCATGGCCGCAAGATACTCCCGGAACTGGCTTCCCACCTCGGGGTGCTTCAGGCCCAGCGACACAGTGGCTTCCAGGTACCCCAGTTTGGAGCCACAGTCATAGCGGGTACCTTCGAACGGGAATGCCAGCACCGCCTCATGCTTCAACAAGGCAGCAATGGCGTCGGTGAGCTGGATTTCGCCACCAGCCCCAGGCTGCACCCGCCGCAGATGATCGAAAATTGCGCCAGAGAGCACATACCGCCCGACCACAGCAAGGTTGGACGGTGCCACGGCGGGATCCGGCTTTTCCACAATGCCGGTCACCCACTTGATCTTGCCGTTCTCCGCCTCGGTACTAACGATGCCGTACTGACGGGTTTGATCCTTGGGGACTTCCTGGACCCCCAGTACCGAGCAGCGGTGGTAGTCATAGGCCTGAACCATCTGGGCGAGCGCAGGCGTTTCCGCATCGATCAAGTCGTCCGCCAGCAGGACCGCGAAGGGCTCGTCCCCGACCACGGGCGCTGCGCACAACACGGCGTGTCCAAGCCCCAAGGGTTCCGGCTGACGGATGTAGATGCAGTTCACGTGCTTGGGAACCGTCTCCTGCACGAGATGCAGCAGTCCACCCTTGCCCCGGGCAGCCAGTTCCGTCTCCAGTTCATATGCTTTATCGAAGTGATCTTCGATGGCCCTCTTGGTCCGCCCCGTGACGAATACCAGTTCCGTCACACCCGCAGCCACGGCCTCCTCCACCGCATACTGGATGAGGGGCTTGTCCACGATGGGCATCATCTCCTTCGGGCTGGCTTTCGTCGCGGGGAGAAAACGGGTCCCGAAACCCGCCACGGGAAACACAGCCTTGGTAACTTTTTTCATTCTCAGTCAGTCCTGCAGTAATTGCTTGAACGCTTGCTCGTCCAGGACCGGAACACCGAGAGCCAAGGCTTTTTCCAGCTTCGACCCTGCTTCGGCGCCCGCCACGACGAAATTCGTCTTTTTCGATACCGAACCACTCACTTTGGCCCCGGCAGCCTCTATAAGGGCTTTGGCTTCATCCCGCGTCAGACCGGGCAACGTTCCAGTCAACACGAAAATCTTCCCACTCAAAGGCCCGGCATTCTCGCTGCGGGGCTCTTGATCCGGCCAATGCACTCCCGCCTCCACCAACGCCTGGATCACTTCCCGGTTGTGCGCCTCCCGGAAAAAGTCTGCGATGGAGGCCGCGACAATGGGCCCTACGTCGGGTACCCGCAAGAGTTCCTCCTCGGAGGCCACCATGATGGGCGGCAGGCGACCGAAACTCACAGCCAGATCCTTCGCGGTAGCTTCACCCACGTTGCGGATTCCCAAGGCAAAGATAAACCGCCCCAAGGTGCAGTGTTTACTGCTTTCAATCGCCGCAAGAAGATTGCGGGCAGATTTTTCCGCCATCCGTTCCAGGCCTGCTACGTCGGACAACCGCAAGTTATACAGATCCGCTGGGGTGCGTACGAGGTCATTGTCCACAAGCTGATCGATCAAACGCTCCCCCAGACCGTCGATGTCCATAGCACGACGCCCGGCAAAATGCCGTAGCGCCTGCTTTCGCTGCGCGGGGCAAAACAATCCACCGCTGCATCGTGCAACAGCTTCATCCTCCCCCTTCACCACATGGGATCCACACACCGGACAGACCGGAAACTTTTCCTTCAGGACAAACCTCGGCAGCACACCCTCCCGCCGTTCCGGGATCGAGGCGACAACTTCGGGAATAACATCTCCGGCCCGGCGGACGATGACCCAGTCCCCAATCCTCACGTCCTTGCCGTCGATTTGTTCTTGGTTATGCAATGTTGCGTTGGTCACCGTGACGCCGCCGACGAACACGGGCGCGAGCCTCGCCACCGGTGTGAGCGCTCCGGTGCGCCCGACTTGAACGTCAATATCCAGCAATCGGGTGATTTCCTCCTGGGCGGGGTACTTGTGGGCGACCGCCCAGCGCGGTTCCCGGGTGACGAAACCCAGTTGCTTCTGCAACTCCAGGCGATTCACCTTGTAGACCACACCGTCAATGTCGAAGGGCAGGCTATCGCGTAGCGCCCCTTGCTCCGCGTGAAATTCGGCCAGCCCTTCGCCTCCACGGACAATCGCACGATGCACGCATACCGGCACACCCAATGCGCCTAACGCGTCGAGCACAGCCGAGTGCGTTTCAGGCATGTCCCATCCCTCAACCTCTCCCACCCCATAGGCGAAGAAAGATAGCGGACGCGCCGCTGCGACAGCCGGATCCAGTTGCCGTACCGCACCGGCAGCGGTGTTGCGGGGATTCACAAAGGTTTTCTGCCCTGCGGCACGCTGCCGGGCATTAAGCGCCTCGAAGTCATCCCGGCGCATATAGACCTCGCCCCTCACTTCCAGTACGGGCGGGGCATCCCCCTGAAGACGCAGCGGAATCTGCCTGATGGTCCGGATGTTATGGGTGACATCCTCTCCGGTTTCACCGTCCCCACGGGTGGCAGCACACACCAGGACGCCATGCTCATAACGCAGACTCATGGCCAGGCCATCAAACTTCAGTTCAGCGGCGTACTCCACAGGCCCGGAAGCAACGTCCCATTTAAGCCAATCCCGGATCTGGGTATCGAAGTGCAAGGCCCCGGCCGGTGTGGGGTCGGTTTCAGTTCGTATCGAGAGCATCGGTACCGCATGCCGAACGGCCTGCAGCGCGGAAACCGGGGCTCCCCCCACCCGCTGGGTGGGAGAATCGGGTGTCTTGAGCGAGGGATACGCCTCTTCCAGCGCCTGCAGCGCCCGGAACAGTCGGTCGTACTCGGCGTCCGGAACCAAGGGCGCATCAAGCTCGTAGTAGGCGCGGGCAAAGCGATCCAGGTCGGCCCGCAGCTTGTTTGCCTGATCAAGAATTTCGGCCGGAATCTGCATGACGGGGGAACAAGGCAGGGAGCGCGATAGCGCCCCCATGGAAGTCAAGAAAACAGGCGCAAGGCGGGGCCACTCCCGGCCGGGATACCCTGCTCCGCCATGTGGCGCTGAAACTGCTGGATCTTGGCCCGGATCAACTCAAGCGAGCCTTCCGCCAGCGGCACCCGGTTGTCGTCCACCACCGCTCCGCCCACAGCATCGGCTAGCCGACGGGCCATTCCCATCATGCGATCGAACACCTGGTCGCCGTTGGGCACTCTGGGCACGTCGAGCATCAGCGTCACACCTCCCGACTTCCAGCCCACCATGTCCCCGGGAACAAACAGATCGGGTTCAAGATTGCCCAGCGTGTAAAGCGTCCTCCCCCCGGAATCCCGGGCATGGAAAAGCCCGTCTGGCTCCACCTTCAATCCTTGCTCCACGGTCAGGGGCGCCAGGATATCCCAGGTAAACGGCTGCCCTGCCGCCACGACATTCACGCCTATCTGCACATCCACCCCGGCACAGAATGCGTCCAGCGAGTGCGCGCGAGCCAGAACGTCGTCCGCCTGTGGCAACGGCGCGACGGCGAGAAACCGATCTCCCATCCGCTGCATCCCTTTCGCCACGACGTCCAGATCACCCGTAGTCAGAGGCCCCCTGCGGTCTGCCAAGGGCAAGACGCCCAGCAGGTGGTGGAAAGCCCTCCCGGTATTGGGCCCCAAGGCAACAGGTTGGCCTTCGGCCCCCGCTCCAATCCAGCGTATCGATTTTGAGAGACCGGCAAAAAGCTCTTTTTGCGCATCCCAAAACACCGGACCAGGAATCGGCTCGTCCGCATCGATGCTGAGGACGCATTCGACGGCGGGATCGGCTTCCAGCAAGGCGGGATCCAGGGGCTCTGCCGACGCAGCCGCGGCATTCGTCCCGGGTTGCTCGGTGGACGCCACAACGGCGTCGCTCGCGCCTGACTCCTGCGGCGACCTGGAACTCCGCGCCGAGTCGATCAGCACGTCCTTGTGCTCGGCACCGAACATCTTCTGAGTGTTCTTTTCGTGGCGCCACTCTTGCCATTTGTTGAACGCAAAAACGCCGGCCACCGCCGCTGCGCCCAATGCGATCAAGCTCGTTTGAAATTCGCTGATTGCCATTCCGTTATCTGCCTGGGGGCCCCTCCGTCCTGACGACGGTTTCAGGCGGCCGCGTCTTCGCGCAGGCGCAGCGCTTCTTCCATGTCCACTTCAACCACGCGGGAAACGCCCTGCTCCTGCATGGTGACGCCGACCAATTGCTGCGCCAGTTCCATGGTGATCTTGTTGTGACTGATGAAAATGAACTGAGTCTGCGCCGACATCCGCCGCACCATGTCACAGAATCGCTCGGTGTTGCTGTCGTCCAGCGGCGCATCCACCTCGTCCAGCATACAGAAGGGTGCAGGATTGAGCTGGAATAGGGAGAATACCAGAGCGATGGCGGTTAACGCCTTTTCACCGCCGGACAACAAGTGGATGGAGCTGTTTTTCTTGCCGGGTGGTCGGGCAACGATCTGGATGCCAGAGTCGAGAATCTCATCGCCTGTCAACACGAGCCGCGCCTCTCCGCCACCAAACAACTCCGGAAACAAGGTACCGAACTGGGTATTTACCGCTTCGTAGGTATCACTCAACTGCGCCCGGGTTTCTCGGTCAATCCGGCGGATCGCTTCCTCCAGGGTAGCAATGGCACGGTTGAGGTCGTCCGACTGGGCGCCCAGGTACCCTGCGCGCTCCCGTGCCCGGCCCAATTCGTCCAGGGCCGCAAGGTTGACCGGCCCCAACTCTTCGATCTGGCGAGTCAGCCGGTTGATATCCCTTTGCAGCAGAGTCTCCTTCAAGCCGTCGGCGGCCATGGCTACGGCCTGCAACGCCGCCTCGTCCGCACCGGATTCCTCTAGCCGGGCTGCGAATTGGGCTTCGCTGAGGGCGGCGGCTTGCTGGGCCAGCCGCAACTGGCTCAAGCGCTCGCGCAAAGGATGCAAGCTTTGCTCCGTCCGCAAGCGCTCCTCCTCGAGCATGCGCAACTTGGCAGAAACCTCCTCGTAGGCGTTTCGGCAATCCAGCAGTCTTTCCTCTTTCTCCCCCCGAGAGGACAAGGTCGCGAGAAGACGGTCCTGCAACGTCTGTTCGTCCAAGGCTCCCAATTCACCCTGCGCGACTTCGGTCTCACCTGCGATTCGCTCAAGCTGGACCATGGCGAGCGCCTGTGTTTGGCGGGAAACCTCAAGTTGCTGGGCGAGTTCGCGCTCCGAAAAGCGCATTTCCCGCAGTTCCCGCTCCGCCTGCTGGGCGAGATTTCGCGCGTCCCGGAGCAACATCTCTGTGCGCTGATACAAAAGGAGCTCGGAGTCACTGGACCCGAGCAGTTCTTCCAGGCGCGCCTGTCCGGCTTCCAAGGCCGCCACGGCCTGATCCCGCAGTCCCTCTTCCTTCAGCTGCGACTCGGCCAGTTCCGCCAGATCGCGGGTCAGTCGCGCCTTGTGCTCCTCCGATCGCCTCAGCACTTGTTCAAGCTTGAGTTGCGCCATACGCTGCCGGTGCAGTTCCTGCTGCAAACCCTCGGCTTGGGTGCGCGCACCTGAGGCAGCAGTGCGCGAATTCTCAAGGGCCTCTTCCGCCGCTTGCAGCGCAAGAAGCGCCTCGCGGTGCCGCGCCTCCTGAGCGTCCGTCTGCGCCTCTAGCAGTTCGAGCTCTCTCTGGCGTTCAAGCAAACCGTGACTGGCCGCATCCGGTGCGTGGATCACCACACCGCCCCGATCCGCAACCCGGCCCAGCCGATCCACCAGTACTTCACCCGATGCGAGCTGCTCGCGCATGCCCTGCGCGCTATCCAGATCCTCCACGGCGTATGTCCCGGCCAGCCAGTGACGCAATCCGTCCCCCCACGCGCCTGCGCATTCCACCATCCGGGACAAAAGCTCCATGCCTTCCCGATGCACCTCCCGAAGCTCATCAGGCACTCGAACAGGGAGAAGCAACGCAACTGTTTGGCGCGCCGAGTCCCGTGGGAGGTCGCCCGCCGTCCACCGCACGGCGCGCAAACGCTCGCGCAATACCGCCTCAACCGCTAACTCCCAACCCGCACTGACGCGAATGTGTTGCCACAAGGCGTCGTCACCCTTCAGGCCGTGGCGGTGCAGCCAATCTTCCAGCGGCCCCCCACGCCCAAGCTTGTGCTGCAACTGGGCCAGCGCATGGAATTTCGCCCTCGTCTCGTTGGCGGAGCGAGCAGCCGTTTTCTCACGCTGAAGCGCTTCGTGCTGGGCAGATTTGAATTCACGGGCCTGCTCTTCCAGCAAAGCAGCGGAGTCGGCCTGTGCCTCCAGCCGCGCCTCGAGCAACGCGATAGACTCACTCACTCGCGCCAGTTCGATCACATCCACGCAATCGTGGTCACTTTCCCCGCTGCTTGCCTCGAGGCGATCCCGCCGTTGGGCGAGCGCGGCCAGCGCCCGCTCCGCCGCTTGCAGCCGGGCTTCTTCCACCTTCACCTGCTGTTCGGTGAGCGCCACTTGCTGACGAATCGAGTCGTAAGCCCTGCGCGCAGCTTCATGATCCGCTTCACGGTCGGGAACTTTGGCCGCGGCAATCTCATGCCGCTCCTCCAGCACACACGCCTGGATCGCGACCTGCTCGATTTGCTGGCCCAACGCCACTTGCGCCAGATCCGCCTCGGCCTGTTGTCCCGCCCACCGCTGTCTCTCGGCACCAAGAGCGCCCAACCGGGCCAGCGCTTTTTCCCGGGATTCCCTCAAGTGGCGTTGTTCGGCCTCCAGCCGTGCCAACTCGGCATTGACCTCGAACAAGCGGTTTTGGGCGTGGTGTACCGCATCGCCTGCCGTGTGGTGCTCAAGGCGAGTGGCTTCAAGGCTTGCCTCCACGTGCCGCAACTGTGCGACCACGGATTCGAGCCCTGCCTCCCCTGCGCTTAACTCCACACCAAGGCGGTGTCGTTCTCCGGCGGCGTCACTCCGTTTGATCCACCACAGAAGCTGTTGTCGGCGCAGGAGCTCTGCCTGGAACCCCTGGTATTGCTCCGCAACCCGTGCCTGACTCTCAAGCCGCCCCAACTGTTGGGCCAGTTCCCCCCGAATGTCTTCCAGTCGGGCGAGATTGTCCCGGGCGTCTCCAAGCCGGCCTTCGGTTTCCCTGCGTCGTTCCTTGTACTTCGTCACTCCCGCGGCCTCTTCGAGAAAGGCGCGAACATCCTCCGGCCGTGCCTCGATGATCCGGGAGATCATGCCCTGCTCGATGATGGCGTAAGCACGGGGTCCCAGGCCCGTGCCCAGGAACAGGTCGATCACGTCCCGACGACGTACCTTCAGGTTGTTGATGTAATAAATCGAAGTTCCGGAGCGCTCCAGTACGCGCTTGACGGTGATTTCGCCGTACTGGGACCACTGCCCAGCCGCCCGCCCCAGACTGTTGTCGAAATGCATCTCCACGCTGGCACGACCGACAGGTTTGCGGGTGCCCGAACCATTGAAAATCACATCCTCCATGGACTCGCCACGCAAGGCACCCGCCCGGGACTCTCCCAGCACCCAACGCACTGCATCGATCACATTGGACTTGCCACAGCCATTGGGGCCAACCACTCCGACCAGTTGGGCCGACGTCACAATGGAAGTTGGGTCTACAAAGGTCTTGAAACCGGCAAGCTTGAGTCGGGTGAGGCGCACGGAAGAAAAGTTTCGGGCAAGCCAAGAGAAAAGAAGCGCGTTCCAGGATGACGCAGAACAGTCGCAAGGCACTGAGAAACAGGGCTCAGGGGCAAAGCTATAATAGCATTTTGCACATTCCGCCTATCTCCGATGCCCTCGATGCCATCCAAAACGCTGGAAACCTTCCCCAACCCTGCCCCTCACCGGGATTTCCACATCCACATGCAAATACCGGAGTTCACCTGCCTGTGTCCAAAGACCGGGCAACCGGATTTCGCCACCCTGTGGCTCGATTACATTCCCGATCAAACGTGTGTGGAATTGAAGAGCCTCAAAATGTATGTCTGGTCATTCCGTGACGAAGGGGCTTTCCACGAAGCGGTGACCAACCGCATCCTGGACGATCTGGTGGCTGCCACCCAGCCACGCTATATGCGTCTGACAGCGAAGTTCTTCGTGCGTGGCGGCATTTTCACCAATGTGGTTGCGGAACACCGCCATCAAGGCTGGAATCCCGAACCCCGGGTAGACCTCACCCAATTCCCGGCGGAGTCCAACTTTCGAGGCTGATCAAGCCCATCTTGAACTGCAGCATCCGGCACCAGCGGAGGCGCGGGCCGGACAGACTGGAACGAGTGCCGGTTGAGTCCGGGGCTCGAACACCGCCCTCAACTGGCATCAAAGCCCGCTTCTTCAATGACAGCCTTGAGTGCGGAAACACTGGTTGTCCCTGGATCAAACTCCACTTCGGCCTGCGCAGCCTCCAGAGAAACCTGCGCACGGCTGACACCCGCCTGCGCCGTCAGTACCCCCGTTACGCTTTTCACGCATCCTTGGCAACTCATCCCGCCCACCTTGATCACTGCAGTTTCCATCGGAAGCTCCTGTTAGTTGGTAATTCTCAGGCCCGGGGTTTCCAACGGCGCAGCAAGAGAGAGTTGCTCACCACGGACACCGAACTCATCGCCATGGCAGCCCCGGCGATCACCGGATTGAGCATCCCCAAAGCTGCAAGTGGAATCCCCAGCACGTTGTAAATGAAGGCAAAAAACAGGTTCTGCCGTATCTTGCCGAGCGTTGCCCGGGAAAGATCCACGGCATCCGCCACACCCCGCAAATCGTTGCGCAGGAGGGTGATGTCAGCGGCCTCAACCGCTACGTCAGCGCCTGTCCCGATCGCGAAACTGACGTCGGCTGCCGCCAGGGCCGGAGCATCGTTGATCCCGTCTCCCGCCATGCCGACCCAGCGCCCGCGCTGCCGGAGTTCGGAAATGGCCAGAGCTTTGTCCGATGGCAGAATACCCGCCCGGAAATCTCCAATCCCGGCCTGTTCCGCCACAACCCTGGCGGTCGTGGCGTTGTCCCCCGTCAGCATGACCACATCGATCCCCATTGCGGCGAGGCGGCGGATCGCCCCCGGGGTTGAGCCTCGCAAGCGATCCGTCACACCCAGCACGCCCACGAGCTCAGAGTCTTTGGCTACGAGCACGATGGACTTCCCTTCGCCTTGGAGTCGCTCAATCAACTCATTGGGCAGCACGTGCCTCCGCTCGGCGAAATATCCGGGGCCACCCACCACGCAGATCGCCCCGCCCACGGTCCCCGTCAGACCTCTACCCGGTGCCACCTGCACATCGCCCGGCTCACTCAGCGGCAAGGATCGATCACGCGCAGCCTGCACCACGGCTGCAGCCAGCGGATGAGAACTGCCTTGCTCCAGCGAAGCTGCCAGTGCAAGCATTTCATCCTCGGTCACGCCGCCCAAGGGCCATACATCGCTCACCGCGGGCTTGCCCTCGGTAAGCGTTCCGGTCTTGTCCACCGCCAGGACTGACAGTTTCTGCGCGTGCTCAAGCGCCTCGGCGTTGCGCACCAGAATCCCCGCGGCAGCCGCGCGGCCGGTACCAACCATGATCGCGGTCGGGGTGGCCAAGCCGAGCGCACACGGACAGGCGATCACCAAGACCGCCACCGCATTGACCAGCCCCTGCGCAAATTCACCCGTGACCAACCACCAACCCAGGAAAGTCACCAACGCCACCAGGCTAACCACCGGCACGAATACCGCAGCAATGCGGTCCGCCAGTCGCTGCACTGGTGCCTTGGAACCCTGCGCCTGCTGCACCATACGAATGATGCCCGCCAGCAAGGTGGCGCTCCCGATGCCGGTCGCCCGGCAACGCAGCAGCCCGGTTCCGTTGACGGTACCGGCGTAGACCTTGTCGCCCAAGGCCTTGGCCCGCGGAAGGCTCTCTCCGGTCAACATGCTCTCATCGATTGCACTCTCACCACCGGCCACCTCGCCGTCAACCGGAACGCTATCGCCGGGGCGCACGACAAAAGCGTCACCCGGCATCAAGCGGGAAACCGGGGTATCCACCAGGGAGCCGTCCGCCGCGGGCACCCATGCCGACTGTGGACGCAGTTTCACCAGCGCTTCCAGTGCAGCGACCGTCCGCGCTTTCGCCCGCGCCTCCAGGAGCTTCCCCATCAATACCAAGGTGATGATGGTGGCAGAGGCCTCGAAATAAACGTGAAGGTGATCGAAACCGCCGACCGTGACCGCCAGACTGTAGAAGTACGCCATGCTGGTACCCAAGGCCACCAGCACATCCATATTCCCGGTGCCCCCGCGTAGCGCATTGAAAGCGCCCTGGTAGAACCGCCAACCCACCCAGAATTGAACCGGAGTTGCCAATAGCAACTGCCACCACCGGGGAATAACATCGTGGTGCGCAGAGCCAGCAAACATCGCCGGCATCTGCGCCAGCAATGGAAGCGTCAATAGCGCCGCGATCCAGAAGCGGCGCACTTCGGCCCGATGCAGCACGTGCTTGCGGGCACGCGCTGCCTCAAGGTCATCCTCAGCACAGGGCGTCGCATCGAAACCCGCCTTGCGGATCGCGTTTCGGATCATTTCTGCGTCGGCCAGGCCTGGCGTCACCCGCGCATGGGCCTTCTCGGCAGCAAAACTCACCGAGGCATCCACCCCGGGAAGCTTGTTCAGCACCTTCTCGATTCGTGCAGCGCACGCAGCGCAAGTCATGCCGGCGACGTCCAGCTCCACCAGTTGCGGCGGAACGGCGAAGCCAGTCTTCCCGATTGCTTGCACGACTGTCGCCGCTGAAGGTGCCTCCTCGCTCAGTTCGATCAGCGCGCGCTCCGAGGCGAAGCTCACCGTCGCCTTGACTCCTGGCATTCGGTTGAGCGTCTTTTCCAGACGGGCAGCACAAGCCGCGCAGGTCATCCCCTCGATGGGCAGATCCAGCTTGATGGGGGGCGAGGAATCGGACATGTCGATAAGAAACTGGCCAACACCAGGGAGGTGGACTTAGCGAACAAACATCACGGGAACTGGGCTGATTCGGGCAAGCTTGGTTGCGACGGATCCAAGGACGGCATTGGCCACAGCACTGCGTCCGTGGGGCGCCACGCACAGCAGATCAATGCCCTGCGCCCGCGCGAGATGAACCAGCGCTTCCGCTGGATCACCAACCAGACCATGGACCAAGCAGGTTTCCCCGCTCGCCATCAGCCGGGCCTGAGCTGGCCCCAGCACCGAAGCCGTCTCCTCCCGGTAATAACGCTCCACAAGTTCTTCACTGACGTGGCGTGTGGCAAAGCCGAGCGGAATGGGCGGGTGAACGTAGGCCAGGTGAAACTCAGGCGCATCCCTGAACCACCCACGGCGCCCCAGTACCGCGTCGATCATCGCCAATGCTGCATCGGATTGGTCCACTGCCAGCAGTATCTTCATGCTCTGGATTCCCCCCTCCCTGATGTCTAAGACAGCCTAACCCGCCTTGGTTGCAAGGAAAAGTGCGTTACCCAGACCAGCAACCCCGAATCCAATCACGATCAGACCGGCCACCAACCGCACAACCCGATGATGGACGACTCCCTTTGCCCGCCGCAGTACCCAACCGGCCAGCAACAGGTTTGGCAGGGTTCCCAATCCAAACATGAGGAGCAAAAGCCCGCCTGCCGTTGCCCCCCCTGAAACGAGAGCCGTCGCCAGCATGCTATACACCATCCCGCACGGGAGGAATCCCCACATCGCCCCCAGGATCAAAGCCTGGCCGGGAGTGCGGGCTGGCAGAAAGCGCCGGGTCCAGGGCTGTATCCTGGCCCAGAAACGTTGCCCCAAACTTTCAACCGCAATCAGCACGCGAGAGAAGCCGGCCAGATACGCACCCAAGGCAATCAGCATCAGATTGGCCAGCACGTAAAGAATCAGTTGCATCGGTAGCCACTGGCCCATCAGCAACCCCATGCTGCCAATTGCCCCCATCACTGCCCCGCTGGCGCCATAGCAAGCAATCCGGCCCAGGTTGTACGCCAGATGAAGCGCAGAGTCCCTGGCGGTAGAACCTGGCTGCTTGATGGTCAGCGCGCCCACAATTCCACCACACATCCCAATGCAGTGAGTTCCCCCAAGCAGTCCAACCAGAAATGCCGCAAGGTAACCAGGCTCAGGCATGTCGCCCTCGTGCAGGAAACGGACCGGAATCGCGCATCAGGAGGAGCGGTTCAACCTCAGCGGCTCTACGAATAAAGCTAAGCAAGTCCGCTGGATCTGAGCGTCAAATGACTTTCGAGTACCGGGTACGCTCCCGGTCGGCACGGAGATAGCGGTCAAAAACCATTGCTATCGCCCTGACCAGAAGGCGGCCCCGGGGCAGCACCGTGATCCAGCCATCGCTAATCTGGACCAACCCAGCCTCTTCCATCTCCCTCAAGGCTGCCAGTTCGGCATCAAAGTAGCTCTTGAAATCGATCAGATGCGCAATCTCGACTGCCTCGATCGAAAGGGTGAAGTGGCACATCAATGCTTGGATGATGGACCGCCGAAGCAAATCATCGGGCGTCAGTTCCAAGCCCCGCATCACCGGCAGAGTGCCTTGATCCAAGCACTCGTAGTACTCGTCCACCGTCCTGACATTCTGGCTGTATGTGGGACCCACCTTGCCGATAGCGGACACGCCAAGTCCGATCAGATCGCATTCGGCATAGGTCGAATACCCTTGAAAGTTGCGGTGCAGACGTCCCTGTCGCTGGGCGATGGTTAGCTCGTCGGTCGGTTTGGCAAAATGATCCATGCCGATGTAGACGTACCCGGCCTCCGTCAAACGCTGTATCCCCAACTGCACAAGCTGCAACTTGGTGTCCGCCGATGGCAGGTCAGCCGCGGCAATCCTGCGCTGAGGCTTGAACAAGCTCGGCAGATGAGCATAGTTGTAGATTGACAGCCGATCCGGTGAGAGTTCGTTCACCACCAAATCCAGCGTACGGCCAAAACTCTCTACACCCTGTTTGGGCAACCCGTAGATGAGATCCACACTCACCGACTTGAAGCCGTTGTTGCGCGCCCCGTCGATGACTACTCGGGTTTCGTCCAGCGATTGCACGCGATTGACAGCACGCTGGACGGACTCATCGAAATCCTGGATACCCACGCTCATCCGGTTGAATCCGAGCTCGCCCAGTAATGCAACCGTCGGCTCATCGACTTTGCGCGGGTCAACTTCGATCGAGTACTCACCATTAGGCACAAGCCGGAAGTGCTCGTTGATCGAGCCCATCAGACGACGCATCTCGTCATGGCTGAGGAAAGTAGGCGTCCCTCCTCCCCAATGCAGCTGGACCACATCCCGGTCACCGTCTAGCGCAGCGGCCTGGATCGCCATTTCCTTTGCAAGATATTTTAGATACTTGGCAGACCGCCCATGATCCTTGGTGATGATCTTGTTGCAGCCGCAGTAGTAGCAGATGGTATTGCAGAAGGGGATGTGGACATATAATGAGAGCGGTCGAGCGATTCCACCGACCGTCCTCCGCCCCAGCCAGTGAACGAGCTCTCCCGCGCGGAAGGCTTCCGTGAAGCGATCTGCGGTGGGGTAAGACGTATAACGCGGCCCGTTTACGTCGAAACGGCGGATCACGTCGGGGTCAAAAATCAAGTCTCGATAGTTGGCGGTCATGATTTCCTGCAGCCTGCGAAAGATCGCAAAAAGGCTGTAATTCGGTGTTGACTTGGATCAAGCACCCTGTTTTTGATCTTGTGGGTGGGGAACTCTACAACAATGCGACACATAGCGGGGGAGTCTAACTTGCACGGCAGTTCGATCCCAGTCTCGATTACTCAGCTCAAGACGGCCTGCTCCCAGTGCAATCTGCGTGAGTTATGCCTGCCTTTCGGGTTGAGCCCGGACGAAGTAGATAAAGTCGAGTCTCTTGTAGGCGCTCGGCGCAAGGTTAAACGGCATCAACACCTTTACCGCGCCGGCGAACCTTTTGAAGCGATCTATGCGGTGCGGGCCGGTTTTTTCAAGACAGACGTCATCCTTGAAGACGGCAGGGATCAAGTCACCGGATTTCAAATGGCTGGCGAACTGCTTGGGCTGGACGGCATCAGTACCGAAGCGCATACCTGCAATGCGATCGCGCTGGAAGACAGCGATGTGTGCATCATTCCCTTTCATCAGCTTGAAGAACTTTCCCGCAGCATCGAAACCCTTCAGCATCAGTTTCATAAGGTCCTGAGTCGAGAAATCGTCCGTGATCACGGGGTGATGATGCTCTTGGGCACAATGCGCGCGGAAGAGCGCTTGGCGGCATTCCTCTTGAACATGTCACAGCGTTTTACCACCCGCGGTTACTCACCATGCGAATTCCATCTTCGCATGACGCGTGAAGAAATCGGTTCCTATCTCGGCCTCAAGCTTGAAACCGTGAGCCGCTCGTTCTCCAAATTTCAGGAAGAAGGCTTGATCAGTGTCCAGCAAAAGCACGTACGCATACTCGACCTGCTGGGCCTCAAGCGATTGATCAACCATCAGTCTTGACCGGAGACCTTCCTCAGCGAATCCCGCGTTTCATTCAGGCAACACCCACTAGCCCGTCTTTGGTAGTAGCCACTGCGACAATGTAACTAAATGCGGCGAGCGCAGCGATGCCGGCGACTAGCCGCTGCGTCTTCGTCCTCCCCCAGCGCAAGCTCGTCGCCCCAAGAACGATATAGGCGATCAAGCCTGCCACCTTGGCAGTAAGCCATCCATTCACAAGTGGGTATTGGTGTATCTCCAGTGTCAGGCCAATGGCACTCCCCAGCAGCAAGGTATCCACCACGTGAGGCAAAGTTCTCGCAAAACGGGTATGCAGCCAAGGAGACTGCCTGAGCATTAACAGCAGCCGCAACATGAATCCCATCAGGGTCAGCACAACGCATGTAACGTGAATCTGTTTCAGCAGAAGATAGGTCAAGCTACCTCCTTCACCTTTGCAGAACGCGAGCTTTCCCGAAAAACCCTCAGTGCTTGCACCAGATTCCACTCCAGCAAGCCGAACGACACCACAAGCGCCAAGCCACCCGGCCTTCCCATCCATTGGATCCAAGGAGCAAGGCCCAGCAACAAGGTGGCACCCGCGTGCCATTTTAGCTGTCGGTACTGACTTCCCTCGCTGATGAACTGGTTCATTTGCGGCCGCTGACTCGCCATTCCCTGGAGGTGAAGCCAGCTTATGAAAGGCACAATCTTGTACACCATTCCGCAGATCAAGGCGCTAAACACCCCGAGCAACACCAGAGCGCCGAGGGATTCCTCAATTGCAGTTGTGGCATTGATGGCAAACCCGGAACGCAACAGCGCCCACAAGAGCGCAGCAACAAGCATCGCCGCCATGCCCAATTGCCAAAACCGTAGCGAAACATCGGCACGCTTTCTCCTTCGTTTTTGCTGTAAGCCTACCGTGATCACCGCGAAGCAACACATGCCCACCGCCAGCAAGTCCGCCCAAAAGTAATGTCGGGACATAACCCAGAGCAGTACGGTGATGGCGAGCAAACCGGCAAACCAGCGAAGCATGGGCTTTGGGTACTCGGGCGTGAGCTGAAACATGGGCACGACAAGATAAGCCGCGCCCACCACGAGCATGCCCCCCCATCCTATCCAGCCCGCGGCAACGTGAGCACTTGTGAGACTGAGCCACTCCGCTTCCAGCACTCCGGCCCTGGCCGCGGCCAACACTGCGCCCAAACCCGCCGTAAGCCCAAACCCCGCAATCGCCAGTCGAAATGCAACAACCGTTGCCCCTCTTGCTTTGGCATCGAACACAGCCCGGGCAACAGGCCCAAGAAAAGCCGTCACCCCCAGCGCGAACACGGACACCGCCAGCTGATAGGCGAGGCTGGTGCCAAGGAAGAAACCCAAGCACAAGGTGATCGTTCCGATCGCCAATAACGGATGAGCCAATCCTGCAACCAGCCCAGGCCTCTGGAGAGGAGTCCCGATCGCCACCGGCAGCATCTGCAGCAGAGCACCGAACATGATCTGCAGCATAAAACCCGTCGTGAGCAGATGAGTCAGCACCAAACATCCTGGTGACCACCGGGAACCCCAACCTTCCTCCCCAAGCAAGAGCGCCACAACACCCGCCGCCATCCCGAACAGCGGGGCGGTCAGAAAGAACCGAAGCGGGACGGAGAACGGTGGCGCCTGATCAAAGCTCAAGGCTCTGGACATCACCGGACCTGCGGATATACACACCAAAACATCCGTCGGGCTGCATCGCCACACGGTAAGAGAACCCGTTACGGATCAGTATCTGGTACAGGGGCCGAGGTTCCCGATGGAGCAGGAACAGCAGCTCCTCATCGTCCTTGAGCGTATCCAGCGCATCCATCACCCGCACCATCGGTTCGGGAGGCTCCAGCCAACGCGCATCTACGACCCGCGGCTCAGTTCCCATGCGGGGCCTCTGTCAGCGTTCGCCCGATCAAGTCTCCGAGCTCCGGGTACGGACCCGCCAACGCGCGTTCACACATCGGGTAGAGGATGTGCTCTTCCTTCATGTTGTGCTGCTGCATCAGGACAAGCATTGTTTCAATGCAACCCAGATAAGCATCCCCATCGGATCGCACTGCTGCCTGGGAGATATCTCCAGCCAGTTCACGCATTTGCCCGTGCTCCGCACGCATCACTGCCGTTGGCCCCGAAGTATTCCCAAGGACAGCCTCGAAACGTGGGAACAACAAAGTTTCTTCAGCGGAGAAATGCGCCTCCAGTTGCTGGAGGAAGGAGTCAGTGAGTGATCGGCACAATTCCCAGTCCTGCGTGACCGCAGCATTCTCCGCTAATGCGAAGAGCTCGTCGCAGACACCGTGATGCACACGTAATGATTCTGTGATGGCAGGCATCGCCGCCCCCTTCGTGCTTGTTGGGTGCGGCTATTGTCGGAATCCTGCCCCTCCACCGACTTTGACTGCTATCAAAAGCCCACAAGCTGGCTCCTGCTCAAGGCAGAAACCCGTCGGTCCCAACTTCTGCGAACGGAAGGGAGTCAAGCGGCCTGCATATCTGCAGGTTTCACGCCGGTGACCAAGTAATCGATGAGTTCCTTGACCGAGCGAATCTGTTCGCCGAACGGCAACCGCCCGGCGCCTCGGAAAAACAGGCCCTTTTCCAGATCGCCCCTCAGTGCCGCGGCCAATTGATGATCGATGCAAAACTGCCCCGCTTTGGCCAATCCGTCGCGCAAGCCACAACTGAGCAGACAATCCCAAGCAAGGGTGCAGCGGTGATCCGGGCTTGCAGCCAGCTTTAACTTTTCTTCCCGGCGCAGGTATTTTTCCAACCAGGGCGTACGAACGGCCCGGGCCGGCAGCCCTGCCACACTCATGAAGGTAACGATATCTTCAGGCTTGGCTTGGGCGAGCACTCGCTTGAACTCCGGATGCGCATCGCCCTCTTGCGTCACCGCAAACGCTGTGCCCAACTGCACCGCCGAGGCACCCAGCGCAAGAAGTTCTCGAATCCGCTCATGAGATTCCACGCCACCGGCCACGATGACGGGAATGTTCTCGGATTCAAGGCCCATATCCTTGAACGTTTGCAGCACACCGGGCACCACCACCTCGAAGTCAAAGCGGGGGTCAGCCAAGTCTTCCGGTTTTGCCGCCCCCAAATGCCCTCCGGCATAACGAGGATGCTCGATCACGATGGCGTCGGGCAGGCGGTTCTTGCGCTGCCACTTTTTCAGCACCAAGGCCACCCCGCGCACATCCGAAAGGATCGGGATGACGCAAAGATCCGGGAAATCAGAGGCAATATCCGGAAGGTCAAGTGGCAACCCCGCCCCCATGACAACTGCCCCTGCACCACTTTCCCCCGCTTGACGCACGTAGTCCACGTACTGCGTAACTGCGCGCATCACGTTCACAGCGATCACACCATTGCCTTTGGCGATTTCCTGCGCCGCGCGGATCTCGCGGTCCAATGCCTGCAGATTGGCGCGCTCGATGGCGTCCCGATCCCGGGATCGGCCCGTCGCTTCCATCAAATCCGGATGCAACCTCCGCAAGTCGACGCTTGCAATCGTACCCACTGCACCCACCGCTGCCACGCTGCCAGCCAGCCGGTGGGCCGAGACACCCACCCCCATTCCGCCCTGAACGATAGGCAACAGAGTCTTGTTTCGAATGCGGAAGGTGGGCAACGCAGAATCCATCATGTCTTTCCGAAAGGGTGAAGGCAAAAGGCGAGGAAGCGTAGCCGAGCCAGCCTCAAACCCTTTGATAAATGGCAATAAACAGCTAAACGGGCGATTGTCGCACACCCTCCGCTTTATTGCTTGAAAAAGCGCCCCGGGGCCCGTGGGGCGCAGTGCTGACGTTTTACGCCAGAAAACGCTCGATCTCGGTTGCCAGCGCAACGGGTGTCTCGAACATCGGGTAATGCCCGGCATTGGGCAGGCTCACCAGTTTGGCGTTGGGGAACCACTCCATGTAGGTTGCCTTCATGAAATCAGCGGTGAGTGCCGGGTCCGTTTCCCCTACCACCACCAGGAACGGCACCTCGCGGCCCTTTACCCGATCCGCAAAATCCGTCTTCGCCCACGCAACCAGATAGCCTGCGAACGCCTCCGGGATGGAATTGGCCAGGGAATAGGCAACCATCTTGTCCAGCCACACGGGGGTCAGGCGGTTACCGGTGGTGTAATCAATAATGGCCTTGCGATTCCCCGGGTTGTCTGTCGCACCACTGAACAGTGCCCAGCCCTGCTCGTCGAAGGGAACACCAGAAGCGGGCACCGGAGTGAGCGCAACCAACTTCTCAACCCTTTGTGGCGCCTCCACCAGCACCCGCTGGATGGCCATTCCTCCCATGGAATGGCCAATCAGGCTGAACTTGTCCCACCCCAGCCGATCCGCCAGGGCCAGCGCATCCGAGGCGATCTCGTCCATCGAATACTCACCTTTAAGTTCCCGGCTCCGCCCGTAACCGCGGTACTCCATGAATGCGTAGGTAAAGGCGTTTTCGTCCAGCGAGTCCACGAACGGCCCCCAACCTTCAGCGGAACCGAACCAGCCATTCAGGCAGATGACTTTGCGAGGCCCCTGCCCCACCAAGCGGTAGCTATTGCTCATCCAACTCTCCTCTCTGACTATTGCTTGTAGTTCGGGCACGTCGACGCGCCCGCGATATGGCGATCACCCTACAACCAGTTATTGCCGGAATCAACGATAATCGGCTCCCGGTCGAGGCCCCCCGCCCATGGACTCCAGGACGATACACGAGATATTTCACCGTTTCGCAGACGCCACTCCCCATCCCACGACGGAGCTGGAATACGGCACGCCGTTCCAGCTGCTGGTGGCGGTCATCCTCTCGGCCCAGGCCACGGACAAAAGCGTCAACCTTGCCACCCGGGCCCTGTTCCGCGAGGCGGGAACCCCCGAGGCAATGGCGACCCTCGGCGCCGAGGGGATCGAGCCCTACATCAAGACCATCGGCCTTTACCGCAACAAGGCGAAAAACGTTGCATCCACTGCCAGAAGGATTCTTGAACTCCACCACGGTGAAGTGCCCTGCGATCGCCCGGCGCTCGAGGCGCTGCCCGGCGTCGGACGCAAGACGGCCAATGTTGTCCTGAACACCGTATTTGGGGTTCCCACCATTGCTGTCGACACCCACATTTTCCGCCTGGCCAACCGCACCGGCCTGGCCCCGGGCAAAGACGTGCTGGAGGTGGAGACCCGACTCGACCGGACGATCCCCCCGGAATACAAGCTTCACGCCCATCACTGGCTCATCCTGCACGGCCGATACGTATGCACTGCCCGCCGCCCGCAGTGTGGGCCGTGCCTGATCCGCGATCTGTGCCAATTCCCTGACAAGACCGAGTAGCCATGTTCAACCCATCCCGCGACCAAGCCCGGCAATTTTTCATCGACGCATGGCGCAAACACATCAACCGCGAAGTACTGACTCCGCTTGAAACCATTGCTGCCGACCTTGTCGCGCTACATCCGGAATATCACAAGCTGCTGGAGTCCGGTGATGCAGTCTTGGACAAAGATTTCACACCAGAATCCGGCCAGCTCAACCCGTTTCTGCATTTGAGCCTGCATCTGGCCATCGAGGAACAACTCTCCATCGACCAGCCCCGGGGCTTGCGAACCGCATTCGACACCCAATTGAAACGTCTGGGCGACCGGCATCAGGCTTTGCACTTGGTACTGGAATGTCTGGGTGAAACCATATGGAAGGCCCAGCGCAATGGCGCAGCCCTGGACGGCGAAGCCTACGTGGAGTGCGTGCGCTGCGCGAGGGGCTGACAAAGCCCCTCGGCCGGTTCAACGGCAGCCTCGCCCACGCTCCGCCACGCCAGTCATTTGAGCTGCCGGAGCCCTGACTGGCGGGCAAAATACGCTGCCAGATCCTGCATGTCTGCCTTGGTGAGTTTTTCCACCTGCGCCGCCATCACGGGATCCTTGCGCTTGCCCGATTTGTACTGGGAAAGCGCCTGGTACAAGTAATCAGGATGCTGCCCTGCAAGGCGCGGGAAATCGGGCGACTGGCTGTTGCCATCCGCGCCATGACAAGCCGCACACACCTGGGCCTTCTCCGCGCCCATCCGCACATCGCCCGCCGCCGTTGCCACGCCGCTCGCCAGCAATGCAGCCACCGCCACCCACCCTAAGCTGAGATTTCCCATGGCCCGCGCCTCACTTCTGACTGCCGTAATAGGCGGCAATGTCGGCCATGTCCTGATCGCTCAAGCTCGCCGCTATGCCCCGCATGGTGGGATGACTGCGCTGCCCGGACTTGTATGCCTGGAGCGCCTTGACGATGTACTGTGGGTGCTGCCCGCCCAGTTTGGGCACCCGGTACACTTCGGGGAAGGTGTTCTTGTAATCCGGGATGCCATGACACCCCGTGCAGTGAGAGATTTTGCTTCGGGCGGCTGCCGCAGCATCCCCCTCTGCCGCCTGGGCCCACACAGCAGCCCCGCCCGACACGACAAACATCAACAGGCACGAAACCTTCATGATTGTCTCTTTGGTGTGGTGGAGAAATCGTTATCGTTTTGGTTGCGATGATTCTAGTCAGGGGCTTGGCTTGCGTCAAAGCGCAACCCGGCTCCGATTTTCCTTCCGCAAGCCGCTGCCGGATAGATGGCCTTTCTGCTAGTCTGCCGACTCCCCATCAGGCTCCCATCGTCATGACACCGCTGCGCTTTTCCGGGTCTTCCAGCTACGTCGCCACTCCAGATCTGACTCTGGCCGTAAACGCGGCCATTTCCCTCCAACGGCCTCTGCTGATCAAGGGCGAACCGGGCACCGGCAAAACCATGCTCGCCGAGGAAGTGGCAAGCGCCCTCGGTGTGCCGCTCCTGCAATGGCATATCAAATCCACAACCCGTGCCCAGCAAGGTCTTTACGAATACGATGCCGTATCCCGGCTGCGGGATTCCCAACTGGGCGATGAGCGCGTCCGGGACATTGGCAACTACATCGTGCAGGGGGTGCTGTGGCAGGCCTTCACGTCCGAAACACCCTGTGTGGTGCTCATCGACGAAATCGACAAGGCGGACATCGAGTTCCCCAACGACCTGCTGCGGGAACTGGACCGGATGGAGTTCTATGTCTACGAAACCCGGCAGCTCGTCCAGGCACGGCACCGCCCGATCGTCTTCATCACCTCCAACAACGAGAAAGAGCTGCCGGATGCGTTCCTGCGCCGCTGCTTCTTCCATTACATCCGTTTCCCTGACAAGGAGACGATGCAGAAGATCGTGGACGTGCACTACCCCGGGCTCAAGCAAGCCTTGCTCAAGGAAGCACTTGAAGTGTTCTTTGAGATGCGCGACATCCCGGGCCTGAAGAAGAAGCCCTCCACCTCTGAACTATTGGACTGGCTCAAGCTGCTCATGGCCGAGGACATCCCCGCCGAAGCCCTGCGCAGCAAGGACCCTCGGGCCGCCTTGCCGCCTCTCCATGGCGCCCTGCTCAAGAACGAGCAGGACGTCCACCTTTTTGAAAGACTCGTTTTCATGGCCCGCAAGGGCCGCTGACCCCACCGCAAGACCAAGGAGCACCCCATGCAATGGGACAAGGAACTCGACACCAAGGGGCTCAACTGCCCACTGCCCATCCTGCGCACCAAGAAAGCCCTCGCTGACATGCAGAGCGGCCAGATCCTGCGCATCGAAGCAACCGACCCGGCTACCGCCAAGGATCTGCAGGCTTTTTGTCGTCAGACCGGGCATGAACTGCTCTCGGAAAACGAAGAAAACCGCGTCTGGCACTTCCTGCTCAAGCGACGCTGAACGCCCAGCCTCAACCCTGGCGGCGGGCTACCCGAACCGTGCAGCCCACACCCGGGCTGCCGGGCGGATGAGGTCCAGCACCGGCCCGGGAAACAAGCCCACACCCAGCACCCAGGCCGCAGCCACAGCGGCGATCCACCATTCCCGCCGGAGAAGGTCATCCGCCTGGGCCACCGCGCCGGATTGTGCCGGGCCGAAAAAGGCGCGCCGATAAGCAAGCAGAAAATAGGCTGCGGCCAGCACCATTCCGAACAAGGCCGCCAGCGCCGCCCCGGTGTGGGTTTGCAGCGCGCTCAGGATCAGCATCAACTCCGCCGGGAAACCCGCAGTTCCCGGTATCCCCAAACCCGCGAGCCCCAGCAGCAGGAACACCGCCGCCAGCTTGGGCATGGTCTGCGCCGCGCCCCCCAGCCGCAGCAGGTGGCTGCTCCCGGTGCGTGCCTCAAGAAACTCCAACACCAGGCACATCCCACCGGCCACCAGCGTGAAGTTCAGAAGTTGCAGCACCGCGCCCTGCACACCCAACTGGTTGAACGACGCCAAGCCCAGCACCACGAGTCCCACATGGGCGATGCTGGAATAGGCCAGCACCCCTCTCCAGTGTGTCTGCACGACCGCGATCACCCCCCCATAGAGAATCGCCGCGGTACCCAAGCCGGCGAGCAGCCAATGCAGTTCCCGCGCAGCCAGAGGCGCCAATGGAAGCGCGAACCGCAGCAACCCGTAGGCCCCGAGCTTCAGCCCCGTCGTGAGCGCCGCCACCGCCAACGGACCCTCCCGGCACAGCAAGGGTAACCAGGTGTGGAGCGGCAGCACGGGCGTCTTGACGCCAAACCCGAACAGAAACAGCAGGAACACCGCCATGCCCGGGCCCCGGGCCAGTTCGCGCTCGGCGAGGGTGGGCAGATCAAAAGCCGGTTCTCCGCCAGCGTTTGACAGGATGACGAAGGCGAGCAGCACCGCTGCACCGCCCGTCAGCATGGTCAGCGTGTACTTGCCTGCGGCCAGCACACGTTCCGCCCCCCGGCCCCACAGGCTGGTCAGGAAGTAGAGGGGTGCCAGGGTCAGTTCCCAGAAGACGAAGAACAACACCCCGTCCAGCGCGCAAAACACACCCATGATCGCCGCCTGCAACAGCAGCAGCAGCGCAAAGTACAAGCGCGGCATGGCTCGAATGCCGAGCCAGCCGGCGAGCGTGACCCCCAGGAAGAGCAAGGCCGTAGCCGGGAGGAAGAGTACCGACAGGCCATCCACGCCGAGGAAATAGCCGATGTTGAGCGAAGCGATCCAGGGGGTGCGCTCCACCAGCTGGAAACCGGCATCCGCCGGGTCAAAGCAGTACAGCGCGGCCAACGACCAACCCAGTTCGAGCAACCCCGCGGCCAGCGCCGCCGTCCTCGCCCACGGCAATCCGGGGCGGGCCAGTACCAGGATAGCCCCCAGCAGGGGGGTCAAAATCAACAGGCTCAGCAGCGGCAGGCTCGCCATCAATCGCCCCTCACACCTGCACAAACCGGTCGGCCAGCGCCCGGAGCGCCGCCTCGGTCAGGTTGAACCAGGGCTCCAGGTAGAACCCCGCCGCCAGCAGCACCAGCACTGCCACGCCCCCCACGAAGTACTCCATCAAGCCGGTTCGTTCCACCGCGGTGGTTGGCCCCCCTTCTGACGCCGGCCCGAGAAAGGCGCGCTGGAAAGCCCACAACAGGAAACCTGCCGCCGCCACGTTGCCCAGGGCGGTTGCCACGGTAGGCAAGGCGCCGAAGCGATGGATCGAAGCCTCCAGCACCAGGTGCGCGGCGTCGAACCCCGGCGTGCCCGGCATGCCCACAATCGCCAGCCCCCCCACCAGGAACGAGCCGGCGATGAACGGGATGCGATCGAACAACCCCCCCAGGCGGTCCAGATCAGTGGTGCGGGTGCGGCGGAAGACAAACCCCACCATGAACAACATCACCGTCGCCGCGAGACCGAAGTTGACCGCCAGCAGCACGGCCCCCTGCAGACCGCTCGCATCCAGGGTAAACAGGCCGATCACGATCAGACTGGTATGGCTCACCACCGCGAACGAGAGCAGGCGTCGGAGATTGGTTTGCAGAAAGGCCAGCGCTGCGGTGTAAAAGACCCCGGCCATGGCAAAAGCCACCACATAACCCTGCCACGCAGCGACCGCACCGGGCGTCAGCGGCAACAAAAACCGCACCATCCCGTACACGCCCACCTTGACGCCCAGCAGCAATACCGGCGCCACAGCCACCATGCCCCGGTGGGCCACGTGAGGCAGCCAGCCGTGCAACGGAAAAATCGGCGTGCGAATGCCCAATCCGTAAAAGAGCAGGAAGAAGGCCGCGCTCAGGTAGCCCCCCTCCGGCGGCGTGCGGGCCAGATCCAGCAGATCGAAGCTCCATTGCCCCTCGGTCACGTCCGCATGATTCCAGCCCAGGATCACCGCCCCGGCCACCAGCAGGGCTAGCCCGAAACCCTGAAACTGTACAAACCGCGCCATGGCGAGCGCGCGATTCTCCTCCGTGGACGTGGACCAACGCCCAAGCAGATAAGCCACCAGGCCCAGTTCCGCCGCCGAACTGGCGATGAACCACGCCAGGTTGAGGGTGAGCAGCGAGGCCATCAGCGCCCCTTCCGCCGCCAGCACGGCGGCCGTCACCCGCCCGGCCGAGGCCAGGCCCTGCACCAGGCCATAGAAACTCAGCAGGAAGAACAGCAGTGCCGCCAGCAGAACAAAAAGCGTGCTGACCCCATCGGCCGCCACATGGTAGCCAATCACATCCATCCGCTCGGAAAGCTGCAGGGCGGCGGACCCGGCATCCACCAGCAGGTAGAGCCGTATCGCCAGGGCCAGCTCCAGCCCCGCGGTCACCCGCCCGACCCATACCGCCACCGCCCGTTCCCGCAGCAGATACGCCGCGCAACCGCCGAGCAAGGGCAGGATCTGCAGCCATTGCAGGATCGGAATATCCAGAAAGTCGGCCCAGGCCAGTTCCACCATCACAGGATCACCACAAACGTCGCCATCACCATCAACATCAGATAGCGGGGCTGCTCCAGCAGGCTCTCCACCAGTGCAAGCGCCCGCAACACCCTTCCTGTTGCCTTGCCCACGGTCCCACCCTGGCTGCCTGTGAGCAGCCGGTCCTCGAAGCGCTGCAACCGCTGCGCGAGGCTGGCCAGCATCCGTCCCGGCACGCCGGTGGCCGCCCGCTCCGGGTCATCCCCACCAGGCCCGCCCGCTCCAGCGAGTCGGTCCAGCACCTCACCGTCCAGCCTCGCCATGTCGCGGCCCAGCGCCTGGGTGGGACGCGCCAGCAGGCTGAGCGCCAGATTGTCGAGCCAGAACCGCTGCAGTGCCGCCACGTAAAGCTGGCGGCGCTTCCGCAACCACCCGGGCGCGGGAACGTCAGGCGCCGGCATCAGGGCCAGCCAGGAAGGCGCCAGCAGGAACTGGTAGGCCCGCCACACCGCATGCGCCACCAGGTGGACAGCAGCCAGATCAAACGCCCCCAGCCCGCAGGCCAGGAACATCAGCCCCGTTTGCCCGAGCGTGCCGTAGAGCAGGCTGGATTTCACGTCGGATTGCGTGAGGCCCACCAGATAGGCATAGACCGAGGTCGCAAACCCCGCCAGAGCAAGCCCCACCATCAGATCCGGCACCTGCCGCAGGAGCGGCTCCAGCCGGATCACCAGGAACACTCCCGCGTGCACCATCACCGAGCCGTAAAACACTGCGGAAGACGGCGTGGGTCCTTCCAGCGCCCGCGCGATCCAGGCCGAGAACGGCACCTGAGCAGACTTCACCAGCGCCGCCACCACCAGACCGAAGGCCAGCATGCGCGCCGTGACCGGGTCCGGATGCAACGCCACCACCACCGGCCACTCCACCGACTGCAGCCACCACACCGCCAGACCGATGGAGAGCAGAAAGCCACCATCGCCCACCCGATTGCTGAGGAACGCGAAGGTGGCATTCTCGGTGGCGGCCGGCCGCTCCCGGTTGTAGCCAATCAACAGGTAAGACGCCAGCCCGCACAGCTCCCAGCCCACGAATGCCAGCACCGCGTTGCCGGCCAGGGCCAGCAGCAGCATTCCGGAAAGGAACAGGCACAAGGTCATGTAGAAGCGATGAAACCCCGTCTCCCGGTGCAGGTAGGCCCGGCAAAAGCGCACAACGAGGCCACCCAGCACCGCCGTCACCGTGGCCATGCCCAGCGCCGTGCGGTCCAGCAGGAAGGAAACCTCCACATCCAGCCCGGCCGCGGCGAACCAGGTGCCTAGGCTCACCTGCCGTGGCGCTTCGCCCGCCAGCGCCAGACCATCAAGCACCAGCACCAGCATGAACACCCCCAGCGAAGCGGCACCCGCCACCTGCGCTACCGACCGCTCGCTCCGCTCCCCCGCCGTCCCGCCGGTGAAGAGCCCGATCCCGATCAGCAGCGCC
This sequence comes from Rhodocyclaceae bacterium, assembly GCA_036824045.1. Taxonomy (GTDB): domain Bacteria; phylum Pseudomonadota; class Gammaproteobacteria; order Burkholderiales; family Rhodocyclaceae; genus DAITAZ01. Next base: position 125,413 of record DAITAZ010000002.1, read on the forward strand.
GCCCCGAAAGGCAGCGCGGGAACCAGCACGGTGAGCCAGCCAGCCACGACCGCATCAACACTCATCCCCTGCCCTCCCCGGCTGGCGGCCGCGCCAGCAAAGTCGGCGGCAAGGCCTCCCTCTGGCCCCGGTAGCAGGCCTCCGAGCTGGCAGCCAACGGCGGCACAGCCTCGCCGCGCCAGGCCACCCAGCCCCGGCCCGGCTCAAAACGGTGGATGGCCGCGCTATCCGGCGCCTTCACCGCCAGCAGCAGCCAGCCGTTGCCCACCAACTCCTGCACCGGGGGCTGGCGGGCATAAATCGCTTCCACCACCTCCCGGCTTTGCTCCACCACCACCAGCAACCGCATGGCCTCGTGGATCTCCACCATCTGCCAGGGCAAACCGGTACGCAAATCCGAGCCCGTCCCCTCCATCACCCCGAACTGCCCCACCAGGTTGTGCGCGACCTTGGTCCCGCAGCCGAAATGCGCGTTGTTCACCGTGGAAAAGTAGTACTCCAGATTAATCCCGGCCCCAACCGGCCCCACCGCCAGCAGGATGCTCTCCAGCACCTGGCCGTCCGCGTCCCGGGTCGGGTCATAGGAAACCAGAAATGCCCGGCGATCGAGAAAGGTGCCCCGGCTCATGCTGCGCCGGCCCACCAGCGCCACGCTGTTGGTGGCGTGGCCCAGTTCCGGCCGGGCCTGGGAAAAATCCCGCCGCCTCACCTGCACATGCCGCAGCGCCTGCTCCGGCTGCCAGTCCGGGGAAGCCTTGGCAAAGCGCCGGCAGCGTTCCGCCGCGTGCCGGGCGCAGGCCTCGTCCAGTGCGTGCTTCAACTCTGCGCGGTAAGGCTGGAACCGCTCCGGCACATCCTCCAGGTCGTACCACTCGACCCCGTCGTCGCAGGTGTCGTGCTGGGCGGCGACGAACCAGGTCTCAGCCGGAATCACCACCCCCCGGGCCGCAAGAAGCGCCCTCACCTCCGGCCGATTGGCCATGGCTGCAAAGGCGCGGGCGTTGGGCCCCCCGTGCCGGCCGGAGCAGGCCCCGCAATCGTAGGCGGATCGGTGCGGGTTGTTCTGGCTGGTGGAGCCATGGCCCAGCATCAGCACCAGATGACCAAAGCCATCACTGAGGCCCACCGTGCGCAGGAAAGCCTCCACCCGGTCGGCCTGCTCCGCATCAGTGAAGCCCGCCTGGGGGGCTTGCGGAGAGCGCCCGGCAGCCTCGCTGGCGGCGGTCAGCGCCAGCGTGGTGGCCGGCGCTGGCGCAAAACGCGCGCCCCAGCGCTCCACGCGCAGGCCATGGGCCCCAGGGGCCAGCACCCTGCCGGCCAGCACCGCCAAGGTTCCGGGCGCAGTCAGGCCCGCCACGGCAGCCCCCAGCAAAGGGGCACGGCGCGTGTAGCGGTGCAGGCGCTCCCGCCAGCCCTGCCGCCAGCTCTGCCGCTCCCGGTAGCGCCTGAGGGTCAGGCCGAATTCCCGCGGCTGCTCCTCCACCGCATGGATCGGCCGGACCACCACAGGGCACAGGGATGTCCAGTCCTTGTCGTCCAGGCCCCGCCACCTCATGGCCACCCCGAAGAAACCCGCAGCGCCGAAAGTTTCGATGCGTGGATCCAGCTCCTCCAGATGGCGGCGGGTGCCCTCTTCTCGGTCATCCATGCAAAACACCACCTGGAAGCGGGCCCCCGGCCGCCCTGGGTGACGGCCGTGGTTCGCGGCAAGCAGGCCGAACACCTGCTCGTGGTAATGCCGCTCGTAGGCCGTGAGCCAGATCAAGCCCCGGGTATCCGCGCCCAAGCGCCCGGCGCAAGCCAGCAAGGTCGCCGGGCCACCGGGCGGCAGGCGCCCGACGGCGGCGGCGTCCAGCTCGAGGCCACGGGCAAGCTGGTACAGCCTCCAGACGTGGGCATCCGCCGGCCCGGCACCGGGCGCGGCCCGCCAATTCGCATACACCCCGGACCAGGCCGGGTTCACCTCCGGCCCCTGTACCAGAAGCGCCTCGACGCCCTTGGCCAGCTCTTCCGGGAGCACGCCCTGGTGGTAAGCGAGACGAACCGCCAGTTCGCCGGGGTTGAGGCGATCCCGTTCCAGCAGCGCGGCGAAGCGCGCATGCGCACCCAGCACCCGCAGGCTGAGTTCCTCGGCAAAGAGGCGCTCCAGCACCAGCCGCACCGCCAGAAAATCCACCATCTCCACCCGGGTGCCACCGGGTGTCTCCGGATGACCGTGCCGCCAGAGCACCATGCCGGACCATCCGGGCAGTTCAAGCATCAAACGCGTGACGTGCGCCTCGCGGGCCTCATCGGGCACGCCCCGCCAGGCCAGCTCCGCCTCCACGCACGCCAGGGCGTCATCCGGCAGATCCTGCAAGTGGCGCGGCGCATCCGGCATGTCCGCCAGCCCCCAGGCCAGATCCTGCAATCCCGCCTGACGCCAGGCCGCGTAGAGACCAAGCGCCCGGTCCGGATTGGTCCATGCCACCAGCCCCAGGTCCAGGTGGGCCGCCAGATGCCGCACCAGTACCGGGCGCATGGCTTCGAGCAGGTCTTCCCCCGTGAGCACCCGCAACAACGCCCTCAGGGTGGTGCCTGCCCGGCTGCACTGCGCGAGCCACTCGGCAAAATCCGGCTCCCCGTCAGCCGGGCCTGGCACCTGTACAGCACTGGCAGCGCCCTCGCAGGCCGCCCACAGCGCTCCCCTGGCCCCGGCATCCCCATTGGCGTCCCCGGTCTCATCGAAAAGTCTGCCGGTCTGACGCAACCATTCCAACCGGGCCGGGGCAGGCGGCTCCAGCGGCCGCACCAGGCTCGCCAGCCACACCTTGCCCTGGGTCAGATGCACGGGTCCGAGGCCCTCCACCCGCTGGGCGACTTCCTCCCCCAGCACCCGTCGCAGTGCCGCCGCCAGATCCTCCCGGTCGATCCGGCCCGCTGCCAGCAGCGCCCGGAACTGGTCTTCCGGCAGAAAGCAGGACGCTCCGGTCAGCTCGCGCACCGCCGCGGTGGCCTGGGCGAAGGGCAGATGCTGAAAGCCGTGGAGCGTGTTGTGGTGAACGAAATCCCGGATGGGTGCCTGCGCCGGCAGAACATGCTCCAGGTGTTCGATGCAGTGTTCGAGCCAGTCCGGCACTTGGTGCGCGCCCATGTTCAGAACAGCCGGGCCAGTTGATTCACGGTCGCGCCCATCAGGTCCAGCGCCGGATCGGGCCAGAAGCCCAGGCCTACGGTCCCCAGGCTGAGCACTCCGGCAGCGGCCATCTCCGGCCAGCGCATGTCGGCCCCTGCCGGCCCGTCCGGCCGCAGCGGCCCCACGCACAATCGCCCCACGACCCGAATGCCGTAGGCGGCGCTGATCAACATGCCCAGAAACATGGCTGCCACCCACCCGTTCCAGCGCTGGTAGCCCCCCACCAGGGCATGCAACTCGGCGATGAACCCCGCCGTCCCCGGCAGCCCCACCGCTGCAACAAAACTCAGGGCGATGAAAAACGCAAACCGGGGCATATCCTGGCGCAGCGCACCGTAATCCGCCAGATCCCGCGTATGGGTCCGTTCATAGAGCAGCCCCACCAGCAGGAACAGCGCCCCCGCCACCAGTCCGTGGGCCACCATCTGCATCACCGCCCCCGTCAGCCCCGCCTCGTTCAGCGCGGCAATGCCCAGCAGCACCACCCCCATGTGAGAGACAGACGAGTACGCCACCATCGCCTTCAGATCCCGCTGCCGCCACGCCAGCACCCCGCCATACACCATGCTTGCCAGCGCCAGACAGGCCAACGGGGCTTGCAAGCCCAGCACCGCCCCCGGCAAGGCCTCGGCGGCACGAATCAAGCCATAGGAACCCATCTTCAGCAGCACGCCCGAGAGCAGGATCGAAACCGGGCTGGGCGCTTCCACGTGCGCCAGCGGCAGCCAGCCATGCAGCGGGAAGACCGGCATCTTCACGCCGAAACCCACGAACAGCCCCAGGAACACCAGAAGCTGCGTTTCCTTCGGCAAACTGCGCGCCCCTTCCGCCATGGCCTCCATGCCGAAACTGTGGCCGGGCGCGGCGTCGTACATGAACAGCAGCGCCACCAGCATGAACACCGAGCCCCCCATGGTATAGAGCACGAAATTCAGCGCCGCCCGATGCCGGTTCGGCCCGCCCAGCCGGTCGATGAGGAAGAAGAGCGGGATGAGGGTCAGCTCCCAGAACACATAGAAGAGCGACCAGTCCCGGGCCATGAACACCCCGAGCATGGAAGCCTCCAGCAACAGCAGGAGCAGGAAGTAGAGTTTGGCCCCCCGGCGCACCCCGCCGGAAGCCAGCACCGCCACCACCGTCAGCAAGGTGGAGAGCAGCACCATCGGAAACGACACGCCGTCGACCCCCAGCGAGAAGCTGGAGCCCACCCGCGGGTTCCACCCCTGGGTCTCATAGAGTTGCACGCCGGGCACCGCGGTGTGGATGTCCCGGGCCAGCCACAGGGCATAGCCCAGGGTGCCCAGGGCCGCCGCCAGCGCCACGGCACGGATCAGGCCCACCTTGCGCGAAGGCAGGATCGCCACCACCAGGGCGGACACGACCGGGAGCAGCAGCAGGATCTTGAGCACGGAATTGGCAGGCTTGCGGCCAGCTCGCCGCGTTCCGCGGGAGCCGAGAGTTGTTATGCCTGTAATTATGAATAATTTTCACCCGGCCTGCACCTGAACAGCGCCTCCCGGGCAATAAGCACCGCAGCCCCAAACGCCACTGTATTAGGGAAAGTCATTACGAAAAATAGACTCTGTCCGACTTGCCCCGGGCAAAGCCAGACAGAACAATAGGGTCACCCGCCGGCTCCGCACCCAAGACGAAGGGCCGCCACCAACACGCACAGGAAGAGGACATCCACGATGGAACGCCAGAGCTACAAACCGCTGTCGATGAGAAAAGCCAGTGACGACCTCAGCTACCGGGGCCCCGTGGCCACCATACCCGGCCCGGTACGCTCGGACTCCCCCGCCGTGGCGGTGATGACCGACCTCTCCCGCGTGCCCGCCGCCACGGTCGGGATCGACGCCACCGCCCATCAAGCCACCCAGGCCATGATCTCGCGGGGTGTGCGCATGTTGCTGGTGATGGATGGCGAAGAGCGCATGCTGGGCCTCATCACCGCCTGGGACACCATGGGTGAAAAGCCCATCCAGCGCATCCGCGAACACGGGGGGCGCCACGCGGACCTCACCGTGGCGGACCTGATGACGCCGCTCTCGCAGGTGGATGTGATCGACCTGGACACCGTGCTGCACGCGGAAGTGGGCCATGTGCTCGCCACCCTGCGCGAAGCCGGCCGCCAGCACGCCCTGGTGGTGGTGAAGGACGAACAGACGGGCCTGGACCAGGTGCGCGGCATCTTCTCCGCCACCCAGATCGCCCGCCAGTTGGGTATCGCCCTGCCCTCCTTCAACGCCGCCCGGACCTTTGCCGAGATCGAAGAAGCCCTGGCCCACTGACCCCAGGGCCGCATCCGCCCGGGGTGTCCTTCACGCCGCGCCGGGCGCCGCCCCCCGGGCCTGATAGGCCTCGAACCACTGCAGTGTGTCCCGCAGCCGCACCACCTCACCGATGATGATCAGGGTGGGCGGCCGCAACCCCGCCTCCGCCGCCGCCGCGGCCAGCCCCGCCAGATCCGATACCACCACCTGCTGCTCCGGGGTCGTGCCCTGGCGCACGATGGCCGCCGGCGTTGCCGCGGGCAAACCGTGGGCAATCATCTCGCTGCACAGTTGCGCCAGGCCCAGCATGCCCATGTACACCACAATGGTCTGCCGCGGCCGGGCCAGGCCCGCCCAGTCCAGGTCCATGGTGCCGTCCTTCAGGTGGCCGGTGACGAACACGCAACTCTGGGCGTAATCCCGGTGGGTGAGCGGGATGCCCGCGTAGGCAGCCACGCCCAGCGCCGCCGTGATGCCCGGCACCACCTGGAACGCCACCCCCTCCGCCGCCAGGGTCTCGATCTCCTCCCCGCCGCGGCCGAACACGAAGGGGTCCCCCCCCTTCAGCCGCAGCACCCGCTGCCCCGCCTTGGCCAGGCGCACCAGCAGTTCGTTGATCGCCTCCTGCTGCAAGGTGTGGCGGTTGCGCTCCTTGCCCACGTAGATGCGCTCGGTGGATTCCGGAATCATCGCCATGATGTCCGGCGACACCAGATGGTCGTAGAGCACCACATCCGCCTGCCGCAACAATCGCGCCGCCCGCAGCGTCAGCAACTCCGGGTCCCCCGGACCCGCGCCCACCAGATACACCTCACCCGCCATCTTCCACCCGCACTGTTGATCAGGAGCCGCAACCCTACCACGGGGGCGCCCGGCGGCGCACCCGCCGCACCCGTGGACATTTCGCCCGCTTTCTCCCACCCTTGCACTCTGCCCGCCGGCCCGGAATGCCCACCATGCTCATCGACTTCTTCCTCCACCTCAAGCAAAGCAAGCTGCCCGTCTCCACCAAGGAGTACCTCACCCTGCTGCAGGGCCTGCAGGCCCGGGTGTGCGGCCACTCGCTGGACGAGTTCTACTACTTTGCCCGCACCTGCCTGGTGAAAGACGAAGCCCATTACGACAAGTTCGACCGCGCCTTTGGCGAGTACTTCCGCGGTGTCGAAGCCATCCCCGGCTTCGAGAAGGAAATCCCCGAAGAATGGCTCCAGCTCCTGGCCAAAAAACACCTCACGGCGGAAGAGAAAGCCAAGCTCGAAAAGCTGGGCTGGGACAAGCTGATGGACGAATTCCGGAAGCGGCTGGAAGAACAGAAAGGCCGCCACGCCGGCGGCAGCAAATGGGTGGGCACCGGCGGCTCATCGCCCTTCGGCAACGGCGGCTACCACCCGGAGGGCATCCGCGTGGGTGGCGATTCCGCCGGCAACCGCACCGCCATCAAGGTGTGGGAACAGCGGGACTACCGCAACCTGGACGACTCGGTGGAGCTGGGCACCCGCAACATCAAGGTCGCCCTGCGCCGGCTGCGCCAGTTCGCCCGCGAAGGCGCGGCGGACGAGCTGGACCTGGACGGCACCATCACCGCCACCGCCCGCAACGCCGGCTGGCTCGACCTGCTCATGCGCCCCGAGCGGCATAACGCCGTCAAAGTGCTCATGTTCTTCGACGTCGGCGGCTCCATGGACGACCACGTCAAGGTGTGCGAAGAGCTTTTCTCCGCCTGCCACACCGAATTCAAGCACCTGGAGTACTACTACTTCCACAACTGCGTGTACGACTACGTGTGGAAGAACAGCTACCGCCGCCACAGCGAGCGCACCCCGGTGATGGACGTCATCCACAAGTACCCGCCGGACTACAAGCTCATCTTCGTCGGCGACGCCACCATGAGCCCCTACGAAATCACCTACCCCGGCGGCTCCATCGAATACATGAACGAAGAACCCGGCGCCGTGTGGCTGCGCCGCCTCACCGACGCCTACCCCGCCGCCGCCTGGCTCAACCCCGAGCCCCAGCGCATCTGGGACTACCGCCAGTCCATCGGCATCGTCCGCGACATCCTCGGCCCCGAACGCATGTTCCCCCTCACCCTCGAAGGCCTCACCCGCGCCATGCAGATGCTGAGCAAGAAGGTTTGAGCGCTGCGCGCGCCGGCCAGAGAAACCAAAGATTCAGAAACCCAGAGATCAGAGAACCAGAGGCCAGTATTTCAGAGGATGGGGGGCGCGCAGACCAGCCGGAAGCCGCTATCGCCGCTGCGGGAGCCGGGGTAGAACCAGAACCGGTACGCGCAGCGACAGTTGACCTGGTCGATGAACCACGACCCGCCGCGCAGCACGCGGGGAGCCTCGGCGTCCTGCGCATCTTCCCGCCCATCGGGTCGCCAGGGGTAAGGAAAGCGCTCCTGGTGGTAGACGGACGAAGTCCACTCCCAAACGTTGCCGCTCATGTCCGCCAGTGCCCCCGGTCGGCTGCCGGCGAAAAGGCCAACCGGCGTCGTGGCGCGGATGTGACTCTCAAACGTGTTGCAGCGACTGGCATCGAAGTCCTTGCCCCAAGGGTAAGCATCCCCGGCCTTGCGGCCCAGGCTGCCACGGGCGGCGGCTTCCCATTCCGCCTCGGTGGGCAGCCGCCAGGTCTGGCCAGACTGGGCGCTCAGCCAGGCGCAATAGGCTTGGGCCTCGAACCAGCAGATGCCCACCAGCGGTTGGGTCGGATTGTTGAAGCGGTCGTTGAACCACTCCGTAGGCCGAGTCTGGCGGCCAGCGGGATACCAATCGTCAAGTAGTACATCGAACTCGGCATTGCTCATGGCTGCAATCTGATCGTAATCGTCCGCCTGCTTGGTGGTAATCCTACCCTCCTTCAGCAACCGTTTTGTCAGCCCGGTGTCGCGTTGAAGCGTCTGACGGATCTTGCGCCACTGGCTCTTCGAGCCTGCGCTGGTCGATTCACCACTACGCCACGCCTTCGCCGCCTCGGTCTGCCACCAGCGCTCATCCTCGTAGCCTCCCGCGTCCATAAAGCAACGCCACTCACCGTTAGTGACCGGGAACTGGCCGATGGCAAACGGCGCCAGCTCCACCGCGTGGGCAGGCTTTTCGTCTGCCTCACCGCTGGTGTCGTCCCCCATGCGGTAGCTGCCACCGGCAATCTGCACCCACGGCGGCAACAGGTAATCCCCGTGGGGCCCCGAGTGCCGCGTGAAGCGCGGATCGCCCAGTTCGCCCAGGGCCTTGCCGGCTGCGATGCGGGCGCGCAAATCGGCGGCCGGGTCCGTCATGCGCGCCAGCAGGGCCTGCTGGATGCGGCCGATCAGGGCGGGCGCCAGCCCCACCCGGTTCTGCGCCGCCGCCCGCCCGGCCAGGGGCAGGTTGGCCGACATCAAGCCCTCGATGAAGCCGCCCCGGTCGGCGGCCATGGTGGCAGCCAGCAGGGTCGTCTCTTCCCAGCCAGTGGGCTGGAGCGGCGGCAGGGGTTCATAGTCCTTCAGCCCGGCCAGGGTGTCGGCCAGATTCGGCGCCACCTCGTCCGCCCGCCAGGGCAGCGCCACCTTGGCCGGCTCCGGCGCCGCAGCCAGCCGCCGGGCGGCGAAGTATTCCTGCAGGAGCTGGTGAAAGAACTGGACGGTATCGGCCGCCAGGTTCTGCTCCAGCACGGAGAGGGCGCAGGCGGCCAGGATGACGGCCTCTGCCCGCTCAAAGGCCGGATGGCCCAGCACCGCCAGGGCACGGTCGAAGGTTTCCACCACCTGATAGCGCTCGCCGCAAAAACCGGCGGCCTGCAGGGCATGGGCCAGCTCGGCCAGCTTGGGGAAGAGCGGGCCGCCCTCGGGCAGGGCGTAGGGCGCCACGTTGCGAGAACTCTCCAGCAGGTGGGGCAGCCGATCCAGATCCCGCCCGGACAACAGGCCGGGCTCGGTCAGCAGGGGGTTGGGCCGGGCCACCTCCCGCGCCAGCAGCTTGCGCACGAAGGCGGTGAACAGGGCGGCCCGGTCCGGCGGCACCTGGCCGGTGCGGCCCGCCTGATCCACCAGCATCTTGAGGAAGAAGGCGGTGCCGTAGAGGTCGAACTGCTGCGCCCGCTCGATGGCCTGGTACAGAGGCTGCGCGTGGTCGCCGGCGTAGTGGTGCAGGAACTCCCGGATGCGCTCGGGGCTGAGCTTTTCGATGTCCACATGGGGCACGGGGATTACCGCGGTGGACAGGGAGGCGCTGTAGTCGAGCGACCGGCAGGAGAACACCACGCGGCAGGCGGGGAAGCGGCGACGCAGGTCTGCGAGGAACTCGGCCCACGCCCGCACCAGCGGCCGGTAGCTGGCCTCCGTGTGGGGCATCTCGTTCAAGGCATCCAGCAGCAACAGGGACGGCCCCTGCGCCAACAGGGTGTCGAGGGCAGGCAGGCCGGGGCATTTCTTGCCCCATTCTTCGGCCCACCTGGCGCGCAGCCAGGCAAGGGGCTCCGGCGGCGGCTTGGCAGGATCGGCGCTGGGGAAGTCGCGCAGGGAAACGAACAGGCTGAAGCGCGCCACGGCGCCCTCGTCATCGGCTTCCGCCGCCTGGGCGCATTCCAGGTCCAGCCGGCGCAGCAGCGTGCTCTTGCCGGAACCGGGGGCGCCCAGCAGCACGAGCGCCGGATAGTCGCCATGGGTGCGCAGGATGTCCGCCAGATCGTCGAAGGACTCGGTCTGCTTCTCGAAACGCTCCCGCTGGGCGTCGGCGCACCGGTCCAGCAGCAGGCTCAGGCGCGTGAAGCGCTTGTCCACCGCGTAGCGGCGCTGGGACCATTCGGCGATGCGGGACTGGCGGTAGGCGGCGAGGGCTTGCTCGCCCGCGGTCGAACCCTGGCCGGAGCCGAAGTCCCACGGGTCGGCGGTGTTTGCGCCGGAGTGGTCCAGCAGGATCTCCACGAGGAACGCGAACTCGTCGGCCTGATCGGCGGCCGGCGAGACAGAGGTGTAGGGTGCGAGCAGCCGGGGCACCGAGGCTTGCGCCTCGCAGTGGGGCGGGAGGACGGGAATAAACTTGTTGTTCTCCAGGTAAGCGTCGCAAAGCGCCTGGGTAATCACCGCCCCCTCGAAGGTAACGCCCTTGCCCGCGCCGCGGGCCTGCCCGGCCGTGTCCTTACGCTCGAAACGGGCCTTGTAGTCCGGCGAGCAGACGCAGATCACCTTCTGCGCCGCGTCCACCGAGTCGATCATCCATTGAGTCCAGCCTTGTGTCGGAAACATCCTTCCGCCCAAGTCCCAGATGACCTGGAAGGCACTCTGCTTGGCGAGCGTGGCGGCGAGCCGGGCGACGTACTCCATGTGCCGGGCGTCGCCGTGGGCGTAGCTGATAAAGACGTGAGAGCGCGAGTTCATGGCAGAGGCAAGCGGGAGATGCTGTCGTTTTAGCCAGATATATCACATACGAATCCCTGACGCGACGAGGGGTTTGCCGCGCGCACCCATCACCAAACTGGACGCCCCCCGGGCCCTGACCTACCATTAGGCAGCCCCTGCAGGAGACAAAACATGGTTCGCCGCTCGACGCTGAAAATCGGCCTTTCCGCCCGCCTCTACCATCCGCCGCCGGGGGCTCAGGGCTTGCTGGGCAAGACGCTGCAGTACCTGGAGCAGTCGGTGGCGGACTGGGTGATGTGCCGGGACGTGCTGGTGCTGATGATCCCCTCCATCAGCCAGGACACCCTGCTCCACCGCAGCAACATGCGGCTGCGGGACTACGCGGACCAGCTTGACGGCCTGGTGCTGCAGGGCGGCGCCGACCTGAGCCCGGAGACCTACGGGGAAGCTCCGCATCAACCCGAATGGGCGGGGGACCGGGTGCGGGACGCCTACGAGATGGAACTGGTGCATGAGTTCATCGAGGCGCGCAAGCCGGTGCTGGGCATCTGCCGGGGGGCGCAACTGATCAACGTGGCCTTTGGCGGCACGCTGTATCAGGACATCGCCACCCAGTTGCCCGAAGCACAACCCCATGTGGAAGACGCCTACGATCACCACCGCCACGCGGTGGAACTGGCGGAGGGCTCGCTCTTGGAAAAACTCTGCAAGGACAGCCCGGGTCGCAATGTGATCTCCATCCACCATCAGGCAGTGAAGGAGCTGGGGCGGGAACTGGCGGTGGAGGCCTGGTCGGCCCAGGACAAGATCGTGGAGGCGATCCGCTGGACGGGCCGGGGCTTTGTGCTGGGGCTGCAGTGGCACCCGGAGTTCCACCGCCCGGGCGAAGCGGACCTGCTCAACTGCAACCCGATTCTTGAGGAATTCCTGGAAGCCGCCCGCAAGGTGCGCTGGTAGGCACGGAGGCCGAGGCGGTCAAAGCAAACAGGGCTGCCTGCGGGCAGCCCTGTTTGCTTTGTGGAGCGCTAGCGGGCGGAGACGAGCCCCTTAAACGACCACGGTTTGCGCCTGCCCTTCGGCCCGGGCCTCCACGCGGCCGATGGCGAACACGGTTTCGTGCTGCGCGCGCAGGAACTCCGCCGCGGCCTCTGCATGCTCAGCGGCCACCACCACCACCATGCCGATGCCGCAGTTGAACACGCGGTGCATCTCGGCACTGTCCACATTGCCTTCCGCCTGCAGCCAGTCGAACAGCTTGGGGCGGCTCCAGCTCTTGCCGTCGAGCACGGCGGTGAGGTGGTCGGCCAGGATGCGGGGGATGTTCTCGGTGAGCCCGCCGCCGGTGATGTGGGCCATGCCCTTGACCATGCCCGGCTGGGCCTGCAGCAGGGCCAGCAGGGGCTTGACGTAGATGCGCGTGGGGGCAAGCACCACGTCCGCCAGGGTGCGCTCGCCATCGAAGGGCGCGGCGGTGTCGGCGCCGCTGCGCTCGAGGATCTTGCGGATGAGGGAGTAGCCGTTGGAGTGGGCGCCGCTGGAAGCCAGGCCCAGCACCACGTCCCCGGGCACGATGCGGGTGCCGTCGATGATCCGGGACTTTTCCACCGCGCCCACGGCAAAGCCGGCCAGATCGTATTCGCCGTCCGGGTACATGCTGGGCATCTCGGCCGTTTCGCCGCCGATCAGGGCGCAGCCCGACAGCTCACAGCCCCGGGCGATGCCCTCCACCACGGTGGCGGCGGTGTTCACGTCCAGCCGGCCGCAGGCAAAGTAGTCGAGGAAGAACAGCGGCTCGGCACCCTGGACGAGGATGTCATTGACGCTCATGGCCACCAGGTCCTGCCCCACGGTGTCGTGGCGATTGAGCTGGAAGGCGAGCTTGAGCTTGGTGCCCACGCCATCGGTACCGGCGACGAGCACCGGCTCGTTGTACTTCTTGGAGATTTCAAACAGGGCACCGAAGCCGCCGATGCCGGCCAGCACCTCGGGGCGCATGGTGCGACGGGCAGCGGGCTTGATGCGCTCCACCAGCGCGTCACCCGCTTCGATATCGACGCCGGCAGCGGCGTAGGAGAGGGACTCCCGTCCCGGATTGGGAATTGCGGTCATTTTCAGTGCCTTTTCAGCTCAGGGCGTGGCCACGCGAAAGTTGTTAAACTTGGGCTCGTCGGAACGATTCCGACACGGCGAGAATGTTGCGGGCATGTCCGGCGCGGGCCGGCGCATGCAGCCCGGTTGCCACGCCGGCAACCGGTGCGGGGCGGATGACTCCGCCTGTCTTCTGGCTGCCGCTGAGCGGCTTGCCAGCCATCGCGATCCACCGACTGCCCAGCCCCAGGAAGATAAAAGCAGTGAGTTTACCGGAAATGCCTTCCGGCCGCCCCGGCCGACAACAGGCCGCACTCTTGCTCGCGGCAGCCGCGGGGCTGTTGTGGCTGGTCTACCTGCTCTCCCCCATCCTCACGCCCTTCCTGCTGGGCGCAACGCTGGCTTACATCTGCAACCCGCTGGTGCAACGGCTGGAGCGCTACCGGGTGCCCCGCGCCCTGGGCACTACCTTGCTGATCCTGTTCATGGGCGGGGTAATCGCCCTGCTGGTGCTGATCCTGGCGCCAATGGTGATCGAGGAGGCGGGGCAACTGAGCGAGCGGCTGCCGGACCTCTCCCGGGTCATCAACGACGAGTTGGCGCCCTGGCTCAAGGAGCGCTTTGGCATCCGCGTCAAGCTCGACCCGGCCTCCTTGCGCAAGATCGTCACCGAGAACTGGGACAGCGCGCAGAACGTGGCCGGCGGAGTTTTCAAGTCCATCAAGGCGGGCGGGATGGCCATCTTCGGCGTGCTGGGCATGATGGCGCTGCTGCCGGTGGTGATGTTCTATCTGCTGCGGGACTGGGACGGCTTGCTCGCCCGCATCGAAATCCTGCTCCCGCGCCCATGGCACGCCCACGCGGTACGCATCGCCCGGGAGGTGGACCAGGTGCTGGCGGAATTCCTCCGCGGGCAGCTTTCGGTGATGCTGATCCTGGCCATCTATTACAGCCTGGCCCTGTGGCTGGCGGGGCTGGATTTTGCGCTGCCCGTGGGCATCCTCACCGGGCTGCTGATCTTCATCCCCTACGTGGGCTATGGCTTGGGCCTGGTGCTAGCGCTGCTGGTGGCGATGCTTCAGTTCGACGGGTGGAACCCCATCATCGGCGTGGCGGTGGTCTATGCCATCGGCCAGGGGCTGGAGAGTTTTCTGCTTACCCCATTCCTGGTGGGCGAGCGGGTGGGGCTGCACCCGGTGGCGGTGATCTTCGCGCTGCTCGCCTTCGGCCAGCTTTTCGGATTTGTTGGCGTACTCATCGCCCTGCCCACCAGCGCCGCGCTGCTGGTGGGCCTGCGGGAGATCCGCGCGGTGTATCTGCAAAGCGCCTTGTATCAAGGTCATCGGGAAACCTAATGCGACAACTCACCCTCGACATCCGCCCACCGGCACCGCCCAGTTTTGGCAGCTTTGTTCCGGGAGAGAATGCCCAGCTTCTGGTCAGCCTGCACGAAGCCGCGGCTGCGGGCGGCCCCGGGCAAAGCATCTACCTGTACGGGCCGGAAGGCTCAGGGCGCAGCCATCTGCTGCAGGCCACGGTCGCCGCTGCCCAGGAGCAGGAACGCCAGGCGCTGTATCTGAGCGCCACCAGTCTACCCGCTGATTTCGCCCTGCAACCGGGCATGCTGCTGGCGCTGGATGATCTGGATGCGCTCCCCGCCGAGGCGGGGGACACCCTGTTCCGCGCTTTTCTCGCCGTTCCCCGGGTGGACGCCACCCTGGTGCTGGCGGGGCAAGAGCCCCCCGTTCGCCTGGGTCTGCGGCCGGATCTGCGCACCCGGGTTGGTGCGGCCCAGGTGTTCGAGGTCAAACCGCTTTCGGACGAAGAGAAGGTCGAAACCCTGCACCGGCGTGCAGCCCTGCTGGGCATGCCCCTTGGCGACGAGGTGGTGCAATACCTGTTGCGCCATGAAAACCGCGAGCTCTCCTACCTGCTCTCGGTGGTGGATGCGCTGGACGCACTTTCATTGGAACTGAAACGCCCGGTTACCGTGCCGCTGCTGCGCGAGATTCTCATCTGGGGCCCCAAAGAGCCGGTGGCCTGAACATTCCGCCCCCCTTCACTACTTGAACTTTGACATCATGGATCTGGTGCTTTTCGATCTGGACAACACCTTGCTCGCGGGGGACAGTGACTTCGAGTGGGCGCAGTTTCTCATCAGCCGTGGCGTGCTCGACCGCGAACTCTATGAGGCCCGCAACCTGGAGTTCTACGAGCAATACAAGGCTGGCACGCTGGACATCCACGCCTTTCTCGACTTCCAGCTCGCACCCCTGGCCCGCCACAGCCGGGCGCAACTCGATGCCTGGCACGCCGACTTCATGACTCACCACATCCGGCCCATCGTGGCACCCGGCGCCCTCCCCCTCATACGCGCCCACCAACAGGCAGGCGCGCTGGTCGCCATCGTCACGGCAACCAACAGCTTCGTCACCGGCCCGATTGCCCGGGAACTAGGCATTGAACACCTGATTGCCACCGAACCGGCCCGCGATGCCCAAGGGGCCTTCACCGGCAAGGTGGAGGGGCTGCCTTCCTTCCGCGAAGGCAAGATCACCCGCGTGGAAGCCTGGCTCGCCAACCTGGGCAAACACACCGGAGATTTCGAGCGTAGCTGGTTCTATAGCGATTCGCTCAACGACCTCCCCCTCCTCAACCGGGTGACGAATCCGGTGGCCGTGGACCCGGACCCCACCCTGGAGGCCCACGCCCGCAGCCAGGGCTGGACCATTCTGAGCCTGCGGCAAACCGCCCCCGCCGCCTGAGGGCCACGCCTTTTACGGTATGATTGCGCCCTTCGCCATTTGGGGTATTCGTTTCGCCCATGATTCGCAAGCTGCTGCGCAAGGTTTTCCGGCGCGATCCGTCCGAGGCCCAACCTGCCCACCGCCCGCCGGCGGTGATCGCAGTGGAACAGCATGGCATCTCCCGGGACCGGATTTCCTCGGCCGCACGGCGCGTGTGCGAAGGGCTGCAGGGAGCCGGCTTCAAAGCCTACGTGGTGGGCGGAGCGGTACGTGATCTGCTGATCGGCGAAACCCCGAAAGACTACGATGTCGCCACCGATGCGACGCCTGAGCAGGTGCGGGACGTTTTTCGCCGCTCCCGTATCATTGGCAGGCGCTTCCGCATCGTGCATGTGATGTTCGGCCAGGAAACCATCGAGGTCTCCACCTTCCGGGCTGCCGCCAGCGACGATGCGGAGAAGGACGAACACGGCCGTGTGCTGCGGGACAACGTCTTCGGAACCCAGGAGGAAGACGCCACGCGACGGGACTTCACCGCCAACGCGCTCTATTACGACCCGTCCAGCGAAACGGTGGTGGACTACCACCACGGCGTGGCCGACATCCGGCAAAAAACCCTGCGCATGATTGGCGATCCCCGCCGCCGTTACCGGGAAGACCCGGTGCGCATGCTGCGCGCCGTACGCCTTGCGGCCAAGCTGGGCCTGGCCATCGATCCCGCCGCCCGCCACCCCATCCGGGAGATGGGCAGCCTGCTGGAGAACGTACCGGCGGCCCGCCTTTTCGACGAAATGTTGAAGCTCCTCACCTCCGGGCATGCCGTCAAATGCCTGCGCCAATTGCGGGAGGAAGGCCTGCACCACGGCCTGCTGCCCCTGCTGGACGTGATCCTCGAACAGCCGCTGGGCGAAAAATTCGTCTGGCTTTCCCTGGAGAACACGGATGAGCGGGTGCGGGCGGGCAAGCCCGTGTCCCCCAGCTTCCTCTTTGCCACGCTGCTTTGGCACGAAGTGCTCGCCAACTGGGAAACCCGCAAGAACGAAGGCGAGGCTCCCATGCCAGCCCTGTTCGAAGCAATGAACGAGGTGCTGGACCAGCAATCGGAAAAGCTGGCAATCACCCGCCGCATCGCCGGAGACATCAAGGAAATCTGGGCCCTGCAACCACGCTTCGAGCAACGCTCCGGCCGCCGGCCCTTCCGCTTGCTGGAACAACCCCGCTTCCGCGCCGGGTACGACTTCCTCCGGCTGCGTGCCGAAAGCGGTGAACTGCCGGCGGAGCTTGGCGAATGGTGGTCACAGTTCGCCGAAGGTGACGAAGGTGAGCGCGAGTCGCTCCTCCAACCCGCCGAAAAACGCAACGACCGGCGCCGCCGACGTCCGCGCCGCCGCGGCGCAGGCAACGGTGAGGCTCCGGCCGAGGCTGCTGGCTGAGCCCTGCCTCCCCGTTTGCGCGTCTCACCATTCCCGAGCCTGCATGCAGTATCCGGTAGTCCTCCAGACCACACTCTTGCTGGTGGCGTCCAACGTGTTCATGACCTTCGCCTGGTATGGACACCTCAGGAATCTGGCCGACCGTCCGTGGTATGTGGCCGCCCTGGTGAGCTGGGGCATCGCCCTCTTCGAGTATCTGCTGCAGGTGCCCGCCAACCGCATCGGCCACCAGGTGCTGGACGTGGGTCAACTCAAGATCATGCAGGAAGCCATCACCTTGTTCCTGTTCGTTCCGTTCTCGGTGTTCTACATGCAGCAGCCCCTGAAGCTTGACTACCTGTGGGCCTGCCTGTGTATCCTAGGCGCCGTTTATTTCATATTCCGGAATTAGCCTGGTTCCATGCTGCACAAGGCGCGTTACATCGTGGTTGAAGGCCCCATAGGCGTGGGTAAGACCAGCTTGGCCGAACGACTGGCGGACTATCTTGAGGCCCCCACCATCCTGGAGCGGCCCCAGGACGTGCCCTTCCTGGCCAAGTTTTACCAGGACATGGAACGCCATGCGCTGTCTACCCAGATTTCCTTTCTGCTCCAGCGCATAGACCTGATCCGGGACCTGAAACTGAATGACTTGTTTCTCCAGCGGGTGGTATCGGACTTCCTGTTCGAGAAAGACCCCTTGTTCGCGGCGCTCAATCTCAACGAGGACGAGCTCAAGCTCTACCGGCAGTTGTTCGAGTTGCTGCGGCCCACACCGCCAACGCCGGATTTGGTGATATATCTCCAGGCGGAACCGGAAACCCTCATCGAGCGGGTCCGCCGCAGGGGTCTGGGGAGCGAGCGGCGCCTGGATGAGACCTACCTGCGCCGGGTAACGGACCACTATGCCCGGTACTTCCACGGTTACGATCGCTCCCCCCTGTTCATCGTGCATGCGGACACCCTCAATCCGGTGGACCGGGACGAAGACTTCGCCCTTCTGGTCGAGCGTCTGTCCGCCATGCGGGGGTACCGTGAGTTCTTCGGCTACGCTTAGCGAACCCACTGTCAACCTGGCAACGCAGCCCCTGCGTTAATGCCTCGCCACAACCACTCCTGAAGGGTCTGCCATGAGCTACCTGGAAAATGCCCGCCCCGTTACGCTGCACGAGCTTGCCCGCATGCGTGCGGAAGGAACCAAGATCGCGATGCTGACTGGCTACGACGCGAGCTTCGCTTCGCTGCTGGAGCGTAACGGCGTCGACGTGATCCTGGTTGGTGATTCTCTGGGCAATGTGCTCCAGGGCCATACCAGCACGCTTCCCGTCACGCTGCAGGACATGGCTTACCACACGGCCTGCGTGGCACGGGGCACCAAACGGGCGATGATTGTTACCGACCTGCCCTTTGGCAGCTACCACGAGAGCCCAGCCCAGGCCATGGCCAGCGCCGCCAGGCTGATGGCGGCCGGCGCCCACATGGTGAAGCTGGAAGGCGGCGCTTTCATGGCGGATACCGTGCGCTTCTTGGTCGAACGCGGGGTACCCGTGTGCGCCCATATCGGCCTCACCCCCCAAGCTGTGCATCAACTGGGTGGCTACCGGGTGCAGGGTCGTACTGAGGCGGGCGCCCAGCAACTCAAGGCGGATGCCCTGGCGCTGGAACAGGCCGGAGCGGCCCTGATGGTGCTGGAGATGGTGCCCTCCGGCGTGGCCGCGGATTTGTCCGCCAGCCTGAGCACGATGGCAACCATCGGCATCGGTGCCGGCCCCGGCTGCCACGGACAAGTGCTGGTCCTCCACGACATGCTGGGTGTGTATCCGGGCAAGAAAGCACGTTTCGTCCGTAATTTCATGCAGGGCGCCGACAGCATCGACGCTGCGGTGGCCGCCTACGTCGCAGCGGTCAAGGACAGCAGCTTTCCCGCACCGGAGCAGTGTTATTGACCCTCGTGGCAAGGCCTGAACATGCAGATCCACAACACCATCGACAGCCTGCGCCAGGCGCTGGCCCGCGAACTCCGTACTGCCTTCGTGCCCACCATGGGGAATCTGCACGAAGGGCACATTGCGCTTACCCGCCAGGCGGCTGAACTGGCGCCGTGCGTGGTGGCCAGCATCTTCGTCAATCGCCTGCAATTTGGGCCGACCGAAGACTTTGACACCTATCCCCGCACCTTCGGCGAGGACTGCGCCAAGCTGGAAGCCGCGGGGGTTGCCCACCTTTTCGCCCCTACCGAGGCGGTGCTCTACCCTAAGCCCCAGCTCTACCACATCGAAGTTCCGGAGACCCAGGGCAAGATTCTGGAAGGGGAATTCCGTCCCCATTTCTTCCGGGGAGTCGCCACGGTGGTCATGAAGCTGTTTGCCGCCGTTCAACCCCATGTGGCGGTGTTCGGCAAGAAGGATTACCAGCAGCTCATGATCATCCGCAACATGGTGCGGGATTTCGCCCTGCCGATTGAGGTGGTGGCGGGCGAAACACAGCGGGCGGCAGATGGTCTGGCGCTCTCCTCGCGCAACGGCTACCTGAGCCCCTCCGAGCGGGCCGAAGCGCCGCGACTCTATGCCACCCTCCACGGCGTGGCGGAAGCGGTCCGCCAGGGCAACGGGGACCACCCGGCGCTGGAAGCGCGTGCCATGGAAGGCCTGCGTGGGGCGGGATGGGCACCGGACTATGTGTCCATTAGACGGCGCGCGGACCTGCAACCGGCCCAGAAGGCCGATGACCCTCTGGTAGTACTCGCCGCCGCGCGCCTGGGCACCACGCGGCTCATCGACAACCTGGAAATCTGAGCCACTGGATCGTCAATAAATTGGGGCGCCGCGGCGCCCCAATTCATCTCCCCTTCCGGGGCCGAGCCTCACCCGAACTCAGGCGCCGCTCATTTCCAGCATCAGACCGTTGACGCGCTTCACAAAGCCGGCGGGATCTTCCAACTGCCCCCCCTCCGCCAGCAAGGCCTGATCGAACAATACAGCCGCCCAATCGTCGAAGCGCTTGTCTTCGTACTTCATCCGCAGAATGACCGGGTGCTTGGGATTGACTTCCAGAATCGGTTTGGACATCGGAGCTTCCTGCCCCACGGATTTGAGGATCCGGGCCAGATTGCCACCCATGTCGTATTCGTCCGCCACCAGACACGCCGGAGAGTCGGTGAGGCGGTGGGTCACACGCACCTCCTTCACCCGCTCACCCAGGCTACTCTTGACCTTTTCGACAAAGTCCTTGAACTCGCCGGCTTCCTCTTCGGCTTCCTTCTTTTCCGCTTCGTCTTCCAGTTTGCCCAGATCCAGGCCACCCTTGGCCACGGACTGCAAGGCCTTGCCTTCAAACTCGGTCAGATGGCCAACCACCCACTCGTCTACCCGATCGGCAAGCAAGAGCACCTCGATACCCTTTTTGCGGAACACTTCCAGGTGGGGGCTGTTCTTGGCGGCATTGAAGGTCTCGGCGGTCACGTAATAGACCTTGTCCTGCCCTTCCTTCATCCGCCCCAGGTAATCGGCCAGGGAGACCGTCTGCTCGGGGCTGTCGGTGTGGGTTGAAGCGAAACGCAGGAGCTTGGCGAGCTTTTCGCGGTTGCTGTGGTCTTCGCCCATCCCTTCCTTGAGCACACGGCCGAACTCGCTCCAGAAGGTCGCATATTTTTCCTTGTTGTGCTCGGCCATGTCTTCCAACATGCCCAGCACCTTCTTGGTGCAGCCCGCGCGGATCGTGTCGATGTCCTTGCTCTCTTGCAGAATCTCGCGAGAGACATTCAGCGGCAGATCGGCTGAATCCACCACCCCACGGATGAAACGCAGGTACATGGGCATCAGCTTCTCGGCGTCGTCCATGATGAAGACGCGGCGCACATAGAGCTTGATACCGTGGCGCTGATTGCGATCCCACATGTCGAAGGGCGCATGGGCGGGCACGTAAAGCAACTGGGTGTACTCGTGCTTGCCTTCAACCTTGGCATGGGTCCAGGCCAGGGGATCTTCGTAATCATGGCCGACATGCTTGTAGAAGGCCTTGTACTCGTCTTCGGTGATGTCGTTCTTGGCCCGGGTCCACAGTGCGTTGGCCTGGTTGACAGACTCGTCCTCGTCGGTCAGCACCTGGGCTTTCTTTTCCTCGTCCCACTCCTCCTTCTTCATCACGATGGGCTGGACGATGTGATCCGAGTACTTGCGGACGATCTGGCGCAGCTTCCAGCTTGAAAGCAGGTCGTCTTCGCCTTCGCGCAGGTGCAGGGTGATCTCGGTACCCCGGGTGGTTTTTTCTTCAGGTTCCACCGTGTAGGCACCCGCCTCATCAGCGGCCATGGAACAGGTCCACCGCACGCCCTGGTCTGCGGAGAGTCCGGCCCGGCGGGTCACCACCGTCACCTTGTCAGCCACGATGAAGGAAGAATAAAACCCGACCCCGAACTGTCCAATCAGGTGGGCATCCTTCTGCTGATCGCCCGTGAGGCGGGAGAAGAATTCCTTGGTGCCGGACTTGGCGATAGTGCCCAGATTCTGGACCACTTCATCCCGCGACATCCCGATGCCGTTGTCCGCGATGGTGATGGTACGGGCCTCCGCGTCAAAGCTGACGCGGATCTTCAGCTCGGAATCTCCCTCAAACAGCGCCCCGTTGTTCAGCGCCTCGAAACGCAGCTTGTCGCACGCGTCGGAAGCGTTGGAAATCAGTTCCCTCAGAAAGATTTCCCGGTTGGAGTACAGGGAATGAATCATGAGGTGCAGCAGTTGCTTCACCTCAGCCTGGAAGTTGAGAGTTTCCGAAGTGTTGACAGTCATGGTTGAAATCTCCGCTCTCGAGGCGGCACGGGCTCGGGCCAAAGGCCACGCGGGGGGCGCGAACACCCTTCCGTTCGCCTTTTGGGTTCGGGTAGTTGGTCGATCGAAGCACCGAACATGGTGCCGTCGCCCACTTTTTCAAGAGGGTGGGACGATGAAAAAAGCGAGGGAACTCCAAGGTTCCACCCGCCTCGAGGATGAGCGAATCCGTGTTGCCCGACCGCCCGGGCAAAGCGCTCTGTCAGAGCAGGGCTTTGGCAATAGCCTCCGCGGCTTCGGCAACCGCCTTGTTGGCATCCGGGAAAAACTTGCCCAGCGTGAAGAACGCATGCAGCATGCCTTCATAGCGCGAATAGGTCACCGGCACGCCAGACGCCTGCAGGCGCCGGGCATAGGCCTCGCAATCGTCAATCAGGGGATCATGGCTCGCGGTGATCATCAGCACCGGGGGCAGCCCTTCCAGGCTGGGCGCGAGGATGGGTGAGGCCCGCCAGTCAAGCTTGTCTTCCTCGCGCGGCAGATAGCACTGCTGGAAACGCACGATGGAGGCCTGATTCAGGAGGTAGCCATCGCCATAGGTGGTGTGCGAGGGAGTCATCCCCCTCTGGTCCGTGGATGGATAGACAAGGAGTTGCAGCTTCAGGCTGGAAATCCCCTCGTCGCGTGCAATCAATGCCGCCACGGTCGAAAGATTACCCCCTGCGCTGTCTCCGCCGATCGCCAGCCGGCTACCGTCCAAACCGATCGAGGCGCCATGCGTGCTGAGCCAGCGCACCGCATGTGAGACGTCTTCAACAGCAGCCGGAAACGGGTGCTCCGGAGCCAAGCGATAGGCCAGCGCCAGCACGGCGCAGCCCGAGCCATTGGCCAATTCCCGGCACACCACTTCGTAGCTTTCGATGTTGCCCACCGTCCAGCCGCCACCGTGCACATAGATAAGAGCAGGAAGCCGGGTATCCGGGTGAGCCTCCTTGGGACGATAGAGCCGGTAACGAAGGGGGCCTCCCAAGGAATCGGGCCGCGGCAACGCCCCCTCTTCGGCACTGCCCACCTCCGGCATCGGGGGACGGAAGGCGTGCTGCATGGCAGCGGCACTGGCGCGCTGCTGGCCCAAGGTCATGGTCTCGAAGGGAACAGCTTCGGCGCGATAGACAAGATCCAGCAGCGCCTTGGATTGGGGATGGAGCGACATCGGAAATCCTTGGGACAATCGTGAAAAAGCCGACAGCCCGGAGGGATCTGTCGGCTTAACCAAGTACATCAGGCAGCGATGCTAACACGCTGCCGACGGGAGTATCTCAGGCGTTTGGCACAATCTGACGGCGGCGCAACTTGATGCCGTGCTTGCGCAACAAATCCTCCAGCAACAATTTGAAGCGGGGAAAGTCCACCGGCTTGTGCATGATCGGCGTGTCGCCCAGCATCGGCCGCCGCGTCTGGATCTCATCCTCACCCATCCCCGTGATCACCACGATGTCGAGTCCTGCATAAGCCGGCGTATTGCGTAGCTTGCAGATCATGTCGAAGCCATCCATGCCCGGCATCACCAGATCAGCCACCATCGCATCGGGCTTTTCCTCGCCAATCTTGATCAGCCCCTCAAAACCATCCACGGCAGTGATCAGCCGGATGGGCAGCCCCCAGCGATCAAGAAACGTGCGATACAGCATCTGATAGTGGTTCGAATCCTCGACCACGAGCAGCTTGAAGCTGTCATCCATGGGCGCGGCAGGCTTATGCTGCGCCCGCTGGGCCAGTACCTCCTGAACAGAACTCAGAGCGATACGGCGATGACCGCCCACCGTCTTCCAGGCCTGCAAGATGCCGTTGTCCACCCAAAGTTGGACAGTCCGAACCCCGACGCCCAGCATGCGGGCAGCCTCGATGGTCGAGCAATAGGCAGTTTGTGCAATGTTGTCGGGTGACATGTCAGAAAAACTCCTACAAGTCCGGCAAAAATACCATATCCAACGAGAACTTACAGCGCCATGTCTTCATCCCGAGGAAGCACTCCGGTTCAATCCGGTGGCTTTGCAGCATCTCGTCAAATCCGCATATCCGGATTATCAGGAGCCAGAGAGCGGCACTCCGCGAACTTGCGCACGGGCGTCATCGGCTCTTGCAGGCGGGAAACGATGCCCTGCGGTAGCGCGGTAGCTTGTGGTTACTGACCATTCCCTCGAAAGCCTGCGCGCAAAACGGCAAATCGCCTGCTCGTGAATATTTTCACGATAGTGTGCATTAACATCAAAATCGAAGTCGTGGGAGTTCCGGCAAATGGCGAAATCCCCGTTCACAGGCGGCATCCCGTGCAAACTTGCGTGCGTCATTCCCATTCAGCTGACGACGGCTAATTGCAAAATATGTGAATTCATACGGGATTGCTGCGCCCCGGGGGATGTGGATGAGATACAACTAGGGAAAACCAGTGGATGCTCCAGATGAGCAAAACACTGTTTCACTGCAAGGAGATGAAACCGACGCCCCGCCAGCGCCGCGTTTTTGCACGCCCTGCCGTTGCTGCCAAGAAAAATGCCACCCCCGACGGGAGTGGCACTTAGCGCGCAAGCGGCCGGGGAAACCGGGCACTTTCAGAGCTGGTCAACGTCGAATCCGGTCACAGCCGCTCCCCCTTGCCGCACTGCCCCGCTGTATGCGTAGACCAGCGGGGTGACGTTCTGCATGTAGTAGCGGGCAAGCCCCACCACACTCTGGAGGTATGCGGCATCCCCCGATTCGGCCAGCAGTCTCTGGCGTGCCGCCAGCGCCGCGCGGGAGATTTGCCAGGCACCACATACCGTGCCCAGCATGTGAAGGAAAGGCACCGCGCCAGCCAGCACGTCGGCCAGGTGCGGGCCGCCATTGGCCAGCACCCAGTCAAGCACGGACTCCAGTTCGTCCAGAGCGGACGCCAATGCGGGAGCCAGATCCGCCAGTTCCGTATCGGCCGCCAATCCTCCCGCCAGCGCACGCATCTCTTCCAGCAGCGTTCGCAGCGTTGCGCCCTGCTCGCGCAGAATCTTGCGGCCGATCAGGTCGTTGGCCTGAATGCCCGTCGTGCCTTCGTAGATGGTGATGATCCGGGCATCCCGGAAATGCTGGGCCGCACCGGTTTCCTCGACGAACCCCATGCCGCCGAAAACCTGGATGGCCAGGTCGCACACATCGTTGCCCACCTCCGTGCTCCAGCCCTTCGCCACGGGCATCAGGAGGTCCACGTAACGACGATACCGTTCCGCCACTTCCGGGTCGGGGTGATGGTGGGCGCGATCAAACCAGCCGGCTGCTGTATACAACAGCGCACGCACAGCCATCAGCCGCGACCGCATGGCCAGCAACATCCGTTTCACGTCAGGGTGGTGGATGATGGGCAGACCGCTGGCGCCGGTCACCGCATCGCGCCCCTGCACGCGCTCGCGGGCATACGCCACGGCCCGCTGATACGCTCGCTCGCCCAACCCGACGCCTTGCACCCCTACCCCGAAACGGGCGTCGTTCATCATGATGAACATCGTCTCCAGACCGCGGTTGGGCGCCCCCACCATCCAGCCCAACGCCCCACCTTGCTCGCCGAAACTCATGGTGCAGGTGGGGCTGCCGTGTATGCCCATCTTGTGCTCGATGGAGATGCAGCGCACGTCGTTGCGGGCGCCGAGGCCACCATCGTCCGTCACCAGATACTTGGGCACCAGGAACAGGGAAATTCCCTTCACGCCCGGGGGCGCATCCGGCAAGCGGGCCAGCACCAGATGCACGATGTTCTCGGTCAGTTCGTGCTCACCGTAGCTAATGAATATCTTCTGCCCGAACAGCCGGTAGCTGCCATCCTCTCCCGGCTCTGCGCGGGTGCGCGTTGCCGACAGATCCGAGCCGGCCTGGGGCTCAGTGAGATTCATGGTGGCACCCCACTCCCCGGTCACCACCTTTTCCAGGAAGACGGCCTTGAGCGCATCGCTGGCAGCGATCTCCAGCGCCTCTGCCTGGCCCACATTGAGCTGGGGCAGCATGGCGAAGGCCGTGTTGGCCGAAAACCACATTTCCCATACCGGCGTCGAGGCCAGCTTGGGCAGAGCCTGACCACCATACTCCGCAGGGCCCGAGAGCCCGCCCCACCCGCTTGCGCGGAACTGGTCATAGGCCTCCTTCCAGCCTTCCGCACAGCCAACGCGCCCCTCCTCCAGCCGGCATCCCTGGGTGTCGCCCACCCGGTTCAGCGGATCGAGCACGCCGCTGGCAAACTTGCCGGCCTCCTCAAGGATGGCCTCCACCACATCCGGGCTGGCCTCCTCGCAACCAGGAAGCTGATTGACTGACTCCAGGCCGGCCACCGCCTCCAGGATGAATTTCATGTCCCGCAACGGGGGTACGTAGCTGCTCATCGCAGGGTCTCCACTCGTATTCTGGTTCCGGCGCGGCAAGGCCATGCAGCCCCCAAACGCGCTCGTCTTCCGGTCACTCGCACGCGGCGCGAATATCTTCCGGGATGGGCACAGCCTTGATGCGCAGGGGATTCGCCGGGTCCTGGATGGCGAAGACGCGCACCTCCCTGCCCTGCGCAAGAACCGTGTCCCCGCGCCGGGCCACGTGGCACATCACGAAACTTTTTCCGCGCCATTCCTCGATCCAGGTTTCCACCTCGATGTCCTCGCCATAGGTTGCCGAATTGAGAAACCTGGCCCCCGCATCCACCAGCGGCGTTCCGATGATGCCCCGGTCACGGGTGGTGTCCCGCCAGCTCGGCACACCGCAGGCGGTGAAGAACTCCCGACTGCTGGTATCGAACCACCGAAAATAATTGGCGAAAAACACGATCTGGGCGGGGTCGCAATCGCTGAAGGCGATGCGCAATCGGTAAGTATTGCGGCGCGCCATGGATCACCTGGGGGCAAGCCGGAGGGCACCATCCAGGCGGATGGTTTCCCCGTTGAGCATCTCGTTGGCAACGATGTCCGTCACCAGTTGCGCGTACTCCTCAGGTCGCCCGAGCCGGGGCGGGAACGGCACCGACTGCCCAAGCGCCGCCTGCACGTCTTCCGGCAGCCCCGCCATCATGGGCGTCTGGAACAAACCGGGGGCGATGGTCATCACCCGCACGCCAAACCGGGCCAGTTCCCGGGCCAGCGGAAGCGTCATGCCCACGATCCCCGCCTTGGACGCCGCATAAGCCGCCTGGCCAATCTGCCCGTCGAATGCCGCCACTGAAGCCGTATTGACGATCACGCCACGCTCACCGCCGGTACTGGGCTGTCCGGTACTCATCACCTCGGCAGCCACACGAATCATGTTGAAGCTGCCCAGGAGGTTCACACGCAAGGCTCGCTCAAAGCTTTCCATCCGGTGCGGCCCGTCCCGCCCCAGCAGGCGCTCCGACACCCCCACACCGGCACAGTTGACCAGCCCCTGCAGCGAACCGAATCGCGCCAGCGCCAGCGCGACGCACGCCTTGGCATCTGCTTCGCTGCTCACGTCGGTCCGGCAATAGGCGGCGCGATCGCCCAGTTCCTTCGCCAAACCCTCGCCCAGCGCCTCGTTCACATCGGCAACGACCACATTCGCGCCCCGGGCATGCAAAAGCCGCGCGGTGGCTCCGCCCAAGCCGGAGCTGCCGCCCGTCACGATGAAAGTACTCCCCTGTATCCGCATGATTCCTTCCCCTTCAGCCCGCGTTTTCCAGAAGGATCGCAACGCCCTGGCCGCCCCCCGCACAGGCACTCGAAACGCCGAACTGCAGGCCCGACTCCACGAGCTCCCGCGCCACGGTAGTGGTCAGACGCACCCCCGATGCTCCGAGCGGATGGCCGATCGCGATCGCGCCGCCGTGTACGTTGGCCCGATCCCGCTCCAATCCCAGTTCCCGTTCGCACGCCAGATACTGGGCGCCAAACGCTTCGTTGATCTCAACCCGGCCCAGATCACCCATCTGGAGCCCGGCCCGCGCCACCAGGGCCCGGATCGCCGGTGCCGGGCCGATCCCCATCACCTCGGGGGGAACCGCCACCGCGGCCCCTGCCACAATCCGCGCCAAAGGCCGCAGACCGTGGGCGCGAACGTAGTCGCCATGGGCCACGATCACCGCTGCCGCCCCATCCACGATGGCCGAACTGTTGCCCCCGGTCTGCACGCCCTTGAAAGCTGGTTTCAGCTTGCCCAGGGTTTCCAGGTCGGTGGGGCGGACGTGCTCGTCGCGCTCGAAGCTTTTCAGCCGGTTGGCAAGCTTCAGGCTGCGGGGGTTGTAGCCGGGCAACTCCCATTGGCTATTGACCACCGGCACCACTTCGTCCCGAAAATAACCGTCCTCCCAAGCAGCCATCGCCCGCCCAAAGCTCTGTGCTGCGAACGCGTCCACCTCCTCGCGGCTGATGCCGTAGCGCCGGGCAAGGTTTTCGGCGGTGTCGCCCATGCTGGTACTGGCGGCCGTGTCCTTCGTGGCCTCCCACAGGAAATCCTTGAACTCCACCTGCCCCATGCGAAAACCCGACCGGTGGGTGTAAGCCGCCACCGGGTTGCGGCTCATGGACTCCGTCCCCACGCAGAGCACGACCTTGGCCTTGCCCAGAGTGATCTGGTCCGCCGCATTGAGGATGGTCTCAAAGCCGGTTCCACACAGGCGCTGCACCAGCACGGCCGGCACCGCCGGATTGACCCCGGAATAGAGGCCGATGTGCCGGGGCAGGAAGTAAGCGTCAAAGCTGGCCTGGGCCATGTTGCCCGCCACGATGGCCTGCACGTCCGAAGCCGGGATGCCGCTACGCTCGAACAGTGCCCGCGCGGCGTAAATGCCCAGGTCGGTGGGCGACACATCCCGGAGCACGCTGTTGTAGTCGGCGAAGGGCGTTCGCCGACCCGCCACCAGCCAGATGTCTTCGTACTGCCCGACCAGGGCTGACGATTCGGAATCCGGATAGATGTTCATGTCTGTGGCCCCTTGCCCTTGCGGTTCAGGAAATGGCCGATCCGTTCCACCACCTCCGGGCTGGTCTGGGTGAGCGCGGCGGTCAGGGATTCCACGAAAAACCCGTCGTCCGTCGCCATGTTGTCGATCCGCGCAATGGCCGTGACCATTGCCCAGTTCGCCATCGGGGCGTTCTCGGCAATGCGCCGGGCCAGTTGCCGGGCTTTCTCCAGGGCTTCGCCCTTGCCCGTCAAATAATGCGAAAGGCCCAGCCGCTGTCCCTCCTCCGCCTCGATGATGCGGCCGGTGAGCATCATTTCGCACATGCGCCCGGCACCGATGATTCGCGCCACCCGGACCGACGCCCCACCGCCCACGAAGATGCCGTGGCGGCCTTCCGGCAACTGGTAGAGCGTGCTCGGCTCGGCCACCCGCACATGGCAGGCCGTTGCCAACTCCAGCCCGCCGCCGATCACCGCACCATGCAAGGCCGCCACCACCGGTATCCCGCCCATCTGGATGCGGTTGAAGATGCGATGCCACCACTGGGAATGCTGCATCACACCGAAGGGCTCCCGATGCTGATGCTCGGCCAGATCCAGACCCGCGCAAAAGTGCTCGCCCTCGCCATGGAGGATGATCACCCGCGTGCCGGCTGGCGTTTCGTCCAGCGCGCCGGACAGCGCGGTCAGCAGACGATCGCTCACCGCATTGCGCTTGGCGGGGCGGGCCAGCGTAATGGTGTAGATCCCGTCCTCGCTCGCCGTCTTGACCAGACGCTCGTTATCGATGTTGCTCATTGAACTTCCTTGCTTAGCTGTTGGGGCCTGTCAGTGCCCTGTGGCGCCATGCACGGTGATGACGCTCTTGTCCGGCACGTCGGCGTACAGCCACTCCACCAGATCCGCGCGCCGGTTGAGCACCATCCGCTGGTTGATGTAGCCCTTGTCCGTGATTTCGCCCGCCTCCGAAGACGGCGGCTCAGCCATCAGCAGCACCCGTGTCGGGAAAGTGGACGAGCCACCGCCCGCTTGCATCATCATCGCCATGCCCCGCCGCACATGCTGGACGACGGCGATGTTCGACAGCACCAGCTCCACCGGCGCATCGGGGGGCAAGCCCGGGCACAGGGTGCGGCACTCGGAGATGTTCGGAAACACCAGAAACCCGATCTCGTCCCGGTCATGGCCGGTCACCACGATGTCCTGGGCGACGGGAGAGAAAGCGTCGATGCCTTTCACCCGCAGCGAACCCACGTGCACCCAGGTACCGGAGAGGAGCTTGAAGTCTTCCGCCACCCGCCCGTCGAATAGCAAACCTTGGTTGGGCTGCTCAGGGTCGATAAAGGAGACGGCGTCGCCGATGCGGTAGAACCCTTCTTCATCGAACGCCCCCGTGGTCAGGTCCGGCTGCTTCCAGTACCCGTGGAACACGTTGGGCCCCCTGACACGCACTTCCAGCTTGTCTGCCACCGGCAGCAACTTGAGTTCCGTACCGGGAATCGGGACGCCGATCACGCCGGAACGAATCGCCTGGAAATGGCAGGAGGTGGCCGCCGGCGCCGTCTCGGTGGAACCCCACGAAGACACCATGGTGATCGGATGACCCAGTTCGGCCTGTGCAAGCCGTTCCAGATCATCCCAAAGGTGCTGGGGAAGCGCCGCGCCCGCGTAAAAAATGAGCTGCAGCCGACTGTAGAAATTCCTGCGCAGCGCCGCGTCGTTCCGCAGCAGGGGCACCAGCATGTCGTAAGCGCGCGGCACACTGAAATAAAGCGTCGGAGCGACTTCCTTGAGGTTGCGCACCGTGCGTTCCAGTAGCGCCGGTACGGGCTTGCCATCGTCGATGTAGAGCGAGCCGCCGTGCCACATCACCATGTTGAAATTGTGATTGGCGCCGAAGGTGTGGCTCCACGGCAGCCAGTCCACGATCACCGGCGGCGTGGTCTTGAGGAAAGGCCACATCAGTTCCAGCGCCGCCTGGTTGGAGCACAGCATGCGCTGGGTATTGATCACCGCCTTGGGCGCGCCGATCGAGCCCGAGGTAAACAGGAACTTGGCGATGGTGTCCGGGCCAACGGCCTGGAAGGCAGCATCCACCGCCGCATCATCCCGCCGCTCGAGCATGGCGGCAAAGGACAGGCAACCGTCCGGCACCGAACCTTTTTCCCCCGCGATCACCGCGCCATCGTGCAGATGGCGGGTCGCCCGTACGGCCGGCATGAAGCGGTCCATGTTGTCGGCAAACACCAACCCAGGCTTGAGCAAGCCCAGGTTGTCCTTGAGCTTGCCGTGATCCTTGGACAGCAACGACACCCCCGCCGAAATGGCGCAGGAAGGCACGCCGATATGCATGCACGCCAGCATCAACAGCGCGTGCTCGATGCTGTTGTCGGAAAGGATCGCCACCGGCCGTTCCGGGGAAAGGTTCTGGCCCAGCAGCCAGGTGGCAATGCGGCGCACCTTGTCCAGCGCCTGCGCGTAGGTCAAGCGTTCCCACTCACCGGCCGCATCGCGCTCGGCCAGGAAGACCTGGTCGGGGGTTGCCCTGGCCCAGTGCTCCAAGCGCACACCCACACAGCGCGGATAGCTCTCGGGCATCGCAATGCCCGAGCGCAGGATCTGTGAGCCATCGGCGCGCACTTCGACACGCACGTCCGGCGTGGCGAACAGATGTTCCACGTCCCTCTTCACGGGATTCATGGTCTGATCTCCCCGGTTCAGTTCGTGGAGATCAGCTTGAAGGCGCCGCCTTCCACCTTGAGCAATACCCGGGCGCGTGCGTCGTGGCCGAAGTGATCGGCCGGACTCATGTTGTAGACCCCGTGGGTTCCGGCCACCTCTTTCTCCATCTCGATGGCGTCACGCAACGCGGTGCGGAACTGTTCGGTGCCCGGCTTGCCCTTTTTCAAAGCGACCGGAACCGCCCGTTCGATCACCTTCCACGCGTCCCAGGCGTATCCGCCGAACGAGGCGACCGAACCCGCGCCGTATTTGTCCTCATACTTCTTGGCGTAGTCGCCCGCCACCTTCTTCACCGGATGGCTGTCCGGCAACTGGTCCCATTCCAGCAAGGGCCCCACCACGAAGATGCCGTTCTCCACCCCCTTGCCCCCCACCTTGAGGAATTCCTTAGAGGGCGCGCCGTGGGTCTGGTAGATCTGGCCCTTGAAACCACGCTCGGTCAGCGTCGTGTGGGGCAAGGCTGCGGGAGAACCCGAGCCCACCACGAGGATGGCATCCGGCTTGGCGGACAGCAGTTTGAGCGCTTGGGCCGTGACCGAGGTATCGGTCCGGTTGTAGCGCTCCACCGCCACCAGCTTGATCCCCGCAGCCTCCGCCATGGGCGTGACCACCTTCAACCAGCTCTCCCCGTAAGGATCGGCAAAGCCAATGAAGCCCAGCGACTTCACGTTGCTGCTCTTCATGTGGTCGAACAGCGCCTTGGCCATGAGGCCATTGTGCTGGGGCATGCGGAACACCCATTTGTCCTTGGCCGGGGGCAGGTCGATGGGGGCCAGGGCCACCAGTGGCGTCTTGGCTTCGACGGTCACCTCGACCACGGCAGCGGTGTTGGAGACGGTGGACGAGCCGATAATCACATCCGCCTTGTTCTCATTGACCAACTTGGCTGCATTCTTCGAAGCGGCGCTCGGGTCTGTGGCATCGTCGAGCACGATCCAGTTGATCTTCTCCCCTGCCACCGTCGTGGGGAACAGCGCAGCCGTTTTGCTCTGGGGCGCGCCCAGGGCGGCTGCCGGACCGGTTGCCGAGACGGTCATGCCGATGGTGATGTCGGCAAACGCCGGTGTGGCGAAAGCAACCGTCAGGGCAAGCGCGAATTTGTTCAGGTTCATCACGGGTCTCCTCCTATTGGTTTGTGGGTGGCACGGGTGTCTCGGTTTTGTTGTTGCAGGCCGGGGTACGGGACGTGCCCTGCCGTCCCCGGCCTTAAATGCGGTGAGTGGGGCGCCTGCCCCAAAGGCGCTTAGTGCTTGCCGCCCAAACCCAGGTAGCTTTCGATCACACGCGGGTCGTCGGCGAGTTCGCTGCTCGGGCCTTCCAGGGCGATCTCGCCGGTTTCCAGTACATAGGCGTGGTTGGCCACCTGAAGGGCGGCACGGGCGTTTTGCTCCACCAGCAGGACCGACACCCCCATGTCGCGTAGTTCGGCAACGATGCGGAAGATCTCGCGGATGATCAGGGGGGCCAGCCCCAGGCTCGGTTCGTCGAGCATCAACAATTTGGGCTTGGACATGAGCGCCCGCCCCATGGCGAGCATCTGGCGCTCCCCGCCCGAAAGCGTGCCAGCCGCCTGACCGCGCCGCTCCTTGAGTCGCGGGAACACCTGGAAGACGTGGTCCATCGTGGCCCGGTGGTCCCGATGACCATTGCGGTAACGGTTGAAGGCGCCCAGCAGCAGGTTGTCCTCCACCGACATGTCACCAAACAGCTCGCGCTTTTCCGGCACCAGCACCATGCCCCGGGAAACCAGACCCTCCACACCCCAGGCGGGGGCGACCCGTCCGCCGCTGTACATCACCTCCCCCCGGCTTGGAAGCAGCCCCATCAGGGCCGCCAGGAGAGTGGTCTTGCCGGCGCCGTTGGGGCCGATCACAGTCACGATCTCCCCTTCGCGGATACGGAGGTTGACCTTGTGCACCGCCTCGACCGGGCCGTAGGCAACGCAAAGCTCACGGGTTTCAAGCAGCATCGGGGCGCTCATTCCACACCTCCCAGGTAGGCTTCGAGCACCTTCGGGTTGCTCTGGATTTCCTTGGGCGTCCCGGCAGCGAGAAGCTGGCCGAACTCCATCACCACAACCCGATCGGCAAGGCCCATCAGGAAGTCCATGTCGTGCTCCACCAGCAGGATGGCCATGCCCTCCGCCCGCAGTTTCTTGAGCAGATCGGAAAGCGCCTGCTTCTCCAGATGGCGCAGGCCGGCCGCAGGTTCGTCCAGCAGCAGCAGGCAAGGGTCGGCACACATGGCCCGGGCAATCTCCACCACGCGCTGCTTGCCCAGAGGCAAACTTCCCGCCGGGTCGAAGGTGTGCTCGCCGAGCCCACAGCGTTCGATCTCCCGGGCAGCCTCGGCCAGGAGCCGGCGCTCCTCATCCCGATCGAGTCGCCAGGCAGATTGCAGGAAATTGCGGTGGCCACGCAGATGGGCTCCCAGGGCCACGTTCTCGAGTACGCTCATGCCCGCGTTCAGCCGCACGTGCTGGAAGGTGCGGCTCAGGCCCAACTGGGCAATCTGCCTCGCCCCCAGGCCATCCACCCGCCTGCCCATGAATAGAATCTCGCCGGAAGTGGGGGGATTGACGCCCGAGATGCAGTTGAACATCGTGCTCTTGCCAGCGCCATTGGGCCCGATCAAGGCCATCACCTCGCCCGCGCGCACGTCCAGGTTCATGGCGTTATTGGCCACCAGCCCGCCGAACCGCTTGGTCACATTGCGCGCTTCCAGCACGACGTCGCCCGCGGCGGGCTGAGTCCGCCGCGGAAGGGGCTCACCCGGCGCCACCACCTTCAATTCACGCATCTGCGGCGCCAGCTTGACCAGCAAAGGCCACAGCCCGAATCGGGCGCGGTGCAGCAGCAACAGCGTCAGGATTCCGAACACCACGACTTCGAAGTTGCCGCTCCGCCCGAGCACAGCGGGCAGGATTTCCTGCAGCCACTGCTTCAGCAGCGTGACCAGGCCCGCTCCGAGGATGGCCCCCCAGACATTCGCCACGCCGCCAACCACCGCCATGAAGAGGTACTCGATTCCCGCGGAAAGCGAGAATGGCGTGGGGTTCACAAACCGCTGCATGTGGGCGTAGAGCCATCCCGACACGCAGGCAAACTGGGCCGCCAGCATGAAGATGACCATCTTGTACCAGACGGTGTTGACACCCATTGCCTCGATCATCGTCGTACTGCGCAGGCAGCGCATGGCGCGCCCCTCTCGGGAATCGAGCATGTTCTGGGTCGTGATCACCGCCGCCAGCAACACGGCCCAAACGATGTAGAAGAAGGCCCGCCCGCTCTTCACCTCCCAGCCGAACAAATCGATGGGCGGAATTCCACCGAGGCCGCTGTGCCCGCCCAGGAACTCCAGGTTTCCGAACAGGAAGTACAAGCTGATCCCCCACGCCATGGTCCCCAGGGGCAGGAAGTGCCCGGACAGGCGCAGCGTCACCCACCCGAGAAACAGGGAAACTGCCGTGGTAAGCGCCATCCCGACGATCAGCGTGCCCCAGGGCGACACCCCGTGCACCGTGGTGAGGTATGCCGTCACATAAGCGCCGACCCCAACGAAGGCGGCCTGGCCAAACGACGTCAGCCCACCGATGCCGGTCATCAGCGCCAGCCCCACCGCCACCAGAGCAGCCAGGCCAATGTAGTTCAGCAGCGTGATGTAGAACTCCGGCAACAAGGGCTGCCCCAGCGCCAGCACCAGGATGAAGCCGAAGATGAGTTTGGTCTGAGTCATGGTCGCACCCCTGATCAATGTTCTTCCTCATCCCCATGCTGGGTGTGGAGCGAGCGCCACCACAGCACGGGAATGATCAGGGTGAACACCACCACCTCTTTGTAGGCACTCGCCCAGAACGAGGCGTAAGACTCCAGCATCCCGACGAGCACCGAACCCACCGCCGCCACCGGATAACTGGCCAGCCCACCAATAATGGCGCCTACAAACCCCTTGAGTCCAATGAGGAAACCGCTGTCGTAGTACACCGTGGTGATCGGGGCGATCAGGATTCCGCACAGCGCACCAATGAAAGCTGCCAGGGCAAAGGAAAGCTTGCCCGCCATCTCGGTCGGAATTCCCATGAGGCGCGCGCCCACGCGGTTGATCGCCGTGGCGCGCAATGCCTTGCCGTAGAGCGTGCGCTCGAAGAAGGCAAACAGCCCGCCAATCAACAACACGGTCACCCCCAGCACCCACACCGTCTGCCACTGCACCGAAACGGGCCCCAACTCGAAACCACCATCGGTGAAGGCCGGGGTACGCACACCTTCAGCACCGAAAAAGAAGAGCCCCATGCCCATCAGCACCATATGGACAGTCACCGAAACGATGAGCAGGAACAGCACGCTCCCTTCCGCCACGGGCTCATAGGCCAAACGGTAGATCATCGGCCCCAGGGGCACCGTCAGCATCAGCGCCAGCACCACCTGCGCCAGAATGGGCAAGCCTGTGAGGGGGACCGCGTGCAACAACCCCGCCAGCGCCAGCGGATAACCCAGGTTGAACGCCAAGGTCTTTGGAAAGCCAGTGAAAGCGCCTTGGCGCAACGCCTTGACGCCGTCGCCCAGTACCACCAGCCCCCCCAGCACCAGGAGCATCCACAGAGTCGGCGGAACCGCTCCGGACTGGAGCCCTGCCAGGGTCAGCGCACCAAAGGCAACAAACTCGCCCTGGGGAATGAATATGACCCGGGTCACTGCGAACACCAGGACCAGAGCCAGTGAGATCAGCGCATAGATGGCGCCGTTGGTGAGGCCATCCTGCGTGAGCAGCAGATGTATCGAGAGATCCATCTCAGCCCCCCGGGACTGCCGCCCGAGCGGGCGGCACTGGGTCAATCAAGCGGGCAAGCTTCATCTCAACACCGCCCTCCCGGCTGGCCCGGGCACTTGCGAGCACCCTCACCCTGCGGCCGCCGACATGCTCCGCCTACCGGCGTGCAACCGCTGCACCTGCCACTCATGGCATGCCTCCTCTGGCAATTTGTCTCCTCGCGCCAACCTGCGTGGGCTAGCGTCTTCAGCACCTGTGGGGCGTGCTGTTGAGATTGCATTCTAGGTCGATTAGTTTGATTGTCAACATGTTTGATATCAACCTATTTTTGAGCTATCAAGAATCAAGGTGGGCTGCGGCACCCGGTCCGAAACGCATGATGCAGCGCTTATAATCGCGACCAAAGGCTGCACCACTGTCGCGTCGATCCGCGCCATTCGGGCATCGCAGACATGGGGAGCAAAGAAAGAGATGGCACCTGCAAGCAAGAAACCCGTATCCCTGGGCACCCTCAACCAGTTCATCGGCTTTGGCCTGCGGCTGGCGCAAGTCAGGGTTTTCCAGGACTTCGACGATGCCATGGGCGATCTGGCAGTGAGTCCTGCTGCGTTTTCGGTGATGGAAGTCCTGCGCAACAACCCGGGGCTTACCCAATCCAAGCTCGCAGCCGCGATCCGGCTCGACCGCTCATCCGTGGTGCCACTGCTCGACAAGCTTGAGAAGCGAGGCGTGCTGCGGCGCCAATCCTCGACAACGGACCGCCGGCATAATCACCTCTTCCTTACCGACGCGGGCCTCGCCTTGCACGACGAGGCAACCCGGAGAGTCCGGATTCACGAGAACCGGATTACCGCCTGCATCACGCCGGCGGAGAAGAAAACCCTGATGGAACTGCTCCTGCGCTTCGGGGGCTAAATAACCGCCGCACCCGTTTGGGAGCGTTCGGGGACCAGCACCGGGGCGCAGCGGTGCACCACCGGGCTGCAAAGGGAACGATGCGGCTATTCCGCATCCGGTTGGGCGGAGGGGGCTGCTTTCTGGAAGGCCGGGAGCGCTGCGCAGCGGTCGGCAATCGCCACGGCCACCGGATAGGGCGTCAAGTCACAGCCAAACCTGCGGGCATTGAACACCTGGGGGACGAGACAACAATCCGCCAGGGAGGGGCTGTCCCCATGGCAATACAGCCCGGTCCGGGAATCCTGCGCAAGCAAGCCTTCCAGGCCACGCATGCCCTCGGCAATCCAGTGGTGATACCAGGCCGTTTTTTGTTCGTCCGGGACACCGAGCTTCCCGGTCAGGTACTGGAGCACCCGCAGGTTATTGAGGGGATGGATGTCGCAGGCAATCGCCTGCGC
Source organism: Rhodocyclaceae bacterium (assembly GCA_036824045.1). Classification (GTDB taxonomy): domain Bacteria; phylum Pseudomonadota; class Gammaproteobacteria; order Burkholderiales; family Rhodocyclaceae; genus DAITAZ01. The sequence continues at coordinate 163,000 of DAITAZ010000002.1, forward strand.
GATGGCACGTACCCGGGCCCGACCAGACGGGTCACGGGGCAGCAGCGGCGGAACCGGGTGCGTTTCGTCGAGATACTCGATGATGGCAAGCGACTGGGTGATCACCCGGCCATCGTCCTCCAGGGCGGGTACCAGTCGCTGCGGATTCCGCAGCGCGTAGTCCGGGTGGTTGTGCTGGCCGCCGTCCCGGGTGAGATGAATCGGAACCGGGACGTAGTCCAGGCATTTAAGGTTGAGTGCAATGCGCACACGGTAGGCGGCTGAACTACGAAAATACGTGTAGAGCTCCAACTGAAGTCTCCTCATTCTGGTTGCGGAATGGGTGGAAATCCCCCGCTCTCCGGGGCCGCCCGGCACTCAGGCTGGCTCTTCATCCTTGCCAAACCCGTAAATCCATTCCAGACCGCGATAGAAATCCTCGGGTGTCTTCGAGCCAAGAATCTCGTTGCGCACCAGCCGCTCCACGCCCGCCGCGTGATAAAGACGCCCAAGTTCGCGGGAGGACAGCACGATCCGCGCCGTGCGGGTAATACGCGCTGCCTGGTAGCGCAGGAAGGCGGCAGCCAGATCGTCTCCGCCCGCTGCAACCTGGCGCATGAGCTCCACCGCGTCCTCGATGGCCATGCAGGCTCCCTGAGCGAAGTACTGATGGGTCGGGTGAGCGGCATCCCCCAGCAGCGTCACAATGCCATCGCACCAGTTCGCCACCGGATCCCGGTCTCCCAGCACCCAGCGTCGCCACCCGTCCGACCTCTCCAGAACGCTTCGAGGGGCAGCCGGGAGGTGATTGAAGTAGGAGAGAAGTTCCGCCTTGTCCCCGGGCTCGTTGTGGCCCTCGGTGGTTCGAGTCGGATGATGAAAGGTGGCAACAATGTTGAAGAGTTTCCAGCCCCGCAGCGGGTAATGCACGAAATGCGTTTTCGGGCCCGCCCACAGACAAGCTGCGTTCAGCCGCAGTGCTTCCGGCATTTCCTCAATGGGCAAGACTGTTCGATAGGCAACGTGCCCGGATATCTTGGGCCCGCCGTCCCCCACCACCGTTTCGCGGATGCGGGAGCGCACGCCATCGCAGCCAATCAGCGCCCGCCCCCTCAGGGCTGCGCCATTCGCGCAGTGCACAATGACCGAATCGCCCAGGTTCTCGTAACGGGTCACCTCGTGGCGGGATAGCAGGGTGACATTCGGATCTTCCCGGTTAACCTCGTACATGGGCAGATGCAGGTCAGCCCGATGGATCACGGCATAGGGATTGCGGAAGTGCTTGCGAAACGGCTCATCCACCGGAATCTCTGCAACCTTCTCGCCGCTCACGCCATCCATCATGACCAGCCGATCAATGTACACCGCGTTCTTCAACGTACGCTCGGCCACCCCCAATACCTTCAGCGCGTGGAAAACATTCGGACCGAGCTGAATGCCTGCTCCGATCTCACCGAATTCCTGCGCACGTTCGAGCACCACCACCTTATGGCCCGCCTTGGAAAGGCCGATTGCGGCAGCCATACCGCCAATGCCCCCCCCGGCAACGATGATTGGTAGCGCTCCGGTTTGATCCTGCACGGTTTGTCTCCTCTTGAAATATGCGTTGGCACGGCGGAGCCCGCCGGTTTGGGCCGGCCTTGATCATCACCGCCACTAATCAGTATACTGACGATCAGCTCACTGTCAATTTAAAGGAATCCGGAAAATCGGACATCCCACGCACGCTCGGCCGCTTCTTTCGCCGGCCATGCCTTCCACCCAAGAGGAGACCGCATCATGAGCCTTGCCCCGCTGGGCACAATGGAGGAACTGCCCAAGGACTATCTGGACAGCTTGTTCGACCTCAACCTCTACCCGCTGTGGCCCAGCCTTCGGGCTGTTCTCCCGCCACACAAACCCACCGCCAGAACACAGCCGTGCCTCTGGCGATACCAGCAGGTTCGGCGGCAACTCATGCGTGCCGGCGAGCTCACCCCCATGGAAAAGGCCGAACGAAGGGTGCTGGTACTGGCCAACCCGGGGCACGGTCTTTCCAGCATGCAAGCCACGCCGGTGATGTATCTGGGCTTGCAGCTCATCCTGCCCGGCGAAGTGGCGCCCAACCATCGCCACACGCCCAATGCAGTGCGCATCGTCGTCGAGGGAAGCGGCGCATACACCGGCGTGAACGGAGAAGCATGTCCCATGGAGCGGGGCGACCTGATCCTGACCCCCTCCGGTCGCTGGCACGAACACGGGCACAGCGGGCATGCCCCGGTAACGTGGCTGGATGTTCTCGACCTACCCTTGGTGTTTGGACTTGAAGCTTCGTATCTGGAGGAAGGCTCGGGAGTCCAATGCCCCCCCCTGCCCGCATCGCCGGAGCAGTTCACCCATGCCGGTCTGGTTCCCGCGCCCTGCTTTGAACGACGCGCAAACACCCACCCCCTGCTCCGCTTCCCGTGGGCCAGAACCCGCGCCAGTCTTGAGGCCCTGGCCAAATCCGAGCCGGAAATCCGCGCGGTTCAACTCGCCTACACCAACCCGCAGAATGGGCAGGACTGCTTTCCAACCATAGCTTTTAGCGCGCTGATGCTGAGGCCGGGGGAGACGCTGGAACTACCCGAACGATCTCCCGCTTCCGTTTTCCACGTTGTCGAAGGCAACGGAAAAGCGAGCATCCGGGGCGAGCACTATTCCTGGGAAGCGGCGGACACTTTCTGCGCCCCGGGGTACAGCGTCGTCACCCTGAAGAACGCCTCGGCCGATGAGCCGGCTTTCCTGATCACGGCGGACGAATCGCCTGTACACAAAAAACTGGGGCTATACGAAGTCCGCTAACAGAGAGAGAGGAACATGCGAATGGAACAGTACGTTTTCTTGCCACCGCCGGTTGTCGCCGTGCCCGTTCGAGGCAACACCGCCCTTTTTCCCGTGCGCCGCGTTTTTTGTGTCGGTCGCAATTACGCCGCCCATGCGGTGGAAATGGGCCGCCCGGTAGACAAATCCTCGGCCGAACCTTTTTATTTCACCAAATCCTCCCAAGCCATCATCGCCAGTGGCAGCCGCACCCCCTATCCTCCGGGAACCCACAATTTTCACTACGAGATGGAACTGGTCGTGGCCATCGGTGCGCCAGCGTTTCGGGTCAGTGAAGAAGAAGCGCCACGCGCCATCTTCGGCTACGCATGTGGCCTGGACATGACCCGCCGGGATCTCCAACTCATCGCCCGCGATCAGGGGCGCCCCTGGGATCTTGGCAAAGACGTGGAACAATCCGCAGTGATTTCAGAGCTTGTCCCGGCAACTCATCTCGGCGTCCTCAAGCAAGGTGCCATCAGCCTGCGCGTCAATGGTGCGGTCAAACAACAATCTGACCTTCAGCACCTGATCTGGAATATTCCCGAGCTCATTGCCCATCTGTCCCGGTTCTATCACCTTCTGCCCGGTGATCTGATCTTTACCGGCACGCCGGAGGGGGTTGGTCCGGTGCAGCCTGGCGATAGAATCGAGGGCTTCATCGAACAGGTTGGAACCATCGAACTTGAAATCGCCGCCCCCGAGTGAAACCGCACCGGTAACAGATACCCCCCACAACGAGCTGTACGCAATGCCGGCCCACTTGATCCGGCGTTGTCACCAGATCGCTCAGGGGCTCTTCCACGAAGAGTGCGCCCGCCACAATCTCACCCCCATCCAGTTCGCGGTGCTCTCGTTGCTCCGCGATCATGGGGGGGTGGACCAGATCACCCTCGCCGGTCTCGCTGCGCTCAATCGCAGCACTGCGGCGGATGTGCTGGGCCGACTCGAGCAAGCAGGCTTCCTGCAGCGGATCGCCGACCCGGCAGACCGACGCGTGTGGCGCATTTACCTTGCCGAGTCTGGCTCAGCGCTGCTCGCTCAAGTGGAAGACCTGGTACTTCGGGTACAAGACCGCCTGCTTGCGCCGCTCACTGCCCACGAACGTGAAACATTCATTCGCTGCCTGACCAAAATCGCCAACGAGAACAATGAACTTAGCCGTGCCCCGCTTCGAACGCGCAAGAAAGCCGCTCAAAGTGAGAAGGTGGATTGATCAAGGAACTATTTGGTAAGATTCTTGCTTGTGGTGCCGGGAGGGGGACTCGAACCCCCACACCTTGCGGCGGCGGATTTTGAATCCGCTGCGTCTACCGATTCCGCCATCCCGGCCCATCGCCGACGGAACGTCGGCTTGAAGGCGGCGAATTATTACCCAACTGAGACAAACCGGCAACCCGATGACGCTGAGTGTCGAAGATTTCGACTACGTTCTCCCTCCGGAACTGATTGCCCAATTCCCCTTGTCCGAACGCAGCGCCAGCAGGCTGCTCGTGCTGGACGGGGAGGAGATGGCCGATCGAACCTTCACCGATCTCGTTCAACTGCTCCGGCCTGAAGATCTCCTGGTGTTTAACGACACAAAAGTGCTGCACGCACGCCTGCACGGCGAAAAGGTTGGCTCGGGGGGAAAAATCGAGGTACTGGTGGAACGCATCCTGGGCACACACGAAGCGCTAGCCCAGATTCGCTCCAGCAAATCGCCCAAGCCTGGGGCTCAGCTGCGGTTGGGCGACGCTGGCTTGATCGCCGAGGTAATGGGTCGAGCGGGGGAATTCTTCCATCTCAGGTTTGCAGACCAGAAGCCCCTAGCCGAATTGCTGGAACGGAATGGCAAGCTTCCCCTCCCGCCCTACATCGAGCGAGGGGCCACAGGTGCGGACGAATCTCGCTACCAGACGGTTTACGCCAAGACCCCTGGCTCGGCCGCCGCCCCGACGGCCGGGCTCCATTTCGACACAACCTTGATCGAGACGTTGCGGGACCGCGGCGTGCGAACCGCCTGGGTGACTTTGCACGTGGGGGCCGGCACTTTCCAACCCGTCCGCGTCAGCAACCTGGACGACCACAAAATGCACAGTGAGTTGTACCACGTGCCTGCGGAGACTGTATCCGCCATCGAGGCCGCCCGGGCTCAAGGGGGACGGGTGGTGGCTGTCGGCACCACCTCGCTCCGTACGCTGGAGTCTGCCGCAACGCACGGAGCCATTGTGCCCGGCCCGGGAGAGACACGGCTTTTCATTCGCCCAGGCTACCGTTTTCAGGTGGTCGATGCGCTGATCACCAATTTTCACTTGCCTCGCTCGACCCTACTAATGCTCGTTTCCGCCTTGGCGGGCATTGAGCCCATTCGCAGAGCCTATGCCCATGCCGTAGCGAGTCGCTACCGATTCTTCAGCTATGGCGACGCCATGTTCATTCCGTCCAAAGGGACCGCCGAGCCAATTCGGGCCTGACGCCAGAGCGCTTTAACGCCTTCCACTTTCCAATGAAATACGAACTTCTCGGCCAGGATGGCCGCGCCCGCCGCGGGCGTCTTCATCTCAACCACGGTGTGGTCGAAACTCCGGTGTTCATGCCGGTTGGCACCTATGGCGCGGTCAAGGCCATGTCTCCGGACGATCTGGACGCCATTGGAGCTCAGATTGTTCTCGGCAACACTTTCCATCTCTGGCTCCGCCCTGGCCTGGATGTCATCAACGCCCACGGAGGTCTCCATGGCTTCATGGGCTGGCACAAACCCATCCTGACCGATTCGGGTGGATTCCAGGTTTTCTCCCTAGGCGCCCTGCGCAAGATACGGGAAGAGGGCGTAACCTTCAGATCCCCCGTGAACGGGGACCGATTGCTGCTCACGCCCGAGGAGTCGATGCGCATCCAGCGCGTGCTCAACTCGGATATCGTGATGATCTTCGATGAATGCACGCCCTACCCCGCTGATTGGCAGCAGGCGAGGGAATCGATGGAACTCTCGTTGCGCTGGGCCCGCCGTTCCAAGGACGCCTTCTATCAGCACCAGAATCCCAATGCCCTGTTCGGAATCGTGCAGGGCGGAATGTACGAAGATCTGCGCGACCAGTCCCTGGCGGCGCTGCAGGACATAGGATTCCACGGCTATGCCATCGGTGGGCTCTCTGTGGGCGAGCCCAAAGCTGACATGGCCCGCATTCTCGATCACACGGCCCCACGCCTGCCTGCGGGCTCCCCTCGTTATCTGATGGGAGTTGGCACACCCGAAGACATCGTCTTTGCGGTGAGTCAGGGCATCGACATGTTCGATTGCGTGATGCCCACCCGCAACGCGCGCAACGGACATCTGTTCACCCGGTTTGGCGACATCAAGATTCGCAATTCCAAGCACAAGGCCGACCCCCGCCCGCTTGACGCAACCTGCGGTTGTTACACCTGCCGGCATTTCAGCCGCGCCTACCTTCATCACCTGGACAAAGTCAACGAGATATTAGGATCCCATCTCGCAACTATCCATAACCTCCACTATTACCAACAACTGATGGGAGAGCTGCGACTGGCCATCGAACAGGGATCAATGATGGCTTTCCGCCTCCGGTTTGAAGAAGAACGGGCAAGAGGTGGCGAATACGAGGCGTGAGGCTCGCTGCCTGCCTGCTATAATTATTTGTTTTCCTGATACTTCGCGGAGTCTTACAAGTGCTGATTTCCAATGCGTACGCTCAGGCGGCGGGTGCCGCATCGCAAGATCCCACCGGGGGCCTGATGCAGTTACTCCCGATCGTCTTCATGTTCGTTGTGCTCTATTTCCTGATGATCCGCCCGCAAATGAAACGGGCCAAGGAGCACAAGGCGTTGATTGAAAGCCTGCAGAAGGGCGACGAGGTGGTGACCCAAGGTGGGCTGGCCGGTCGTGTCGCCAAGGTTGGCGAAAATTACATTCAGCTCGAGATCGCCGACAAGATTGAAGTAGCTGTCCAGAAACAGGCGGTTGGCACCGTCCTGCCCAAGGGTACGCTGAAAGGCCTGTAACCCTTTTTTCCGGGCTCCATTCGGGGTCCGGAAACGTTGTCTCCCCTGTGCATCGAATCCCCGCCATGAATCGTTACCCCCTCTGGAAGTACATCACCGTAGCAGTCGCCCTCGTGCTGGGCTTGTTGTACACCTTGCCAAACTTCTTTGGCGAGGTTCCCGCTGTCCAGGTTTCGTCCATCAAGGCGACGCTGAAGGTGGACACCGGGGTCATGAACCAGGTGGAGTCCGCGCTGCGGAGTGCGAGCATCACCCACCAAGGCGTTTTCAGCGACATGAATAGCCTGAGGGTACGGTTCGCCGATACCGACACCCAGATCAAGGCCAAGGACATCATCGAGAAAGCCCTCAACAAGGATCCCTCCGATCCCCATTACGTCGTGGCGCTGAACTTGTTGTCTGCTTCGCCCGCTTGGCTCAACGGCATCCACGCGCTGCCCATGTACCTCGGCCTTGATTTGCGGGGCGGGGTGCACTTCCTTTTGCAGGTAGACATGCGAGGTGCAGTCACCAAGCGCCTTGATGCAACGGCTGCGGACTTGCGCTCGCTCTTGAGGGACAAAAATATCCGCCATGGGGGAATTGCGCGCGAAGGTGGCCGCTTGGCAATCCGGTTCCGGGAAAGCGCGCTGTTGGAAAAGGCCCGAAACGCCATCGCCGACAGTCAGCCGGACCTCCTGTTGGCTGACAGCCAGGAAGGTGCCGATTACAAGCTTGTAGCCGAACTGTCACCCGCTGCCCAGAAGCGGATCCAGGAATTCGCAATCAAGCAGAACATCACCACCCTCCATAACCGAATCAATGAGTTGGGTGTGGCAGAACCGGTCATCCAGCAGCAAGGGGCTGATCGAATCGTGGTTCAGTTGCCTGGCGTGCAAGACACAGCGAAAGCCAAGGATATCCTCGGGCGTACAGCCACGCTTGAAATCCGCATGGTCGATGACGAGGCCGGCAACAATCCCGATATCCTGGAGCAGGCGTCAAAGGGCTCTCCGCCCCCGGGCACGGAGTATTACGTGGAACGCGGGGGCCGCCCCCTGCTGGTCAACAAGCAAGTGGTACTGACCGGCGATCGCTTGACCGACGCGCAACCCGGCTTTGACAGCCAAACGCATGAGCCGGCGGTGCATTTGACACTGGATGCCCAGGGAGCGCGCATCTTCAAGGATGTGACCCGGGAAAGCGTGGGCAAGCGCATGGCCATTCTGCTGATCGAAAAAGGCAAGGGCGAGGTCATCACCGCCCCCGTGATCCGCACGGAGATTGGTGGTGGCCGCGTCCAGATTTCGGGCAGGATGAGCACCACTGAAGCCACTGACGTGGCATTGCTGCTACGCGCGGGTTCGCTTGCCGCGCCAATGGAAATTGTGGAGGAAAGAACCATTGGTCCGAGCCTTGGTGCCGAAAACATCAAGAAGGGCTTTACCTCGACCATGTGGGGCTTCACGGCGATCGCCGTGTTCATGATCGCCTACTACATGCTGTTTGGCTTGGTTTCGGTCATTGCGCTTGCGGCCAACCTGCTGTTCCTGGTTGCACTGCTTTCGCTACTGCAAGCCACGCTGACCTTGCCCGGCATCGCTGCGATTGCACTTACGCTGGGTATGGCAATCGACGCGAACGTACTGATCAACGAGCGGATTCGAGAAGAACTGCGTAATGGCTCCACGCCTCAGGCTGCCATCTCGGCCGGCTATGAACGCGCCTTTGACACGATTCTGGATTCCAACGTTACCACCCTGATCGCCGGGATCGCCCTGCTGGTATTCGGGAGCGGCCCTGTCCGAGGCTTCGCAGTGGTTCATTGTCTCGGCATCCTGACCTCGATTTTCAGTTCGGTCGTAGTTTCTAGAGCGATCGTCAATTTGATCTATGGTCGCCGGCGTCGTCTGGAAAGCCTTTCCATTGGGCAAATCTGGAAACCCGGCCTGTAATTGATACTGGGCACCGGGCGTAACCATGTGTTCGCCCGTTCGCAACACCTGCGAGAGCGACAGATGCTCTCGCGTGCGGAGTAGTCATGGAATTCTTCCGAATCAAGAAAGACATCCCCTTCATGCGCCATGCGCTGGTGTTCAACGTCATCTCGTTGCTCACTTTCGCTGCGGCGGTCTTCTTCCTGGCAACAAAAGGTTTGCACCTCTCGGTGGAGTTCACCGGCGGTACGCTGATCGAGGTGAGCCACGCCCAAGCCCCCGACCTGGAGAAAGTCCGGGGGGCCTTGGGCAAAAGCGGATTCAGCGATTACTCCGTCCAGAACTTCGGTTCTGCGCAAGACGTCCTGATTCGGCTGCCCCTGAAATCTGAACAAAATTCCGCAGCACTCAGTGAAGCGGTGATGAAAGCCATTGGCGAGGTGGACCCCGCCGCCAAGCTGCAGCGGGTCGAGTTTGTTGGCCCCCAGGTTGGGAAGGAGCTTGCAGAGAGCGGCGCCATGGCCCTGCTACTGGTGGTGCTGGGAATCATGATCTATCTTGCTTTCCGGTTTGAATGGCGCTTCTCCGTCTCCGCCATCATCGCCAACCTGCACGACGTGATCATTATTCTCGGATTCTTTGCGTTCTTTCAGTGGGAATTCTCGCTTTCTGTTCTGGCAGCAGTTCTCGCCGTGCTCGGGTACTCCGTCAATGAGTCGGTCGTGGTTTTCGACCGAGTCCGGGAAGTATTCAGGAAGAAACGCGGACTCTCGACATCTCAAGTGCTCGACCACGCCATCACCAGCACCATTAGTCGAACCATCATTACCCATCTCAGCACTCAGATGATGGTTACTTCGATGTTGTTCTTTGGTGGAGAAACCCTGCACTACTTCGCCTTGGCGCTCACCATCGGCATTCTGTTCGGGATTTACTCTTCGGTGCTCGTCGCCAGCCCGCTCGTTATGTGGCTAGGAGTGTCCCGGGAGCAGTTCATCAAGCCGAAGAAAGAAAAACAGGAGGCAGTGGTTTGACATTCGCGCGGATTTGCGAGGGCCAATGACATGAGGCATCGGGTTGAAGTGTGGGACCTCCCCTTGCGCGTTTTCCACTGGGTACTTGCTGCCACCGTAACTGTGGCTTTTGCCACCGGTTTCGTTGGTGGAAACGCCATGGTGTGGCACGGTCGGGCTGGAACAGTGCTGGCAGCGCTGCTCGCCTTCCGGATTGTCTGGGGTTTCTTGGGAAGCCACCATGCCCGCTTCGCCACTTTCCTTCCAACGCCCGGCAAGCTTCGCGCTTACTTGGGCGGCACTTGGAAAGGAGAAGGACACAATCCCCTAGGCGCGCTGTCGGTCTTTGCCATGCTGGGATTGCTGTCTGCGCAACTTGCCACCGGGCTTGCAGGAAATGACGATATTGCGTTTCAGGGACCGCTCTACAACCTTTTCACAAAGGCCGATAGCGATTTCGCAACCAGTTTGCACCGAAAGATGGTTTGGCTACTGCTCACGCTCATCGGGCTCCACCTCGCAGCCATTGCGTTCTATGCGCGTTTCAAGAAGCGCAACTTGGTTAAGCCCATGATACTGGGGTGGACCGAGTCAGGTGAGGCAACCGACAAGAAACTGACGAGGCCCTTATCCGGCTTGATCGCGCTCCTCCTCGCTTTGTCAGCAGCAGCTTTTGTCGCTTGGGCTACACAGGGCACCTGGATTCCACGACCGAATGTCGTCGAAACATCCTCCCCGCCCCCTGCATGGTGAATCCCTGGCCACGCCCGTCAGGGCGCGTCTCACCTGTCAAAGGGCACTCTGGTGAGTATCCACACACCCAAACAGACTACCTACTCCGTGACAGGAGTGGCCGATTCGGCATGATTCCGCATGGGGAATTGCCG
>DAITAZ010000002.1:173737-178856 GCA_036824045.1 Rhodocyclaceae bacterium
CCTACTCCGTGACAGGAGTGGCCGATTCGGCATGATTCCGCATGGGGAATTGCCGCAGTTTACTCAGGTTCTTCCACGCCAATGCTCCCATACCGCCAATGTCGTGTAACCGGAGAGCTTTATAGTCTTCCACCGACTTCCTGATCAGGTTCTTGAGCGAGCGGTTGCTGGCGCCGCCTAGCCGCATCTTGACAAGAATGCTCGGTACATAGCTGCTTCTGATCTTCGCCCGCCCTAATAGACGAAGCATGCATTCGTAATCCGCAGCGATCCTGAAGTTGGTATCGAAGGCACCCATTTTGGTGTAAATGGCGCGCTTCACATAGAAAGTGGGGTGAGGCGGCATCCAGCCCCAGCGCAGTCGCCCAGAGCGGAACTCCCCCGCTTTCCAATAGCGAACAATCTGGTCCGGCGCAGACTTCTTCACATACACCAGATCACCATAAACCGCATCCACCCCCGGCTCGCGGAAACCTGCCGCGATCCTCGACAACACACTTTTATCGGCAAACACGTCATCGGAATGGAGAAAACCAACAACATCGCCAGTCGCCAATCGAATGCCTTTGTTCAAAGCGTCATAGATTCCACCGTCTGGCTCACTCACGACTATCGATAGCCGATCGCTGTATTTCTGGATCAGTTCGAGCGTCCCATCCGTCGACCCGCCATCGATGACGATCCGTTCAACATCCGGATAGTCCTGAGCCAATACAGACTCGATGGCATCGCCAATGGTTTCGACGTTGTTGTACACAACAGTAATAACGGATATTTTCATTGGGCTTCTCCGTGCCCGATGGTGACTACCTGGGCCTCGACCCGGAGCCATCCGGTTTTTCCCGCCCCACAGTGAGGATTTTGCTCTCAATCGTCCGCTCGCCGCAAAAAATCGTAGAAAAATCAGCAGGGAAATCAGTCTCCCCAACTTGGGCTCGGCCGACGCCAAAAAGTTAACGGCGCCACATCCATATTCTGAAACGCCCTGCCAATCAGTCAGTCATCACCTCGGGTGGACGCTCTCCACCTTGAAGCAACCACGTGTATGCCCGACAAAACGCCGACGCTACCGATTCCCACCCGAATGCGGACTGCGCCCAAGCCCTTCCTCGCTCCCCCATCCTGGCCAGTTCCTGGTCCTCGGTGGCAACCGCCTGCTTCAGTGCTTGGCTCAGCCCCTCCACTCCAACGTCGCACCACCAGCCACATCTGTTTTCCAGCAACCCACTCCAAGGGGCACCTCGGGTCGCTATCACAGGCAGACCCGCCGCTAGCGCTTCAGCCACGACGAGACCGAAATTCTCGCTGTGACTTGGCAAAACGAATAAGTCAGCATCAGAAAAGTGCCGCCATTTGGCATCGTCATCCAGGGGTCCGACAAAGGTGAATTGGGATGACAGCCCTAAGCGTCCGATTTCAGCCTCCACCATCCGCCGGTGCCCGCCTTCATCAGGTCCCGCGATGCACACATCCCAATCCGGTGGCCGCACTTTCGCCCAAGCCTGAGCGAGTTCTACGAGCCCTTTAACCGGATGTATCCGCCCGAGAAACAGCGCGGTCTTCCTGCCCTTCCCCCTGACTGACACACGAGCCGTTCCGGAAGGGAACTGAATTCCATTGGGAATGACCGCCACGGGGTTGATAAGTCCCTGAGCGCGAATATCAAAGTACTCCTGCTTGGCGGTGGCATGCAGAAGCGACGCCCGCGCCAAGTCATTTCCCTGGTACGCGAGCCAAGCCAATCTCTTCTTTGCCCGGTTGTTTTTCATCGCCCAGGAGCTCAACATTCCGTGCACGCTGACCACCCGAGGAATCTCCCTACGTCGACAAAACTCGGCCGACAAGTGGTTATTTGCGAGCCAGACACCATGGTCGTGAATCAGTGACACGCCTTTGGGCCGGTTTGCCAATTGTTCGAGCGTCAGCTCAAAGTTCCCAAGTCGCTGCCTTCGGTTTTCCGCCCACACCAACCTCAATCCAACGTTAGAGCACCTTGGATAAACCGGGGCCGCAGCGGATTGAACTTGAGTGACGAGATCAACCCCCACACCCGCCGATGCCAGATGATCACACAAGGGCGGTACGCAGCGGGCAGTGCCCCCCGTCTTCAAGCTTAAGTGGGCGATGGTATGAACAATCTGCATCGGTTACTTTGGCTGAGAAACGCACTTCGCATCAGAGGTAAGCCGCCGGGACGCATGGAGCGTTGAGTGAAGCCGGTTATTCAGGACTCTCGGTTGCCTTGAGCGAAGTATTGAATATGGGAAATCGGCCACTGCGCCTCAAAGTGGTGGCGAGGGATGCTGAAAATATCGGTCTCCCCTGGCCTGACCGTGCCCCGGTATGCACCAAAGCAGGCACGATAGCCGGCGGTTGTAACGAAACCAAGAGACGCGGGGTCCGCATCACTCGGTTTCCCGAATGGCCACGATATATAGTCACACGGCGCACCAAGATACTGCTCGAGCTCTACTTTTGAGCCAGCAATTTCATCGCGCATCCGGACGGGGTCAGACGAAATCTGGGAAAACCGCGCATGCGTGCGCGTGTGGGAGCCAATCTCGAAGCCAAGATCCTGCGCTCTGCGAAGATCATCCCACGATGCCATTTCGATCACAGCCCGATACTCGGCCGTATTCAGGCAATAGTCTGCCGTCGTTTCCCAATCTGCGCCGATCAGTCCCGAGGGCACAAAAAACATGCAAGGGACGCGATGGCGATGCAAAATTGGAGCCGCATTGGCAAAGTTATTCTTAAAGCCATCATCAAAGGAGAGGTGGAAGTAAGCGCCATCGATCGGACGCTCCCCCTTTGCCATGGCTACACAGGTGGGCGTATCCACGAACGTGCCCAATTGCTTGAGCCTGACGACGATCTGCTCGAACTCCTTCAGTTGATCGTCAAACACATAGTGACAATACAGATTTCGGAGAAAGCGCTCTTCCCCACGCCGCTGCAGACGGGCCAATGCAGACAGCGACAAGTCTCGAGCCATCTTCCTGGCCTGCTCTCCCAGTCCAGATGGTGCATGAGCGGCCTCTCTCCACTTTCGCGCATACGCTGACACGCCCGTTATCCCCTTCCTGTGAGATTTTCCGAATCGCATATCGGGTGCATCGCCCGAACTTCGAGCCAGATACACCTTAACCGGCGCAGAGTGTGCCTCAGCGCCGCAAGAAAACAACCAAACCTTTCACGGACGCCCGCTATACGCCTAGACAAGAAGAATGCAGCGGTGTCCACACGAACCGGGGTGTTTGAATGACGTACCGGATCCACATCACCTCACCTCTTGATGAAGCATGCTCCATGCTTGAGTCGCAGCACCATGACGGCTCCTCCGGACTTTAACGGCAGAAAGCCGCCCGTGATCAGTGCTGTCAAAGGTACTCGATCGAGCTCTGTGGGGAAAAATCACCTTACACAAACCAACAATTAATAGATAACATATATAAGACAAAAGAGCCCAAAGAATGCGAGCTCGTCGTCCGGAGGGACGCGGCTTCGACTTCCCCACGCGTTTGGGGCGAGAAGTACAAAAAGGCTTAAAATGTCGGGCCCGCGGCGCCAGCCTGTTCCCGTGCCGCAAGCCACAACCACCCTATTCCAGCCGTTCGTCAAAGAAAGGATCCAGCCGTGCTAGAAGCTTACCGTGCCCACGTTGCAGAGCGTGCAGCCCTCGGCATCCCCCCCTTGCCCCTGTCGAAGCAACAGACCACCGAGTTGGTCGCCCTGCTGAAGAATCCGCCGGCTGGCGAGGAAGCCGCCCTGGTCGAGTTGATTACTTATCGCGTTCCGGCTGGCGTGGATGACGCAGCCAAGGTCAAAGCCGAGTTCCTGGCCAAGGTTGCCAAGGGCGAGGAGTCCTGCAGCCTGATCTCCAAAGTCACGGCGACCGAACTGCTCGGCACCATGCTGGGCGGCTATAACGTCAAACCGCTGATCGACCTGCTGGCTTGCGGCGAATGCGGAGCTGCCGCTGCCGAAGGCCTGAAGAAGACACTGCTGGTGTTCGACTATTTCCATGATGTTGCCGAGCTGGCCAAGGCCGGCAACGCCAACGCCAAAGCCGTCATGCAGTCGTGGGCCGACGCCGAGTGGTTCACCTCGCGTCCGGAAGTACCGGCTTCGCAGAAGCTGACCGTCTTCAAGGTCACCGGCGAAACCAACACCGACGACCTGTCGCCGGCGCCGGATGCCTGGTCGCGCCCGGACATCCCACTGCACGCCCTGGCCATGCTGAAGAACCCGCGTCCGGGTATCGAAGCCGACGAGCCGGGTACCCGCGGCCCGATCAAGCAACTGGAAAAGCTGGCTGCCAAGGGCAACCTGATCGCCTACGTCGGTGACGTGGTCGGTACCGGTTCTTCCCGCAAGTCCGCCACCAACTCCGTGCTGTGGTTCACCGGCGAAGACATCCCCTTCGTCCCGAACAAGCGTTTCGGCGGCGTCTGCCTGGGCTCCAAGATCGCTCCGATCTTCTTCAACACGATGGAAGATGCCGGCGCCCTGCCGATCGAAATCGACGCCGGTCAGATGGACATGGGCGACGAGATCGAACTGAAGGTTGACGGCGCCACCGGCAAGGTCACCGCCACCAAGAACGGTGCCGTGATCGCCGAATCCCAGCTCAAGACCCTCGTCATCCTCGACGAAGTCCGTGCTGGCGGCCGTATCCCGCTGATCATTGGCCGTGGCCTGACCGCCAAGGCGCGTGAAGCCCTCAGCCTGCCGGCCTCGACCCTGTTCCGTCTGCCGCAACAGCCGAACGATCCGGGCACCGGCTACTCGCTGGCCCAGAAGATGGTCGGCCGCGCCTGTGGCCTGCCGGAAGGCAAAGGCATCCTCCCGGGTACCTACTGCGAACCGAAGATGACCACCGTCGGTTCCCAGGACACCACCGGCCCGATGACCCGCGACGAGCTAAAGGATCTAGCCTGCCTCGGCTTCTCCGCCGACATGGTGATGCAGTCCTTCTGCCACACCGCAGCTTATCCGAAGCTGGTAGACGTCAAGATGCACCGCGAACTGCCGACCTTCATCGCCAACCGTGGCGGCGTTGCCCTGCGTCCGGGCGACGGCGTCATCCACTCCTGGCTGAACCGCCTGCTGTTGCCGG
>DAITAZ010000073.1:0-3060 GCA_036824045.1 Rhodocyclaceae bacterium
AAGGTGCGGGTGCTGGTGGACTTCCTCGCCGAAGCCTTCGCCACCCCGCGCTGGCAGCAGCCGAACGCCCGGTAGTCCACACTCGCTCCCGCGACAGCCGAAACATCCGCAAGTCCGGGACCGGGCACAGCACTGCTCGATTGGCTGAATCGCAATCCCTTGCCCTCGGACTTGCGCCGCAGTCACGAGGAGATCGAAGCCAGCCTGCAGCAGGAGCGCGCCGCGTGTGCCTGAGCTGCGAGTGACCAATCCACGCCTCACCGTGGCATGCTGCGCCGATTCCCCTCCCCCCTTGGGCTACACTGGCACCCGCTAATGCTATGTGGGAGTCAGAGGAGTGGGCGCGAAACAAGCGGCGGGCGAACAGGACAACGTAACAACGGCGCAGGTGGAGGCCTTCATCGGCCGCTGGCACGGGGTGGACGGCACCGAACTGGCCAACGCCCAGAGCTTCGTGCGGGAGCTCTGCACCTTGCTCGAGCTGCCGTCGCCCGACCCGGCCCGGGAAGACACCTGGTTCAACGCCTATGTCTTCGAACGCCGCGTGCGCTTCCAGCACGGTGATGGCTCGGGGTCGGACGGGCGCATCGACTGCTACCGGCGCGGCGCCTTCGTGCTCGAAGCCAAGAAGATCAAAGCCGCCCCCACTCGCAAGGGCTTCGACGATGCCCTGCTGCGCGCCCACGCCCAGGCGGAACGCTACGCCCGCGCCCTGCCTGCGGAAGAAGGACGGCCCCCTTTCCTGGTGGTGGTGGATGTGGGCCACGTCATCGAGCTCTACGCCGAATTCTCCCGCTCCGGCGGCACCTACACCCCGTTTCCCGACCCCCGCAGCCACCGCATCCGCCTGCACGACCTGGCCCGGCCCGACATTCGCGCCCGCCTGCGGGCCGTCTGGCTCGACCCGGAAGGCTTGGACCCAAGCCGCCGCACCGCCCGCGCCACCCAGGACATCGCCCAGCGCCTCGCCCTCGTCTCCCGCTCGCTGGAAGGCGCCCACAGCCCCGAGCGGGTCGCCACCTTCCTCTCCCGCTGCCTGTTTTCCATGTTCGCCGAAGATGTGGGCCTGCTCCCCAAGGTGGACGGCGAGGGCGTGTTCACCCGCCTGCTCAAGAGCTTCCTGATCCCCGCCCCGATCGGCGGCGATACCGTCGGCCAGTTCGTCCCGATGGTGGAAGAACTGTGGCGGGCCATGGACGAAGGCCGGTTCTCCATCGCCATTCGCGCCCAGCTCCCGCGCTTCAACGGCAAGCTGTTCAAGCAGCGGGAAGCCCTGCCGCTGGAGCGGGAGCAGATTGCCCTGCTGCTGGAGGCCGCCCGCGCCGACTGGGCCGAAGTGGAGCCCGCCATCTTCGGCTCGCTGCTGGAAAACGCCCTCAACACGCAGGAGCGCCACGACCTGGGCGCCCACTACACCCCCCGCGCCTACGTGGACCGCCTCGTCCTGCCCACCGTCATCGAGCCCCTGCGCGCCGACTGGCGCGACACCCAGGCCGCCGCCCTGCTGCTGGCCAACGAGGGCAAGCTGGCCGAGGCCGCCGACCTCGTCCGCGCCTGGCACCACAAGCTGTGCGGCCTGCGCGTGCTCGACCCGGCCTGCGGCTCCGGCAACTTTCTCTACGTCACCCTCGAACACATGAAGCGGCTCGAAGGCGAAGTGCTCGACACCCTCGCCCAGCTTGGCGACACCCAGCAGCGGCTGGAGGTGGAAGGCCTCACCGTCGACCCCCACCAGTTCCTCGGCCTGGAGATCAACCCGCGCGCCGCCGCCATCGCCGAGATGGTGCTGTGGATCGGCACCCTGCAATGGCACTTCCGCACCCGCGGTAGCGGCCTGCCGCCCAGCCCCATCCTGCGCGACTTCAAGAACATCGAATGCCGCGACGCCGTGCTCGCCTACGACGCGGTCGACACCGTCATCGACGACGCCGGCCAGCCCGTCACCCGCTGGGACGGCCGGACGATGAAGCGCCACCCGACCACCGGCGAGGAAGTGCCCGATGAGACCGCCCGCGTGCCCCTGGAGCGCTACACCCACCCGCGCCCCGCCACCTGGCCGCAGGCCGACTACATCGTCGGCAACCCGCCCTTCATCGGCGCCGCCGCCATGCGCCAGGCCCTGGGCGACGGCTACACCGAAGCCCTGCGCGCCGCCTGGCCGGCCGTGCCCGAATCCGCCGATTTCGTCATGTTCTGGTGGCACCACGCCGCCGACCTGACGCGCCGCGGCGAAGCAAAGCGCTTTGGCTTCATCACCACCAACAGCCTCAAGCAGACCTTCAACCGCCGCGTCCTCGAACACCACCTCAACCCGCCAGCAGCCGTCACCCCCGCCCCCTCCGTCACTCCCGCGAAAGCGGGAGTCCATGCCGCCCCTCTGGATTCCCGCTTTCGCGGCAATGACAAGCCACTTTCCATCGCCTGGGCCATCCCCGACCACCCGTGGGTGGACGCCGCCAGCGGCGCCGCCGTGCGCATCGCGATGACCGTCGGCCAACCCGGCGACGCCCCGGGAATGCTGCAAACCGTCGTTGCCGAAGGCGGCGCGGAAGCCGACGCGGTGCACATCGAACTCGCCGAGAAAACCGGCCGCATCCACGCCGACCTCAGCATCGGCGCCGATGTCGTCGGCGCCAAGGCGCTGCGGGCAAACGACGGCATCAGTTCCCCCGGCCTCAAGCTGCACGGGGCCGGCTTCATCGTCACTCCCGACCAGGCGACCAAGCTTCAGCCCTGCGACCGCATCCGCCCCTACCGCAACGGCCGCGATCTGACCGACACCCCTCGCGGCGTGATGCTCATTGACCTCTACGGCCTGACCGCCGACGAAGCGCGCAGCCGCTACCCTGCGGCCTACCAATGGCTGCTCGAACGGGGCAAACCCGAACGCGACCAAAACCGTGATCCCAAGCTGCGCGAATTCTGGTGGCTACACCGTCGGCTGCGTGAAGACCTGCGTGCCATGCTCGCCGGCCTGCCCCGCTACATCGCCACAGTGGAAACCGCCAAGCACCGTACCTTCCAGTTCCTCGACGCCGCCATCGCGCCGGACAACATGCT
>DAITAZ010000073.1:3070-7600 GCA_036824045.1 Rhodocyclaceae bacterium
GCTCGTCTGCATCGCGCTGGCTGACGCCTACGCCCTCGGCGTGCTCTCCTCCCAAATCCACGTCGCCTGGGCGCTGGCTGCCGGCAGCCGCCTTGGCGTGGGCAACGACCCGGTCTACGTCAAAACCACCTGCTTCGAAAAATTCCCCTTCCCCGCCGCCAGCCCCGAGCAGCAAGCCCGCATCGCCGCCCTCGCCGAGCAACTCGACACCCACCGCAAGCGCCAGCAGGCCGCCCACCCCGACCTGACGCTGACGGGCATGTACAACGTGCTGGCCAAACTGCGCAGCGGCGAACCGCTCACCGCCAAGGACAAAACCATCCACGAAACCGGCCTCGTCGCCGTCCTCCGCCAGCTTCACGACGAACTCGACGCCGCCGTCCTCGAAGCCTACGGCTGGTCCGATTTGCTCAACGTCATTCCCGGCTCTCCCTCCGTCATTCCCGCGGAGGCGGGAATCCAGAATTCTCCCGACTGGACTCCCGCCTCCGCGGGAGTGACGCCCCGCTCATTCACCGACGCGCTGCTCGACCGCCTCGTCGCCCTCAACCTTGAGCGCGCCGCCGAAGAAGCCGCCGGCCACATCCGCTGGCTACGGCCGGACTTCCAGTGCACCACCCCCACCAGCCCGCCCGCGCAGCAAGACGAACTGGCCCTGCCCGGGGCAACGGCGACCACAGCCCCCGTGCCCGCCCGCGCCGCCCGCGCCGACTGGCCAGCGGAACTGCCGGCGCAAATGGCCGCCGTCGCCACCGTGCTGACGCAATCGCCCACGGCGCTATCGGCCCACGACATCGCCGCCCGTTTCAGCGGCCGCGGCGGCTGGAAAAAACGCCTGCCCCAGATCCTGGAAACCCTCGCCGCCCTCGGCCGCGCCCGGCCCATGGGGGAACGATGGGCGGGCGGGTGATTGGTTCATCCACGATATGCGCGGCTACGGGATGGAAGGCGTGACCGGGCTCGGTTTCTGAGCCAGTTGGCCCCTATGCTGCCCTCCGCGGCTCGCGGCGGCAATGCGCCGCGCCGGACCGACTGCCATGACCTTTCGGAGGACCACGCATGTACGCTGAAGAGCTGGTGCAAGTGGGGCCCGCCTTGTTCCCACGCAGGAAACCGTTTATGGCCGGTTACTGCGTCCGGACGCCCAAGGTCGTCCGGCGGCCACGATGTCGGGGGAGGACCTGGTGCGGTGGCACCGATTGGCTCTGGAGGACGTGCATTCGGCTGTGGGTCAGTTCCAGCATGACGCCTTTGATACGCTCGGGCCTCGAAGCTACGGCGCTTCCGTGCACCGCCTTGACTCGGCGATTTCTGCCTGCTGGCGAGCTACGTGGCGTCCCGGCAAACCGCCAGAGAAATGGGCGGACAGACGGAAAAGGCATTGGAGCAACTGACCCGCGCCAATGCGGAAAACGTTGCCATGTGGCTGGCCGATGCGGTGGGCTATCTGGTCCGGCCGGCACCGGACACACCCACCGGGCGCGTCATTCCCCCGCTGCCCCGCAAACCGGCCTGGGCTTTCTGGGAACTGTAGCGGCCTTCGCCCTGGGGCTCGGCGCGGGCGACGCCCTGTTTGGCGACGATTAGCGTGAAAGTCGCGGCAGCAACGCTCGAAGCTCCCCTCCCCCTCGGGGGAGGGGACCGGGGGAGAGGGAAACGGACGTGGATTGGCCGCAAGCTCGAAACTTCGCTCCGCTCGTTTTCATGCTTGGGGGCGTCTGCTCAAAGTCATGTCCGTTACCCCGGCATGGGAACGACTGCGCCGAAATTCGGGCCGTGAACGGGCCTTGTTGGTCGGCGGTTTGCGCACGTTCATGGAGATGAACTGAACGTGGAAGTGCTCGGCTTTCTGGTGTTTCTCGTCGTCTTCGGGCCGCGGATCGTGCTCAACCTGATCTTGGTGGCCCTATGGTTGGTCGAGGCCGCGTTTTCAGTGACGATGCGGCTTCTCATCGCCGGCCTGGCGTTGCTGGATCACCTGCTGGCATGCCTGGCTCACGCTGGCAAACATGGGAAGGGCGACTGACCGGAAGAGCGGGCTTGGCCCGAGGCTGGCGGTGATCGTCTGGAGGCGGGCGTGCAGGTGGGGCCCGCCTTCGAACGGCCTGGTCTGTGGCTAAGCGCGGGGGAGCGGACGCCCCCCGTAGGACGGCCTTCAGGCCGACTTACTCCGCCCAGTTCTCCAGCCGCAGCCCCGGCACCCGCGAAAACTCGCGCAGATTGTTGGTCACCAGCGTGGCATCCGCCGCCAGCGCGTGCGCCGCGATCATCGTGTCCAGCGCGCCGATGGGCTCGCCGCGCCGTTCCAGGTCGGCACGCACCCGGCCGTAGGCCCACACGCAGCGCTCATCGAAGGACAGCAGCTCCAGCGGCGCCAGGAACATCTCCAGCGCCCGCAGGTTGCGCTCCGATCCGCTCTTGGTCACGCCAAAGGCCAGTTCCGCCGCCACGATGCTGGAGATGCCGATCTCGCCCAGCCGATGCTGGCGGAACCGCGCCAGCACCTGTTGCGGCCGGGCATTGATGAGATAGATGCAGATGTTGGTGTCGAGCAGGATCACAGGGGCGCGATCTCCGGCCGCTCCTGCAATTCAGGTTGCGCCCGCTCCAGGGTGAAGCCCGGTTCGAAGGCGGCCAGCCCCGCCTCCAGCATGCCCCAGGGGGCGTCGAGGGGCAGCAGCAGCACGCCATTGCCCAGGTGCTTCACCGCCACCTCTTTCCCCGCAAAGCGGTACTCCTTGGGCAGGCGCACCGCCTGGCTGCGCCCGGACTGAAACAAACGCGCTGTGTCCATGAACAGGCCCTCGAAAATGGTGACTACCAATGATAGCTATCGCCTGTGGCGCACGCAACCGGCTCGCCACAGATGCCGACTCTACGTGAAAGTCCCGCGAGCGGCGCTTTAAGCTCCCCTTCCCCTTGGGGGGAGAGGCCAGGGAGAGGGAAACGGACATGACTTTCATGCTCAGGGCTGTCTGCGCACAGCGAGCCCCAGCACCAAAATGCAAAAAAACGAACAGGGCCAGTGCCCCAGGAGCGAAGACTGCTGACAGCACGCGTCCTGCCCACACGACGAGTTTCAGCATGGGAACCCCCTTTGATGAAACAGCGGGCGGCGGGCGCGGGCCCTTATGCGATCTGCGATGGTCACGGCGCGACGGCTTTCGATACACGCCCTTCTGACCATATCCCATGGTCGGAGGCTCAGCCAGTGAGCTACCGGAGGGATACGCTGATGCGTGTGAGAGAACGGAGGAACGATCATGCGCAGACGCGGATTCCTGTATCGCCTGCCGGCCCTGCTGGGGCTGGGGGTCAGTGCGCCACAGGCCCTGGCCGGGCTGGAGGACCATGTGGAGTCGCAACGCACGCCGTTGGCTGGCGTCCTGAACCGGGAGGGTGAAGGCGAAGCGCCACGCCCCTCGTTGGTGGAAGGGGCGCCGGTTCCTGCCCCGGCCCGCCCCGAACGCCGTGTAGAGTTGCAGCGTTCGCCGGTGGCCGGCTTCCAGTATCACGAGGGCGAGGCGGTGTGGCTGTTATTGGCCGAGGGTTCGTCGGTGGACCTGGTGCGCGAGCCGGAAAATACCTACGACGGCCGCGCGGTGCGCGTGGACTGGCAGGGCCACAAGCTGGGCTATCTGCCGCGGGTGGAAAACGCGGCGGTCAGCCATTTACTGGACGGGGGTGAGCGGCTTGCGGCTCGCATCGCAGCTCTGCACCAGAGCAGCAACCCCTGGCAGCGGGTGGAAGTAGCGGTGGAACTGATGGTGTGAGCGATGCTCCAGCGTCACATCAAGCTGCACATTCTGGCCGGAAGCGGCTGTGCGAACGACGAGCCGGGGTTGAAACTGCCGGTCCGTCCGCTGGCGCGGCTACGCACGGCGGAGTTGCGCATCCTGTCCGGCGGCACGCCGCCGGGCAACCGGGCAACGCCATCGATGCGGCATTGCGCCAGTGGACAGCTGTTGGCTTCATCCTGGCCGTCCTGACGGCTGTGGGGGCCAAGTGGTTGGCGTCTGCGCTGTGGTATTGAATGGTTCCGGGTTCAGCTTCGTCGCCGCATTGCCCCTGCTACGGGTGTAGGTCCCACCTGTCAGGCCCCTTGTTTGACGACGGCCTCCAGGCAGGATGCGCGACACGTGTTGTGTGATTCCTGCCGGCAGCCATTGGTCGTCCCACCTCTGGAAGTGCCTGTCTTCCACGAACGGCAGTTGGTACGAGGCATGGCGCTCCATGCCGCTAGAGCGCACCATGGTCCTGGCGTTGCCCCCTGAGGGTGCCAACGATCCAGCCGCGCGGTCAGCAGGCTCACCAAGTCGGTGATGGAGCAGGGTCGAGCGCCGCTGTGCCCCGAGTTCCGCGAGCAACTCCCGCATTTCAAAGGCAAGCTGTTCAAGAAGCCGGAAGCCTTGCCGCTGGGGCGCAAGCAGATTGCCCTTTGCCTCGCTGGCCGGGTCGTTCAATTGCGCTATCTCCCCCCTCACCTGCTTGGCGTTTTCGCCAGTTCTCCCGGATAGGCCCTGCCCGGCA
>DAITAZ010000032.1:0-40241 GCA_036824045.1 Rhodocyclaceae bacterium
ACCGGCAGGTCGTTGGTGCCGGTGATATGTACGACGATGGTGTGTGTGGCCGTACCGTCGACAGACGTCACGGTCAGGGTATCGGTGGTGGTGGCGCCCTGCGCCAGTGCCTGGGTGGCGGACCGGGTGTTGTCCAGGCTGTAGCCCCAGACGCCGGTTTCGGGGTCAAAGGTGAAGGTGCCGTAGGTTCCCGCCAGGCTCTCCGGCGTCCTGAACTTGCCCTCGCCGGCATCCACGTCCGACGCGGTGAGCTTGCCGCCTGCGGTGGCGTCACCGACCGTGGCGTTGGCCACGCCACCGGCTTCGGTGGTGGCGGTGTCCTCCTCCGCGGATGCGGAGATGCTGGCGTTGTCGTTGGCACCGGTGATGTTGACGGTGATGGTCTTGGTCGCCGTGCCATCAAGGGAGGTGACCGTCAGGCTGTCCGCGGCGGCAGCGCCACCCTTGAGCGCCTGGGTAGCGTCCCGGGCATCGTCCAGGGTGTAGCCCCAGACGCCCGTGGTGGCATTGAAGGTAAACGTGCCATAGGTGCCGTTCAGGGTGGCGGGGGTGGCGAACTTGTTTTCCCCGCCATCGATGTCGGTCACGGTGAGCTTGCCGGAGGCTGCTGCGTCGCCGGCGGTGCCGTTGGCCGCGCCACCGGCTTCGACGACCACGGTGTCCTCGGTGGAGGACAGGGCGATGCTGGCGCCGTCATTGCTGCCGGTGAGCGTGACCACCACGGTCTTGGAAACGGAAGCGCCCTGGGAGTCGGTGATGGTCACCGTGTAAGTCTGGGAAACCGATTGCCCGCCCCGCAGGGTATCCAGGGCGCGATCGGCGACGGAGAAATTCCACCCCACCGAGCGGGTCGCCGGGTCCAGCGTGCCCAAGGTGAGCGTGCCGAGATAGGAACTGGCACCGCCGGGCGCCAGCGTGAGCGTGGCGGTGTGGCGATCGACCGCATCGGTATCCAGGAACTGGATGGTGCCCGAGGCAGTATCGGCCAGGGTGCTCCCCTGCAGGCCGGTTCGCTCGACTACGGTCGCCGTCGCGGTGGTACCTGCGTGATCAATCGTGGGCGCGCCATTGCGCAACCCCACGAAGTCGGTTCGGCTCAGGGCAACAGTGCCCGTGAGCTGGACGACCAGGTCAGCCACGCCGTCGCCGTTGGTATCGACGTTGACCAGGGTGTTGGCGCCGGAAGCGCTGGTCCAGACGCCATTGGCCCGGGGCCCCGTGCCCCAGATGGCGCCACCCGAGACAATCCCGGTCAGGTCGATCTTGTCGGTCCCGACTGTAAAGTCGCGAATGATGTCGCGGCTGGCCGAGGAGGAATCTCCAGCCGAAAAAACGAAGGTGTCAGCACCATCG
The DNA here is from genome assembly GCA_036824045.1 of Rhodocyclaceae bacterium. Taxonomy (GTDB): domain Bacteria; phylum Pseudomonadota; class Gammaproteobacteria; order Burkholderiales; family Rhodocyclaceae; genus DAITAZ01. Next base: position 1,354 of record DAITAZ010000032.1, read on the forward strand.
CCGCCGATCAGCAAATCCGCGCCGGTTCCGCCAATCAGGCGGTCGTTGCCCGTCCCGCCGATCAGGGAATCATTGCCCGCCCCGCCCAGCAGCGTGTCATTGCCTTCGCCGCCGTCGATGTAGTCGGACCCGGCGCCGGCATCCACGTAGTCGTCCCCGCCCCGGGCGTAGATCTGGTCATTGCCCGTCGTGGCAAAGGTGCTCAGGTTTTCGCTGCTGTCGCTACCGTACTTAATGGCCATGCTGTCTTGTCCTGTCAGAGCCGAAGGCTGGTGCGAACGAACAGGCGTCCGCATTGACCCGACTTCCCGCGGCAGAGTTATGAATTTCGAAGAGCAGTGATTCCGAGTACCGCCGTAGCGGTTTTTCACAATCATGCTTCCTGCAAAAATCTACTGCCCGCGGCCGGTGATTCATATTGCCCTTTGGTCTAATTGCCCTTTGGTACAGGTCGAAAAGATCACGCCCGGCGCAAACTCATAACCGCCTGAAAGAACGTTGTTTTCAAAGAATATTTCAGAGCCGCCGAAATGCCATGGGGAAGCACAACAACAGGGCTGGCAAGCACCAATACGGTGCACAACAATCCGGATCACATAGCCCGGAATCCGTGCGCCACAATGATTGAAAACGCCCAATCCGCACATCCGGAAAGGACAAAAGCACCCCGCGGGCAGGCCTGAGGAAGAGTGGTAGCGGAAAGGGGGAAAGCGGTGGGGGCGGGTCAGCCCTTGCTGGCAGTGGTGACCAGCAGGGCAAGCTTGAGGCGGTCGTCCACGCCGAGCTTGCGGAAGATTTCGGTCAGGTGGGCCTTGACGGTGCGCTCGGAGATGTCGAGCAGGCGGGCGATCTGCTTGTTGCTCTCGCCGCTGCCCACCAGGGCGGCGATCTGTCGCTCCCGTTCGGTCAGGGAGGCGATCTGGCTGGCAATCGTGGCCCGGGAACGGTCCGAGCGGCGGGCGCCCTGGCTGCTGGCCCGATCCACCAGGCGGGCTACGATGTCCCGCCGGATCCACAGTTCGCCCGCCCCGACGGCCCGGATCAGACGGCCAATGGCGTCAGCTTCAAGTTGGGGGCTGGCGATGCCGCGCACCCCCAGCTCGAACAAGCCAAGCTGCTGCTCGTCGTCCAGTGGGTCGGCCAGTACCACCAGCCGGGCCCGGGGCGCTTGTTCGCGCAGGGCGGCGATTCCCGCCTGCCCGCCCAGATCGGGAAAACCGGCATCCAGCAGCACGACGTCCGGCCGGTAACGGATGAGCGCATCCTTGAGCCGGCCAAGGTCAGCCGCTTCCAGCACCACGTCAAACGCGAGCAGGGCGGGCTTCCAGGCGTGGATCAGTTGGGCGGACGTACTGGCGAGGAGCAGCATGGGGGCGTTCAGCGCTCGCGCAGGGCTGCCTGCTTGGTCTTGATGATGGGTTTCATCAAGTACTGGAGGACGGTCTTGCGCCCGGTCATGATGTCCACCTGCGCCACCATGCCCGGGAGGATCGCCACCTCCTTGTCGCTACCGCTGAGCTTGTTGCTGCGGGTGCGCACGCGCACCAGGTAGTAGGCCTCCGGACGCTCGCCCGGGCGCTCGGGCACCAGGGTGTCGGCGCTGATGTGCTCCAGGGTGGCCGGGAATCCCCCATAAATGGAAGAATCGTAGGCGGTGAGCTTGACGAAGGCCTCCTGCCCGGGCCGCAGGAAGGCGATGTCGGCGGGCCGAATCCGGGCCTCCACCAGCAGGGTGTCGTCAGCGGGCACGATCTCGGCCAGGTCGTAACCGGGTTGCACCACGCCCCCCACGGTGGTCACCTTGAGCTGCTTGACCACACCGCTGACCGGCGCCCGCACGAGGGTGCGGATCACCCGATCTTCCAGGCCCACATTGGCGGCGCTGATGGCGTTTTGCTCGCCGCGGGCGAGGTTGAGCTCCCGCGCGGCGTCGGCGCGGAAACGGGCGGTTTGTTCGCCCATCTTGTCCTGGATCTCGCGCACCGCCGCTTCGAGCCGGGGAATGGAGAGCCGGGTCGCGTCCAGATCGCCCTTGAGGTCATTGACCTGGCGCTCCTGGCGCAGCAACTCCACCTCCGACACCACACCCTGACGGGCCAGCGGGCGTGTCAGTTCCAGTTCCCGGCTGGCCAGGGCGAGACTGTCGCGCAACTGGCCTTCGCGGCTGCGCTTTTCGGCCAGTTCGCGCCGGCGCTGCTCCGCCTGCTGCTGCAGCACGGCCAGGTTGGCCTGCTGCTCCCGCTGGCGGTTGTCGAACAGGGATTTCTCCTGGGAAACCAGCCCGGCGTTTTCCTGGGCCAGGTCTGCCGGGGCCACGAAGGGCTGGCCGCCTGCCTCGGCGGAAAGGCGGGCGATGCGGGCGCGCAGGGCATCATCCTTGGCCTTGCCTTCGCCCAGGGAGGAGGAGAAGCGGGTGGGGTCGATGCGCATGATCACGTCCCCCTGTTGCACGGTCTGCCCTTCCCGCACCTGGATCTCGGAGACGATGCCGCCCTCCAGGTTCTGCACTTTCTGCACCTGGCGGGAGGGAATGACCTTGCCCTCGCCGACCGCCACCTCGTCCACCTCCGACAGCCCGGCCCAGACCAGGGCGACGACCACGAACACGCCGCACAGCAGCACCATGGCCCGCGACATCGGCCGGGGCCCCACCATCACGGCGGCGCTTGCTTCGCGCATGAACTCGGAATCGTTGTGGGCTCCACCGAAATGGCGCCCCACCCGCCCCAGCCAGGCAGGCACCCCGCCGGAGGACGGCTTGGGCGGGTGGGCGGCGTTCTTGGCGGCATCCTCAGCGTGCTGCGACACGAATCTCTCCTTGCGCCAGCGCGGCCAGCACTTTCTCCTTGGGTCCGTCAGCCACCACCCGGCCCTGATCCATGACGATCAGGCGATCCACCAGGCTGAGCAGCGAACTGCGGTGGGTGACGAGAATGAGCGTGCGATTGCCCAGGCGGCTCTTGAGGCGGGCTTTGAGTTGCTCTTCGGAGCGGTTGTCCATGGCGCTGGAAGGCTCGTCCAGCAGCAGGATGGGGGGTTCGTCCAGATCGGCCCGGGCAATGGCCACCGCCTGCCGCTGGCCGCCCGAGAGTCCCTCGCCGCGCTCGCCCACCTGCCGATCAAACCCCTGGGGATGGCCATCGACGAACTCGTTCACCCCGCCCAGCCAGGCGGCGCGCAGCACTGCCGCGTCGTCCGCCGCCGGATTGCCGAGGACGATGTTGTCGCGCACGCTGCCGTAGAAGAGCATCACATCCTGGGGCACGTAGCCGATGTCGCGGCGAACGGCGGCCGGGTCCATCTGGCGGGATTCGGTGCCGTCGAGCAGGACGGAGCCGCTGTCCGGGTCGTAGAGACCGAGGATCAGCTTTTCCAGGGTGGTCTTGCCCGACCCCACCCGGCCGATGATGCCCACCCGCTCCCCGGCCTTGATGCGGAAAGACAGGTTGGAGAGTGCGGGCAGTTGCTGGCCGGGATAGGTAAAACTCACATCGCGGAACTCGATGGCGCCTTCCAGCCGCGGGCGGATCACGAACTTCTTGTCCGCGGGGCGCTCCACCGGCAGGTTCATCATCCGGTCCAGCGACGAGAGCGAGGCCATGGACTGCTGGTAGCGGGTGAGCAGCGTTGCCACCTGCGCCAGGGGCGCCAGCACCCGCCCGCCAAGGATGGTGCAGGCGATCAGGCCACCGGTGGTGAGCCGGTCTTCAGCGATGAGATAGACACCGGCCACCACCAGCGCCAGGTTGGCGAACTGCTGGACAAAAGACGAGAAGTTGACGCCGATGCTGGAAAGCAGCCGGGAGCGCATGCTCAGGCTGGCCATGTGGCCGATGGTCTGCTCCCACTTCAACTGGGCAGGGCTCTCGGCCCGCATGGTCTTGATGGTCTCCAGCCCGACCAGGGTCTCGATCAGGGTGGCCTGCCGCTGGGAGGCGTAACGGAAGCTGGCCTTGACGACCTCCGACAGGGGCCAAAGCAGCGCCAGGTTTACCAGCAGGACGACAGGGATGGCCATCACCACGATCCACCCCAGCGAGCCCCCCACCCAGAAGATGGCGGCCACGAAGAGCAGTACGAAGGGCAGGTCCACCAGGGTGGTGATGGTGGCGGAGGTGAGGAACTCCCGGAAGGACTCGAACTCCTGCAGGTTGCTGGCGAAGGCCCCCACCGAAGGCGGACGGGCCGCGGCGCGGATGCCCATCACCCGTTCGAAGATATTGGCCGACAGGATCACGTCGATGCGTTTGCCCGCGGTATCCACGAAATACCCCCGCAGCACCCGCACCATCAGGTCGAACAGGAGCACCAGGCCCACGCCGATGGCCAGCGCCCACAGGCTTTCCAGCGCCCGGTTGGGCACCACCCGGTCATACACGTTCATGGTGAACAGAGGCATCACCAGCGCGAACAGGTTGATGAGCAGGGAGGCCACCAGGACTTCCGCGTAAATCGGCCAGGACTGGGACACCACACCCCAGAACCAGTGCCGGGCGCGGGGGATGGCGCTGGTGGCGCTGCGCTCGTCCAGGCGATGCGCGGTGCGGACGAAAATGGCGTACCCGGAATGGAGCGCCTCCAGCTCGGTCTGGCTGATCAGCCGCTCGCCGCCGCCGGATTCGGGCAGGACCACCCGCACCATGCCCCCTCCGTCGCTGCCCACCAGCACACAGGCGCCCCGGTCCTTGAGGAGCAACACCGCAGGCAGCACCAGCGGCGAGATGTCGGGCAGGGTCCGCCGCACCACCTTGGCCGAGAGTCCGGCCCGCTCGGCGGCACGGATGAAAAGATCCGGCGTCAGGCGGTCGCCCTCCACGGGGAGGCCGGCCAGCAGGATGTCCACCGGCATGGGCTGGCCGAGCAAACGCGCCATCACCCCCAGGCACCCGGTCAACGGGTCATCCGGTGCCCGGTCCAGCGGACTCAGGGCCCAGTCGGACCTCACCGCGTTGCTCTCTGTTCGCATGCTTGCCTTCTCAGGGGTTTTGCGCTCAATACTAGGAGGAAGCCCGCAGCCGACAGAGGAAAGCCGTCACGGCTGCAACGCCATGTTTTTTTAGGGACACGAAGCACCTTCTGGCAGCGCGGGTGACCACTTCGTCATTTATCGGCGCGAAGTGGAGAAACTCGAGTCCCCTACCGGCTCGTGGCGCAATCCGGCGGCGCTACAAGGGCTTCGGGTAAAATTGGTTCTTTCAAGCGTTGGGCGGGAAAACGATGACCAAGGTGGACATCCTGGTGGTGGGGGCGGGGTTGGCGGGAGCCGGCTTTGCGGCGGCATTGCGGGGCAGCCGCTATTCCCTGGCGGTGGTGGAAGGACGCCCTCCCGCCTTTCCTTCCGGCTGGGATGCCCGGGTCTACGCCATCAGCGCGGCGAGCAAGCGCTTTCTTTCCGGCATCGGCATCTGGCAACACCTGGACCCCGCGCGGATGGCCCCCGTGTACGACATGGAAATCCACGGCGACCGGGGCGGACGGCTGGATTTCTCCGCCTACGAAAGCGGGGTGGACGAACTGGCCTGGATCATGGAATCCAGCCTGATGCAGCGGGAACTGTGGGAGACCATTCGCCGCCAGGCCAACATCCGCCTCGTCTGCCCCGGCACCCCCCAGCGGCTGAGCTTTGCACCGGACTGCGCCACCCTCACACTGGCAAGCGGCGAAGAGATCCAGGCCGCGCTGGTGGTGGCCGCCGACGGAGCCCGCTCCTGGGTGCGGCAGGCCGCAGGGCTGATCAGCCAGGCAACGCCTTACAACCAGAAGGGCGTGGTGGCCAATTTCCGCACGGCAAAGCCCCATCGCAACGTGGCTTTTCAGTGGTTCCGGCCCGATGGGGTGCTGGCATACTTGCCCCTGCCCGGCAACCTGATGTCCATGGTCTGGTCCACGCCGGACGACCATGCGGACGAACTGGTGGCGCTCCCGCCCGAAGCGCTCTGTGCGCGGGTGGCCGAGGCGGGCCAACACACACTGGGGGATCTCGAACTGGTCACGCCCGCTGCGGGCTTCCCGCTGCGGCTGCTGCGCGTGCCCAAGGTGGTGGCGCCCCGGCTGGCGCTGATTGGCGATGCAGCCCACGGCATTCACCCCCTCTCGGGTCACGGCATCAATCTCGGCTACCAGGATGCCCGGGTGCTGGCCGAGGAACTGCTTGCCCTCTCGGCAGTACGCGACTGCGGTGATTACTGGACCCTGCGCCGTTACGAACGCAAACGCGCGGAAGAGGTGAACCTGCTGCAACTCACCACCCACGGCCTGCAACGCCTGTTCCTGCCCCAGAACCCGCTGCTCGCGGGTCTGCGCAACGCCGGGCTGGAACTCACCAACCGTTTGCCGATCGTACGCAACGTCCTGGTGCGCTACGCACTGGGCTAACCTGGAGAAAAGAATGAAAGCAACCCTGATCGCCACTTCGCTGACCCTGGCGCTCACCCTGACCGGCGGCACCGCGTTCGCCCAGGCCGACGCCAAGATGGAAGCGGTTCGCAAGGCGATCGAACAGAAGACCGGCGAAAAGGTGGAGAGCGTCACCAAAGCCCCGCTGGGCCTGTACGAGGTCTTCGTGAATGGCGAACTGATCTACACCGACGAAGGCGTCAATTACATTTTTGCCGGCAACCTGTTCGACGCCAAGACCATGCAAAGCCTGACCCAGGCCCGGATGCAGAAGCTCAGCAGCATCAACTTCAGCGAACTGCCCCTGGATCTGGCGATCAAGCAGGTGCGCGGCAAGGGCACCCGGGTCATCGCCCTCTTCGAAGACCCCAACTGCGGGTATTGCAAGCGTTTCGCCAAGGATCTGCAGAAGGTGGAAGACCTTACCGTCTATTCCTTCGTCTATCCCATCCTGGGCAAGGACTCGCTGGACAAGAGCAAGTCCGTCTGGTGCTCCGCCGACCGCACCAAGGCCTGGCGGGACTGGATGCTCGATGGCGTGAAACCCGCCGCGGCCCCCACCTGCGACACCGGCGCCATCCAGAAGATCGTGGATCTGGGCCGCAAGCTGCGGGTCAACGGCACCCCCACCATCTTCTACGCCGACGGTACCCGGGTGGGGGGCGCCATCCCCGTGGCCAAGCTGGAAGAACAACTCAAGACCGTCGGCAAGAACTGATCGCCCCCGCGTTCCGGCCCTGGCGGGTCGGGTGCGAGCACCGCGCCCGGCCCCGGCCCTGGACAACCGTCTTTCCCGACCCAATCTGGGGCAAGGCCCCGTTCCCCGCCCATGATTGGGCCGCGCGCCTCCTCACGGTGCAAGCCGTGTTCCCGCCCGGACCTCCCGGCGCCCCCTGCGATGCCCCGTAAAGCCCGCCAATTCAAGCGCCTAACCGCCAGGCATGGCCCGGGCGGCAGAGGGAACGCTTCTTGCTAAAGTCCTCCGTATAAGAAAACAATCAAGCCAGCGCCCACGTCGGTGCGGAGGAGGGAGGTCAGTCGATACCAATAACGCTCACACGGCGGCGGCAAGCATCCTCGATGCCCCGCGGCCCAGGAGGTTTCATGAGCACAACGAGTTCGCGCCCCAACATTGCGCTGGTCACGGTCTACGAGATCAGCAAGATCCTCACCTCCTCGCTCGATCTGTCCAAGACCCTGCGGGAAGCGCTCAACGTCCTCACCCATCACATGGGCTACCAGCGCGCCATGCTCGCCACCGAGGAAGATGAAGGCCGGCTCCGCCTGGCCAGCGCCGTGGGGCTGACGCCGGAAGAATGGACCGCCGGCGAGTACCGCAGCGGCGAAGGCATCATTGGCAACGTTTTCGACAAGGGCGTGCCTGTGGTGGTGCCCGACATCTCCGCCGAGCCCACTTTCCTCAACCGCACCGGCAGCCTCAACGTGGACACCGCCGGGACCTTTGGCATGGTGGCCGTACCCATCAAGGCCGGGCAGGAAACCCTGGGTGTGCTCGCCATCGTCCGCCAAGTGGAGCAGAACCAGGGCGGATTCAATGACGACAGCCGCCTGCTCGCCATGATCGCCAACCTGATTGGCCAGGCCATGGCCCTGGAGCGGGCGGTGGCGGCCGAACACGAGCGCCTGCTCACCGAAACGCGGCGGCTGTCCAAGGAACTGAAGGGGCGCTACCACATCGACAAGGTGGTGGGCGTCTCCAAACGGATGCAGGAAGTATTCGCCGAAGTGCATCAGGTGGGGCCGTCGCGCTCCACCGTGCTGCTGCGGGGCGAAAGTGGCACGGGCAAGGAGGTGATCGCCCGCGCCATCCACGAGTTGTCCCCGCGCAAGGAAAAACCCTTCATCAAGGTCAACTGCGCAGCGCTCACCGAATCCTTGCTGGAATCCGAACTCTTCGGCCACGAACGGGGTGCCTTCACCGGCGCCGCCGGCGAACGCAAGGGCCGCTTCGAGCTGGCGGATGGCGGCACCCTGTTCCTGGACGAAATCGGCGACATCTCGGCCGCCTTCCAGGCCAAGCTGCTGCGGGTGTTGCAGGAACGGGAATTCGAGCGGGTGGGCGGTTCACGCCCGATCAAGGTGGACGTGCGACTGATCTGCGCCACCAACCGCAATCTGGAGAAAATGGTGGCCGCCGGCAGTTTCCGCGCCGACCTGTATTACCGGATCAACGTGGTCAGCCTCTTCCTGCCCTCGCTGCGGGAGCGCCGGGAGGACATCCCGCCCCTGGTGGCCTTCTTCCTGGAGCGGTACAACAAAGAGAACGGCCGTGACCTGCGAGTAAGCCAGGAGGCGCTGAAGGTGCTCACCAACTGTTACTGGCCGGGCAACGTACGGGAACTGGAAAACTGTGTGGAACGCACGTGCACCATGACCCGGGGCGAAACCATCCAGGAACTGAACTTTCCCTGCCACAACAACCGCTGCCTGACCCAGACCCTGCACCACCTGGACAAGGACGACGCGGTAGCCCCGGCGCGCACCATCCCCATCACGCCGGTGGACACGCCCCATGCGCCACCGCCAGCGAGCTTCGAGCCGCCCCCCAGCCGCCCGGCTCCCGCCAATCCTCCGGCCCGCCAGTTCGGGCCCGACAAGCCGGAGGGCGAGCGGGAAAGGTTGATCTGGGCCATGGAGCAAAGCGGCTGGGTGCAGGCCAAGGCGGCGCGGCTGCTCAACATCACCCCGCGGCAGATGGGCTACGCCCTGCTCAAGCACAACATCGAGGTGCGGCGCTTCTGACGGCAGCCTCTGGCGTCTAAGCACCCGCCCGGGGCAAGGGCGGCGCCCAGGCCACCGCCAGGCACACACCGTCGGGCGCCGGGGGGAAGGTGCAGCGGCAGGTCTGCAACGCCGCCTCCCGGGCCGGCCGCCATTCCGCCAGTTCCAGCCCCAGGGCTTTCGATGCCGCCTCCATGGCGGCCCAGGCGCGGGCGAAGGCCTGGGGTTGAAGCTCGGGGGGCTGGCGATTCATTCCGGTGGCCACGGCGGGTGACAGGAAGGCGTGGGCGATCGAGGACAGCTCCCCGCCATCGGCGGGCAGCGCCGAGAGGCTGACCAGATCCGCACCCACACGGCACGCCCGCCCCAGCGCCAGCACCGCCCAGTCCCCCGCGTAGCTCACGCTTGCGCAATAACCCGGCACGACCACGCGGGGCCCACGAGCACCTTCCCGCCAATGTTCGCCCGCGCCCAGCCAGCGCTCCAGCAGCCGCTCCAGGGCCGCCCGCACCACCCGTCGGGCGGCAGCCCGGCCTTCCCCGGGCGCAAGCCGCACCCACAGCAGTGCCGTCGCCCCGGGTGCCGGCGGGTCGGGCATCTCCGGGGCAATGAACACCCTCACCCCACCCACGGCACGGCGGGCGAGCCGATCCAGCGGCTGCCAGCGGGAATCTCCTCGCCCTTGAGCACCAGGGTGAGCGGCCCCAGGCTGGCCCCGTCCCCCAGGCTCGCCCCGTAGAGCACCGTGCAGCGCGGCCCGACGGTCGCTCCGGCGCCGATGTGTACGGAGCCGATCTTCATGATCCGATCTTCGAACAGATGGGTCTGGGGCCCGCACCAGCCGTTGAGCGCGGCATAGTCGCCAATGCTCACGCAGTCGAATTCGGTCACGTCGGTGGTATCCATGTAAATGCCCCGGCCGGTCTTGCAGCCCAGCAGGCGCAGGGCCGGCGGCAGCCAGGGCGTGCCGCGCAGGAAGACGAGGAAGTTGGGTACGGCAATGGACTCGTAGATATTGGTGATGGCCTCGCTCACCCACACGAAGGGCGTCCACATGGGCGCCGAGCGGGCCTTGTAGCGGCCCACGGCCAGCCATTTGAGCGCCACTACCAGCAGGAAGGAACCCAGGCCGTAGAGCATGCCCGCCACCCCCAGAGCCAGCGCGGTGGGCCACAGGCCGTGGTCGGTGATGGGCATCACCAGCACCACGGTAAGGTAGCCCACGGCAATGATCACCGCCATGGGCATCACGATGCGCAGCCCCTCCACCACGGCCCGCGCCAGGCGCCGCCCCGGCCCGGGCCGGAAGGTGAGCGCCGGATCGAAGCCGGAAAACTGCTCCCGCGCCGGCAGGCTCACCGGCGGATTCCCCACCCAGGTATCGCCGGGGCGCAGGCGGGCGTTGGGCGGCACCTTGGACTGGACGCCGATCAGCACGTCCTCCGGCAACACCGAGCCGTCGGGCACGAAGGCGCCATTGCCAACGAAGCTGCGGTCGCCGATCCAGGTGGGCTGCAGGGTCATCCAGCCCCCCTCGATATGCTCGTCTCCCAGCATCACGCCATCGGCGATGAAGCTGTCCCGCCCCACGGTGAGCATGTCCGGCACCACCCCCAGGGCGGTGGAAATCTCGGTGCCCGCACCCACCTTGGCGCCCAGCAGGCGATACCACCACGGGGCGTACACTGTGGCGTAGAGGCCATGCAGCACGAACAGGCTGGATTCCTGGATCTGGTTGCCGAGCCACTTGCAGTAGTACGCCGGGGAGTGGATGGTCCAGCACCCGGGTGACAGACGGGGCAGCACCACCCAGCGGAAGGCGGCGGAAAACAGCACCGTGGCCAGCACCAGTACCGCGCTGGCGGGGATGGCCAGCACCAGGAAGGAGAAGCCCGCCACCACCGGCGACACGCGGGCGTCCATCACGTTCAGCCAGCGATCGTCCAGCCAGTCGATGAGCATGAAGCTGGGAAACACCGGCAGGAAGAACACCACCGACACGGCGCAGGCACCAAGGAGGAAGAACAAGGCCTCCCCCGCCACCAGCCGGGGCGTCAGTTCCGCCCGCGGCTTGCGGTTTTCCACATCGATGTTGCGCACAAAGCGGGAGGGCGAGCCTTCCCACTTCTGCCCGCGGGGAATGCGCTGCCCGGCGGCGAGGGAGGACAGTCCGCCGAGCTGGCCGTAGTCCTCGATCACCGTGCCCCCTTCCACCACGGCGTAGGAATCCACCACCGCCTCGGCGCCGATGCGGATGCTGCCCAGCACCAATTCGCCCCGCTCCACGCGGGCGTTCTCCAGGTTCACCGAGGCGCCGATGGATGCGCCGTCGCCAATCTCCACCAGATCCGGCGCCCGCACCGTGCCGCCGCTCAGCACCACGTCCTGCCCCACCCGGGCACCCAGCGCCCGCAGGTAGTAGGCATTGAGGCTGGAGCCGGCCAGCAGGTGGCGGGGCGGCACTTCGATGATGCGGTCCGCCAGCCACCAGCGGAAATAGGTCAGGCCCCACAGGGGATAGCGCCCGGCGCGGGCCCGCCCCAGCACCAGCCATTTGGCCACGATGGCCAGCAGGAAGCTGGCGATGTTGGCGCCCAGATACATCAGCACCGCCGCCAGCACGCCAACGAAAATGCTGTCCCCCTCGTCCCCCGTCAGATAGTGGTAGGTGAAGAACGGCGACAACCAGTGGGCCATCTTCAGGCACACCATGGGCGGGAGCACCACCGCCTGGGCCAGTCCGCACAGGGCGCGCCGCAGGGCGGGCGTGCCCACCACCTCCACCGCCGCGGGCGCGGCGGTCGCCTCCCCGGCTGCGCCGCCCAGGCGCTCGGCAATCGCGCCCAGGGTCCGGCCCCGGTAGATGTCGTGCACCGTCATGCGGGCGAAGCGGGCGTCAGCCCGCATCTGCGAAACCAGCCGCGCCGCCAGCAGGGAATGCCCGCCCAGGTCGGCAAAAAAGTCCGCCGCCCGCCGCAGCGGCTGGCCCGGGAACAACCGGCGCAAGACGGCGAAGAGGGCCGCTTCCGCCCCGCTGGCGGGGGTATCCGAATCCGCCTCCGCGTCGTCCCCGCCCGCCACGGGCAGGGCGCGCAGGGCTTTGCGGTCGATCTTGCCCGAGGTGAGGCGGGGCAACACCTCCAGGGCCTCGAAGCGGGCTGGCACCATGTAGGGCGGGAGCCTGCCGGCGAGCCCCTGGCGCAGGGCGGCGCCCAGCGGCCGGGCACCCGCCTCGGGCACGTAGTAGGCCACCAGCTGGTCCACCCCGGCCACATCCTTCACCACCACGGCGGTAGTGCCCACCCCCGGCTGGGTGGCCAGCACCGCCTCGATTTCGCCCAGCTCCACACGGAAGCCGCGGATCTTCACCTGGTCATCCACCCGGCCCAGGCACTGCACCTGGCCAGCCTCGTCGATCCGCGCCAGGTCTCCCGTGCGGTAGAGCCGTCCCTCATGCTCGCCCCGGGCGTGGGGATTGGCCACGAATTTCTCGGCGGTCAGCGCCGGCCGCCCCAGGTAACCCTGGGCCACTCCGGGGCCGATGATGCACAACTCGCCCGTTTCTCCTGCCGGCAGCAGACGCAAGGCCTCGTCCACCACCAGCAGCCCGTAGTTGGGCAAAGGGGTGCCGATGGTCACCGGCTCGCCCCGGCGCAGCCGGGCCAGGCTGGCGGAAACGGTGGCCTCGGTGGGCCCGTAGGTGTTGAAGAGCTGGCGCTCCGGCGTGGCCCAGCGCTCCACCAGGGCCTGCGGGCACATTTCTCCCCCCAGGTTGATCAGCCGCAGGCCACGCACATCCCGGGGGAACAGGGCCAGCAAGGTGGGCACCGCATGCAGCACGGAGATGCGGTGGGTCTCCAGCGCCGCCGGCAGCGCCTCGGGATCGCCCACGATGTCCCGGGGGGCCAGCCACAGGGTGGCGCCCACCAGATAGGCGATCCAGATCTCCTCGAAGGACATGTCGAAAGCCACCGAGAAACCCTGATACACCCGGTCGTCCTCGCGCACGCCCAGCACCGCGTTCTCGCTGCGCAGAAAGTGGGCGATGGCGCCGTGGGAGACGGCAATCCCCTTGGGCTTGCCGGTGGAGCCCGAGGTGTAGATCACATAGGCCGGGTGCCCAGGTTCCAGATCCGGCGGCCGATGCAGCGGCGGGTGGTCAGGCGGGAGCCCTTCCAGCAGGTCCTCCACCGTCCACACCGGACGCGGGAAACCCGCCAGCTGGGGCAGCAGCGCGCGGCTGGTGAGCAGGCCGGGGCTGGCGGCATCTTCCAGGCAGACGGCGATGCGCTCCACCGGCGTGTCCGCATCCAGGGGCAGCCACGCCGCCCCGGAGCAGGCGATACCCGCCTGCGCCAGCAACAGTTCCAACCCCCGGGGCAGCCACAGGCCCACGATCTGGCCTGCAGCCACGCCTTGACGGCGCAGGGCCGCCGCCAGCCGCCCCGCCTCGCCGTGAAGCTGGCAATAGCTCAGGGTTTGGGAGCCCCAGACCAGCGCCGTCTTGTCCGGCAGCCGGCGCACCGTGTCGGCCAGGATGTCCGGCAGGGTCTCGTGCTTGAGAAGGTCGGGGCGATGCGGACCGCGCAGGATCATGGGGCGATGCACAGGAATGGGGCAAGGATTTTAGCGGCCTTTGCCCTCCGCCCTGTACCCTTTCAGCGCAAATATTTCCGCATCTGTCATCAAGCTTGCAGCGCCGACAAGCCCCGCCAGCCGGCGCTTTCCACAGAATGGAGCAAGGAGCGAGCCCCCGCTGCCGCCCAGATAGCAGATAGTCGCCCATTCCGCCCGGCGGGAAGCGCCTCCCGGCCGGGCCGCGCCCCGAAAGATCAAGCGGTGACGTTCAACAGAGCGCTCGTGGTGTCGGTGCTGGCGGTGTATTGCTTGAGCAGGCCGGCGATGAAGTTGGCCACGTCCATGCTCTCCCGGCTGGCGCCGGAAGTGCTGTCGCTCTGCGCCGGACTGCCGCGGGGACCACCGGGTCCGCCCTGGCTCCGCATGTTCTCCATGGCCGCGGTGAACTCGGACTCGGAAATGGCGCCGTCGGAGTCCGCATCATCCCGGCCGAGGATGTCGCTCACCTGGGTGCTGACTTCGCCGCTCCCGCCAGGGCCACTGCTCACCATGGTGGTCAGTTCGCTCTCGCTGATGCTGCCATCGCCATCCGTGTCGATCCGGGAAAACATGTCGCCACTGGAAGACGCCCCGCCAGCCCCGTCCATGCCACCCATGCCACCCATGCCACCGGGGGGCGGGCCCGGCGGCGGCCCGCCAGCCTGACTGGTGCTCTGGTTTTGCAGGGCGGAGAGCAGACTCTGCGCCGCGGCAGTGGTTTCGGACTGGCTGAGACTCCCATCCCCGTCGCTGTCCACGTTCTCGAACAGGGTATCCACCGAGCCCGAGGCATCGCTGCTGCCCGACACGTTTTGAAGAAAGGAAGACATCTCGGTCTTGGAGATGCCGCCGCTGCCATCGCCATCCACCTGAGAGAACATCTTCTGCTGCATTTGCGAGGCGTCGGGGCCCTGCATGCCCCGCATGCCGGAATAGGCGCTGAAGCCACTGTTGCTGATACTGCCAATCATCGCTGCACTCCTTCGAGGTCATCGGTATCGCCGGTGCGCAAAGCGCCCGGCCGGAAACTCCCCTTACCCCGAACCCCTGGTCCTGTGCTTGGCGAACGCGGTCGAATCGGGACCGGCAAGCGGACCCACGTGCTGCGATCCATGCTCCCGCCCTCTGCCGCCACGTCTTCGAACCAGGGTTGCAGATCCTGGCAGCTCAGGACCGCCACTGCGGCCGCCTGGCTGCCGCCCGCGCAGCGCTTTTCCCCTTCGCCGACGGACGGGCTAAAGCCCTGCCCTGGTCAACGGCCAGGCCCCGACGAACTTGAGCCCGACCGGCACCAGAATACTCACGCAAGGCGCTGACTTTAAATGCGAAACCACATGCCGGACGCGCCCAGCGCCCGCAGCCGGCACACCCAGGGGGCGGCCGGCTGCGGGGTGACCAGCGGTCATCCGATGGGGGTCACATGGTCATCTGCGCTGCCAGACAGCGGGGAGGACGGCGCGGGCTGGATGGACGGTGTTCAGGCGCGACCCGGATTGCGTCGGGGCTCGCCCCGCTCGGGCTCACCCCGTTCCTTCATCCGGCTCTCGAATCTGGCACGCTGCGCCTCGATCTGCTTCTTTTGCTCGGCGGTCAGCAACTGCTGCACCTGGTGGGCGCTACGGGCGTGCATCACCGCCAGTTCCGCTTCAGCCCGGGCCGCCGTATCGGCCAGGGCGCGCACCCGGGCCTCGTCGAAGGTGCCCGCCTCGGCCATGGCCCGCAGTTCGGACCGGGCCTTGTGAACCACTTTGGCCTTGTCCCGCAGGGCCGGAGCCAGGGCGTGGTGGATCTCGAAGATCTTGTCCTTCTGGGCATCGGTCAGCGTCACGCCGTGCAGGAAGGGCGGCAGGTGCCCGGCCATGGGGCCACCCATGCCGGGGCCGCCACCGGGCTCGCACCCGGGGCCATGGTGATGCATCCCGTGCCCGCCGGGGCCTTCTCCCGGATTGGCAAAAGCCAGGGCGGAAGCGAGGCACAGGGCAAGGCCAAGGCCGCGGGCAACCGTTGTCAGTGTGGTTTTCATCTCTGCTTCTCCGTTGTCGAAAGACGCGGTGGCCGACCGGCTCAGCGCCGGCCCCCGCGATGGGGAGCATCCTCCGCCAGCAGGGGGTAAAGCGCCGTTATCCCTGCGTAAAGCCGGGTAAAGGCAGGTAAAGGCGGCGCCCGGCGGCGTCGTTCTCCGTATCATGCGCAGCAGGTGAATGGGGAATCGAACAGACGATGAACAACGTGCTGCTGGTGGACGACGACGTGGAGCTTGCCGCCATGTTGAGCGAGTACCTGGAGCAGGAGGGCTTTCCCACGCGGCTGGCGCACGATGGCGAAACCGGCGTTGCCGAGGCCCTCTCCGGCCGCTACCAACTGGTGGTACTGGACGTGATGATGCCCCGGCTCAACGGGGTGGAGGCCCTGCGCCGCATCCGCGCCGCCAGCCGGGTGCCGGTGTTGATGCTCACCGCCCGGGGCGACGACGTGGACCGCATCGTCGGCCTGGAGATTGGCGCTGACGATTACGTGCCCAAGCCCTGCACGCCCCGGGAACTGGTCGCCCGCATCCGCGCCATCCTGCGCCGGGTGCAGGCCGCCACGGGCCAGGAAGGGGGGCCGGCGGGGCCGGTGAGCGCCGGGCCCCTGGCCATGTGGCCCGAGCAACGGCGCGCCCAGTGGCACGGCCAGCCCCTGGACCTGACCAGCACCGAGTACAGCCTGCTGGAAGTGCTCGCCCGCAACGCCGGGCGGGTGGTGAGCAAGAGCGAACTTTCCGAGCAGGCTTTGGGCCGGCCCCTGGCCCGCTTCGACCGCAGCATCGACGTCCATCTTTCCAGCATCCGGCACAAGCTGGGCGAGCGCGCCGACGGCCAGTCCTGGATCCTCACCGTGCGCGGCGTGGGCTACCAGTTCATCCGGGGCGGAGCCGCGTAAGCCGGCGCCATGGGCAGACTCTTCTGGAAGTTCATCCTCATCATCTGGCTCGCCCTGGTGCTGATCGCCGCCGGGGCGGGGGCCCTGGTGTGGATCCACCAGCAAGGCAGCCAGCCCACCCCCGGCGAACACAACGCCCCGCCCCGGGGCAACCCCAGCCTGGACGCCGCGGCCCTCACCCTGAGCCACGGTGGCGAAGCCGCCCTGCGGGCACTGCTGGGCAAGATGACGGCACCGCCCCACCACCCCATTCTCGTCCTCGGCCCCGACGGCGAGGAACTGCTGGGCCGCCCCCTCCCCCCCACCGCCGCCGACAGGCTGCGCCGGCTCCAGCCGGACGGCCCACCCGGACACGACGCCCGCGCCGTCACCCTCGCCGATGGCCGGCGCTTCCTGCTGGTGGACGCCCACGAGCGCCGGGCAGGCCCCGCCGGCCCGCCCGGGGGCCGCGGCAAACCGCCCCATCCACCAGACGCCCCGCCCCCGCGCTGGCTGCTACTGGCCATCTCCCTCGGCGCCAGCCTGGCTGCGGCAGGGGCGCTCGCCTGGTACATGGCCCGCCCCATCCGCCACCTGCGGAGCGCCTTCGAGGCCGTGGCCGCCGGCCGGCTCGACACCCGGGTCGGCCCGCGCATGGGCCGCCGGCGGGACGAGATCGCCGACCTGGGGCGGGACTTCGACCACATGACCCGCCAGCTCCAGACCCTGATGCAGACCCAGCAGCAACTCCTGCACGATGTCTCCCACGAACTGCGCTCGCCCCTGGCCCGGCTGCAGGCCGCCATCGGGCTGGCGCGGCAGAACCCCCAGCGTCTGCTGCCCACCCTGGAACGGATCGAGCGGGAAGTGGGCCGCCTGGACGAACTGGTGGGAGAAATCCTCACCCTGGCGCGCATGCAGGCCGGGGCCAAGCAACAGCAGGACCGCCTGGACCTGATGCAGATGGTGGCCTCCATTGCCGAAGACGCCCGCTTCGAAGCCCGCGCCGCGGGCAAGGACGTGGCCATCCGCTGCGAGGGCGAAGCCATGGCCCAGGTCTATGCGGAACCCCTCTACCGGGCCTGCGAGAACATCATCCGCAACGCCGTCAAATACACCGCCGCCGGCACTCAGGTGGACGTGTTCGCCCATGTGGACGCCAGCCAACGCTTCACCCTGCAGGTGGCAGACCGCGGCCCCGGCCTCAAGGCGGTGGACCCGGAGCGCATGTTCGACCCCTTCTACCGGGGGGAAAACGGCCAAGGCACCGGCGGCTTCGGGCTGGGCCTCACCATCGCCCGCCGCGCCGCCGAACTCCACGGCGGCACCCTCTCCGCCCGCGCCCGCCCGGGAGGCGGGCTGGAGATGGTGCTGGTGCTGCCGCTGCACGCCGGGTAGAACGGCCCGACGACACAGGCCGGGTGTCGGGACCCCGGTGGCGCATCGCCGCTTTGCACCATTTGCACCGCATCTTTCCCCAGCCCGCGCTCAGTCCTGACGCCCGATATCGGGCGAAGTCCTTGCCGTAGTGGGTCACGACGCTCGTCCCCAGAACCAGCGCCAAGTGGTGATCCTGGCGTCCGGATCTTCCTGGGGCAGTCTCCAGTCGCCACGCGGACAGCGGGAATGTGCTCCGCCTGACTTTCCAGGATTGGCCTGTTCGCGCGCCTGCCTTGGGTCTTGGCGCATGGCCATGGATGACCGCGCCGGCGATCTCCGGGAGATGGCCTTCAGTCCACCCCCGGCCCGATGCAGGCGGACGTTGCACGGGAACGGGCCACCCGTCCGCTCTGCTTCCACACCCGACTCCAGCCGTCTCCCTTGTGGTTTTTGTCGCAAGCCCGACAAGCCATGCACCACGGACGTGGCGCCTTTGTTTGGCGCCAGCGCCCGCCGGGTCTGACAAGCCATTGTTTCGTCAACATTTACCGTGATGGCACGGAAATGGCTTAGGGCTTTGCACCCCCGCCAGAAACAGAGAGCCAAGAAAGGAGTGCCCGTCATGCAGAGCGCAACCGCGTACGTGAGCATCGGAGATTTGAAGGCTAAACGCAGTGCGCTGGCCGAACCCGTCGAGCCAGTGGCCAGCGGTTGCGGCACCACGGGCGGCTCCGGCAAGTCCAGTTGCGGTTCTTCCGCCGGGCCGGACGACATGCCCGCCGAAATCTGGGAGAAGGTGAAGAACCACCCCTGCTACTCGGAAGAGGCCCACCACCACTATGCCCGCATGCACGTGGCCGTGGCGCCGGCGTGCAACATCCAGTGCAACTACTGCAATCGCAAGTACGACTGCTCCAACGAATCGCGCCCCGGCGTGGTGAGCCAGAAGCTCACGCCGGACCAGGCGGTGAAGAAGGTGCTGGCGGTGGCCAGCGAGATCCCGCAGATGACGGTGCTGGGCATTGCCGGCCCGGGCGACGCGCTGGCCAATCCGAAGAAGACTTTCGAGACCTTCCGCCGCCTGCAGGAAGAAGCGCCGGACATCAAGCTTTGTCTCTCCACCAACGGCCTGGCCCTGCCGGAGTACGTGGACGAGATCGCCAAGTACAACGTGGACCACGTCACCATCACCATCAACATGGTGGACCCGGCCGTGGGCGAGAAGATCTACCCCTGGATCTTCTGGGACCACCAGCGGGTGACCGGCTTCGAAGCCGCCCGGATCTTGCACGAACAGCAGATGAAAGGGCTGGAGATGCTCACCGCCCGGGGCATCCTCACCAAGATCAACTCGGTGCTCATCCCCGGCATCAACGACGAGCACATGCTCGAAGTGAACCGGGAGGTGAAGAAACGCGGCGCCTTCCTGCACAACATCATGCCGCTCATTTCCGAGCCCGAGCACGGCACCTACTTCGGCCTGAACGGCCAGCGCGGCCCCTCCGCCCAGGAGTTGAAGGCGGTGCAGGATGCCTGCGCCGGTGGCGCCAACCTCATGCGCCACTGCCGTCAGTGCCGCGCCGATGCGGTGGGCCTGCTGGGCGAGGACCGCTCCGACGAATTCACCCTCGACAAGATCGAGGAGATGGAAATCGTCTACGACCTGGACAAGCGCCGCGCCTACCAGGAGAAGGTGGAAGCCGAGCGCCAGTCCCAGCACCAGGCCAAGGTGGATGCCCTGGCGGCGGCGCTGGACGACACCCTGACGGACAAGGACATGAAAGTGCTGGTGGCGGTCGCCACCCAGGGCGGCGGCAAGGTGAATCAGCACTTTGGCCACGCCACCGAGTTCCAGATCTTTGAGCTCACCCCGGGCAGCGCCACCTTCGTCGGCCACCGCCGGGTGGACCTCTACTGCCAGGGCGGTTACGGCGAGGACGAGCAACTGCCGTCCATCGTCACCGCCATCAACGATTGCCATGCGGTGCTGGTTTCCAAGATCGGCGCCTGTCCCCGGGACGAACTGACGGCCGCCGGCATCGAGCCGGTCGATGAATACGCCCACGAATTCATCGAAAAGGCGGCGCTCACCTGGTTCGCCAAGTACCGGGAACGGGTCGCCAGCGGCGAAATCACCCACGTGCCGCGGGGCGACGCCAGCATCCGCCAGGGGGCGTACATCGCCGCCTGAACCTGAAACGACATCCCCCCACTTGCTAAGAAGGAGACCATCATGGCCTACAAGATCATCGCTTCGACCTGCTCCGGCTGCTCCGCCTGCGAACCGGAATGCCCGAACGACGCCATCCGCGAAAAGAGCGGCGTGTTCATCATCGACCCCGCCAAGTGCACCGAATGCGTCGGCCACTACGACACGCCCCAGTGCGTGGCCGTGTGCCCGGTGGATGGCTGCATCAAGAAGGTCTGAGCCATGAACGTGACCGTCACGTCCGCCGCCGAGAAGTTCATGCGTCGCATGGTCCGCTTCTCGGGCCACGGCGAAGGCGCCGGCTTCCGCCTTGAAGTCACCGCCGGCGGCTGCTCCGGCTACGACGCCAAATTCACCGTGGAACCGGCGCCAGCCTCCGGCGACGCGGTGCTGGATGTCTCGGGCCTCAAGGTGTTCCTGCCGGCGGAATCGCGGCTCCTGCTCGAGGGCGTGACGGTCGACTTTGCCGACACGCCCACCAGCTCCGGCCTCACCTTTTTCAACCCCAACGCGGCGCCCTGTGGCTGCTCCAGCAGCGCCAGTGCAACGCCGCCCGGCGTGGCGACGGTATCCCTGTCGTCCATCCGCCGGAGTTGACCGGGCAATCGGGGAGATCCTCGCATGCAGGCCACCGGCTCCACCGCATTCGACGATTTCTCCGATCTGGTGCTGGGCCGCGCCCTGCCCGCCGGGGCCGAAGCCCTCATCGCCCACGCCGGCGCCAACTGGCACCACCCCGAAGTGGCCCAGGCCAGTCTGGAAGCCGCCCGGGCCATGGCGCCGGACCACCCGGCCACGCTCATCGCCCTCTACCGGTTTCATTTCTACGGCAACCGCCTGCCGCAAACCCGCGTCGTTGCCTGTGATGCCATCACCCTGGCCGCCCGTGCGCTGGGCATCGCGCAGGACTGGCGCCAGGTGAGCGAAGCCCAGTGGCGCGAGCAAACCACCGCCCTTGGTGGCGGCTTCGAGCCGCTGCCCCGCTTCTGGCTGTTCTCGCTCAAGGGCTACGCCTACCTCTGCATGCGGTTGGGCGATCTGGACGAAGGCGCCCGGGCGCTGGCCGTGCTCACGCGGCTGGACCCGGAGAACCGGGTCGGCCATCGCGTGCTGGAAGATGTCCTGGCCCGCATCGGCCACGAAGACGACGACTATCTGGATGACCCCTCGCCGCAGGAGAACGCAGCATGATGCAAGCCGCCAGTACCCAGTGGATTTCCGGTTCGGAGCCCCCGGCCCACGCCCCGGACGACGATATCCCCGCCGTGGATTGGGAAGGCCAGGCGCTGGACTGCGCCGCCTGCCCCAACCAGGCCATGAGCGCCCAGGGGCGCTGCCACATCGGCCGGGCCTGCGTATTCGACCGCTACGCCAAGCGGATCGACCGCTTCTTCAACTGGAACCGCTCCCAGGCCAACGATTACCTGGACCACCCGTACTTTGAGGTGCGGGCCGTGGCCGCCAAGCACGCCGACGTGTTCCGGCTGACCAGCCTGATCGGCGACCCGGACGAAACCGTCCGCCTCACCGTGGCCATGCGCGTGCCCCAGCGGCTGCTCAAGCGGCTGGCCAGGGACCCGGACCGGGAGGTGCGCATCCGCGTGGCCCAGCGGATCGAGGGCACTGCCCTGCCGGAGATGATCGGCGACCCGGACTACTACGTGCGCAAGACCGTGGCCCGCCGCCTGCCCGAGACCCTGCTGCCCCGCCTGGCCCACGATCCGGACCGGGAGGTCCGCCTGGAAGTGGCGCGGCGGCTGCCCATGCCGGCCCTGTTCAAGCTCGCCCACGATCCGGAAACGGAGGTACGGCGGCTGGTGGCCCAGCGGCTACCCCCGGCCCTGCTCAGCCACATGGCCCGGGACGAGGAATGGTCGGTGCGCTGGGAAGTGGCCAACCGGGCCGAAGGGGAACTGTTGAGCCAGATGAGCACGGACAGCGAGCCGGAAGTGGCGCAACTGGCCACCGAACGCGCCTGCAAACGCCGCAACAGCGGAGGCAAACATGGGTGACATCAGCCGCGACAGCGACACCGTCGAACTCACCGGCCCGCCGGAATTCAGCTTTGGCGAGCGGGTCATCAGCCGCTTTACCGTGCGCAACGACGGCACCTACTGCGGCAAGGACGTGGGCGACCTGCTGGTGAGCAAGGGCGACGTGGGCTACGTCACCTCCATCGGCACCTTTCTCCAGCAGTACTACATCTACGCCGTCGAATTCATTGAAACCGGCCACCGCGTGGGCATGCGGGGGCGGGAGCTCGTTTCCCTGGACAACTTGCCGCCCCACGTCCTCGAAGCCCTGGGCGACAAGGCGGCGAAGCTCGCCGAGATCAAAGGAGTTGGAAATGCTCGACATCCGTGAAGCCAAGTACCAGTGGGGTCAGAAAGTCAGTGCCGTGGGCGACCTGTTCAACGACGGCAGCTACCCGGAAAAGGAAGCGGACGCCCTGCTGGTGCCCGCCGGCGCGGTGGGCGAGATCGTCCAGGTGGGCCACCACGAGGAGGCCAACCTGCCCATCTATCTGGTGGAGTTCGACAAGGAACGTTGCGTGGTGGGCTGCCTCGAGGAAGAGATCGCCCTGGTGTGACACCACCCCGGGGCACCCCCCTGGGTCACGCAAAGTTGGGACGGCCCAGCGTTTCCTCGAGGGACGAAGCATGGAAACCGACACCCCTGCCCGCGCGGGCACCGTCACCGGCCCGGCCGAACTGGAGCGCCGGCGGCTGGAGCGGGCGCTGGAAAAGCGCAGCCGCTACCGCTACGTGCACCCCCAGGTGGTGGCGGAAGGGTGCGGCTGGCGGGTTGCCAGCCCCTGCTGCTCGCGCAACGTGGACCCCCAGGGGGGCGAAATCGACATCGCCTGGTTCGAGCCCGCGGAGGGCGGCTGGCGGCTCCACGCCCGCAACCACGCCCAGGGCTGCTGGGTACCCTACGCCCAGGCGGCCCGGCTGATGGACCTGGTGGACGTGGTGTGCACCGATCCCTTGCGGGTCTTCTGGCCATGAACGCCGGCGCCTGCCCAATGGGCTCCCGCCGCCGCGCCGTCCAGGGGCGGCGCGCGGCCCCCCGGCAGCCCGCGGGGAGCATGCCGCGCGGCAGCAGGAGGGCCGCACGATGAACAACCCCATCTACCTGGACAACAACGCCACCACCCGGCCCAGCCCGGCGGCCCTGGCGGCAGTGGCCGACGCCCTGGCCCACACCTGGGCCAACCCCTCGTCGCCCCACCCGGCGGGAGAAGCGGCCAAGATGCTGCTTGGCCAGGCGCGCATGGCCCTGGCCCGGCTGCTGGGCGTGAAGCCGCCGGAAGTGGTGTTCACCAGCGGCGCCACCGAGGGCAACCACATGGCGCTGCGCGGCGCCCTCGCCCGCCCGGGAGCACCGCAACGGGTGGTGCTTTCCGCCATCGAGCATGCGGGCCAGCAGGCCCTGGCCGACCAGCTCGCCCGGGAGGGCGTGGACGTCGTCCGCCTGCCGGTGGACGCCCGCGGGCAGGTCCGGCTGGCGGGCCTCGAGGAGACCCTCGCCGCCGGCGCGGCCCTGCTTTCGATCATGGCGGCGAACAACGAGACCGGCGTGCTGCAGCCGGTGGCCGAGGCAGGCGCCATCGCCCGCCGCGCCGGCGTGCCCTTCCATGTGGACGCCACCCAGCAGATGGGCAAGCTGCCGGTGGACCCGGCCGCGCTCGGGGCCGATCTGCTCACCCTGTCCGCCCACAAGTTCCACGGTCCCAAAGGCGTGGGCGCACTGGTCCTGCGCAAGGGGCTGGACTGGCCGGCCTTCATCACCGGCAGCCAGGAACGCCGCCGCCGGGGCGGCACCGAGAACCTGCCGGGCATCGTCGGAATGGCCGCAGCGGCCGCCGAAGTGCCCGCCCAGGTGGCCGCCGCCGACGCCATCGCCGCCCTGCGCGACCGCCTTGAAGACGGCATCCGCGCCCGCTTTGCCGACGTGCGGGTGTTCGGCGCCGGGGCGCCCCGCCTGCCCAACACCAGTTGCCTGCGCATCGGCACGCTGGAAGCGGACGCGGTGCTCATCCGCCTGGGGCGCGCCGGCATCTGCGCCGCCATGGGCTCCGCCTGTTCCAGCGGCGGCAACGAGCCATCCCATGTGCTGCTGGCCATGGGCGTCAGCCGCGCCGAAGCCCTCTGCGCCCTGCGCTTTTCCCTGAGCGGGCACACCACCGCAGCCGAGATCGAGCAGGTGCTCGAAGCCCTGCCTGCCGCCCTGGCGCCGCTCTACACGGCCGCCTGAAACCGAACCCTGAACCCATCGTGGAGATAGCCAAATGAAAGTCATGATCCGCAAGAACAACAAGGGCGAACTCTCCGCCTACGTCCCCAAGAAGGACCTGGAAGAACCCATCGTGGCCATGGAAAAGCCCGGCATGTGGGGCGGCACCGTCACCTTGCAGAACGGCTGGCTGCTGGCGATGCCGGAAATGCCGCCGGAAACCACCCTGCCGATCACGGTGGAAGCCAAGAAGGTGGCCGACTGATGGCACTGACCTCCGACGACCTGACAGGGATCGCTGCGCTGGCGGGCCAGAGCGGGTCCGTGCGGGAGCTGGCGGCCGCCCTGCGCGGCCGCTTTGCCGGCCTGCGGGTGACCGTGCTCGACCCGCTGGACGTGCGGGACGAAACACCCCTGAAGCATTTGCCCGGTTGCGATCTGTTCCTGATGGCTTCCGACGGCCACTGCTGGAGCATGACCACCGACCCCGCCCAGGCGGTCGGCATCGTGCTCACGCCAAGGAGCACGCCATGAGCGACACCCCCGAGACCGAAAGCACCGAGGAACTGGACTGGATTCCCCTGTCCGACCCGGACGTGAGCATTGCCGAGATCGCCGCCGTCACCGACGCCCTGCGCTCGCCCCGGCTGTCGGCCGGGCAACGGGTGGCGGACTTCGAGGACGAGTTCGCCGCCGCCCATGGCCGGCGCTACGGCGTGGCCACCAGCAGCGGCGTCATCGCCACCTGGCTGGCGCTGCGCGCCCTGGGGCTGGGCCCGGGCGACGAAGTGATCGCCGCGGCCTATAGCTGGCACCAGGTGGCCCACGCCATCAGCCACGCGGGCGCCACCCCGGTGTTCGCCGACATCGACTACTGGTCCGGCTGCCTCTCGCCCCAGAAAGCCGCCGACCGCATCACCCCCGCCACCCGCGCCATCATCGCCGGCAACTGCAACGGCCACCCGGCGGACTGGCAGGCCCTCCGCTCCCTGGCGGGCGAGCGGGGCATCGCCCTGATCGAGGATTCCACCGAAGCCATCGGCTCCCGCTACCAGGGCCGGATGGTGGGCACCTTCGGCGACATGGCGGTGTTCGACTTCTCCCAGCCCTCGGCCCTGTGCTGTGGCGAAGGCGGCATGGTGCTCACCGACGACCCGGCCCTGGCCACCGAACTGCGCTACCTGCGCGCCCATTCGCTGGAAGACCGCCGCTCCGTATCAGTGGGTTCCCGCGCCCCGCTCTCGGCCAACATGAGCGAGCTCACCGCCGCCCTGGGGTTGGCGCAACTGGAGCGGCTGGACGAGATTCTGGCCCGGCGCAAGCGGGTGGAGTCCTGGTACCTGGAAGAAATGCAGAGCTTCGAGGGGATCAAGCCCCCCTACCTGGCGCCAGACGTGGACGAGGTGCACTGGATGCTCTACGTGGTGCACCTGGGTACCCGCTTCACCGCCAGCGCCCGCAACCAGATCGTCGACGACGTGGAGACCGAAGCCATCGAGGTCGCCCCCTACAGCCATCCGCTGCACCAGCAGTTCCACTACCAGCGCTACGGCGAGGCCAGCAATTGCGGGCGCGGCCGCCTGGCCATCACCGAGCGGATCGCCGATCGCTCCCTGGCCTTGCCCTTCCACGCCCACCTGACGCAGGACCACATCAAGTTCATCGTCAAGACGCTGAAGGACGCTTCCACCAACGTCGGCGCCGGTGCCGCCATCTACCTATAACCAGGAGCCACCATGCCCACAACCCTGACCGAGAGCGGCAGCCAGGTGCTGCCCGAAGACCTGCTGGACGCCCTGGGCGCCGGCCAACTGGTGCCCTACCTGGGCCCCCGGGTGCTCAGCCTGTGCCCGGACTACCCGGTGCCGGCCACGCCCGAGGATCTGGTCGCCCAACTCACCGCCAAGACCTCGGTGCCCCACAAGATCCGGGGCCGGCTCACCCAGTCGGCCCAGTTCATCGAGAACTTCAAGCACCGCAAAACCCTGGTGGGCCTGATGGACGGCGCCTTCGCCGCCCCGGCCAGGCCCGGCCCCCTGCACGCCGCCCTGGCAAGCCTGGGTCTGCCGCTGATCGTGGACGCCTGGTACGACAACGCCAGCTTCGCCGCCCTCCAGGCTGGCCTGCCCCCCGAGGACTGGGGCATGGTGCAGGGGCTGTCCCAATCCGAGCACTTCGGCACCTGGACGGGGTGGTACGACGGCCACGGCGCCCCCGCCCCGGACCCCAAACCCGGGTGGAAAACGCTGCTCTACAAGCCCCTGGGCGGGCAGGCCCCTGCCAGCAACTACCTCGTGTCCGACAGCGACTACGTGGAGGTGCTGACCGAGATCGACATCCAGACACCCATCCCGGCCGAGGTGCAGGGCCTGCGCACGGGCAGGTCCTTCCTGTTCCTGGGTTGCCGCTTCAATGATCAACTGCCCCGGGCCTTCGCCCGCCAGATCATGAAACGCTCCTCCGACGTGCACTGGGCGGTGCTGCCGGACGAACCGACCCGGATGGAGGCGCGCTTCCTGGAGGAGCAGAACATCCGGCGCATCGACGCGCCGCTGGAGGACTTCGTCGCCGTCCTGCTGGAGAAGCTGCACACCGCCTGAGGCACCGCAACAACCCGCCGGCCCATCGGGGCCGGCGCCGGTCACAACAACAGGTTTCATCCCCACGGAGTCATCATCCATGCCCATCCTGACCATTTTGCCTTCGGGCAAGACCATCACCGTTCCCACCGGCGCCACCCTGCTTGCCGGCATCGTCGCCGCCGGCGAGCCCATCGGCCACAAATGCGATGGCAAGGGAGAATGCGGGAGTTGCCACCTGTTCATCCAGGAAGGCCGCAAATCCTTGCCCCGCATCCAGAAAGCCGAAAACGAAAAGCTCGACTCCCTGGTGGGCGTCGGCTCCAAATCGCGCCTGGCCTGCCAGGCCACGATCGGTGAAGAACCGGTCACCGTGGAGCTGCTGAGCTTCGTCTGAGCCAGGGCCCCAAGCCTCACGAAAAAGCGGGCCCCGGGCCCGCTTTTTCGTGCACCTCCGCCAGCCCAATACTCCCCGAACGCATACCCAAACATCAAATTCTGTATCGCCCCGCCCTCAAGGTCTGCACTTCTCGCCCGTTAGAGCAATGGTCCGTGCCGGTGTGCCCATTCGGGTGCGGCACGGCTCTTGTCACCAGAACCTCCGGGCCCAAGCGCCCGACCTGTTGGGAGCGGAAAAGGCTATGGACCGGACCAGACGCACACTGCTCAAGGCCTGCGGCATGCTGGCCTTGCCCGGGACCTTGCTGGCCAACGCCGGACCGTTCCGGATTGGCGTGGCACCCCATACCAGCGCCCGGGTCATCATCGAGCAGTACCAGCCCCTGCGCCGGCACCTGGAACGCCAGCTCGGCCGCCCGGCCCTGGTGGTGACCGCGCCGGACTTCAACGATTTCATCCGCCGCGCCCTGCGCAACGAGTTCGATCTGGTGGTCACCACCGGCCATCAGGCCCGGCTGCTGCAGACGGACGCGGGCTATCTGCCGCTGCTGACCTATCAGAGTGAATTCAAGGCCTTCGCCGTGGTGGCCAAGCAAGGCCCGGTGCAGCGCCCGGCCGATCTGGCCGGCAAGGTGGTGCTGGGGCTCTCCCCTACCTCGCTGGTCACCCTGTGGGGCTGGCATTGGCTGCAGGACCAGAACCTGCGCCAGACCGCCACGCCCCGCCACGTGAGCGCCGCCGACAGCGTGGCCCAGCAGGTTCTTGGCGGGGAGGCGGCCGCCGGGTTCATGTCCTCGGCCAACTTCGACAAGCTGCCGGAGGCCAGCCGCAGCCGCCTGCGGGTGCTGGCCGAGAGCGACTCCCTGGCCGGGCGGGTGTACATGCTCAACCCCCGCAGCGGCCCCAGCCGCGAAGACATGGAAGCCACGTTGGCGGAGTTCGCCGCCGGCACCGAAGGCAAGCAGTACTTCGCCACCAACCACCTGGGCGGCTACCGCAAGCTGCGCCCCAACGAACTGGCGCAGATGGACCGGTACGCAGCCGAAGTCCGCCTGGCCATTGCCCAGTAACCCCCCAGGACCATGGCACTCACCCTTCGCTCCAACTGGCTGCCGCGAACGATCCGCACCCGGCTGCTCCTCGCCGCCCTGTGCGTCGAAGTCGCCATGCTCAGCCTGCTGGTGACCAACAGCCTGCGCCTGCAGGACGACAACCTGCTGAGCCAGGCGCGGGTGCACGCCAACCAGATGACGCCGGTGCTCGCCGCCGCCCTGCTCGCCCCCCTCGCCCAACAGGATTACGCCACCGTGCAGGCCGTGGCGGACGAAAGCCAGGCGGTGGAAGGCATCGAGTACGTGGCCGTGGTGGGGCTGGACGGCAGAACGGTCGCCATCAGCGGCTGGGACCGGAACCAGCCCTTGCCGGAGGCGCGCGCCACCCTGGAAACCTCCGACGGCAAGCTCACCCGCTACGATGTCTCCCGCCCCATCGAGATGTACGGCCAGCCCCTGGGCTACCTGCGCTTCGGGCTGGACCTCACCCATGTGTCCGCCGCCCGCCATCGGCTGATGACCCAGGGCGTGGCCATCGCGCTGGTGGAGGTCTTCCTCTCCGCCGCGCTGCTCATGGGCCTGGGCATCCTGCTCACCCGCCACCTCAACGCTCTCACCCACGCCAGTGAGGAAGTGCGTCGCGGCAATCTGACGCCGACCCCCGTGGCGGAGGGCGACGACGACATCGGGCAACTGGGCGCGGCCTTCAACGCCATGTCCCGCGCCGTGGCCGAACGGGTGCACGAGCTCACCGACGCCCGCGACCGGCAGTTGCAACTGGCCCGGGCCGTGGAACTGGAGCGCGCCCGCCTGCAGGCCCTGCTGGAAGCCATGGATATCGGCGTGCTCTTTGCCGACAGCCAGGGCACGGTGCTCTACGCCAACCCCGCGTTCAGCGAAATCTGGTCCCTGCCCGAATCCCTGCCCATCTCCGGCCGGCCCCTGGACCAGCTCGCCATCCATCTCAAAGCCCACTGCCGCGACGTGCAAGACCCGCTGGCGCAGATGCTGGGGCGGCACGAATGCCACCTCACCAACGGCCGCATCATCACCATCAACGATTACCCGGTGGTGGACGCCCGCGGGCAGACGGTGGGCAAGCTGGAAACCTGCATCGACGTCACCGCCTCCCGCCGTGCCGCCCGCCAACTGGTGGAAGCCAAGGAAGCGGCGGAATCCGCCAACCGGGCCAAGACCGCCTTCGTCGCCAGCATGTCCCACGAACTGCGCACGCCCCTCAACAGCATCCTGGGCTTCGCCGAGTTGCTGCGGGACGACGCCCAGAACGACGAGCACCGGGAATGGGCGGGCCTGGTGCTGGACAGCGGCCGCAGCCTGCTGGGCCAGCTCAACCAGTTGCTGGACATTGCCCGGATCGAGGCGGGCCGCATGGAGGTCAACGCCATGCGCTTCGCCACCGTGCCCCTGCTCCAGGAAGCCTTGGGCCTGCACCGCCAGGACGCCGCCGGCAAGTCCCTTCAGCTCAGTCTGGAAACCGACCCCGCGCTACCGCCGGAGTGGTCCTGCGACCGCACTCACATCCTGCAGATCCTGGGCCACCTGCTCAGTAACGCGGTGAAGTTCACCGAGCAAGGCGCCATCACCGTGTCCGCCCGCATGCTCCCGGGCCAGGAATCCATCGAAATCCGGGTGCGCGACACCGGCATCGGCATCGCCCCGGAGCACCTGCCCCGCATCTTCAACCGCTTCGAGCAGATGGAGGACTACGCCACCCGCCGCTCCGCCGGCGCCGGTCTGGGCCTCGCGCTGGTGAAGGAACTGGTGCAGTTGCTCGGCGGCCGGGTGGCGGTGGAATCCGAAGTGCTCAAGGGCAGCACCTTCACCGTGGTGCTCCCCTTCGTCACCCCGGACGCAGCCCACGCCGAAACCACCCTGCCCGACGCAGACCGCCCCGCCCAGGGTTGAGCCGGGGGCAAGATCAAGCCGCCCCCTCGCGCCCACGCTCCCGGCCCCAAAACGCCAAGCGAGGAATGCAGCCCCGGGCCTTGGGCGATGCATCCCTTGCGGACCATGAGTTGAGCCCACCGGGGGAGGCATGCCGGTTCCGCGGATTCACGCCGTGGCGGAAGGCCCCTGCAGCGCCTGTTGCCAGGCCTTGCGCGCCGCCAGGGCGGCGGCCAGCACCACCGGCCCCATGGGCAGCATCAGCGCCGCGCCGAGCCCGCACACCCAGAACTTGAGCTTGCCCTGACCCTCCATCTGGCCGATGGCCCGCCCGCACAGATAGGGCAGCAGCACGCCCAGCAGGCATACCACGGCCGCCACCACGGCAAACACGTGCCAGTAGGTTTCCTCGGTACTGCCAGGAACTTCGAGGGCCATGTCGGCAATCCAGGCGGCGCCGGCCATGGCGGCGATGGCACCCACCACGGTGGCGACACGGATGATCTGATAGGCCCGGCGCACCGCGGACTGGGCCTGGGAAGGAATGGTGACAACCACGCTCGGCACCTCGCTACTGTTGGCAGAGCCTGCAACAGTAGCGCCCCGCCCGCCGGGGGAGCGCCGCGAAGTCCGGCCCAATCGCAGCGCTTTTCGGCGCTTGGGCCATGGCGCCCCGGTGCCTACACCGAGCCGGGCGGGACCACCACCGGCCCCGCCGGGGCACGCTCCAAACAGGTGCGGAAGCGCCCGTCCACCCGCCGGGCAAACCACTCGGTGGTCAGCTTGCGCTGGATCTTCGGGCTCTTGAGGTCGATGCGCGGCAGGGTCTCCCGCGGGAAACCGCCCCCCGTCTGGTCCGCCAGGGCAAACACCCGCTGATAGACGGGCGTGTGGGCAAAGCCGTAGGTTTTTTCCAGCTTCAGGTCCCGCACCACCTCGGTCAGCCGCATGTTCAGCCGGCTGGTCAACACGTCCAGCGCCTGCAGGGTGGCACTGGGGGTATTGGAGGGCGTGCGGTCCTTGTCGTAGCGCAGCAGGTCGCCGTCCAGATCCAGGCTGCGGCCGGAAAGCCGCGCCACCGCATGCTGGAAAGCCGCATTGCGGCTGGAGTAGCGCCCGGCGTTGAAATCGGCAAAACGGTAGATGTACTGGCTGTAGTCCGCCGGATAGTCCAGCAGGTTGGCAATGCCGAAGTACACCCCGCCCCGGCGGGTAAACACCTCCCGCCGCATGTCCCCCGCCACCCGCCCGTAGGGGTAGGGCTTTTCCCGGGCATGGTCGTTGGCGAAGGCAATGCTCACCTGCATCGGCCCGGCGGTGCGCACCGGGTTCATGTCGCCAAACCATTCCTTGCCCTTCGGAATCTCCGCCACCATGTCCTCGAACAAGTCATTCACCTGCTTTTCGGTCTTCAGGCTATCGATCCGCGCCGAGTAGCTGCGCCCGTCCGGACTGGTCTTAAGCAGCGCCGCCTCCATCACCAGGCTGGGGATGCCGTAGCGCACCCGCCGCGCCTCCAGTTCCTTGCGCACCAGCTTGGGCAAGCCCGGCACCACCGGGTCCGCCTGCCAGGTGGATTCCTGCTCGATCACCGCCATCGCCGCGCACACGTTCTCCCGGCTCGGCGCCAGCCGCAGCGCCACGAACGCCGTGGTGATATCCCCCGCCCAGCCGGCCCGGCCCGGGATGCCCGCCGGCAGTAGCCGTTCCACCAAGGCCCGCACCTCCCGCTCGTTCGGCACCACCGGCGGCGCCGGCACCGCCACGGGCGGCCGCGCGGGCGGGGTGGTGGATGTAGCGGGGGGCACCGCCACCGGCGGCGCCGAAACCACGGGCGGCACCGCCGGTCCCTGCCCCGGCATCTTCGGCGAGGGACGCGACTCGTATTGCCCCGTGGACGCACAACCAGCCAGCACCAGGGCACACGCCCAGGCAAGGGAAAGACGGCGGGAAATCAGCGCAGCAGCCATGGGAGCGGATTCAGCAATAACAAGGACCGGGAAGCATAGCCCCTCCGCCGCCAGCCCTCCAAGCCGCCCGCCGTGACGCAATGCACGGCGGGGGCACCGCCCTCAGGCGGGTTTTCGGCGCACAAGCCCAAGTTCGAGCCTGGCGGAAGCGGGATCACGCACAGCGCCGCCCCACTCACTTGCCACCCATCGCCCCCTCGGGTTGGAGTCCCGGCGGTTGGTATCCGTGCCCGGCCCAGCGCGGGCACCCGCGCCATGCCCCGTCCCCTGGCGCGGGGAGGCTACTCAAACGCCGGCGCCCCTCACAGCAAGGTGAGGACGAATCCGGCTGCGGCCACCCCCAGGCCCGACCACTGCATGGGCACGCCGAACGCCTGATGCGGCGCCTCTTCCCCCTGCTCCTGGGCTTCGCCGTTGAGCTTCATGCCCAAGAACCAGACCGCCACTGCGGCGAGCACAAAGGCAACGCGAAAGGCTTTGAAGTTCGAAGCCCCCCAGCCCGTGGCGGCGATGGCCCAGAACGCCAGCGGGATCATGAAGCCGAGAAAGCCCAGCCTCGTCCAGGTGATAGTCATGATGCTCCTCAGAGTAAGTTGAAATCCCTGCAATGCCTCCGAGTGGCACGCCCCGGCGCCCGAGGCCGCCGGTGCCCCCTTTCGGCATACAGCGCGTCGGCGATCAAGCGTCAGCCCCCCGACGCCGAGCGGCTCAATGTAGCGGGACCTCACACCGCTCGCCCCCGCCAAAAGCAGCGTATTGCGGCCATTTTTCCTGCGGGGGCTTTGGCATGTTCTCCCTTCCCCTTCGGGGTGGCCGGGCCGCGAGAGGTGGCGCGGCGTCGGGAGCGCGGGCCCCGGTGCTATGATCGGCGGCCACGTTATCCCCCTTTTCCCGGAGCCCCCATGAAACTCGGTACCCCTCTTTCTCCCTCGGCTGTGCGCGTGATGCTGTTGGGCGCTGGCGAACTCGGCAAGGAAGTGGTCATTGCCCTGCAGCGGCTGGGTGTGGAAGTGATTGCGGTGGACCGCTATGCGCACGCACCGGGCCAGCAGGTGGCGCACCGTGCCCATGTGATCGCGATGACGGATGGCGCGGCGCTGCGGGCGCTGGTGGAGCAGGAGCGGCCACATTTGATCGTGCCGGAGATCGAGGCGATTGCCACCGATACGCTGGTGGAGATCGAGGCGGAGGGGCTGGCGGAGGTAATCCCCACCGCCCGCGCGGCGCGGCTGACGATGAACCGGGAGGGCATCCGCCGGCTGGCGGCGGAGGAACTGGGCCTGCCCACCTCGCCTTACCGGTTTGCCGAGTCGCTGGCAGAGCTGCAGGCAGCCATCGACGGCGGCATTGGCTACCCCTGCGTGGTGAAGCCGGTGATGTCGTCTTCCGGCAAGGGGCAGTCCACGGTGCGCGGGCCGGAGGATGTGCAGAAGGCGTGGGACTACGCGGCCGCCGGCGGGCGGGTGAACCAGGGCCGGGTGATTGTGGAGGGCTTCATCGATTTCGATTACGAGATCACCCAGCTCACGGTGCGCGCCTGCGACGCCAGTGGCGCGGTGCAGACCTATTTCTGCGAGCCCATCGGCCATGTACAGGTGGCGGGGGATTATGTGGAAAGCTGGCAGCCCCAGGCCATGAGCCCGGCGGCGCTGGCCAGGTCGCGGGAGATTGCCGGGGCGGTCACCGCCAACCTGGGCGGGCGCGGCATCTTCGGCGTCGAGTTGTTCGTCAAGGGCGACCAGGTGTGGTTCTCCGAGGTGAGCCCCCGGCCCCACGACACCGGGCTGGTGACCCTGTGCTCCCAACGGTTTTCGGAGTTCGAGTTGCACGCCCGGGCCATCCTCGGCCTGCCGGTGGATGTGAGCCTGCGCGAGCCGGGGGCCTCGGCGGTGATCTACGGCGGCATGGAGGCCACGGGCATCGCCTTCGAGGGCGTGGCCGAAGCCCTGGCGGTGCCGGGCACCGACCTGCGCCTGTTCGGCAAGCCGGAGAGCTTTACCAAGCGGCGCATGGGCGTGGCGGTAGCCAACGCCGAAACGGTGCAGGAGGCGCGGGAGCGGGCCAAGCAGGCGGCCAGCCGGGTGCGGCCCGTGGCGGGCTGAAGCGCCGGCGGGCGCCAGGCGGCAAAAAGCCCGGGCTGACCCCGGGCTTTTTCTTGGGCGGCACCGGCAGGCGGGCTTCAGCCGTGCAGGCGCATGTTCAGTTCGTCCACCACCTCGGCCCAGTCGGCGTCCTCCATCAGTTCCTCGCGCAGGAAGGTCGCCTGGGCGCGGCTCCAGAAAGGGGCTTCCGCCAGCAGCATCGCCTGCGGCAGGGGCGCATGCTCGGCAATGAAACGTTCGATGGCCGCCGGCTCACTGGGCAGGCCCAGTTGGGCGAACAGTTGGGGCAAGGCCGGATGTTGCGTTCCCATGGTTCTCTCCTGTGTCGGGTTTGCGACAAAGCCGCTGTAACCACGGCTGTACCGTTTCAGACCACGGCCCGGGCCACAAAGTTGCGCCTGCCCCAGATTCAGCCAGGCGCCCCACTTTGGTGCCCGGTGCAGCCATGGGCACAGAACCATTTTGCGCAAACGCGCGACAAATGTGGCAAGCCCCCCTGCCGCCACCGGCGTCCGCCGCCGCCAACCCACTGGCACGGCGCCTGCTTGGGGGAACCCTGAACACGCCCGACGCCGGGCCAGCACCCCGGGCAAGCCGTGCGGGCGAAACTGCCAGCCAGGAGGCCGCCATGCACGCTCAACTGCCCGTCCCCGCCACCATCCACATTCCCCTGGCCGACACCCGGCAGATCTACCGGGTCGAGGACGTGGAGCGCGCCCGCGAAAGCAGCGCCCCCAGCCGCAACGAAGCCCTGGGCGCCTATTACCAGCAGATGGTGAACCGGGGCGGCCAGCGCTTTGTGGTCAAGCCCAGTTCCACCCGCCCGCTGGACACCCTGCACGAGCGCTGCCCCAATTTCGGCGAGGTGATCGACGACGTGCGCAAATCCGTGGCACTGGCCATTTCCGGCAACGAGCCGGTGGCCTTCGCCCCCATGCTGCTGCTGGGGGAGCCGGGCATCGGCAAGACCCACTTTGCCCGCTGCCTGGCCGAGACCCTGGGCACCGGCTTCGAATTCGTCTCCATGAGCTCGCTCACCGCCGGGTGGATACTCTCCGGCTCCTCCGCCCAATGGACCCACGCCCGCCCCGGCAAGGTGGCGCAGGCGCTGGTGGGGGGCGAGATGGCCAACCCGGTGATCGTGCTGGACGAGGTGGACAAGGCCGGGGGCGATAGCCGCTACGACCCCATGGGCCCGCTCTACGAGTTGTTCGAGGGGGAAACCGCCCGCCGCTTCAAGGACGAGTTCGTGGACGTGCAGATCGACGCCAGCCACATCCTGTGGGTGACCACCGCCAACGACGAGCACGCCATCCCGGAGCCGATCCTGAGCCGGATGAACGTGTTCGAGATCCCCCGGCCGGACCCGGACGAGTCCTTCGTGATCGCCTGCCGGCTCTATCGCGACATCGTCGGCGCCCACGCCTGGGGCTTCCCCGAGGAGCCGCCCGCCGAGGTCATGGCCCGCCTGGCCGAAATGCCGCCCCGGGAGCAGCGCCGCGCCCTCATGGCCGCCTTTGGCAACGCCAAGCTCGCGGGCCGGGACCAGTTGATCGAGCAGGACCTGGAAGGCCACCGCGCCAACCGCCGGCGGCGGGTAGGGTTTTAGGGGCCCCCAGGGCCGGGCAATACCCGGCCCGCCCCCCGAGGGGGTCGCGTAAACTTGGGGCGGCCCGGCGTTTCCGGGGGCCCCCAAGGGCCGGGCAATACCCGGCCCGCCCCCCGGAGCCGGGTGATCGCCGGCCCGCTCCCCGCACCCGCGTGCACACCGACCCCGCCCGGTGGCATGCTTGGGGGGTCCGCCTCCCGTAAGGTCAGTCATGCCCCTCCCCAGTTTTTTCGAGCGCCTGGGCCAGAGCCTGGTTCAGGCGCTGCAGGCCCAGCAACGGCCCCGGGCCGGCCATGCCTTTCGGTGCACCTGCGGGGCTGCCATCTTTTTCCCCAACAACCGCTGCCTGGCCTGCGGCGCGGAGCTGGGGTTCGACAGCCGCCGGGGCGAGTTGCTGACCCTCAGCCCCGCCTCGGCGCCCGGGCTCTGGCTGGGCGCGAGTCCCGAGTGGCGCAGCCGGAGCGCCTACCGCCGCTGCGCCAACGCCCACACCGCCGCCGCCTGCAATTGGCTGGTGCCGGCGGAAGACCCGGCCCCCGACTGCCCGGCCTGCCGGCTGAACCGCACCATCCCCGACCTCTCGGTGGCGGAGAACGCCGTGCTCTGGAGCCGGGTGGAAAACGCCAAGCGGCGCGTGGTGGCGCAACTGCTGGCCCACGGCCTGCCGGTGCGCGCCCGGCAGGAAGACCCGGCCCGGGGCCTGGCCTTCGACTTTCTGCGCCCCGTGCCCGGTGGCCCGGCCATCGTCACCGGGCACCAGAACGGCTTGATCACCCTCAATGTGGAAGAGGCGGACGACGCCCGCCGCGAGCAGATCCGCGCCAACCTGGGGGAGCCCTACCGCACGGTGGTGGGCCACCTGCGCCACGAGCTGGGCCATTACTACTGGGACCGCCTGGTGGCGCCCGGCTGGCGGCTGACGGACTTCCGCAACCGCTTTGGCGACGAGCGCACCCACTACGGCAGCGCCCTCGCCCGGCATTACCAGTTCGGCCCGCCGGCGGACTGGCCCAGCCGCTTTGTCAGCGCCTATGCCGCCTCCCACCCCTGGGAAGACTGGGCGGAAACCTGGGCCCAGTACCTGCACATGACCGACACGCTGCACACGGCCCTGAGCTTCGGCCTGACCGCCGAGGACGTGGAAATGCCCTGCACCCCCTTCGGGCCCGAGGCGCTGCACCAGCCCAACCACCCCAGCGCGCAGGTGTTTCTCCACTTCATCAATTCCTGGATGGAGCTTTCCGCCGTGCTCAACGAGTTGTGCCGCTGCATGGGCCAGCCGGACCTCAACCCCTTTGCCCTGTCCGCCCCCGCCGTGGCCAAGCTGCACCTGGTGCACCTGGTGGTGGCGGAAGCCGGCCAGGTGTACTGAGACATGGCGGAATTGCGGGTGGAGGCGCTCACCACCCACCATGTGGGGCCGCTCAGCTTTGCCGTCGGGCCGGGAGAATGCCTGTGCATCGCCGGCGCCTCGGGCAGCGGCAAATCGCTGCTGCTGCGCGCCCTGGCGGACCTGGACTCCCACGGCGGCCGGGTGCTGCTGGACAGCCAGCCCGCCGGCAGCATGGCGGCGCCGGAATGGCGGCGGCAGGTGGTGCTGGTGTTCGCCGAAAGCCAGTGGTGGGCGCCCCGGGTGGGCGAGCATTTCGCCCGGCCGCCGGGGGCCGCGGAACTGGCCGCCCTGGGCCTGCCCGCCGAGGCGCTGGCCTGGGAGGTGGCCCGCTGCTCCACCGGCGAGCGGCAGCGGCTGGCCCTGCTGCGCGCCCTGACCCGTAGCCCCCGCGCCCTGCTGCTGGACGAACCCACGGGCAACCTGGACGAAGCCGCCACCCTGCAAGTGGAAGCGCTGGTGGCCCGCTACCGGGCGGCGCACCAGGCCCCGGTGATCTGGGTAAGCCACGACCCGCAGCAAGCCCGGCGCCTGGGCGCCCGCCGCCTGCGGCTGGAAGACGGCCAACTGCGGGAGGCCGGATGATCCGCCTCACCGCGCTCGACCTCGCCCTGGCGGCCCTGCTGGTGCTGGCGCTGGCAGCGGCCTCGGTCGCCCTGCGCCTGGGCGTGGCCCGGCAACTGGTGGTCTCCGCCGCGCGCACGGTGCTGCAACTGCTGCTGATCGGCCTGGTGCTCAAGCTGCTGTTTGCCCAGGATCACCCCCTGTGGGTGGCGCTCATGGCCACGGTGATGCTGGCGGCCGCCGGGCGGGAGGTCAGCGTGCGCCAGAAGCACGGGCTGGCGGGCCTGTGGGGCTTTGGCCTGGGCACCCTGGCGATGTTTGTCTCGTCCTTCGCCGTCACCGTGCTGGCCCTGCTCACCGTGATCGGCAACCACCCCTGGTACGCGCCCCAGTACGCCATCCCCCTGCTCGGCATGGTGCTGGGCAACACCATGAACGGCATCGCCCTGGCGCTGGACCGGCTCACGCACGAAGCCACCAGCCGCCGCGCCGCCATCGAAACCCGGCTCGCCCTGGGCGAGAGCGCCGCCCAGGCCATCGCCGACAGCCGGCGCGAAGCCATGCGCGTGGGCATGATCCCCATCATCAACGCCATGGCCGCCGCCGGCATCGTCAGCCTGCCGGGCATGATGACCGGCCAGATCCTGGCCGGCAGCCCGCCGGTGGAAGCGGTGAAATACCAGATCCTGGTGATGTTCCTCATCGCCGGCGGCACCGGCTTCGGCACCCTGGTGGCCGTCAGCCTCGCCGCCCGCCGGCTCTTCGACGACCGCCACCGCCTGCGGCTGGACCGGCTGCGGGCGGGGCGTCCATAAAGCCCTCGCCGATGGCTCGCCG
>DAITAZ010000032.1:40341-41510 GCA_036824045.1 Rhodocyclaceae bacterium
CGCCCCGGCGCCCCGCCGCCGCTTTCGCGTTAATCTTTACGGGTTTGCCCGCGTTACCGGAGCCTGCCCCCATGCCTCAGCCAATCCGCCGCCCAGCCCTGGCGCTCGCCTTCGCCCTCGCCCTGGCCGCGCCCGCCCTCTCGGCGCGGGAATCCGGCCCCGCCGCCACGCCCCGCGCCGTCACCCCGCGGGGTGAGCTGCAGGCGGAAGAGAAAGCCACCATCGCCCTCTTCGAGCGCTCCCGGGACGCGGTGGTCTACATCACCACCCGCGAGAAAGTGCGCGACTTCTGGTCCCGCAACGTGTTCTCCGTGCCCAAGGGCAGCGGCTCCGGCTTCCTGTGGGACGACGCCGGCCACATCGTCACCAACTTTCACGTGATCCAGGGCGCCAGCGAAGCCACCGTGCGCCTGGCCGACGGCACCGACTACAAATCCACCCTGGTGGGCGCCAGCCCCGAGCACGACATCGCCGTGCTGCGCATCCGCCCCAACCGCCGCATCGCCCCCATCCCCCTGGGCTCCAGCCACGACCTGCGCGTCGGCCAGAAGGTGTACGCCATCGGCAACCCCTTCGGCCTGGACTGGACGCTCACCGACGGCATCATCTCGGCCCTGGACCGCTCCCTGGGCGGGGAAGACGGCGGCGGCGGCCCCAGCATCGAACACCTCATCCAGACCAACGCCGCCATCAACCCCGGCAACTCCGGCGGGCCCCTGCTCGATTCCGCCGGCCGGCTCATCGGCATCAACACCGCCATCTACAGCCCCAGCGGCGCCAGCGCCGGCATCGGCTTCGCCGTCCCCGCCGACACCGTCAACCGCGTCGTGCCCGAGCTGATCCGCAACGGCCGCTACACCCGCCCCACCCTCGGCCTCACCGTCGATGAAGACATCAACCGCCGCCTGGGCGCCGCGCTCAACGTCAAAGGCGTGGTGATCCTGCGGGTCACCCCCAACTCCGCCGCCGCAGCCGCCGGGCTGCGCGGTGTCTCAGTGCTGCAAGGCGGCGCCATCGCCGCCGGCGACATCATCACCGCCGTGGACGGCAAACCCGTGGAAACCGTCGGCAAACTCATCGCCCGCCTGGACGACACCCGCAGCGGCGACAAGGTCCGCCTGACCGTGCTCCGCCAGGGCCGGGAAACGACGGTCACGGTCACGATCCCG
>DAITAZ010000033.1:0-40958 GCA_036824045.1 Rhodocyclaceae bacterium
ACTAATCAACCCCTCCCATACATACAACTCGCAACCTCGAAAAACGACGCTTGCCTGGACTAATTTCTGGAAATACTTTTCTCGGCTTGGGGCATTTCTATTTGAATGGCCACTCGGCGGTTCCGGCTGCGGCTCTCGGGCGAGTCATTCGCAGTTACTGGTCGTTGGTCGGCAAATCCCGCAGCTGTGACGCGACTGGGGACGATCCCATTTTCTACAAACAGGCGGGCAACACTTGAAGCACGCACCGCCGAGAGTTCCCAATTCGAGGGAAACATGGCGTTGCTGATTGGGATATTGTCGGTATGTCCCTCGACGATGAGGGGGAATTCGGCTTGAGCGAGAACTTGCGCCACGGCCCCAAGCACTGGCACCGCTGCAGGATTCAATGCGGCCTCTCCCGGCGCAAATAGCAGCCCGGCATTGATTTCCAGGGTAATGCCATGAGCTCCCTCCGTAACGCGCACCTGCCCATCCTTTGCCAAGGTTCCAAACGCTTCCATCAGAGCAGGCGTCATGCCCCGCATGCGTTCGCGAATCTGACGCCGACGTTCCTCTGTCTTGGCGGCTTTGAGCGCAATCAGCTGTTGAAGCGCGGCGTCCT
The DNA here is from genome assembly GCA_036824045.1 of Rhodocyclaceae bacterium. Classification (GTDB taxonomy): domain Bacteria; phylum Pseudomonadota; class Gammaproteobacteria; order Burkholderiales; family Rhodocyclaceae; genus DAITAZ01. Next base: position 605 of record DAITAZ010000033.1, read on the forward strand.
GTACCGCAGGGTCCTGTTGGGTGACCTGGGGTTTCGGTGCCTGGGGCGACTGGGGAGAACTGCTGAAGGCCGCTACGATGGAACGGGAGACAGCCCGGTACTTGCCATCATTGACTTGGGAGATGGCATACATCACCACAAAGAAAGCAAATAGCAGAGTGATGAAGTCAGCGTAAGAAACAAGCCACCGTTCATGGTTTTCGTGTTCTTCCTGCTCGCGAATCCGCTTGCGCGCCATGAGCCCTCCTTCTCGAATCCTCAGGTTTACGTCAAGAGGCACATAATCCTTAAGGATTGCTTCAAGCCCCGTCTGGGGGCAAAGTGCGATGGAATCCGTGTTGCCGCTGCTGCGAGAACTCTGTGCGCCCTACGCCCATTCAGGCAATTCCAGACATTCACATCGGTCGCGCTTACGATCAGCGAGACCCCGAGTGCGAGATCCACTACGAGACTTTCGCACGTCTTGCTGATTTCTTTGGCCGGAACACTCCCCCACACCGACACTACTGTTTCTTTCAGGTACACCTACTGCTCAAGGGCAGCATTCGTCTGAATCTGGACGATCAGGTGCATTTCGGCAACGCTCCCTTGCTCATCTTCACCCCTCCCACCATCCCTCACTCGTTCTACACAGAACAGGATAGCGATGGTCATGTGCTGACGATCCGTCAAGAGGTCGTGCGCGGCTGGTATCAAGCCATGCCCGGTCAATGGCCCGATACGCTGTTGAGGGAAGCTGTTTTCATGGAACTGGGCGGCGTACCCGCTGACAGCGAGGGCGACCTCACCGCACTGCTGCAGACGGTGGAACTGTTGAGCAAAGAGGCCACTGCTGAACGAACCGGGCGCTCAAGCCTGCTACTGGCCTTTGGCCAGGGAGCCTTCATTTATCTGAGCCGTTTGCTGCTTCTCCACAGCAAGCGTGTGCCCCCTCGCTACGAGCGCAGCGAAGATCTGAAGCTCTTTCTGAAGTTCTGCGATCTTGTGGAAGCCCACTTCCGGGATCATCTAACACTGACTGAGTACGCCCAGCGGCTCGCGCTCACCGAAGCCCGGCTGAACGACATTAGCCGCCGTGTAGCCAATCGGCCATCCAAAGAAATTGTCCACGAAAGGCTGCTCCAGGAAGCTCGTCGCCTGTTGCGTTTTTCTGCCGTACCGATCACCGAGATCAGCTTTCAGCTCGGATTCACCGACCCTGCTTATTTCTCCCGCTTTTTCACCAAGCGTGCCGGCGTGCCGCCGAGCCAGTTTCGGCTCTCCTACAAAGCCTGAGTTTCAACCTCTCTGCGAAAAGTACAACTCAATCTGGCAAACATCCATTCTCTAACATCTTAGCAACCGCTCTAATGTTGTCCTACAAAGACCCCATTGCTCCGGGGTCCCATAACAAGGAGACAACATGGCAGAGCGCACCTTTGATGTACGCCGCCGCTACGCGCGAGTGATCGACACACTGCCAAACGGATTGGTGGAGTTCGAATTCGCCATCGGCGACCAGGATGTGGTGGTGGAGCTGATCATGCCCGAGCCGGCATTCCACGAGTTCTGCCGCGACAACCAGGTTGAGTTCCTGGCCCCCGTCGTGACACCCCCCGACCCAAACGCGGATGACGCCGAGTTCCATTGGGGAATGCACCAAGCCACACATCAGCGCTTTCGCTGAAACACAGCACGGGCCCACCGCGTGATTTTCGGGCTTCCGTCTTACCGAGGAGACAAGCATGCAAATGGACCTCAGAACGGTCAGCATCACCCCTTTGCGCCAGACCTTTGGCCACCTGGCCCGCCGCATGGGTGCAGACAAACCCGCGTCCCGCTACGTGGAAGCGACCATGGATCTGCAGCCCACCGAGAACTACCACTATCGCCCCACCTGGGACCCCCAGTACGACATCTTTGACCCCGCGCGCACCCGCATCACCATGAAAGACTGGTACGCGCTGAAGGATCCACGTCAGTACTACTACGGCGCGTGGACTCAAGCCCGGGGCCGGATGCAAGAAACCGCCGAAGGCGACTTCGAGCTGGTCGACCAGCTCGGTCTCGCCACGGCCTACCCTCCTGCGGGGCGCGACGCAGCGCTCAAGGTCTTTCTTCCCCTGCGCCATGTCGCCTGGGCATCCAACCTGAACAAGGGGTTCGTGTCGGCCTACGGTTACGGCATCGCAATCTCTCAGGCTGCGTGCTACGCCAGCATGGATCAACTCGGCGCAGCGCAGTACCTCACCCGGTTGGCCATTGCCTTCGGAGATATCGAAGCTTTGGCCGAAGCAAAACAGTCCTGGCTGGACGCCCCCGAATGGCAAGACCTGCGTCGCTACGTGGAAGACCTGATGGTGGAAAAGGACTGGTTCCAGGTGCTCGTGGCGCAGGACTTCGCTCTCGAAGGCCTGCTCTACCCCCTTGTCTTTGAGCGCTTCAACGATGTGCTCAACGCTGCGAACGGCCCGGTGTTTTCGATGCTCACCCGCTTCCAGCGCGAGTGGAACGCAGAAACCACCAAATGGGTGGACGCGGTCCTCAAGGCGACCGCCGCGGACAACCCGGAAAACAAGGCACTACTGGGGGAATGGATCAAACACTGGAGGGACCGCGCCCGTGCCGCCCTTGATCCGGTGGCAGTCCTCGCCTTCGGCGAAGACGGAACAGCAGTGCTCGAAGAAGTCGTACAAGCCCTCAACGCCCGCGCCACCAAGGCCGGCATCCCCCTGTAAGGCAGCACCATGGCCAACGCATTCATCGCATTCCAGAAAAACGAAGAAACCCGCTGCATCGTCGAAGCCATCGTGGACGACAACCCTGGTGCCCAGGTTGTCGACCAGCCTGCCATGGTCAAGGTGGACGTGCCCGGACGTTTGGTTATCAAGCGGGAAACGGTGGAAGAGAAGATGGGTCGCCCCTTCGACCTGCAAGAGCTGCAGTTGCACCTCATCACCATCTCCGGCCACCTGGACGAAACCGACGACGCATTCACCCTGAGCTGGAACAGCTAAATCCAGCCACCGAGGAGCGCACACCATGGACATGAAAACCGCCAGCAAAAAGCTTGGCCTCAAGGAACGCTACACCCTGATGACGCGGGATCTGGCCTGGGACACCACCTACCAGCCCATGGATCAGGTCTTTCCCCAAGTCAGTTACGAAGGGATCAAGATCCACGACTGGAACGCCTGGGAAGACCCGTTCCGACTGACCATGGATGCCTACTGGAAATATCAGGCGGAAAAGGAGCGCAAGCTCTACGCCATCCTGGACGCGTTCAACCAGAACAACGGCCATCTCTCGGTCACGGACGCCCGTTACATCAATGTGCTCAAGCTCTTCCTGGGCTCCACCCCCCCGCTGGAACTGATGGCCGCCCGCGGCTTCAGCATGGTGGGCCGGCACATGGTCGGCGCCGGACCGCGGGTGGCTTGCCAGATGCAGGCGGTGGACGAGTACCGCCACTTTCAGACCCAGATCCACTCCATCTCCAACTACAACAAGTACTACTACGGGATGGACGAGTTCGCCCACCAGCAATCGCGCATGTGGTACCTCTCGGACGGGAAATCCTTCTTCGACGACGCCATCACTGCCGGCCCCTTCGAATTCATGGTCGCTATCGGTTTCGCCTTTGAATATGTCCTGACCAACATCCTGTTCGTGCCCTTCATCTCCGGCGCGGCCTACAACGGAGACATGGCCGCAATGACGGTCGGCTTCTCCGCCCAGTCCGACGAAGCCCGCCACATGACCCTGGGCCTGGAGTGCATCAAGTTCATGCTGGAGCAGGACCCGGACAACCTGCCCATCGTCCAGCGCTGGATCGACAAGTGGACCTGGCGCGGCACCCGCAAGCTCGCCTCGGTGGGGATGATGATGGACTACATGCTGCCCAAGCGCATCATGAGCTTCAAGGAAGCCTGGGAAATGTACGTGGAGCAAAATGGTGGCGCCCTGTTCAACGATCTCGCCCGCTACGGCATCCGCATTCCCAAGTGTTTCCAGCAGACGATCGAGGAAAAGGAACACGTCACGCATCAGTCCTGGATCGGCTTCTACATGAAGCCCGAGGCCACGCCTTTCCACACCTGGATTCCAACCCCGGACGAAATGGACTGGCTTTCCGCCAAGTACCCCAACACCTTTGACCAGTATTACCGCCCGGTCCTCGAATGGCTGGATGCTCAGGAGAAAGCCGGCAACCGTTACAACAACAAGACCCAGCCCATGAACTGCCAGGTATGCGTGAGCACGATGAAGTTCAACGAGCCTGGCGACCCGATGGAAATGTGTTTCCGGGAATCCTTTTACAAGGGCGAGAAGTTCCACACCTGCTCCGACCACTGCAAGGAGATCTTCGACAACGAACCGGAAAAGTACGTGCAGACCTTCATCTCCTCCCACCAGGCGTTGCAAGGCAACTGCGAACCCGAGGGCGTCGACAAGGACGCACCGGACTTCCGCCCCGGCACCCACATGCATGACTACTGGCGCCTTGACCGGCGCGCCAACGGGGACTTCAACGGATCGGAAGACCAGAAGAACTTCGCCATGTGGCGCGACCAGGCCACCAAGAACTGAGGAGACCGCCATGAGCCAGCTTAGAACCCTGGGCGACTACACCTTCAAGTCCGCCGACGCCCTGGAGCACTACAAAGGACGGCAGTTGCTTTACGTGAACTGGGAACGTCACCGCATGTTCTCACGCCCCTTCGTGCTCGCCCTGTCACCGGAAACACCATTCTCCGAGATCGTGGACAAGTACATGAGCGAGTGCTTCAGCTATCACCCGGACTGGCAGCACATCGACTGGAACACCGTCATCTGGCAGAACGGAAACACGCCCTTTACGCCAGACCTGGGCAAAAGCCTCCGGGACAACGGCGTCGGACACAAGGACCTGATCCGCTTTCGCACCCCGGGGTTGGACGGCATTGCCGGCACCGGCTACTGAAACGCCCGCGCAAAGCCCGGGCTCAGCCCCGGGCCCCATTCGGAGAGAACAACATGAGCTACGCGCTCACCATAGAACCGCTGGGCCGCACCATCGACGTCGAGGACGGCCAGACCATTCTGGACGCGGCCCTGCGCGCGGGCGTCTACCTGCCCCACGCCTGCGGCCAGGGTTACTGTGCAACGTGCAAGATCACTGTCTCAGACGGTGAGGTCGATCACGGCAAGGCCTCCAGCTTCGCCCTCATGGACTATGAGCGCGAAGAGGGAAAATGCCTGGCCTGCTGCGCCACACTGGAAGCCGACACGATCGTCGAAGCAGAGATCGACATGGACGAGGACGCCCGTGACATCCCCGTGCGCGACTTCGCTGGCGTTGTCAGCCGAATCGAAAACCTCACTCCCACCATCAAGGGCATCTGGATCAGACTGGACAATGCGGAAACGCTGGACTTCCAGGCCGGGCAATACGTCAACCTCCAATTGCCGGAGCACATTGGCGTGCGGGCCTTTTCGCTCGCCAATCCACCCTCCGCCGGGAGCGAGATCGAACTGAACATCCGCATCGTTCCCGGTGGAGCGGGAACCAGCTGGATCCACAACACCCTGCGGGCGGGTGACCAGGTGAGCCTTACCGGCCCCTATGGCCGGTTTTACGTGCGCAAATCCGCCGGGCTGCCCTCCCTTTTCATGGCCGGCGGTTCCGGGCTTTCCAGTCCCCGCTCCATGCTGCTGGACCTGCTCGAAGATGGCGCCGATCAGCCCATCGCGCTGGTGTATGGCGCCCGGAATCGGGACGAACTCTACTATCACCAGGAATTTCTCGACCTGGCCGCCCGCCATCCTCACTTCACCTACGTACCAGCGCTCTCCGACGAACCGGCCGGTAGCGACTGGTCAGGGTTTCGCGGCTACGTGCACGAGGCAGCCAAGGCGCACTTCAACAATGACTTTCGCGGTCGCAAGGCATACCTGTGCGGCCCGCCCATCATGATCGACGCCTGTATCACCACCCTGATGCAAGGCCGCCTGTTCGAGCGCGACATCTACACCGAGAAGTTCTTCTCGGCAGCGGACGCCCAGCAGGTTCGCAGCCCGCTATTCAAGCGCGTCTGACCGGATTCGGGCATCGCAGCGCCCGCTTCACACGCCCCGAAACGTCCGGGGAAAAGACAGCAAAAGCGTTTGACTCACTAACATAGTAGTGATCTAATCACTAACATATTAATAAGTTTGGCGCGCCTCCATCCGCGAGGCTCCATTTCTAAGAGGAGATGTGCATGAGAACCCTGCATCCGGTCGCACTCGGAATCCTGGCCTTGTCAGCCCTGCCTGCGTTTGCCCAGGAGGTGACCTTCAAGATCGCCCACTTCCTGCCCTCCGCGGCACCAACCCAGCAACGGGTTCTGCAGCCCTGGTGCGAGGACATGAAGAAAGACTCCAATGGCCGCATCGCCTGCCAGTTCTTCCCTGCCATGCAGTTAGGCGGAACGCCGGCCCAGTTGGCCGATCAGGTCAAGAACGGTGTCGCCGACGTGGTGTGGACTGGCCCGGGCTACTCCGCCGGCCGCTTCCCGGCCATCGAGGCATTCGAACTGCCGTTCATGGTTGCGGATGCCACCAGCAGCAGCAAAGCGCTGTGGAAGTACTACCAGCAGCATGCGCAGCAGGAATTTGCCGCCTTCAAAGTGCTGGCCTTCCATACCGATGGCGGTCAGGCGGTCCACACGGCCAAACGCGAAGTTGTCGGTCTGACGGGTTTCAACGGGCTCAAGCTGCGCACCTCCACCCGGGTGGGTGCCAAGACCCTCGCGGCACTGGGGGGCACACCTGTGGCCATGCCCCCGGCCCAGGTGACGGAAGCCATCGCGAAAGGCGTGGTGGATGGCTCCCTGGGCGCTTGGGAACTGGTATTCCCCACCAAGCTCTCCGAGGTCACCAAGTTCCATGCCCAGCCCGCCACCGGCGTGGCACACCCCACTGCCACGGTGCTCACGGTGCTGATGAACAAGCAGAAGTACGAGGGCTTGCCCGCCGATCTCAAGGCCGTGGTGGACAAGCACAGTGGCGAAACCCTGGTCGCCAGGTTCGGCGCGGTGTTCGACGACGAAGCCGGCAAGTCCCGCAAGAAAGTGGCGGAGATCGGTAACAAGGTAACCACCTTCAGCGCCACGGAAGTCGCCGCCATGAAACGGGCCACGGCCGGAGTTGAGGACGAGTGGGCCAAGCAGGTCGGCGAGAAGGGACTGGACGGCAAGAAACTGATCGCTGCCGCCCGCGAGCTGACCGGCACCGGCAAGTAAGCCCGGCAGTCTTTGCGCGAGAGGTGAACCATGCATGATCCCATGGGGCTCCCCCACGATCTGGTGGAGCACGATCCGGTAGAGCACTGCCTGATCCTGGCTGGCAAGACCATGGCAATCTCCGGCGGCGTCCTGTTCGTCGCCCTGATCGCCATGTCCCTGGTGTCCATCGTTGGCCGCAAGCTGGGGTTCGGCTCGGTCAACGGTGATATCGAGCTGATGCAAGCGGGCACCGCCGTGGCGGCCACCGCCTTCCTCCCCTACTGCACCCTGCTGGGGGAACACATCAAGGTGGACTTCTTCACCGAGAACATGCGTGAGGCCCTCAAGCGTCCCATCGACGGTGTGGCCGAGATTCTGCTCGCGCTGGTGGCGGGCCTGCTCGCCTGGCGAACGGTGCTGGCGGCCATCTCGGCTCATGAGTCCCAGGAGGTGACGACCCTGGTGTCGCTGCCCATCTGGATTCCCACCGCGTTGCTGGTGCCCGGCCTCGCCCTGATGGTGGTGTGCGCCCTGTATCGGGCCTACACCTCGTTCCATCCCACCAAGAAGACTCCGGGAGCCCACCAATGAGCGGTACCTCCATTGGCCTGATCGGCTTCGGCTGCCTGCTGGCCATGCTCGCCGTGCGCGTCCACATTGCGGTCGCCATGTTCATCACCGGCGCTGGCATCTACCTGGTGATGAACCAGGGCGAAGCCTCCGGCCTGCTCTACACGCTGAACAATCTGGTGTATGCGCGGGTTTCCAACTACGACCTGGCGGTGATCCCACTCTTCATCCTGATGGGCCAGTTCGCCACCCACGGGGGGCTTTCCAAGGCGCTGTTCAAGGCCGCCGGCTCGCTCATCGGGCACTGGCGCGGCGGTCTGGCGATGGCCGCCACGGCAGCCTGTGCCGCTTTCGGGGCCATCTGCGGCTCCTCCCTGGCCACTGCGGCCACCATGGGGCAAGTAGCACTGCCGGAACTGCGCAACCACGGTTACTCCGGCAAGCTGGCCACCGCCACCCTGGCGGCCTCGGGTACCCTTGGCATCCTGATCCCGCCCTCGGTGCCGCTGGTCATCTACGCGGTGCTGACCCAGGAGTCCATCGGCAAGCTGTTTGTGGCAGCCGTCGTCCCCGGCATCGTTGCCGCCCTGGGCTATTTGCTGGTGATCGCCATCCTGGTGCGGCGGGATCCGACCGCCGGTCCCGCCGGGGTGAAAGTGCCCTTCGCCGACATGATCAAGGCGCAGGTCAACATCATCCCGGTGCTGCTGGTGTTCCTCGTAGTGATCGTGGGGATCTATGGGGGATGGGCCAATCCCACCGAGGCGGCCTCCATCGGCGCGGCGGCCTGCGGCATCATCGCCGCGGTGTCGGGCGGCATGCGCACCCGGGATTTCCTGCAAAGTGTCTATGGCACCGCCCACGCCACGGGGATGATCTTCATGGTGCTCATCGGCGCCGACCTGCTCAATTCCAGCCTGGCGCTTTCCCAGATGCCCACGGAGTTGGCCACCTGGGTGCAGGGTAGCGGCCTGCCGGCCCTGGTGGTGCTCTTCTCCATCCTCGTGATCTACATTCTGCTCGGTTGCGTGATGGACTCGCTGGCCATGATCCTGCTGACCATTCCCATCTTTTACCCGATGGTGATGGGTCTGGAATTCTTCGGGATGAGCGTGGAAGACAAATCCATCTGGTTTGGCATCCTCGCCCTGATGGTGGTGGAAATCGGACTGGTGCACCCGCCGGTGGGCATGAACCTGTACGTGATCAACAAGTTGGCCAAGGACGTCCCGATGAAGGACACCGCCCTCGGGGTGATGCCATTTCTCGCCTCGGACTTCCTGCGCATCATCGCGCTGGTCTTCTTCCCGGTCATGTGCCTGGGCCTGGTGCACGCCCTGGGCTGAGAACGTAGGAGCTGACAACCATGATCGAACAAACCTTCCGCGGCACGGTGTATGGGGTCATCCTCAATGACGCCGTATCGCTGGCGCGCATCGGCGCCCTGGATGAGGCGCCTTACAAGGGGGCGCCCAAAGCCCCGGTACTCTACGTCAAGCCAGCCGGCACGCGGGTCGCCACCGGCGCGGTGGTGAGCCTGCCGGCGGGCGCCACGTCGGTCGAAGTGGGCGCCACCGTGGGACTGGTGATGGGCCGCGACGCGGCCCGGCTGAGTCCGTCGAGCGCGCTCGACGCCGTGTGCGGGCTGGTGCTGGCAGCCGATCTCAGCCTGCCCCACGCCAGCTACTACCGGCCCGCGATTCGGGAAAAGTGCTTCGACGGCGCCCTGCCCCTCGGTGCGCTCGCCCCGGTCCGTGCGGTGGACGCGCTCTGCCTGCGCACCGAGATTGACGGAGAGGTCGTGGAAGAGCGCCCGATGTCGGAACTGCTGCGCAGCCCGGCCCGGCTATTGGCCGACGTCACCGAGTTCATGACCCTGCGCACCGGCGACGTGCTGCTGCTGGGGGTGCGCTACCAGTCGCCGCGCGCCGAAGCAGGCAGCCGCATCAGGCTCAGCGCCGAGGGTCTGGGCAGCCTGGCATTCAGCATTGCCAAGCAAGGAGCCCAGTCATGAGCCAGCCGGAGAAATTTGGCCGCGTGGCCTGGCAGGGCGCCATCCATCAGGTCACCCCCGGCGCCGATGGCCGCCTGCAACTGGCCGATGGCCGCCAGATCCCCGAGGCCGAGGCCACCTGGCTGCCCCCGGTGGAGGTGGGCACGGTATTCGCCCTGGGCCTCAACTACGCGGACCACGCCAGGGAACTTGCGTTCAAGGCGCCGGAAACGCCCTTGGTATTCCTCAAGGGCCCCAACACCATCGTCGGGCACAAAGCCCGCAGCCGCAGGCCAGCGGACGCTACGTACATGCATTACGAGTGCGAACTGGCGGTCGTGATCGGCAAGCGCGGCTACCGGGTGGAGAAGGCAGACGCCATGGAACTGGTCGCCGGCTACACCGTGGCCAACGACTATGCCATCCGCGACTACCTGGAAAACTACTATCGCCCCAATCTGCGGGTGAAGAACCGGGATGCCTGCACCCCCCTGGGCCCCTGGCTGGTGCGCCGCGACCAGGTGGCCGACCCCATGGGGCTGACCCTCTCCACCCGGGTCAATGGCATGCAAACCCAGTCCGGCACAACCGCCGACATGATCTTCGACATCCCGACCCTGATCGCCTATCTCTCGTCCTTCATGACCCTGAACCCGGGCGACGTGATCCTGACCGGGACGCCGGAGGGCCTGGCCGACGTCCGGGCAGGCGACGTGGTGGAAACCGAAATCGAAGGCATCGGCTGTCTGGTGAATACCGTGGTGGACGACGCCACCTGGTTTGCCACGCCCAGCCCACTCAACGCGTCCTAGCGAGAGAACACCATGATCAAACACCTCATCAACGGTCGGCCTGTGGACAGTGCCGAGACCTTTGAAACCCTCAATCCGGCCACAGGCGAAGTGCTTGCCAACGTCGCCAGTGGCGGACAGGTGGAAGTCAATGCCGCCGTGGCCGCCGCCAAGGCCGCCTTCCCCGGCTGGGCGGCCACCCCCGCCAAGGAACGGGCGCGCTTGATGCGCAACGTGGGCGACCTCATCGCCAAGCACGTGCCGGAACTCTCCGAGATGGAGACCCGCGACTGCGGCCAAGTCATCGGCCAGACCAAGAAAGCGCTGATCCCCCGTGCCGCGGACAACTTCTACTACTTTGCCGAGCTCGCCCAGCACCAGCACGGCGAAACCTACGACTCGGACACCGGGCATCTGAACTACACCCTGTGGCAGCCCGTGGGCGTGTGCGCGCTGATCTCGCCGTGGAACGTGCCGTTCATGACCGCCACCTGGAAGACCGCGCCCTGCCTGGCCCTGGGCAATACGGCGGTGATGAAGATGAGCGAGCTCTCGCCCCTCACCGCCACCCGCCTGGGCGAATTGATCCTGGAAGCCGGCGTGCCGCCGGGGGTATTCAACCTGGTGCACGGTTTTGGCCAAGCCGCTGGCGAGCCGCTCATCTCCCACCCGGATGTGCGCGCCATCTCCTTCACCGGCTCCACCGCCACCGGCAACCGCATCGTCAAGACCGCCGGGCTGAAGAAGTTTTCCATGGAGCTCGGGGGCAAGTCGCCCTTCATCATCTTCGACGACGCCGACTACGAGCGGGCGCTCGACGCTGCGCTCTTCATGATCTTCTCCAACAACGGTCAGCGCTGCACCGCGGGTTCCCGCATCATCGTCCAGCACAGCATCTACGAAAAATTCGTGGCTGACTTCGCTGCCCGCGCGGCGAAGCTGACCGTGGGCGATCCGCTGGACCCCAACACCATCGTCGGGCCCATGATCAGCCGCGACCATTGGAAAAAGGTCACCGGCTACATCGCGCTGGGCCAGGAGGAAGGCGCCCGCCTGGTGTGCGGCGGTGGAACGCCGGAGCTGCCCGAGGCCCTCCGCGGCGGCAACTGGGTGCAGCCCACCGTCTTTGCCGATGTGGACAACAGAATGCGCATCGCCCAGGACGAGATCTTTGGCCCGGTGCCCTGCCTGATCCCGTTCAAGACCGAGGAAGAGGCCATCCGCATCGCCAACGACACGGTCTACGGCCTGTCGTCCTACCTGTGGACCGAGAACACCGGCCGCGTGCTGCGCATGGCCAAGGCCATCGAGGCCGGCATGACCTTTGTGAACAGCCAGAACGTGCGCGACCTGCGCCAACCCTTCGGTGGCGTCAAGGCCTCGGGCACCGGCCGCGAAGGCAACCACTACAGCTACGAAGTGTTCTGCGAGGCGAAGAACGTGGCCGTCTCCTACGGCAGCCACCCCATTCCCCGCTGGGGCGTCTGACCCCCTGCCGCGCCGATAAAACGATCGTTCGCCGGGCACCGCCCCGGTCAAAGGAGACCGCTCACCATGGGCAAACTCGCACTCGCTGCCAAGATCACCCACGTGCCGTCCATGTACCTTTCTGAACTGGATGGCCCCCACAAGGGCTGCCGCCAGGCGGCCATCGACGGCCACATCGAGATCGGCCGCCGCGCGCGAGCATTGGGCGTGGACACCATCGTGGTGTTCGACACCCACTGGCTGGTCAATTCCGGCTACCACATCAACTGTGCGCCCCATTTCGAGGGCGTCTACACCAGCAACGAGCTGCCCCACTTCATCAAGAACCTGCCCTTCGCATACGACGGCAACCCCTTGCTGGGTCAGCTCATGGCAGAAGCCGCCACCGCTGCGGGCGTACACACCCGCGCCCACGACGCCACCACCCTCAATCTTGAGTACGGCACCCTGGTTCCCATGCGCTACATGAACCCGGACCGTCACTTCAAGGTGGTCTCGATTTCCGCCCTGTGCACCGTCCACAACCTGGAAGACAGCGCAGTACTGGGCCGGGCCGTGCGCCACGCCATTGAGCAGTATTACGAAGGCACGGTCGCCATCCTGGCCAGCGGCTCCCTGTCCCACCGCTTTGCCCAGAACGGCGTGGCAGACCAGTTCCTGCACAAAGTCTGGAATCCATTCCTCGAGGCGGTGGATCAGGAGGTGGTGCGCATGTGGCAGGCGGGTGACTGGAAGACCTTCACCGGCATGCTGCCGGAGTACGCCGTCAAGTGCCACGGCGAGGGCATGATGCACGACACCGCCATGCTGCTTGGCGCCCTGGGCTGGGACGCCTACACCGGCAAAGCTGAGGTGATCACCCCCTACTTCGGCAGTTCCGGTACCGGCCAGATCAACGCCGTGTTCCCTGTCCTCTGAACACATCCACAAGAAAAGCCTCCCGCAGAGAGAACCCACACCCATTCAATTGAAGCGGAGGAAGTCCCAAATGGGCGAAATCGTCATGGCCGTCAAGGCCACCCATGTCCCGTCGATGCTGGTTTCGGAACAACCCGGCCCGGCCCACGGCTGCCGCCAGGCCGCTATCGATGCGGAACGGGAGATCGGCCGCCGGGCCAGGGAACTGGGGGTAGACACCTTTGTCGTGTTCGACACCCACTGGCTGGTCAATGCCGGTTACCACATCAACAACAATGCCCTCCACAAGGGCAACTACACCAGCCACGAGTTTCCCCACTTTATCCAGGACCTGGGCTACGCCTTCCCGGGCAATGTGGAACTGGGGCGGCTGATCGCCGAAGAAGCGACGCTGGGCGGCGTCAAGACCCGCGCCCACGAGGTAGCCTCCCTCGATCTGGAGTACGGCACCATCCTGCCCATGCGCTACATGAACCCGGAAGGCGATGTGCGGGTCGTCTCCATCGCCGGCTGGAGCACCTTCGGCAGCCTCGAGGAATCCCGCATCGTGGGCGAAGCCGTGGCCCGCGCCGTGCGCCGCAGCAACTGCCGGGTGGCGCTGGTGGCCAGCGGATCGCTCTCCCACCAGATCTGGGAAAACCGTCTGGTGGAGCAGGGCTTCAACACCATCAGCCGCGAATTCAACAAACAGGTGGACCTGCGGGTGTTGCAACTATGGGAGCAAGGCGACTGGCCCACCTTCCTGCGCATGCTGCCGGAGTACGCCCAGTACTGCTATGGTGAAGGACGGATGCACGATACCGCCATGCTGTTCGGCGCACTCGGCTGGGACCGCTATCAGGGCAAGGCGGAAATCGTTTGCCCGTACTTCGAGAGCTCGGGCACCGGCCAGGTGGTCGCGCAGTTGCCGGTGACCGGCATCCCGCCCGCTGCCAGCCTGGGCATGGAAATGCCTGTTTCCTGATCCACTGCCGGGGCGGCCCCCGCGCCGCCCCGGCTCCACCCGGAGCCCGCCCATGCCGCACCTGATCTACGAATACACCGACAACCTGAAGGCCGAGGCCGACATCCCCGGCCTGCTCAAGAAGAGCAATCAAGTCCTGCTCGCCCAAGGCGGAGTGTTCCCCATTGGGGGTATCCGCAGCCGCGCCATCTGCCTCACCGACTACTGCGTGGCCGATGGCAGCGAGGACGACGCCTTCGTTCACCTCACCTTGAAGATCGGCGCCGGGCGGCCCCCCGAAGTCAAACAACAGGTGGGCGATGCACTCTTCGCCATGATCAAGGCGCATTTCGCCGAGCTCTATGCCCGCCGCCCCCTGGCCCTGTCCATGGAAATTGTCGAGTTCTCCGAGGCGGGCACCTGGAAGCACAACAACATCCACGCGCGCTACCGCAAGGCCTGAACGCCAGCCTACAAGGAGACCCCCTCATGCTCAGCCCCGACATCCACCGCGATCTGGCCCGCCAGTTGCACGCTGCCGAAAAGTCCCGGGAACAGATTCTCGCCCCTTCGCTCCAGCACCCGGCGATCACCATTGACGATGCCTACGCCGTACAGCGCACCTGGATCGCGCTGAAACTGGCCGAAGGCCGGGTCATCAAGGGCCACAAGATCGGCCTGACCTCCCGCGCCATGCAGCAGTCCTCCCAGATCGACGAGCCCGACTACGGCACCCTGCTCGACGACATGTTCTTCCACGACGGATCCGACATTCCTGGCGGGCGCTTCATCGCCCCGATGGTGGAGGTTGAACTGGCCTTCGTCCTCGCCAAGCGCCTGGAGGGGCCGGACGTGACCCTGCTGGACGTGCTCTCCGCCACCGATTACGTGCTCCCGGCCATCGAAATCATCGACGCCCGCTGCCACCGCATCGACCCGGAGACCCGCCGTCCCCGCAAGGTGTTCGACACCATCTCCGACAACGCCGCCAACGCCGGCATCGTCCTGGGCGGCCGCCCCATCCGCCCCCTGGACATGGACCTGCGCTGGGTAGCGGCCCTGCTTTACCGCAACGGCGTGATCGAGGAAACCGGCGTCGCCGCCGGCGTGCTCAATCACCCGGGCAACGGCATCGCCTGGCTGGCCAAGAAGTTCGCCCCCCACGGCGTGGCGCTGGAAGCCGGGCAGGTGATCCTGGCCGGCTCCTTCACCCGCCCGGTGGCGGCCCGCCCGGGTGACACTTTCCACGCGGATTACGGCCCCTTGGGTAACATTACCTGCCGCTTTGCCTGACGGAGCCCGCACCATGCAGATGCCCCCCAACACCTTCAAACGCGCCCTGCAGGCGCGGGAAACCCAGATCGGCGTGTTTCTCGGCCTGTGCGATCCCTACTCCGCCGAGATCGTGGCCAGTGCCGGTTTCGACTGGCTGCTGATCGACGGCGAGCACGCCCCCAACACCCCGGCCAGCGTGCTCCGGCAGTTGCAGGCGGTCGCGCCCTATCCCGTGCGTGCCGTGGTGCGCACGGTGGACCACGACGCCGCCCGCATCAAGCAATACCTGGACGTGGGCGTGCACAGCCTGCTGGTGCCCATGGTGGAATCCGCCGACGAAGCCCGGGCCCTGGTGCGGGCCATGCGCTACCCCCCTGCCGGCGTTCGGGGCGTGGGCACCGCGCTGGCCCGGGCCGCCCGCTGGAACGGCGTGGAGGGTTATTTCAATCAGGCAGACGACGAAATGTGCCTGATCGTGCAAGTGGAATCCCGCGCCGGGCTGAACGCCCTGGACGCCATCGCCGCAGTGGAGGGCGTGGACGGCATCTTCATCGGACCGGCGGATCTGGCGGCCTCCCTGGGCCATCTGGGCAACCCGGGCCACCCGGAAGTCAAGGCCGCCATCGAAGACGCCCTGGCCCGCATCCGCCTTGCCGGCAAGGCCGCCGGGGTGTTTTCGGCCGACCCGACCGCCGCCGCCCGCTACCTGGAATGCGGCGCCTCGTTCATCGCCGTCGGGGTGGACACCCTGCTGCTGCGTAACGCCGCAGTCAAGCTGGCCGCCACGTTCAAGGATGCGGGTGGGGCCGGGGCCGGCGCTGCCTATTGAGACGCCCCGGCGGCGCCGATGGCGAGCCGCGGGGTAAAGTGAACCGCATTGCAGCACCGCTGAGCACACATCCGGAGACACCCATGCTGGAACTGAAGAACCCCTCCCTGCTGCGGCAGGCCTGCTACATCGACGGCCAATGGGTCGGGGCCGACAGCGGCGAAACCTTTTCCGTCACCAACCCGGCCACCGGGGAAGTGATCGCCACCGTCCCCCGCTGCGGCGCGGCAGAAACCGGGCGTGCCATCGCCGCCGCGGAAACCGCCTTCAAGACCTGGCGCGAGACCACCGCCGCGGAGCGCAGCCGCATCCTGCGCCGCTGGTTCGACCTCCTGATGAGCAACCAGGAGGATCTCGCCCGGCTGATGACCTGCGAGCAGGGCAAGCCGCTGGCCGAAGCCCGGGGCGAGATCGCCTACGCCGCCGCCTACGTGGAATGGTTTGCCGAGGAAGCCAAGCGGGCCTATGGCGAGGTGATCCCCTCCCCCTTCAAGGACCGGCAGATCGTGGTCACCCGGGAGCCGGTGGGCGTATGCGCGGCCATCACACCCTGGAACTTCCCCTCCGCCATGATCACCCGCAAGGTGGCGCCGGCCCTGGCGGCCGGCTGCACCATCATCCTCAAGCCAGCCGAGCAAACCCCCCTGTCTGCCCTCGCCCTGGCGGAACTGGCCGAACAGGCCGGCGTTCCCCGGGGCGTATTCAGCGTGGTCACCGGCCGGGCCGCAGCCATCGGTGGCGTGATGACCGCCAGCCCCACGGTGCGCAAGCTCACCTTCACCGGCTCCACCGCCATCGGTCAGCTCCTGATGCAGCAATGCGCCGGCACGGTGAAGAAGCTCTCCCTGGAACTGGGCGGGAACGCGCCCTTCATCGTCTTTGACGACGCCGATCTGGACGCCGCCGTGGCCGGGGCCGTGGCCTCCAAATACCGCAACGCGGGGCAGACCTGCGTGTGCTCCAACCGCTTTCTGGTGCAGGCCGGCGTGTATGAGCAGTTTGCCGACAAGCTGGCGGCCGCGGTCACCGCCCTCAAGGTGGGCAACGGGCTCGACGACGGGGTGACCCAGGGCCCCCTCATCGATCCGCCTGCGCTGGCAAAAGTGGAAGAGCTCGTGCAGGACGCGGTGGCCAAGGGAGCACGGGTGGTCTCCGGCGGCCAGCGTCACGCCCTGGGCGGCACCTGGTACCAGCCCACGGTGCTGGCGGATGTCACCCCCGCCATGGCGGTGGCGAAGGAAGAAATCTTCGGCCCCGTGGCGCCGCTGTTCCGCTTCGGAACCGAGGCGGAAGCCATCGCCATGGCCAACGACACCGAATACGGTCTGGCGGCCTACTTCTATTCCCGGGATCACGGCCGCGTCTGGCGCGTTTCCCGGCAACTGGAATACGGCATGGTCGGCATCAACACTGGCCTCATCTCCACCGAAGTGGCACCCTTCGGCGGCGTCAAATTCTCCGGCGTCGGCCGCGAAGGCTCCAGCCACGGTCTGGGTGAATACATGGAGCTGAAGTATCTGGCGCTGGGCGGGCTGTGAGCGTTCCCGCCCCGCCCCTCTCCACGGCCCGCGAGGGCCGTTTCATTTTGCTCCTGGGCGCCCTGGTGGCCTTCGGGCCGTTGGCGGTGGACCTGTATCTGCCCGCCTTGCCGGCCATCGCCGCCGGGCTGGCCGCACCGGCCGAGGCGGTGCAACTCTCGGTCACCGTCTTCCTCGCCGGGTTCTCCCTGGGCATGCTGTTCTACGGTCCGCTGTCGGACCGCTATGGCCGCCGCCCGGTAATGCTCTGGGGCATCGCCCTGTTTGCCCTGGCCAGCCTGGGCTGCACCCTCGCCAATGATGTCGGGCAACTCATCGCCGCGCGCTTTCTGCAGGCGCTGGGGGGTGGGGCCGCCTCGGTGCTGGCACGGGCCGTGGTGCGGGACGTCTATACCCCGACCGAGGCGATCCGCAAACTCTCGCTCATGGCCATGGTCACCGCCATCGCGCCGCTCGTTGCGCCCCTGGCCGGTTCGGGCCTGCTGGCCGCCTTCGGCTGGCGGGGGACCTTCGCATCGCTGGTGGCGTGGGGGCTGCTCAGCCTGGTCACCGTCTGGCGGGCGCTGCCCGAAACGTTGCCGGCACACCAGCGGGGGCAACTTTCCCTGGGGCAGGCGTTTGCCGCCTACGGCCGCCTGCTGCGGGACCCGGCTGCGGGCGGGCTGGTGCTGGCGGGTGGCATGTCCTTCGCGGCCATGTTCGCCTACATCACCGCCAGCCCCCACTTCTTCATCGGACTCAACGGCTTCAGCCCCCTCTCTTATGGCCTGCTCTTCGGTGCCAACGCCTTGGGCATCTTCCTGGCCAATTATCTGAACAGCCGGCTGGTCAAGCGCAAGGGTGCAGCCTTCATGGCGGGGATCGGCAGCACGCTCGGCCTGGCCGGCTCGGTGCTGTTTGCAGCCGCCAGCGGCATCGACCGTGCGCTGCCCGCGCTGATCGCCGGTCTCTTTCTGGTGGTCAGCATGACCGGTCTGCTGGGTGCCAACTGTGTGGGGCTGCTCATGGCCCGCTTTCCCCGGAACGCGGGCGCGGCGGCAGCCACCTTTGGCGCCGGGCAGTTCGGCCTGGGCATGCTGGCCAGCGCCGCCGTGAGTGTGTTGCACGACGGCACTGGCCGCCCCATGGGCTGGGTGATGCTGGCCGCCTCGGCGGCCTCGGTGGGCGGGATGCTGCTCTACCGCCGCAGCCACCCACCGCCTGCCGGGGGTTAAGCCTCCCCGGACACCGACCTGGCCTCGGGCGCCGGCCGCTCATCGGGGCGGGAGCCCTTGCAGCGGCGGTCCCGGCAGCCACATCCGGCCGGCCTGAGCAGGGCCGCAACCCCCAGCCCGATCAGCAGCAACGGCCACCACGCGTGCACCAGGTGCCGCAGTTCCTCACGCGGCACGATACCCAGGCTGCCGAGCAGGAAAAATCCGCCCAAGGCGATGAGCAGGAGGGGAAAAGGCCGCCAGCGCATCACAGTTCTCCCCGGCCGGTTGCCGGCGGATAGCTGGGCGCCTCGCTCCCCCAGCCCCTTCCGCCACCGGGGCCAAAGCGCAAGGCCAGCTGGTCGAAGCGGGCCTGCTGGCCGGCATCCAGCGCGGCGTAGAAGCGCTTGGTGGCTACGGCGACCTTGTCCAGGGCACCACGGGCTTCATCCAGACCCATCTGCGCGCGCTCCAGCCGTTCGCTGGCCGTCCTGGCCGGGGCTGCATCGCGCAGCCCCTTGACCTTCTGCTGCATGTGGCCGGCCTGCTCGCTCACTGCGGCGCGGAATTCTCCCCACGCCGGTTCCTGGTCGGCACGCAGTTTCAGCTCATCATGCAGCCGGTTCAGCCGCGCGTCGGCCTTGGCTTTCATGTCGCCGCCAAAGGGCCCGCGCATGCGGTGGAAGCCGCCGCAGCCACGACCGCTGTCCCCGCCGTCTGCGAGCACGGCGCCTGCGCCAAAGCCGATCGCTCCCAGCACGCCCATGGCCGCCAACGCGGTTTTCAGTTTCGGGTTCATCTAGGTTCTCCTGTTTCAGGTTAAGGGGTCGGCATCGTTCTTGTGCCGGACCGGTTCCGAACTGACCGGATGGCGCTATTGGAGCAAGCCCGTGTATGCGGGAGATTTCACCTCCCCGCCCTTTTGGCAACAGCAGGTATCTGCCACCGTGGCCGATACACTGGGATACAAAACCTGCGCGATGGCGGGGTATAAAGCGCACAGGCCAACGAGGAACGAGCGATGAACGAAACACCGGACCACATCCTGGTGGTGGACGACGACCGGGAGATCCGCAACCTGCTGGCGGAATATCTGGAAAAGCAGGGCCTGCGCTGCACCGTGGCCGCGGACGGCCGCCAGATGCGCGCCGCCCTGGAGCACGCCCGTTTCGACCTGGTGGTGCTGGACCTGATGATGCCCGGCGAGGACGGACTCACCCTGTGCCGCAACCTGCGCGCCGCCCCGGAAACCGCCAATCTGCCCGTGCTGATGCTCACCGCCCGCGCCGAGGACGTGGACCGCATCCTCGGCCTGGAAATGGGTGCCGACGACTACCTCACCAAGCCCTTTGTGCCGCGGGAACTGCTCGCCCGCATCCGCGCCATCCTGCGCCGGGCCCGCGCCCTGCCCCCCAATCTGGCGGAAAATGCCGCCCCCCGCGCCCGCCATCTGGCCTTCGCCGGCTGGCGGCTGGACACGGCCGCCAGGCACCTGCTGGACGAAGCCGGTGTCGTGGTCTCCCTCTCCGGCGCGGAATACCGCCTGCTCGCCGTATTCCTCGCCCATCCGCAACGGGTACTCTCCCGCGATCAACTGCTGGAACTCACCCAGGGGCGCGAGGCGGACGCCTTCGACCGTTCCATCGACCTGCTCGTCAGCCGCCTGCGCAACCGGCTGCGGGACGACGCCCGCGAGCCCCGCATCATCAAGACCCTGCGCGGGGAAGGCTATGTGCTCGCCGCCACGGTTTCCGACGTGGCTGCCGAGGCCAAACCGTGAAGCCGCCCGGGCATACGCGGGGCGGCCGTCGCTGCCGCCGCCCCCGCAGCCTGTTCGCCCGCCTGATGCTGATTTGGCTGGTCGGGCTGGCCATTGTGCTGGGAGTCAGCCTCACGCTGCTGGGCAGCGAGCGCAACCGCAGTGCCCGCCACGCCCTGTTCGAGAACATCGCCATGGACGTGGTCACCGTCGTCAGCCTGCTCGACCATTTGCCGCCCGCCGCCCGCGCGGACGAACTGGAACGGCTGCAACGGCGGACCTATCACTTCCGCCTCGGCCCCCTTCCCGAAGGCCACACCTTCGGCGAGGACTTGCAGCACCCGGCCTGGAGCCTGCTCCGGCAGAAACTGCCGGACCGTCCCCTGGAATTGCGCGCCCGGCGCGAAGACACGCACAGCCGCAAGCCCACGCTCTACCTGGGCACGCGGCTCGCAGACGGCACCCCCTTCCTGGTGGAAGCCTCTCCCCCCGGCCCGCCCACCCCCGCCCCCCGTACCCTGACCGCCATGGCGGCGCTCATCCTGGGCGTGGCACTCCTCACCTGGCACGCGGTACGCATCGCCACCCGCCCCCTTTCCCGGCTGGCCCAGGCCGCCGAAGCCCTGGGGGAGGATCTCGAGAGCCCGGCCTTGCCGGAAACCGGCCCCGTTGAAGTGCGGCAAGCCACCGGCGCCTTCAACTGCATGCAGACGCGCATCCGCAATCTCTTCGACGAGCGCACCCGCATCCTCGCCGCCATCACCCATGACCTGCAAACCCCCATCACCCGCATGCGCCTGCGCGCCGAGCTGATGGACGACGAACGCCTGCGCGACAAGCTCCTGGCGGACCTGGACCACATGCAGACCCTGGTGCAGGAAGGCCTGGCCTACGCGGGCAGCACCGCCGCCCCCAGGGAGCCAACCGGCAGCATTGATCTGGACGCCTTGGCAGCCAGCCTGGTGGCGGACTACGCCGACGGCGGACACCCGGTCAGCCTCAGCGGCCAATGCGGTCACAGCCTGGTCACCCGCCCCGCCACCCTGCGCCGCCTGCTGGGGAACCTGGTGGACAACGCCCTGAAGTTCGGCACCCGCGCGGAAGTGCGCCTGAGTTGCCAAGGCCCGCCCACCCTGAGCGTGCTCGATGACGGCCCTGGCATCCCGGAGGCAGAACTGGAAAAGGTCTTCGAGCCCTTCTACCGCCTGGAGTCCTCCCGTAACCGGGAAACCGGCGGCACCGGCCTCGGCCTGGCCATTGCCCGCCAGCTTGCCCGCGCGCTCAAGACCGAACTCTCCCTGCACAACCGACCGGAAGGCGGGCTGGAGGCAAGGCTGGTGCTGGGCGGGGCGCCTGCCGGCGAAGGCAGTGTTCCGTAGCCCCCGCGCGGCTCACCCCAGGGCGGCCCACAAATGCGCGGCAACGAGGGAACGCCACGGTGACCATTGCGCCAGCCAGCGTTCTGCCTCGCCCTGGGTGGGCTTGCGCGCCAGCCCCAGCAGACGTTGCAGGGCGTTGCGGACGGCCACGTCGCCATGCAGGGAGCAGTCAGCACAGCCAAAGCCCCGCAGCAGGGTGTAGTTCACGGTCCACGGCCCGATGCCCGGGATTTCCAGCAAGGCGGAGGAGATCTCCGCCGGGTCGGCTCCCGCGGCCAGCCAGCGTTCCAGGGGGAGTTCTCCTGTCACCACGCGCTGGCTCACCAGAGCCAGCGCCCGCGCCTTGCTTTTCGAGTACCCCAGCGCGCCCAACTGCTCCGGCGTAAGGCTCGCGACCTCCGCCGCCGCTGGATGACAGCGCAGGCCATCCCCCGCTTCGCCGCCCGCATGCTCGATGAGCCGGCGCCGCAGGGTAATGGCCACTGCCAGATTGATCTGCTGGCCGGTGATCGCCCAGCTCAGCGCCTCGAACGGCGTGGCCGCCATGGGAATCACAAGCCCGCGCTGTCGCAGGACCAGTTCCCCCAAGGGGCTTTGCCCGGCCACGCCGGCCTCAAAGCCGGCCACATCCCAGTCCAGGCCGAGCAGGCGGCGAACGAGGCCTCGGGCGGCGGCAAACGAAAGATGTGCGCTGACTTGGCAATCGGCCCGGGTCTGGCTCAGCTCGATGCTCACCACACAGGGCCCCCGGTCCGTTGCAACCGCCTTGGTCAGCGCTTGCCCGCTCACCCGCTCCGCCCGCGCCTGACGATCCCGGCCATGGAAGGCCAGCACGGCGCCGACGGGGTAGGCCGCTGGCAGCGGGAGCGCAAACGTGTGCGGGGTCATGTGCCCGGCGCGCCGGGCGCAGCGCGGAATGCCGTCACATCTTGCAGCCGTGTGCCGGGTCCGCGAGGGCCTTGACCATCACGCTCACCAGTTTGTTGTCCCGCCCCTCGGACTTGCGCAAATAGAAATCCTGCACCGGGTTGTGGGCACGGCTCAGGGTGAAGACACCCCGGGGGCTGTCGATGCGCGCGGCCTCCATGGCCCGGATCATTTCCGCCTTGCGGTGGGTGTCTCCACCCACGGCCTTGAGGCCCGCTGCGAGCAACTGGGCCGCGTCATAGCCCTGCACAGCGTAGACGTCCGGCTGCAGCTTGTACGTCTTGGCATAGGCCAGGCGGAAGCTCTGGTTGCGGGGGCTTTCCAGCCCCTCGGCGTAGTGCAGCGTGGTGAGGATGCCCTGCCCCGCATCGCCGGCCGCTTCCAGGGTGCCATCGGTGAGGAAGTTGGAATACAGCGGGATCTGCCCCTTGAGCCCGGCAGCAGCATAGTCCTTGAGGAACTTGGAGCCCCCTGCGCCCGCGAACCAGGCGAACACGCCCTCGGGCCGCAGACCGGCCAGCTCGGTCAGGTAGGGCTGGTACTCGGTGTTCGGGAAGGGCACAGCCATGTCCTTCACCACCTTGCCGCCCCCCTTCTCGAAGGCCTCGCGGAAGCCCGCCACCATCTGCTGGCCCGCGGCGTACTTCCAGACCATGGTGACCGCAGTCCTGACCTTGCGCTCCGCCATGGTCTGGCCCACGGCGTAGCCCACCTGCCAGTTGCTGAAGGAAGTGCGGAAGATGTTGGGCGCGCACAGGGCACCGGTGAGCTCATCAGCGCCGGCATTGGGGATGATCATCAGGGTCTGGGTATCCCGTGCCACCTTGGCCATGGCCAGGGCCACGCCGGAATGCGCCGTGCCCACCAGCACGTCCACCTGGTCCCGCTTGACCAGCCGATTGGCGTTCTCGGTGGCTTTGGCGGGGTCCGATTCGTCATCCACGGAGATGAACTCCACCTCCCGCCCGCCCAGCCGCCCGCCCTGCTCGGCCACGTACAGCCGGAAACCGTTGCTCATGGCCGTACCCAGCGCGGCAAAGGTGCCGGTGGCAGGCAGCATCAGGCCCACCTTGATCCTGGGTGCAGGGGCCTGGGCGTTGGCCGCCGACATCGCCAGGGAGGCCACCGCGGTCACAAAGGCCCGCCGCAAAATCAGTGTGCACTGCATGGAATCGCTCCGCCCTTGAGTGGCAAAGGGGCGGATTTTAACGGGGGCGGCGGCCCTCAGGGGTGGCCGCGAAGGGCTGCTGCAGGCAAGCGGGCAAGTCAGCCCGTAAACTGGTGCACCGGCACCCCGCCCGTATGCCCGTACCAGTCCATGAAATCGCCCAGGCTGATGGGCCGGCTGTAGCCGTATCCCTGGATACGCTCGCAACCGAAGCTGGCGAGCAATGCCCGGGTAGCGTCGTCCTCGGCCCCCTCGGCGACCACTTCCAGCCCCAGGGAATGGGCAAGCTGGATCATGGAACGGACGATTTCCTGGTCCTGGCTGGACTGGGTCATCTTGCGCACGAACACCTGGTCGATCTTCAGTTCATGCAGCGGCAACCGGCGCAGGTAGGCCATGGACGAATAGCCCGTCCCGAAGTCATCCACCGCCAGACGCACACCCGTGGCGGCAATGCGCTCGAGGATCTCCAGCACCCGGTTTTCGTCCTGGATCATCGCGCCTTCGGTCAGTTCCACCAGCAGCCGCTCCGGCGGCACCTTCCAGGTGGCCAGCGACTGGGCGATCAGCTCCGGCAGATCCGGGTCCGATACATCTTCGGCGGTACAGTTGATGCTGATGCTGGCATCGATACCCTTCTGCCCCAGTTCCGCCAGCATGCGCACGCCCCGGTTGATCAGCCAGCGGGTGAAGGGTCCGGTGGCCCCCGCACGCTCGATGGCGTCCATGATCAGGTTGGGGGGAATCATCCGTCCATCCGGCCGGCGCAGGCGCAGCAGGGCCTCGGCGGAGAGGCACAGGCCTGTATGTACGTCGTACTGGGGCTGGAGGAAAAGTTCCAGACGCCCTTCCCGCAGAGCATCGAGACAGAGGTGCTCCAGTTCGGCGCTGGCGGCCGCGCTCTCGTCCATCCGCTCATGGAAGATCTCGAAGGGCTTCTTCTCGTGCCTGGCCTCGTACAAAGCCAGCCGCGCCGCCTGCAGCAAGCTGACGGCATCCGAGGCCGAATCCGGGTAGCACGCCGCACCCGCGGTCGGGACCACCCGGCATTCCCGCCCGCTGACCAGGAAGGGCTTGTCGAACTGCTGCACCACCCGGGTCAGTGCCAGGGTGATCTGGGCAGGCGTGCGCAGGGCAGGCAGGACGGCCGCCATGTGCCGCTCGTCAAGGACGCACAGAGTGTCTGTCACCCGCAGCGCCTGGGACATGCGCTCGGCGATCTGCCGCGCCACGGTGGCGGGCAGATCCCGCTCCCGCCGCAGCATGGCGGGGGCCAGCTCCACCGAAAACACCACCACTCCGACAAAGGGCGGGGACTGCCCGGCGGCCGCCTGGACAATGTGGCTGGCAAGCACCTTGCGGGCGTGTCGGGCGTTGGGCAGCCCGCTCATCTCGTCGACACTCTCGCAGCGCTGCTGGCGGGCCTGATCGTAACTGGCGGAGGCGTCCGACATCACCCCCGCCAGAAAGAGCATGGCCTTGCCAAGCACCGCGGCCATCTCGGTAGTCAGCCGGCTGCCGGACGCGGCATCCTCCAGCAGTGCCTCCAGGCAAGTATCGAGTACCTGCTGCGAAACCCAGGCAGGCAGGGCCGCCTCCCCTCCCCGACGGTACAGCTCCACCCACGCGGAAACCAGCTCGGCGAGCCACGCGGGGTCGAAGGGATAGTCGAAAAAGGCCAGAAACAGGTTGCGGAAGTAGCGGTAAGCCGCAATCGCTTCCAGATTGTCCGAGAAGCCCCAGCCATCCCCCTCGCCCAGGCGCTCCAGCAAGGCAAGCCCCAGGGCCTCCCCGGCATAGACCCCGGCAAAGGCGCTCACCGTCGAGGCGGCGCCCCGGTCCAGGCCGAACTCGGCCAGGCGCAGCGCCACACTCGCCTCGTCCAAGGCCAGGTGCACGGGTTCCCGGCCGGAGGCATCGGCCCTGGACGGCAGCTGTTCCTGGGCGCGGGTGTTCACCGCCGCCACCCGGAGCTTCGGGGCACGGCCGTGGCGGCAGGAGAGTGGGGGCCGTCCTGTTCACCGCGCTGCACCGCTCCCCCTGGGGCGACAGCCCGATCCGCCCCCACACGGAAACGCGGACCGCCCGTGGGCGACCAGGCAAGGGCGCTCATGCCAGGTAGAACTCCTGCGGATTGATGCCGTAGGCGTTGGGCTCCAGCGCCCGTACGATGCGGTAGGCGTCGCCCGCCGCGGTGAGCGGGTCGTAGAGCAGGTCGAGGGTGGGGGGATACTTGTTGGCCGCCTTGTCCGGGCCGAGCAACACCATCACCCGGGGCTTGAGCCGGCGCACCCGGTTCTGGGCGATCACCACCGCCACCTCCCCCGTGTTGAGCTCCACCAGCGTCCCGATCGGGTAAAGACCGAAACACTGGATGAACTGGTCCACGATGGGTTCGCTGAAGAGGGTGCCGCGCATGCGGTTGATCTCCTCCAGCGCCACCTGGTGGCGCAGGGCCTCGGCGTAGGGCTTGCTGCGCACCATGGCGCAGTAGCAGTCCACCAGGCCGGACATTTCCGGCAGCACCCCGATCTGTTCCCCCTTGAGTCCCTTCGGGTAGCCACTGCCGTCAAAGCGCTCGTGATGGCGCTCCACGATCTCGGCCACGGCCGCAGGGAGTTCCGGGTCCTTCCGCACCAGTTCCATGGAACGGAAGACATGGGTCTTGACCAGTTTCATCTCCAGCTCGCTCAGCTTTCCGGGCTTCTGCAGCAGTGCGTCCGGAATCCGGATCTTGCCCACGTCCTGCATCAAGGCCGCCATGCCCAACAAATTGAGCTGGTCCTCGGGCAGCCCGACAAAACGACCAAAGACCATCACATGGACCGAAACGTCCAAGGCGTGGTCGTAGGAATACTGGTCAGTGCTGCGCAATTTGGTGAGCCACACCAGGGCGTCCGAGTTGCGCATCACGCTCTGCACCATGCAGCCCACGGTATCGCGCACCTTGGCCACATCCGGCGCCCGGTTCTGCTCGATATCCTGCATGAGCTGATCCACCACCTGCTGAGCCTGGACGAAGATGGGGGCGCTTGCCACCAATTCCTCTTCCACCGTGGTGGCGTCTTCGTAGACCGTGACCGTAAACCCGCCAAAGCGCCGGGGCTGCTCCGGCGCATCCGGCACCACCTTGAGGTTGCGGGCCCGGGCCTGGGCATCGTCGTCGTTGCGCCGGAACAGCCCGCCCACGGATTGGAGCAGGCCGGACATGCCCCCACCGGCCGAACCGCCGAGGCGTGCCGGATCGGCTTCGAGCACCAGGCTGGCCGATGGCAAGGTTGAGCCCGCCCGCATGGTCACCCCCTGGGGTTGGGGCGGGGAACCGCTCTCCCCGGTTGCCGGGGGTGGCGGAGCCCCCCCTTCCTTGAGCATCCGGACCACCTCGTGGAAGCTCAGGGACTTGCCGGGTTCGCGGCGGGCCGACATCTCCGGACCACGGGGGGCCGCACGCACGGCTTCCGGTTTGGCGCGCTCCACCACTTCCTCCCGCTTGTGTGCTCCCACGGAGCGCGTCCGGTCTACGTAGACGAACTTGCAGCACCCCCGCAACTCCGACAGGTCGTCTTCGCTTTCGATCAGAAACCCCTGAAGCAGGAAGGGCGAACCGACCCAGGGACGGTCGAGTTCGGCCACGAACATGCCCATATCCAGATCGCGGGTGGCAATGATTTCTCGTTTCAAATGCAGCGCTCCGACCAGCCGGGGAAGCCGGGTACATCGGCGAGGGTGGCGTATCGCCACCCGGTTCGGGATCAATGGCCGGGCGTTGGCCGCCCGCCCTTTCCCTGTGCTTTCGGCCAGGGGACGGGATTCTTGATAGGGGACGCGGAGATCCGGGCGCTACCGGCGCGAACGCCCCTGCAGCCATGCACACACGCCCGTGCGGGATCAGGACGCCCTCAGCGCCGTCACGATCTCCATCCGCGCAGCACGAAACGCCGGGAGGAACCCGCCCACGAACCCCATGACCAGGGCAAAAACAAGGCTCTGCAGGGCGATGCCGGGAGTCAGGGTGAAGGTAAAAGCCAGTTCGGCAAAAGACTGCCAGTTCATGGTGGAGATGGAAAAGAACTGCATCGCCGAGGCCAGCCCCAACCCGACCAACCCGCCAATCAGGCCCAGCATCAGCGACTCGGCGAGAAAGGCCGCAAGCACGCTGCCCCGGCGGAAGCCCAGGGCGCGCAAGGTGCCGATCTCCCCGACCCGGGTGGCCACGGCCGCATACATGGTAATCATGGCTCCGATGATGGCACCCAGCGAGAAAATGACCGACAAGGTCACCCCCAGGTAGCGGATGAACCGGGCCAACACCTCTGACTGGTCGGCGTAGTACTGGCTTTCCCGCTTGGCCTCGAGCTTGATCCGCGGGTCGTCTTCCATGGCCTGGCGCAGCGCATCGAAGCCCTCCACGCTGTTCAGGCGCAACAGCAGGGAAGAGAAGACCGGTCGGCGAAAGGCGGCCATGAGCTGTTCCGCATCCCCCCATATCTCGGAATCAAAGCCGGTCCGCCCACTCTCCAGCACACCGACCACCTGCCAGTCCCGTCCGCCAAAGCGCATCGTCTCCCCCAGTCCGCCCCCTTCAAAACGATCGGCGATGGAGCGGCCCGCCACCACCTCCGCCGCGCCCGGGCGATACATGCGCCCGGCCGCAATCCGAACCTGAGGCCGGAGCAACAGCCCGTTCGCCCCCATGCCACGGATGATCACGTTGGCCGGTTTGTCGGTACCCCGCTTCAAGAGGGAGATGAGAACCACTGTCTCCTTGGACATCAGTGGCGCCCCACCCTCGCCCAGGGCCACCTGGGGCAGGCTCTCGACCACTGCAGCCTGAGCCCGCTCGACACCGCTTTGCACCTCGGTTTCCGAACCACGGCGGATGACGACGACGTTGTCGGCCGACCCGGTTTCCACCAGGGTCTGGCGCAACCCCTCTTCCAGCATCAGCACCGTGGCGAACACGAACACCACCAGGGCCATCCCCCCGGCGGTGAGTACCGTGGTGAGCTTGCGGGCACGCAGATTGCGCAGGCTGTAAGCAAGCGGCAACCTCATTGCCGCCCCCCGGCATGCGCATCAGCCCACATGGCGTAGCCCCTCCACAACCGGCACCCGCATCGCCCGCCAGGTGGGCGCCAGCGCCGCCACCAGTCCAACCGTCAGCGCTGCCGCCAACTGCAGGGCCTGCGTGGCGGGCGACACCTGGAACACCGGGAACAGCGAACCCATGGCACTGCCAAAGGCAGCCGCCACAGGCAGGGTGAGCACAATGCCCGCCAGCCCGCCCGCCAGAGCAATCGCCAGGCTCTCGCCCACGATTAGCCGGCCGATGAAACCGGGGCCAAAACCCAGTGCCTTGAGGGTGGCGTACTCAGCCGTCCGCTCACGCGCTGTCATGGCCATGGTGTTGGCCATCACCGCCATGATGATGACGATCACCACGAACGAAACGACGCGGATGGCCACGACGATGGCCTCGGTCATGGACACGAAGCCAAGCTGGAAGGCCTTTTCGGTTTCGGTAAGCGTTTCCGCCTGGCTGTTTCGGAACATGGCATCCACGGCCCGGCTCACCTCCGCCGCCCGGGCCGGGTCCGCCAGTTCCAGCACATACACGCCGACGGTATTGGCACGGCGGGGAACGGTGCGCTGGAGGGTTTCGTTGAGATAGTCCCAGTGGAACAGGAACTGGGCGGTATCCGTCTTGGGCTCGCGGCCATCATAGATGGCCCGGATCACGAAATCCCAGTTGCCGGGGAAGATGGTGCCCTTGAGCGTCACCGTGTCACCGAGCTGGAATCCATAAGTGTCGGCAAGCTTGCGCCCCACCACCGCCCCCTTGCGGTCCCTGAGGAAACCCCGCAACGCATCTTCCGGGATGACGAATTCCGGATACATGGGCAGGTAGGTGGCGGCATCCACCGCGAACTGGGGAAAGAAGTTCTTGGGCTCCTTGTAAATGCCGCCGAACCAGTTGGCGTTGCTGACGCTCCGCACCCCATCCACGCTCCGCAGCTTGGCCCGGTAGGTCAATGGCAACGGAAACACCAGTGAAATGGAATTGCGGGTCACCAGCCGCGCCGCAGACGCGCTCTCCGCCCCCGCGTACCAGGCATCCACCACCGTTTGCAACAGACCGAAGGCGAGCACGGAGATCACCAGTCCGAGCACCGTCAGCCCGGTGCGCAGCTTGTGGCGCAGCGCATTCTTGAGGATCAGGCGCAGGCTGACCATGGGCGCCTAAAGAGGGGCTGCCTGGCGGACTTCCTCCCGGCCGGAGAGCTCGCCTTTTTCCAAGTGCATGATGGCGTGGGCGTACCCGGCCGCCCGCTGATCGTGGGTGACCATGATGATCGTCTTGCCCAGTTCGCGGTTGAGCCGCTGCATGAGGCCCAGAATTTCGCCGGCGGATTCCCGGTCCAGATCCCCCGTGGGCTCGTCGGCCACCACCAGGGTCGGGTCGGTGATCAGCGCCCGGGCGATGGCGACCCGCTGCTGCTGCCCGCCGGAAAGCTCTGCCGGCACATGCTCCATCCGGTCCGCCAAGCCCACCAGGTCGAGGGCGATTTCCGCCCGCTGCCGCCGCTCGCGACGGGACAATCGGGTCAGCAGCAGGGGCAGTTCCACGTTTTCGAGGGCGGTAAGCACGGGCATGAGGTTGTAGAACTGGAAAATGAACCCCACGTGGCTCGCCCGCCAGTCCGCCAGCGCGGACTCCGGCAGGCGCCCGATGTCGGTGCCCGCCACCACCAGCTGGCCGGCATCCGGCCGGTCGATACCCGCCACCAGATTGAGCAAGGTACTTTTTCCGGAGCCAGAAGGCCCCATCAAGGCCAGAAACTCTCCCTCGGCAATGTCGATACTGATGGCGCTCAGCACCGGCACGGTCTGGGCACCACGGCGGTAGCTCTTGCTGACCCCGCGCAGGCTGATGAGCGTCCCCATTGTGGCCTAGCCCTTGCCGCCCACCTTGACCGTTGCGCCATCCCGCAGCTCCGGCGGTGGCCGCAAGACCACCTTCTGCCCGGTCTTGACGCCGGACACCGCCACGGACTCACCGAGCCGTTCCCCCACCTGAACCGGGGTCTGGCGCACGGCATCCCCCTCCACCAGGAACACCACGCGCTGCTCGCCCCGAGTGGCCACCGCCTCCGGATTCACCACCGTGAGCGGCTGACGGCGTTCAGGCGGCACCGGGGCGGAGAGAAAAGCCACCTTGGCGCTCATCTCCGGCAGCACACGGGAGTCCCGGTCGACAAAACGGACCTTGGTCATCACCGTTGCCTTGGCCCGATCGACGGTGGGTACGAGCCGGCTGACCTCGCCGCGCAGGCGCACCTCCGGAAAGGCATCGAGCTGGATTTCGCAGGGCTGCCCCGGCTGGATCCGGGCAACGCTGGACTCCGAGACATCCGCCTCCACTTCCAGCGTGCTCATGTCCGCCAGGGTGACCACCGCTCCCTTGGTGTCCAACGCCGAGGAAAATGGCGTGAGGATGTCGCCCACGTTGGCGGTCTTGGTCAGGACCACGCCGTCGAACGGGGCGCGGATCTCGGTTTGCTCCACCGCCACCTGCGCCACCCGGGCGGCTGCTTCCGCGGCCCTGACCGCCGCGCCAGCGCTGGCCACCCCCGCCTGTGCCCGCGCCAGGCGTGCCTGGGCGCTGTCCACCGCGGAGGCCGCCACGAATTTCCGGGCCGCAAGATCAGCCGTACGCCGCCACGCCGCTTCCGCCTCCGTCAGTTCCGCCCGGGCCTGGCCGACACCAGCTTGGGCAACCCCCAGCGCGGCCCGGGCCTGGTCCGCCTGAGCCCGTACGTCACGGCTCTCCAGCCGGGCAACCACCTGATCCTGTTTGACCA
The DNA here is from genome assembly GCA_036824045.1 of Rhodocyclaceae bacterium. Classification (GTDB taxonomy): domain Bacteria; phylum Pseudomonadota; class Gammaproteobacteria; order Burkholderiales; family Rhodocyclaceae; genus DAITAZ01. Next base: position 32,464 of record DAITAZ010000033.1, read on the forward strand.
CGGACCCTTCGGCCACCCCCAACCATTCCAGCCGGCCGGACGCCTTGGAGGAAACTGCCGCCTTGCGCTGCGCCACCACATAACCCGACGCATTGAGCACCGTGAGAGCCTGGTAGGGATAACTGGTACCCACATTCGCTGTTTCCACCGCAATCGGACTGGCTCCGACCGCCCACCAGACGCTACCAGCCAGGATGGCGAGCACCGCCCCCCCGATCAGCCAGGGCCGAAGCCCGTGCGCCGCTTCCGGCTGCGACTGACGATCGATCTTGAGTTGGCTGAGATCCTTGGTGCTCAATGGACTACCCTTTGGTCGTTGCGCGACATCCGCCCGCCACCGCATGTACCCGGCCAGCCGGCTGCGGCGAGGCGGGCGTACTCACGGTGGCTGGACATGGGATCACAGGCGGGCAGGAACCCGCCTATCGGGTTCAGGTGGTGATTTCCCGCGACGAGATGCGGTACTTGAAATTGTCGGGGTCGAGGCTGTCGTGACGGCCCTGTGCGCTTTCCGCCTGCGGATACATCAGGAACGGGACCTTCGCCCCGGCCGAGCCCGGGAGGCTGAGATCGTGGGCGTAGTTGTAGGCCAGCCAGTTCATTTCCCAACCGCCGAAGAGCATGCTCCGCGCCTCCTTCACGATGTCGTCGTTCAGGGTCAGCCCGGGCTTCTCTTCCAAGATCACCTTGCGCACGTCGGCGGGGTCCACCGGCACCCAGCCGTGGCCGGCCAGATAGAACTCAGCGCGACAGTGCTGCGCCTTGGTAATGTCGCCAGCCTTGCCGAGGGATTTGTAGCCCCGGTCCGAGTTGGCCACCCGGATGCCGTACACGTCCCGCGCCGGAATGCCGGCAGCCCGGGCCAGGCCCACGAAGATCGCATTGAGGTCCGCGCATTTACCGGACAGGGCATTGGCTTCAAGCATGTACTTCACGTCCCCCACCCCACAGCCTCGGGTCTTGGGGTCACGCACTGTGTTCTCCACCACCCAGTCGTAGATGGCGCGGGCTTTCTCCAGGTCGGTCCGGGCCTTGGCCTCGCGCACGATGCGCTGCGCCGTATCGCGGACGATGCCATCGGTGGGAATGTATTCCGTAGGCGCGAGATACAGTTTGAGCTGAGCCGGGTCCTCCTGGGGAACCATCCCCGCCACATTCAAATCCACCTTGCGGTTACGGGTCTGGAATCGGGAAACCAGCTCAACCACCGGGGCGGCCTCACCGTCTTTCCACTCCACCGCCAGCAGGCCGGACCCGTAACGGGCCTCGGTCAGCACAGTGGCTTGCGCCATGTTGCCTTTCCACTCGTTGCCCAGCATCTTGAAGTAGTCGGTCGGTTGCGCGAGCGGCAGCGGCAGCCAGGCGCGGCAAAGCCCCTGCGCCTGAACGAGCTCAACCCGGGTTGTGACTTCAAAGGTCCGCCAAGGACGGGATTCACCGGTAGCGGCGAAGCCTCGGGGCATCACGGTGACAGCCGCACCGGCGGCAGCGGCTTTCATGAAGTTGCGACGATCCATTGAGTGTTTCCTTTTGGCAGACGGGGCACAGGCTCCCTGGCCTTTCCCCGCGTGGTGGAGACGTTGGTGGCCGCGCCCGCCCGGCAGGGCGCCCGCACAGCCGAAAGCGAAGGCTAAACCGCCCCCTGCCTGCGAGCAAGCACAACGCCATCCAACCTTGGGCAGTCAGGGTTGCCGGGTGGGTCGGCCAATGGTTTCGAGACGCTTGACGATGGCCGCATCGTCCCAAACCCGCTCCCCTACCGCCACCGCCCTGACCCGCTGCCCGCCGTCCACCACCCAGGTGGAGGGGACCGCCTTGCCGCCCCACTGGCGGAATACCCCCATGTCCGTATCCCTGAGCACCAGCAAGTCCAAGGACATGTGGTCCACAAACTGGCGGATCTTTTCCCGGCTCTCGCCAATGTTGATCGCCAGGACAGTCAGGCGTTCCTTGCCCAGGCGCCGTTCCAGCGCCTCCAGCGATAGCATTTCATCCATGCAGGGCGGGCACCAGGTCGCCCAGAAATGGACCAGCACCAGGCGCCCCTGGAAGTCCCCCAACCGATGGGTGCGGCCATCCACATCCTGCAGCGTCACCGGCGGTGCCACTGCACCCGGCAAGTCCTTGAGCTCGGTTGCCCCCACCGAGGCCATCGCGAGCGAAAACACCAAAGCAACAAATACCCGCACGAACACAGCTGCCATCCTTCGCAAAAAATCCGGAAATAAGCGAGCACTATGCCACGAGGGGCTTGCCGGCAATAGCAGGAAGCCCCCCCCAATCGCGGACCGCGCCCCCCTTTTTAGCAAACGTCAAAGCGACCCCTTGCCCCCCGGCAGGAACATTCCGCCACGCTGCGAACCGCAGCCTGTCTATTTGGGAGGGCTCCATGAGCGGGACATTCACAACCTCGATGGCGCGGAACATCTTCTACGGGGGGACAGTATTTTTCCTCCTGTTGTTCCTCGCACTCACGTTTGACACCACGGGTGCGCTACCGAAGCGCGATAACCGCGAAAACCTGACACCTCAGGTGATCGCGGGCAAGAAAATATGGGAAACACGCAACTGCATCGGCTGCCATACGCTCCTTGGGGAGGGAGCCTATTACGCGCCGGAGCTGGGCAACGTGTATAAGCGCCGCGGCGGTGATTTCATCAAGGCATGGATCAAGTCCCAGCCGACCAACGCCCCGGGCCGTCGTCAGATGCCCCAATTCAACCTGTCCGAAAAGGAGCTGGACGATCTGGTGGCATTCCTGAAGTACACCTCGGAAATCAACACGGCTAACTGGCCGCCCAACATCGAGGGCTAAACGGCACCGTATCGGGTCTTGATAGGAGCAATAACCATGCAATACAAATCCCAGGCGGTCTCGCGGCTATATTTCATGGCGGCGATTGGCCTCTTTGCCGGGCAGGTGCTGTTTGGCCTGATCCTCGGCCTCCAGTACGTGATCGGGGACTTCCTGTTCCCCGCCATTCCGTTCAACGTGGCACGGATGGTACACACCAACCTGCTCATCGTGTGGCTGCTGTTCGGCTTCATGGGGGGCGCCTACTTCCTGATTCCGGAGGAATCGGAAACCGAGCTGTATAGTCCAAAACTGGCCGTTGCCCTGTTCTGGATCTTCCTGGTGGCAGGGGCATTGACCGTTGTCGGCTACCTCTCGCTGCCGTATGCCACACTGGCCAGCCTGACCGGCAACGACCTGCTCGAAACCATGGGGCGGGAGTTCCTTGAACAGCCGCTGGTGACGAAGCTGGGCATCGTGGTGGTCGCCCTGGCGTTCCTGTTCAATATCACCATGACCGTACTGAAGGGACGCAAGACGGCGATCAGCACCGTTCTGTTGATCGGTCTGTGGGGGCTGGCCGTGATGTTCCTGTTCAGCTTCTACAACCCCTCCAATCTGGTGCTGGACAAGTATTACTGGTGGTGGGTGGTGCACCTTTGGGTGGAAGGCGTGTGGGAACTGATCCTGGGCTCCCTGCTGGCCTTCGTACTGATCAAGGTGACCGGCGTGGACCGGGAAGTCATCGAGAAGTGGCTGTATGTGATCATCACGCTGACCCTGATCACCGGCATCATCGGGACGGGACACCACTACTACTGGATCGGCACGCCGGAATACTGGCAATGGTGGGGTAGCGTGTTCTCCGCGCTGGAACCCATCCCCTTCTTCGCCATGACTGTGTTTGCTTTCAACATGGTGAACCGTCGCCGTCGCGAGCATCCCAATCGTGCCGCCACCCTGTGGGCCTTGGGTACCGGCGTGATGGCCTTCCTGGGTGCTGGCGTGTGGGGCTTCCTGCACACCCTGGCTCCGGTCAACTACTACACCCACGGCACACAAATCACCGCCGCTCATGGCCACATGGCCTTCTACGGCGCCTACGCCATGGTCGTGCTCTGCATCATCAGCTATGCCATGCCGCTGATGCGCGGTCGTGCTGCCAATTCTGACCGGGCACAGGTAGTGGAAATGTGGGCGTTCTGGCTGATGACCATCGCCATGGTGTTCATCACGCTGTTCCTCACCGCCGCCGGTATCCTCCAAGTGTGGCTGCAGCGCTTCTCCGCCAGCCCCATCCCGTTCATGCAGGCGCAGGACCAGATCAGCCTGTTCTACTGGATGCGTGAGTTCACTGGCGTGGTGTTCCTGATTGGTCTGGTGCTCTACATCGCCAGCTTCTTTGTGGGTGGTGAGGAAAAAGCCAAAGCAGCCTGAGTACTGCGGCGCTTATCCAGCGCGGCCCCGCAAGGGGTCGCTCACCTCTGAACCCGGCTCGATGCCGGGTTTTTCTTGTTTACCATCCTGAATGCACTGGCCTTGCCGCCGCAAACGCTGCCGCAAGAGGCATAGTCCCTTCTGGCCCGCCGCCCGATGTGGTATTCAAGTACTGTTTCATTACTTTGTTTACTGATGAAGGACTCGAGGGATACGCAACCATCGAGTCCGGCTCTCCCCGACATCCATGCGCAAGCTACTGCGGCGCTACCTGCCCTCCGCTGAACAAATCCGAGAGAATCGCTGGCTGGCCATGTTCGGCCAGACACTGACGCATCCCCGCCTTTGGCATCTCAATCGCCATTCGGCTGCCGGTGGCGTTGCGATCGGGATGTTCTGCGGACTAATTCCCGGCCCCTTGCAGATGCTCGGGGCGACTGTCGGCTGTCTGATCTTCCGGGTCAATCTGCCATTGGCGCTGCTATGCACCCTCTACACCAACCCGCTGACCATCGCTCCACTCTATTTCGCAGCGTTCGCGATGGGCAATTGGGTACTCGGACAAGACCCGGGCGAGCTGACACCGCCGCCTGAGTGGGATGGCTCCGTCAGCGCCTGGCTCGCCCAGACGCTGGACTGGATGAGCGGATTGGGGCAACCGCTCGCCATCGGGCTTGTACTGCTTGCCAGCTCTCTCTCCGCACTGGGCTATCTGGTCGTGTGGGGCATGTGGCGATGGAACTTGGTGCGCAGCCTGCGGGAGCGCAGGCGTCAGTACCCGAAAAGCTGAAACCTGATTGATTGCTCGAACCATCCATGGAAAAACATCTGCCCGTCAACGCTCGCCGCGTCTACAACAAGATGCTCTGGGGCGGGGTTTTGCTGTTCGTCCTGTCCATCGTGGGCAGCATCGGCTTCAAGCTAATCGGAGGCCCCCAGACATCCTGGATCGACGCGATCTACATGACCTTCATCACCATCGCCACCATCGGCTACGGAGAAATCGTCGATCTCTCTCACAAGCCATGGGGCCGGGTCTTCGCCATGTTTGTCGGTGGCGCAGGGCTGGGAACCCTTTGGTTCCTGTTCTCGGCTCTGACCGTCTTCTTCCTCGAAACTGATCTCAATTCCGCCTGGGCACGCAAACGTATGGAACGGCTGATCCGCAAACTTCACGGTCACTACATCATCTGCGGCTACGGTCGCGTCGGGCGCAATGTGGCCCAAGAGCTGGAAGCCACCAACCGGCACTTCGTTACCATCGACGAAGACCTGGAGATGCTCCTGCAGCAGAAGGAGCGCAACGCCGGCCTGCTCTATCTGCACGGCGATGCGAGCGACGACGACATGTTGATCGCCGCCGACATCGAAGACGCGAAGGGGGTATTTGCCGTGACGGGTGACGACAGCCGCAACCTGATGATCGTGTTGACGGCCCGTCAATTGAACCCGAAGGCACGGATCGTGGCCCGATGCCACGAGGTTCGCAACATTGACAAGATGCGCAAGGCAGGCGCGGACACAGTGGTATCACCGGATTTCACCGGCGGCATGCGCATCGCTGCGGCGATGATTCGCCCTCAGGTCATCACCTTTCTGGACGAGATGCTCCGTTCGGAACATCGGCTGAGGCTCGAGGAGGTCACGATCCCAGCCAACTTCGAGCGCCGTCCGCTCTCCGCCCTGGCACTGACCAGCACCAGCTTCATCTTGCTGGCTGTCCGGGTGGCCGGCGACTGGGTATTCAACCCAGGGCACGAATTCCCGCTGGAGGCTGGCCAAGCGCTGATTGTGATGGCGTCTCCGGCAGGGCGCCACGAACTGGAGTCAATCCTGGCCAGTTCCGCGTCCTGACCCATGCGCACCCGGGCCCCCTGCTGAAGCCTTTTCCCCGTTTCATTCGCCCCAAACAACAAGGGCCCTGTACGACAGGGCCCTTGTTGGCGAACATGCGCACTAGCGCGCGTCTTACCGCTCCCGGACTTCGAGCGCGGACTCGTTGATTTTTACCGGGAAGCGCTGCTTCAGAGCCCTCAGATACGCCCCCAGGTCTTCCTGATTGAACAACTGGGCAAACCGCTCCTTCATCTGCTTGTCCTTGTCGTCCCCCGTTTGGATTGCCGGGCGCTCCACAGCCGAAATCCGGAACAACTGGAAACCAACACCCGGCACCTCGGCGCCGACGAAGGCCGGCAACTTCTCCGTTTTTGCCGAGAAGACGGCCCGCTCGGCCGAAGGGGCCAATCCTGTAGCAGTCAGGCGTGCAACCTTGCGCGCCGAGCTCCACGTCACACCGTCTACCGTCTCGCCCTTTGCCAAAAGCTCCAGCTTGCTCTTGCCGTCCTTCGCCGCAAGCTTCAGCGCTTCGTCCAGCACCAACCGCTTTTCGATCTCCACTCGCACTTCGTCGAACGGCCGAAGAGTAGAGGCCTTGTGTTCCATCACCCGGGCGGAAATCAGGGTATTCCCCCCAACATCCACAGCGGGAATGTTGCGGCCATTCTTGATGGCGTCGTCCGAGAACAGGGCCGCTTCAACCTTGGGCTGATTCAGCGGAGGCACCAACCGTCCTTTGGTCACCCAATCGCTGTGCAATACCTTGAGCTTCAGCTTTTCCGCCACCGGCTCAAGGCTGTCAGCCTGCTCATACACCATGTTTGAGAAAGTCTCTGCGGCTTCGCCAAAGTTCTTGGAAGACTTCTGGCGTTTCAACTCGGCAGCAATCTCGCCACTCACGTCCTGAAGCGCTTTCGCCTTCGCAGGCTTGACACCTGTCAGGTGAATGATGTGGAACCCGAAATCCGAGCGAACGACGTCGCTCACTTTGCCTTCGGCCAAAGCAAAAGCGGCGTCTTCAAACGGCTTGACCATCATCCCCCGGCCAAAGAATCCAAGATCGCCACCTTTCGCGGCAGAACCCGGGTCCTGTGAATGCTCTTTTGCCAGCTTGGCGAATGCTCCAGGATTGGCTTGCAACTGCTTCATCAACCCATCAGCCTTCGACTTCGCCGCCAGCACCTGTTCCTCGGGTGCGTCTTTCGGCACGGGGATCAAGATATGGCTGGCACGCCGCTCTTCCCCCTGTCCGTAACGCCCCTGATTGGCATCGTAGAAAGCCTTAATCTCACCTTCACTCACCGTAACCTGTTGGGACAAGGCTTCGGCGTTGAACACCACATACGCGACCTTGATCTGTTCGGGAACTTCAAACAGCCGGCGGTTGGACTCGTAATAAGTCTTGGCAGCGTCAGGGGACAACTTGACCTGAGACACATACATTTCGGGGGACAACACGGCTTGTGCAACTTCACGGCTCTCCCGCTGAATTGCCAACCACCGCTCACCGATCACGCCCGAAACGATCGTGGTTCCACCAATCGACGAGGCCAGACGCCGCAAGGTTTCATCCTGGCGGAGACGAGCCTCGAACCCTCCTTCAGTAAGCCCCTGAGCCTTGAGCAACGAGCTATACCGCGCCTTGGAGAACTGACCGTTCTCTTGCAAGGCGGGGATTCCAGCAATGATCTCCCTCAACTGATCATCCCCAAGGGCAAGCTGGCCACGGTGCGCTTGAAGCATTAACAGGCGCTCTTCAACGGCGCCATCGAGAATCTCGGCGCGAACCCCAGGGGAGTCGAGCATTTGCGAATCAAAACGCCCACCCATCTGCTGACGCAGTCTGTCCTGGCGTTCACGCAAAATACTCTGCCATTCCTGCTGCGAGATTTTCATCTCACCGATCGTGGCCACATCCCCACTCGCGTCACTGGCATTACGCACATAGGAATCCACCCCCCACAGTGCAAACGGCAAGGTGATCAGCAGCAAGAAAATCTGAACAATTCGTTTGTTGTTTCGTACGGCGTCAAACATGGCGATACGGGGTTCCAACAGTTGAGGGAAGCTTGGCAGCGACAGCAATTACCAAGGATAGTCAGCACACGAAACAAAAAAGGCGAACACCCGTTCGCCTTTGCATGGAACTGGCGGAGTGGACGGGACTCGAACCCGCGACCCCCGGCGTGACAGGCCGGTATTCTAACCGACTGAACTACCACTCCTTTTTCGGCTGACAACTCAAAACCGACTCTGAATTATAACGACCCCGCACATGTTCAGGCAGCAGACGCGATAACTCGGGCAAAAAAAACGGCCACAAAGGCCGTTTTTTCATGGAATTTACTGTTCAGATACCAACGCTGGTCACGTTGGTGGGTGCTGACGGGATCGAACCGCCGACATTCGCCTTGTAAGGGCGACGCTC